>DASSYI010000074.1:0-14243 GCA_035703365.1 Solirubrobacterales bacterium
ACCGAGTCCGCCTCCTTCGCCGGGATGAACGAGACCTTCCTCAACGTGCGCGGCGCCGAGGAGACGCTCGAAGCGGTGCGCAGATGCTGGGCCTCGCTGTTCGGCGCGCGCACGATCTACTACCGCGCCAAGCGCGGCTTCGACCAGGCGGGGATGGACATCGCCGTCGTCGTCCAGCGCCAGATCGCATCGACCCGGGCGGGCGTGATGTTCACGATCGAACCCGCCTCCGGGGCGCTGGACAGGCTGGTGATCGAGGGCGCCTTCGGCCTCGGCGAGTCGGTGGTCTCCGGCTCGGTCTCCCCCGACCGCTACGTGGTCCGCAAGGACAAGCTGACGATCGAGCGGCGCGAAGTGCGGCGCAAGGAGCTGACGATCGAGCCCACCGGCGACGGCGGCACGACGACGCGCGAGCTGGGCGAGCACGAGGCGGAGCAGCCCGTGCTCGGCGACGAGGAGGTGCACCGCCTGGCCGAGCTCGGGGTCGCGATCGAAGCGCACTACGGCGCCCCCCAGGACACGGAGTGGGCCTTCGACGCCGCGGGCGAGGTCTGGATGCTGCAGTCGCGGCCGGTCACCTCGATCGGCGGCGAGGCGTTGGCCGAGCCCGAGCCCGGCCCCGCCGGCGAGGAGCTGGTCCGCGGGCTCGGTGCGGCGCCCGGCGTCGCCGCCGGCCCGGTGCGCGTCGTCGCCGCCCTCGACGGCGGCGCCGAGCTGGGCGAGGGCGAGATCCTGGTCACGCACATGACCGCGCCCGATTGGGTGCCGCTGATGCGGCGCGCGGCGGCGATCGTCACCGACTCCGGCGGGATGACCTGCCACGCGGCGATCGTCTCGCGCGAGCTCGGCATCCCCTGCGTGGTCGGCACCGCCGACGCGACCAAGGTGCTGCGCGACGGCGAGCTGGTCACCGTCGACGCCGGCGCCGGCACGGTGACCGAGGGCGACTCGGCGCCGCGTCAGGGGGTCGCCGCCGTGGACACCTCCCAGCCCGCGGCGGTGAGCGCGGCGCCGCTCGTGACCGGAACCAAGCTGCTGGTCAACCTCTCCGAGCCCTCGCAGCTCGAGCGGGTCGCCTCGCTCGACGTCGACGGGGTCGGGCTGCTGCGGGCGGAGCTGATGGTGGTCGAGGCGCTCGACGGGACCCACCCGCGGGCGCTGCTGGAGGCCGGCGAAGGCGACCGGGTGGTCGATCGCATGGCCGCCTCGCTGGACAAGTTCGCCGCCGCCTTCGCGCCGCGGCCGATCACCTACCGGACGATCGACTTCCGCAGCAATGAGTTCCGCGGCCTCGAGGGCGGTGACCGCTTCGAGCCGGTCGAGGCGAACCCGATGATCGGGTACCGCGGCGCCCTGCGCTACATGCACGAGCCCGACCTGCTGGAGCTGGAGCTGCGGGCGCTGGCGCGGGTCTGGGAGGGCGGCCACGAGAACCTGCACGCGATGCTCCCCTTCGTCCGTACCCCGCACGAAGTCGCCGCCTGCCGGGAGATGTTCGAGCGCGCCGGCCTCCTCGAGCACCCCGGCTTCGAGCTCTGGTTGATGGCCGAGGTGCCGTCGGTCCTCTTCCACCTGGCGCGCTACGCCGAGCTCGGCGTCGCCGGGATCTCGATCGGCTCCAACGACCTGACCCAGCTCCTGCTCGGCGCCGACCGCGACTCGGAGCTGGTCGCCGAGGTCTTCGACGAGCGCGACGCCGCCGTCACCGAGTACATCGCCCGGCTGCTCGACCGCGCCCACGAGCTCGGCCTGCGGACCTCGATCTGCGGCCAGGCGCCGTCGGTCTACCCCGAGTACGCCGAGCTGCTCGTTCGCGGCGGGATCGAGGCGATCTCGGTCAACATCGACGCGGTCGACCGCACCCGCCGCCTCGTCGCCGCCGCCGAGCAAAGACTGCTGTTGGAAAAAGCACGAAGCGAAGGAGAGCCGCGATGAAGGCCTACCAGCTGACCGAATGGGAACACCAGCCCGAGCTGCGGGAGGTGGACGTCCCCGAACCCGGGCCGGGCCAGGTCCTGGTCAAGATCGGCGGCGCCGGCGCCTGCCACTCGGACCTGCACCTGATGGAGTGGCCGCCGGGGACGCTCGGCTTCGACGTCCCCTTCACGCTCGGGCACGAGAACGCCGGCTGGGTCGAGGCGGTCGGCGCCGGGGTCGAGGGCGTCGAGGTTGGCGAAGCGGTTCAGGTCTACGGGCCGTGGGGCTGCGGCCGCTGCCGCGCCTGCCGGCTCTCGGCCGAGAACTACTGCGAGCACCAGGCCGAGATCGGCGCCTTCGGCGGCGGCCTCGGGCTCGACGGCGGCATGGCCGAGTACATGCTGGTCCCGCACCCGCGGCTGCTGCTGCCGCTCGGCGACCTCGACCCGCGCGAGGCAGCGCCGCTCTCCGACGCGGCGCTGACGCCCTACCACGCGATCAAACGCTCGCTGCACCTGCTGGTGCCGGGGTCGACCGCGGTCGTGATCGGCGTCGGCGGCCTCGGCCACGTGGGCGTGCAGATCCTGCGGGCGCTGAGCCCGGCCCGAATCGTCGCCGTCGACCTGGTCGACGAGCACCTGCAGCTGGCGCGCGATGTCGGTGCCGACGAGGCGGTCAAGGCCGGCGACCTGGCCGCCGAGGCGATCCGCGAGATCACCAAGGGGCGCGGCTGCGAGCTGGTCGTCGACATGGTCGGCTCCGACGACTCGATGGCGCTGGCGGCGGCGGTCGCCAAATTCGAGAGCGACCTGACGATCGTCGGCCTCCACGGCGGCAAATTCGAGTTTGCCTTCGGCGCGGTGCCGTTCGAGGCCGAGCTCGGCATCCCCTACTGGGGGACCGCGGTCGAGCTGATGGAGTGCCTGGACCTCGCCCGCGAGGGCAAGATCAAAGCCCACGTCGAGCACTTCAGCCTCGACGAAGCGCCCAAGGCCTACGAGAAGATGCGCGAAGGCAACCTCGACGGGAGGGCGGTGATCTCCCCGGCCGGCGTCAGCTGATCAGCGCGGCGAGCAGGTCGACGTATTCGCGCAGGCGCTCGACCGCCAGGTAGCGGTCGACAACCCGCTGCCGGCCTGCCTCGCCCATCTCCCGCGCCCGCTCCGGGTCGGCGAGGAGCTGCTCGATCGCGTGGGCGAAGCCGGCGAGGTTGCGGGGGTCTTCGACCAGGCAGCCGGTCTCGCCGTCGACGATCTGGTCCTGGATGCCGCCGACGCAGCTGCCGACCACCGGCCGCCGCTTCCACATCGCCTCGGCGACGGTCAGCCCGAACCCCTCGGCGATGCTCTTCTGGACGACGACGTCGGCGCGGCGCTGGATCGCGTTGACCATCGCCCCGTTTTCTTCGACGTCGTGCATCGGCAGGCTGACCAGGTGGGCGCGGCGGCGACTCTCCTCGCCGAGCTCGCGCCAGGCCGCGGCGACCTCCTCGTAGACGGCGGCGCCCTCGGGGTCGTCGGAGACGCCGCCGGTGTCGGGCCCGGCGGCGACGAGGTGCACGGCCGGGTCGTCGAGGTGGTCGTCGAGCATCTCCAGCAGGCCGAGCGGATCCTTGAGCCGGTCCCAGCGCGAGACCTGCGCCACCACCTTGGCCCCGTCGGGAACCGGTTCCTCCTGCAGGATCTGGGCCTTGCGCTCGACCCGGCCCGGGGTGCCGTCCGCGCGTTCGAAGGTGGGCGCGGTCTCCAGCCCGTCGGGGACCAGCCCGAGCTCTTTCAGGATCGCCGTCACCACGCCCGGCTCGAGCTCCTGGTTCTTCGAGGAGAAGGGGTCGATCACCGGCGGCATGAACCACACCTTGTTCTGGTCGAGGCCATCCCAGACGTACTCGCGGCGCGAGAACACGTAGGCCTCCGCCCGCTCTATATATGGACGGAGGAAGTCCCAGGCGCCGCGGACGAGGTCGTTCGGCCGGTCGACGCCGATGTGGCAGCGCCAGACGACCCGCAGCCCGCGCTCGCAGAGCGGCGCGATCATCCCCGCCGTCTGCGGGTCGTGGAGGTAGACGATGTCGTCCTTCTGCATCAGCGGCCCCAGCGCCTCGGCGTTCGCCTTTGCGACCGCGTCGTAGACGCGGCGCGCCTCCTCGTCGAGAGCGCCGCCGTCGCCGCGGTCGCCGTGGAGGTGGTTGTGGAGCCGCTTGGTGACGGCGAAGAAGTCCGGCCCCTCGCGCAGCACCACCCAGCGGACGTCGACGCCGGCATCGCGGGCGTAGGGGAGGAGGGTGCGCAGCAGCTCGGCGACGCCGCCGCCGCGGGCGGTCGAGCTGAGGTGCCAGATCGCGCGGCCGGAGAACCCGCCGCGCGCCCACTTCGCGACCTCTTCGATCTCCGCGTAACGCTCGCCCAGCAGCGGCTTGAAGCGGACCAGGCGGTGGACGGGGATCTGGACGAATTTGGGGTCGGCCATGGGGGCTAGAGGCTCCCTTGGGAGGCTCGACTCATCAGAGGCTCCAGTAGTGGGAGACGTGGGAGGCGGCGCGGGAGGTGAGCAGCGGCTCGGGGGCGGCGGAGACCGCCTCGCCCTCGCCGCCGAGGGCCGCCATCGTCGCCACCGTCGAGTCGGCGAGCGCGGCGAGGTTGTAGCCGCCCTCCAGCACGGCGCCGACGGGCGCGCCCCAGCCCGCGGCGGCCTCGCGCACCTGGCAGGCCATCTGGGCGAAGCTCGAGGTCTCCAGCCGGCACTCGGCGAGCGGGTCGGCGAGGTGGGCGTCGAAACCGGCCGAGACGAGGACCAGCTGCGGCTCGAACTGCGCGGCGGCGGGGAGGATGACGTGCTCCAGCAGCGAGAGCCAGACGTGCTCTTCGCTGCCGGCCGGCACCGGCAGGTTGATCGTGTACCCCTCGCCGGGCCCGGAGCCGGCGTCGCCGAGGGCGCCGGTGCCGGGGAAGATCCCGCCCTGGTGGATGCTGGCGAAGAGGACGTCGGCGCGGCGGCGGAAGATCTCCGCGGTGCCGTTGCCGTGGTGGACGTCCCAGTCGAGGATGAAGACCCGCTCGAGGCCGTGCTCGGCCAGCGCCGTCGCGGCGGCGATCGCGATGTTGTCGAAGAGGCAGAAGCCCATCGCCCGCTCGGGCTCGGCGTGGTGGCCTGGCGGGCGGCCGGCGGCGAAGCCGGCCTTGGCCTCGCCGGCGAGCAGGGCGCGGGTCATCTCGCAGGCGGCCCCGGCGGAGCGCAGCGCCGCCTCCCAGGAGGCCGCGCCGGCGTAGGTGTCGGCGTCGATCGCGCCGCCGCCGGCGGCGCAGAGGTCGCGGATCCGCTCGACGTGCTCGCGCGGGTGGACGAGCTCCAGCGCCTCGGTGGCCGCCGCGGGCGCCTCGCGGCGCTCCCAGCCGAGCCATTCGCGCTCGACCAGCGCCGCCTCGATCGCCCGCAGCCGCTCCGGCGACTCCGGGTGGCCGGGCAGGCCCTGGCGGGGATCGTGCTCCAGGCAGGCCGGATGGCTGAAATAGAGCATCGGCGCCACTGTAACCCCCGCGGCGTTCGTCCTTTTCCGGGCATAAGACCGGAAAAGGACGAACGCCGATCTACGATCCGGGGGTGAGCGACGGTTATCCCGCCCACCGCGAGGCCGACGTGGTCCTGCACGACGGCTCGACCGTCCACCTGCGGCCGGTGCGCCGCGACGACGCCGCCGGCCTGCACGAGTTCCTCGCCGGGCTCGACGCCCGGTCGCGGGCCTTCCGCTTCTTCTCCGGCGCGGTCGACCTCGAGCGCGCGGCGGCGGCCTTCGCCGACGTCGACTACCGCGAGCGCTACGGGCTCGCCGCCCTCCGCGGCGGCAGCGGGATCGTCGCCCACGGCCTCTACGTCGGCGGCCCCGACGACCTCGCTGAGGTCGCCTTCGCCGTCGGCGACGGGCTGCAGGGACGGGGGCTGGGGACGATCCTGCTCGCCCACCTCGCCGAGGTCGCCGCCGAGAACGGGTTCGCCACTTTCGTCGCCGAGGTGCTGCCGCAGAACCACCGGATGATCGAGATGTTCCGCGAGAGCGGCCTGCCGACGCGGACCTCGGCCGAACCGGGCGTGCTGCGGGTGACGATGCCGACCTCGTTCTCGGCGGCGGCGCGCGAGCGCTTTCTCGACCGCGACCGGCTTGCCGCCCGCGCCGCGGTCGCCTCAGTTTTGGAGCCGCGCTCCGTGGCCCTGGTCGGCGCCTCGCGGCGGCCGGGGAGCGTCGGCGCCGAGGTCCTGCGCAACCTCGTCGAGGCCGGCTTCGAGGGCCCGATCCATCCCGTCAACCCGGCGGCGGAGACGCTGCGCGGGCTGCCGGCCTACCCGCGGCTGGAGGCGGTGCCGGGGGAGGTCGAGCTGGCGGTGGTCGCGGTCCCGGCGCCGGCGGTCGCCGCCGTCGCCCGCGAAGCGGCGGCGAAGGGCGCGCGGGCGCTGGTCGTGCTCTCGGCCGGCTTCTCGGAGACCGGGGAGGAGGGGGCGGCGCGCGAGCGCGAGCTGCTGGCGATCTGCCGCGAGAACGGTATGCGGCTGGTCGGGCCGAACTGCCTCGGCGTGCTGGAGACCGAGCCCGGCTCGCGCCTGAACGCGACCTTCATCCCGCACCCGCCGCCGGCCGGCAACGTCGGCTTCGTCAGCCAGAGCGGCGCCCTTGGCCTGGCGCTGGCGGAGTTCGCCGAGGAGCGGCGGCTCGGCGTCTCCTCCTTCGCCTCGGTCGGCAACCGCGCCGACGTCACCGGCAACGACTTCCTCGAGTACTGGGAGGAGGACGGGCGGACCGAGGTCGCGCTGCTCTACATCGAGTCCTTCAGCGACCCCCGCCGCTTCGCCCGGGTCTCGCGCCGCGTCGGCCGCAAGCTGCCGATCCTCGCCGTCAAGAGCGGCCGCTCGGCGGCGGGCGCGCGCGCCGCCGGCTCCCACACCGGCGCCCTGCTCGGAGCCTCCGACCGCACCGTCGACGCGCTCTTCGCCCAGTCCGGGGTGGTGCGTACGGGGACCCTGGAGGAGCTGCTCGACGCCGCGGCGCTGTTCTCCTCGCAGCCGCTGCCGGCCGGCCCCCGGGTCGGGATCGTCACCAACGCGGGCGGCCCGGGGATCATGTGCGCCGACGCCTGCGAGGCGGCGGGGCTGGAGGTGCCGGAGACCCCGCCCGAGGTGCGCGAGCGGCTGGCGGCCTTCGCCGCCGCCGAGGCGGGGCTGGGAAACCCGGTCGACCTGATTGCCAGCGCCGGCGCCGAGGAGTACCGGCGGGCGATCGGCGAGCTGGCGCGGTGGGAGGGGATCGACGCGCTAATCGCGATCTTCATCCGGCCGCTGGCGACGAGCTCGGAGGACGTCGCCGCGGCGATCCGCGATGCGGTCACCGAGCTGCCGCGGCCGATCCCGGTCCTGGCGGTTTTCCTCACCACCGGCGACCGGACCGCTCTGGCCGCGACCGCGACGGTCCCCACCTACCGCCAGCCCGAGGACGCGGCGCGGGCGCTGGCCCGGGCCGCCGGCCACGCCGAGTGGCGGCGCCGGCCGCCGGCGGCGCCGGCCGAGCCGGAGGGCGTCCGCGGCGACGAGGCGGCGGCGACGATCGCCGAAGCGCTCGAGGCCGGCCGCGAGTGGCTGTCGGCGGCCGAGTGCGAGCGGCTGCTCGGCAGCTACGGGATCGCGACGCCGCGCTCCCGGGTCGTCCCCGACGCACGGGCGGCCGGTGAGGCCGCCGCCGAGCTCGGCGGCCGGGTGGCGCTGAAGGCCCACGGCGCCGGCATCTTGCACAAGACCGAGCTCGGCGCCGTCGCCGTCGGCCTCGCCGGCGCCGAGGAGGTCGAGCGGGCGGCGGGGGAGATGGAGGCGAGGCTCGCCGGGCGCGACCTGCGGGCGGAATGCTTCCTCGTCCAAAAGATGGTTGAGGGCGGCACCGAGCTGCTGGTCGGCGTCGCCGCCGATCCCGTCTTCGGCCCCGTCGTCGCCTGCGGCGCCGGCGGCACCGCGGTCGAGCTGCTCGGCGACGTCGCCCTGCGCGTCTGCCCCCTGACCGAGGCCGACGCCGCGGCGATGATCCGCTCGCTGGCGACCTTCCCGCTGCTGACCGGCTTCCGCGGCTCCGAGCCCGTCGACCTCGCCGCCATCGAAGACCTGGTCCTCCGCGTCGGCGCCCTCGCCGACACCCACCACGAGATCGTCGAGCTCGACCTCAACCCCGTCCTCGCCACCCCCACCGGCGCGATCGCCGCCGACGCCCGCATCCGCATCGCCCCACCCGAGCCCCCCAAACCCTGGCCCCGCACCTGGTCCTAGCAATCAAAACCCAAAGGCGCCTCCGCCGAAACCGCAAGAACCCGTCCTGTACACGGGTTTTTGCGGTTTCGATAAATCGACCGTGTTCGAGGAGGTGGTCGGTGGGGGGTCCCTGGGTACTCAGCATGGAGCCGAGCCAAAGCGGTCCGAGGCGCCAGCAAATAAGCGATCCACTCGGCGGAGGTGCTCCCAGGGACCCCCCACCGACCACCTCCCGGCCAACTACGTATCGATCAACCCATTGTCAAGCGCATAACGCGTCAACTCCGGGCGGCTCGACAGCCCCAGCTTCTGCTGGATATGAGCGCGGTGGGTCTCGACGGTGCGGACGCTGAGGGAGAGCTGCTCGCCGATCTCACGGTTGGTGTGGCCGAGGGCCATCAGCTTCAGGACCTCGGTCTCGCGCGGCGAGAGCACTGGGCGCTCCTCCTCGCCGTCCTTGGCGAGGCCGGCGGCGACGGCGGGGGCGAGGTGGCGCTCCCCGGCGGCGGCGGCGCGGACCGCCTCGATCAGCTCCAGGTGGGCCGAGTCCTTGAACAGGTAGCCCTTGGCTCCGGCCTCTAACGCCTGCCGGGCGAGGCTGAGGTCGCGCTCCATCGTCAGCAGCACCACGGCCGTCTCGGGCGAGTCCTCCAGCAGCTGCGGCAGGGCGTCGACCGCGAGGCCGTCGGGCAGGTTGACGTCGAGGACGAGGACCCGCGGGCGCTGCTCGGCGACCAGCGCCCGCCCCGCGGCGATGTCGCCCGCCTCGCCGACGACCGCGATGTCGTCTTGGCCATCGAGCAGCGCCTTCAGCGCCCCGCGCACCACCGCGTGGTCGTCGACGAGGGCGACCTCGATCGGCCCCTGTGGCTCCGTGCTCACCGGCCGAGCGTAACCGTTCGACCTGCGGTTTCGCCCCACTCGAGGGTGGTGCGCGGCCCGGATGGCACGGCCTCCGCTGCGGGCCAATCTAGGCGCAGCAGTCGCACACCCAGTCCTGCGAATAGGGAGAGAACCGATGGAAGGCATGGCAACGAAAGAGGGCGTCGCCGCCAACGGCGCCGGCGCCGAGACGCCGAAGCTGAAACGAAGCATGGGGGTCTGGATGGCCACCGCGCTCGTGATCGGGAACATGGTCGGCTCAGGGATCTTCCTGCTGCCGGCCTCGCTTGCCGCCGTCGCCGGGCCGATCTCGATCTTCGGCTGGATCTTCACCGGCATCGGCGCGATGCTGCTGGCGCTCGTCTTCTCCCGCCTCGGCCGCGCGATGCCGCAGACCGGCGGGCCGTACGCCTACGCGCGGCGGGCCTTCGGCGACTTCATCGGCTTCCAAACCGCCTGGGGCTACTGGATCGCCGCCTGGGCCGGCAACGCCGCGATCGCCGTCGCCTTCGTCGGCTACCTGGCCGTCTTCTGGGGCGAGCTCGGCACCAACAACCTGCTGGCGGCGCTGGTCGGCATCGGCGTCATCTGGCTGCTGACCTTCGTCAACATCCTCGGCACCCGCGAGAGCGGTGCCGTCCAGGTCGTCACCACGATCCTCAAGTTCGTGCCGCTCGCCGTGATCGGCGTCATCGGCCTCTTCTTCATCGAAAGCGACAACCTCTCGCCGTTCTCGCCGCACGGCAGCTGGAGCGCGATCTCCGCCGCCGCCCCGCTCACCCTCTGGGCCTTCATCGGCCTCGAGTCGGCGACCGTCGCCGCCGGCGAGGTCAAGGACCCGGAGAAGAACATCCCGCGGGCGACGGTCTACGGCACCCTCGCCGCAACCGTCGTCTACATCATCGGCACGATCGCGGTGATGGGCGTGATCCCGACCGACACGCTCGCCGCCTCGACCAGCCCCTTCGCCGACGCGGCTGGGCAGATGTTCGGCGGCAGCTGGGAAAAGGTGATCGCCCTGGTCGCCCTCTTCTCCACCTTCGGCGCCCTCAACGGCTGGATCCTCCTGCAGGGACGGGTGCCGCTGGCAGCCGCCGAGGACGGGCTCTTCCCGGAGCAGTTCGCCAAGGTCCACGGCGAGCGGCGGACGCCGGTCTTCGGCCTCGTCGTCTCCTCGGTCCTGGTCACCGGCCTGATGCTGATGAACTACACCAAGGGCCTGGTCGACGCCTTCACTTTCATCATCCTCCTCGCCACCCTGACCACCCTGGTTCCCTACGCCTACTCGGCGGCGGCCCAGGCCCACCTCTACTTCACCGAACGGGAGATCTTCGAGCGCGGCCGCTTCGTCCGCGACACGGTGATCGCCGCGCTCGCTTTCGCCTACTCCGTCTGGGCGATCACGGGCTCGGGCAAGGACATCATCGCCAAGGGGTTCGTACTGCTCCTGGCCGGGATCCCCGTCTACGTGCTGATGAAGTGGTGGCAGGCCAAACAGGCCGAAAAGCACGCCGAAGAACTTGTCGCGACGCCACCGCCACCCCGCTCTCCCGTCCGTGAGGGTGCGGTTGTCGCGATGAAGAAGGACTCCTGATCATGAGGAGCCCTGGAGCACCCGCACAAGCCCCCGCCCCCCAGCTAAGTCGCGACCCTGACGCGTCGCTAGCTGCCGGCGCGGGGGCGCCGCGGCCCGCGCAGCGCCTCTACGTCGGCTCGGAGGTCGGCGTCCTGCACCGGGTGCTGCTGCACCGCCCCGACCTCGAGCTGCAGCGGCTGACTCCCGCCAATAAGGACGAGCTGCTCTTCGACGACGTCCTCTGGGTCAAGCGCGCCCGCCAAGAGCACGACGCCTTCGCCGACACCCTGCGCGAGGAGGGCGTCGAGGTCCTCTACCTGCGGGAGCTGTTGGCGCAGGCGCTGGAACTTCCCCAGGCGCGGGCGGAGGTCCTGGCCGGCACCCTGGCCGAGGCCGACCTCGGGCCGGCGCTCGGCCCTGCAGTCGCCGAGTGGCTGGGACAGCTGCCTGGAGCGACGCTGGCCGAGCGGCTGATCGGCGGCATCACCTACGAGGAGCTGCCCTTCGCCAGCGAGTCGCTGGTCGCCCAGGTGGCGCGCCGCGACGGCTTCGTCCTGGCGCCGCTGCCCAACCACCTCTTCACCCGCGACACGTCGGCCTGGGTCTACGAAGGCGTGACCGTGCACGCGATGGCGAAGCCGGCTCGCCGTCGCGAGGCGGTCCACCTGGAGGCGATCTACCGCCACCACCCGCTCTTCGCCGCGACCCCGCACGAGACCTGGAGCGACGACCTCGGCGGCCCGCCGCACCTCGAGGGCGGCGACGTCCTGGTGATCGGCAACGGCTGCGTCCTGATCGGGATGGGGGAGCGGACCAAGCCGGCCGGGGTCGAGCTGCTCGCCCGCCGCCTCTTCGCCCACGGCGCCGCGACCCGGGTGATCGCGGTCGAACTGCCGGCCCAGCGCTCGAGCATGCACCTCGACACGGTGATGACGATGGTCGACCGCGACGCCTTCACGGTCTACCCCGAGCTGCGCTCGGCAATGGTCGGCTACACCCTGCGGCCCGGCCCGGAAGGGGTGCGGGTCGAGCGCGAGGGCGAGCTCTTTGCGGCGATCGCCGCCGCACTCGACGTCGGCGAGCTGCGCCTCTTCGAGACCGGCGGCGACAGCTTCGAGGCCCAGCGCGAGCAGTGGGACGATGGCAACAACGTCCTCGCCGTCGCCCCGGGCGTGGTCGTCGCCTACGAGCGCAACGTCGACACCAACACCCGCCTGCGCGCCGGCGGCATCGAGGTGATCACGATCGCCGGCGCCGAGCTCGGCCGCGGCCGCGGCGGGCCGCGTTGCATGTCGTGCCCGATCGAGCGCGATCCGGTCCCCGCCGGCGGGTAGGAGCGATGGGTGTCCCGGGAGGCACTGGAGGGGCTTTCCAGCCGTGAGGCCGCCCGACGCCTGCTGAGCCACGGGCCGAACCGGCTCGAACGCCGCCACGGCCGCCGCTGGCCGAAACAGCTCGCCCGCCAGTTCACCCACCCGCTGGCGCTCCTGCTCTGGGGCGCGGCGGCGCTGGCGGCGATCGCCGGGATCACCCCGGTCGCGGTCGCGGTGGTGATCGTGATCGTCCTCAACGCCGTCTTCGCCTTCGCCCAGGAGATGCAGGCCGAGCGCGCGGTCGAGGCGCTGCAGGGCTACATCCCGCAGCGGGCGCGGGTCCTCCGCGACGGCGAGGAGACCGAGGTCGATGCCGTCGACCTCGTCCCCGGCGACCTGCTGCTGATCGGCGAGGGCGACCGCATCTCCGCCGACGGGCGGCTGCTCGAGGGAACGATCGAGGCCGACCTCTCGACCCTGACGGGCGAGTCGGTCCCGGTCTCGCTCGCGCCGATCGCGGCGCACCCGCACACCCCCCGCCTGCAGCGGCGCGACCTCGTCTTCAGCGGCACCGCCTGCACCGGCGGCGAGGCGCGGGCGCTGGTCGAGGCGACCGGGATGGCGACCGAGATCGGCCGCATCGCTTCGCTCACGCAGCGGGTCGAGGTCGAGGAGAGCCCGCTGGAAGGCGAGGTGCGGCGGGTCGCCTGGCTGATCGCCAAGATCGCGCTGGCGATGGGGATCGCCTTCGTCCCGATCGCCGCCCTCGGCGCCGGCCTGCCGCTCGGCGACGCGGTGGTGCTGACGATCGGGCTGATCGTCGGCAACGTCCCCGAGGGCCTGCTGCCGGTGATCACCCTGGCGCTCGCCGTCGGCGTGCGGGGGATGGTCCGCGAGGGGGCGGTGGTAAAGCGGCTGAGCGCGGTCGAGACGCTCGGCTCGACCGACGTCGTCTGCACCGACAAGACCGGCACCCTGACCGAGAACCGGATGCGGGTGACCCAACTGTGGACGCCCACCGAACCGAATCAACTTCTACACCCAGGAGAAGTAGAAGTTGATGCAGTTCGGGTGGGGGTGCGCGAGCTGGCGGCGGCGATGTTCGCCTGCAACAACGCCCGCCTCGGCGAGGGCGGCGAGCCGCTCGGGGACCCGACCGAGGCGGCGATGGTGCTCGCCGCCGCCGAGCGCGGCGTCGAGGTCGACGCCGAGCGCCGCGCCGCCCGCCGCCGCGCCCAGTTCCACTTCGACGCCGGGCTGAAGCTGATGTCCACGGTCGACGAGGAGGACCGGGCGCTGTGGGTCAACGCCAAGGGGGCGCCGGAGTCGCTCTTGCCGCGCTGCACGGCGATCGCCGTCGGCGATGGCTCCCGCCTGCTCGACGAGGCGACCCGGCGCGAGGTCCACGCCCAGACCGACCGCTTCGCCGACGAAGGGCTGCGGGTGCTGGCGGTGGCGCGGCGGCGGCTCGGCGGCGCCGTCCCGCAGCGGCGCGAGGAGGCCGAGAACGACCTCACCCTGCTCGGCCTGGTGGCGATGATCGACCCGCCGCGGCCGGAGGTGGCGGCGGCGGTGGCGAGCTGCCACCGGGCGGGGATCCGGATCGTCGTCATAACCGGCGACCACCCGCGCACCGCGGTCGCGATCGCCAACCGGATCGGGATCGCCGGCGGCCACGCGCGGGCGATCTCCGAGGACCAGCTGGAGAGCATGAGCGAGGCCCAGCTCGACGCGGCGCTGGCCGGCGGCGGAGAGCTGGTCTTCGCCCGCTCGACCCCGGAGGCGAAGCTGCGGATCGCCGACGCGCTGCGCGAGGCCGGCCACGTGGTGGCGATGACCGGCGACGGCGCCAACGACGCGCCGGCCCTGCGCCGGGCCGACATCGGCATCGCGATGGGGCGCTCGGGGACCGACGTCGCCCGCGAGGCCTCGACGATGGTCCTCACGGACGACAACTTCGCCACGATCGTGATCGCCGTAGCGGCGGGCCGGCGCATCTACGACAACATCCGCAAGTTCTTGCTCTACATCTTCGCCCACACGATCCCCGAGGTGACCCCATTCGTGGTCTTCGCGCTCGCCGGCGGCGCGATCCCGCTCCCACTCACGGTCCTGCAGCTCCTCGCCTTCGACATCGGCACCGAGACGCTGCCGGCCCTTGCGCTCGGTCGCGAACCGGCGGAGCCCGGGCTCATGGAGCGCCCGCCGCGCCGGCGCTCGGAGAGCGTGATCCGGCCGGCGATGCTCGTGCGCGCATGGCTGTTCCTCGGGGTGAT
>DASSYI010000075.1:0-10100 GCA_035703365.1 Solirubrobacterales bacterium
GGTCATCGGGGCAGGTTACTCACGTGTTACTCACCCGTTCGCGGCTTTGCCCCAGGGCAAGCCCTGGTTCGTCGCACCACTTGCATGTGTTAAGCACGCCGCCAGCGTTCGTCCTGAGCCAGGATCAAACTCTCCGTGAAATGTACTTCTACAGAGAGCCTGTCATATCTCAGTGGCCGTCGAGTACACAAATACGACGACCGACATGACGAGGTAAATCAAAACCATCCGGCACGCTGGCGCACCGAATGGGTCGGGCTGAACATTCCGCAGACCGAAGTCCGCGGAGATGCACGCTGCTCAGTTTTCAAAGACCGCTGCGCTCTCTACGGCGGGACTCGCCGCTCTCGACGCTCGGGGCTGCCTAGGGCATCCCCAGAAGGACGAAGGAGTATAGCGCGCGGCCGGCGGTTTGCCTAGGGGGTGGCCCTAAGGCGGCAGAAGCGCCGCTTCCCGACCTGCAGCACGCGTCCGTCAAGACTATCGGCCTCGATGTCGAGGGGCTCTGCAGGCACGGGCTCGCCGTCGAGCTTGACCCCTCCCTGCTGGATCAGGCGCCGTCCTTCGCTGCTGCTGAGGCCGAAGGCGCCAGCGATCAGGCGCGGCAGGTGGACCAGCCCGTTGCCGTCGGCGCGGTAGGCGCCCAGCTCGACCTCGGGGATGTCCTCCGGCACCTCGTGCTTGACGTGGACGCGGTCGAAGTGCTCCTCGGCGGCCGCGCCGGCGCCCTCGCCGTGGAAGCGATCGACGATCCGCCGGCCCAGCTCGCGCTTGGCCTGATTCGGGGGGATGTCGGGCTGCTCGGAGCCGAGCAGCAGCCGGTAGTACTCGGCCATCGCCTCGTCGGGGATGCTCATCAGCCGGCCGAACATCTCCTCCGGTGCGTCGGTGACGCCGACGTAGTTGCCGAGCGACTTGCTCATCTTCTGAACGCCGTCGGTGCCGACCAGGATCGGCAGGGTCACGATCGACTGCGGCTTTTGGCCGTAGGCGGTCTGGACGTCGCGCCCGAAGAGCAGGTTGAACTTCTGGTCGGTGCCGCCGAGCTCGACGTCGGCCTTGACCGCGACCGAGTCGTAGCCCTGCAGCAGCGGGTAGAGCAGCTCCAGCGCCGCGATCGGCTGGCCCGCCGCCATCCGCTTCTGGAAGTCGTCGCGCTCCAGCAGGCGCGCTACCGTGGTCTGCGCCAGCAGGCCGAGCAGCGCCTCGGGCTCCATCCGCAGCCACTCGCTGTTGCGGCGGACCTCGGTCCGCTCGCGGTCGAGGATCTTGAAGGCCTGGTCCTGGTAGGTCTCGGCGTTGGCCTCGATCTCCTCCGCCGTCGGCACCGGCCTGGTCGCCGAGCGACCGCTCGGGTCGCCCACCTGGGCGGTGAAGTCGCCGATGATCAGGACGACCTGGTGCCCGGCCCGCTGGAACTCGGCGAGCTTCTCGAGGACGACCGTGTGGCCGAGGTGGATGTCGGCGGTGGTCGGGTCGATCCCCAGCTTGACCCGCAGCGGCCGCCCCTCTTCCAGCTGCTCCGCGAGCCGCCCCTCGGGCAGCACGTCGACCGCGTTACGCGTCAGGTCCGGCATCGGCGCAATGCTAGACTGCCGCCTCCGCGCAACGGGCTCTGCCAGGTTGCAGCGGTTACCTCACTCGATGGCCTCCTCGGAACGTAAACCGCGCCTGAAGAAGCTGCGCGTGCTCTTCGTGCTGCTGGGCCTCGGCATCCTCGCCGTGGTCTCGATGGTCTTCGGGATGATGGCCGCCGTCTCCCAGGAGCTGCCGGCGATCTACGACTTCGCCCAGTACAAGGCCTCCAAGAACAGCGTCCTGGTCGACGCCAACGGCGAAGAGATCGGCACCCTCAGCAGCGACCAGAACAAGATCCTGCTCAGCTCCGGCCAGATCTCCCCCAACGTCAAGAACGCGGTGGTCTCGATCGAGGACGCCCGCTTCTACGAGCACAATGGCGTCGATTTCGAGGGCATCGGCCGCGCCCTGGTCAAAGACATCCTCAGCGCCAGCGCCGCCCAGGGCGCCTCGACGATCACCCAGCAGTTCGTCAAGAACGCGCTCGAAGCCCAGGGCGACCGCTCGCTGTTCGTCAAGTTCAAGGAGGCGGCGCTCGCCTACCGCCTTGAGCGCCACTGGAGCAAGGACAAGATCATCACCGAGTACCTGAACACGGTCTACTTCGGCCAGGGCGCCTACGGGATCGAGGCGGCCGCGCGCACCTACTTCGGCTACGCCCATCCCGGCTGCGGGACCGAAACCGACCCCTGCGCCTCGGTGCTCGAGCCCTGGGAGGCGGCGATGCTGGCGGGGATCATCCAGTCGCCCTCGGCCTACGACCCGAAAGTCTTCCCCGAAAACACCCTCGCGCGCCGCAACCTGGTGCTCGAACGGATGGCCGAACAGGGCTACATCTCCGAAGCGCAGATGCGGGAAGGGCAGGAGCAGGCGCTGCCGCCCGACGCCAGCATCGAACCGCCGAGCCTCGACTCCAGGGCTCCCTACTTCACCGCCTACCTGCGCCAGCAGCTGGTCGACCGCTACGGGGCCGCGAAGGCCTTCTTCGGCGGGCTGACGGTCAAGTCGACGCTCGACCTGCGGCTGCAGGAAGCGGCCGAAGAAGCCGTCAACTCCTACCTCGGCTACTCGCCGGCGACCGCCTCGGTGGTCGTGATCGACAACCGCAACGCCGGGATCAAGGCGATGGTCGGCGGCCCCGACTTCGACACCAAGCCCTTCAACCTGGCAACGCAGGGGCACCGCCAGCCGGGGTCCTCGATCAAGCCTTTCACCCTGCTGACGGCGCTGGAACAGGGGATCTCCCCCTACACCGTCTACCCCTCCGAAGAACGCTTCTTCCACTTCGGCAAAAAGAACGCGGAAACGTACCGGGTAACCAACGACGAGGACTCCTACCTCGGCTCCTGCGACATCGTCTGCGCGACGACCTTCTCGGACAACTCGATCTACGCGGCCCTGGCGCTCGAAGGCCTGCAGGGCAAGACGGTCCGCGACCGCACCGCGGCGATCGCCGGCACCGCCCACAAGGCCGGCTACGACGACCCGATCTCGACCAACCCGGGGATGGTGCTGGGCGGGCTCACCCTCGGCGTCACCCCCCTCGGCTGGACCTACGCCTACAGCACGATCGGCAACAACGGCGACCGCGTCAGCGGCACCCTGGCCCCCCGGCCCGGCGACAGCCCGGTCGCCTTCACCCAGGTGACCAACGACGACGGCGAGACGATCAAGGGCGGCGACAACGACTCGATGCACGACCAGGTCTTCGACCAGGAAACGGTCGAAACGGAGAAGAGCATCCTCGAAACCGTCGTCTCCAGCGGCACCGGCACCAACGCCCAGATCGGCGCCGAAGGCCAGTGGGGCAAGACGGGAACGACCGAGAACAACGGCGACGCCTGGTTCTGCGGCGGGATCGCCGACGAAGTCACCGCCTGCGTCTGGGTCGGCTACCCCGACACGACGACGCCGATGACGACCCTCTACAACGGCGGCCCGGTGATGGGCGGCACCTTCCCGGCCCTGATCTGGGCCCGGGTGATCTCCGCCTGGCAGGACATCCAGGCCGAACACGCCGCTGAACGAGCGGCGCGCAAGGCCGCCAAGGCATCCGGCGAAGACTTCGAACCGGGCGAAGTCGAAAGCTACGAAGCGCCCGAAGGCGAATACGAAGCCGAACCGGAACCGGAATACGAAGCGGAACCCGAAGGCGAATACGAAGCCGAACCGGAACCCGAAGCCACGCCGGAAGCGACCCCGGAAGCAACGCCCGAAGCGACCCCGGAATCAGGCGGCGGTGGCGGCATCACCGCGGGCTGATCCGCCGAGACCGCGGAAATACGTCTATACGACGCCTTCTTGCGGTTTCGCCGGCCAAGGGCGCGAAACGAAGGGGCTGCCGGCGGCGCTGAACCGCCAGGGGCGGTCGACGGCTTTGGTGATTCCGATCCGGGGGCTAGCGACGATCGGCGGCGGCTCGGCGGCGGGCGGCGTCAGCAGGAACGGCTCGGCGCCCAGGTCCGCCTCGTTGTCTGAGAGGTCGACGCCGAGCGCCTCGGTCAGCTTGCCGGGGCCGGAGCAGAGGTCGGCGTCGGGCTTGCCGCCGCGGCGGGCGCGCATCTCCTCCACCCCGTGGGTCGGCTCCAGCGCCCGGATCAGGACCGCGGCCGCCTCCCCCTCGGGTTCGGCGACCGCGTTCAGCAGGCTGTGGATCCCGTAGGAGAGGTAGACGTAGGCCCGGCCCGGCGGGCCGAAGAGGACGCGGGTGCGCTCGGTGAGGCCGACGTAGGCGTGGCAGGCGGGATCGTCGGCGTGGTAGCTCTCGGTCTCGACGATGGTGCCCCCTCGACCCTCGTAGAGAAGGGTGCAGCCGACCAGGTCCCGGGCTACGTCGTGGACCGAGCGGTCGAAAAAATCCCGCTCGAGGCGCTTCAGGCGCGCTCCTCTTGCACGCGGGCCTGGACCGCGGCGAGCGTCTCCCGGGCCTCATCGATCTGGCGCGCGAGCGGCGCCGAGCCGGTGCCGCCGGCGATCCGCTTCGACTCCAGCCAGCTGCTCCGCTGCAGCACCTCGTAATAGGAGTCGTCGAGGTGCTCGGAGCGCTCGCGCAGCTCCTCCGGGGTCAGTTCGGAGAGGCTCTTTTCGCGCTCGACCGCGTCGCGGACCAGGCCGCCGACGATCCCGTGCGCCTCGCGGAAGGGAACGCCGCGGCGGACCAGCAGGTCGGCGACCTCGGTCGCCGCCAGCATCTCGTCCCCGGAGGCCGCCTCCATCCGCTCGCGGTGGAACTCGATCCCGTCAAGCATCCCGGCGGTCGCGTCGAGCAGCGACTCGATCGTGTCGATCGCGTCGAAGAGCGGCTCCTTGTCCTCCTGCATGTCCTTGCCGTAGGTGAGCGGCAGCGCGTGCATCACCCCGAGCAGGGTCTGGTGGGAGGCGGCGACACGGGGGCTCTTCGCCCGCAGCAGCTCGGCCGAGTCGGGGTTCTTCTTCTGCGGCATGATCGAGGAGCCCGAGGAGAAGGACTCGTCGAGCTCGCAGAAGCCGAACTCGCTGCTCGACCAGATGACGATTTCCGAACCTAGGCGCGAGAGGTGCATCGCGCAGGTCGAGGCGGCGGCGAGGTAGTCGAGGACGAAGTCGCGGTTGGAGGAGCCGTCGATCGAGTTGTGGCTGACGTGGGCGAAGCCGAGGTCGCCGGCGACCGCGTCGCGGTCGATCTCCCAGTTGACGCCGGCCAGGGCGCCGGAGCCGAGCGGCATCACGCTGGCGCTGTCGAGGGCGAACTGGAAGCGCAGCACGTCGCGCGCGAGCATCCAGAAGTAGGCGAGCAGGTGGTGGCCGAGGTAGACCGGCTGAGCCCGCTGCAGGTGGGTGTAGCCGGGCATCGTCCAGTCCTTGTGGGACTCGGCCTGCGCGAGCAGCCGCTCCATCGCCGCGCCGCAGAGCTCGATCGCCCGCAGCGAGTGCGCCTGGACGACCATCGCCACGTCGGTCGCGACCTGGTCGTTGCGCGAGCGTCCGGTGTGAAGCTTGCCGGCCAGCGGGCCGATCTCCTCGCCAAGCAGCCTCTCGATCGCCATGTGGATGTCCTCGTCGGCGGGCTCGAACTCGAACCCGTGCTCGGCCATTCGGGCGCGGACGCGGTCGAGGCCGGCCTCGATCTGAGCCAGCTCGTCCTCGCTCAGGACCCCGATCCCGCAGAGGCCGCGGGCGTGGGCCTTCGACTGGTCGATGTCGTACGGCGCCAGCCAGGCGTCGAAGGCGAGCGAGCGGTTGAGGCGCCAGAAGCGCGGGTCCGGCTCTTTGCGGAAGCGTCCCATGGGCGGGCGATTATGCCGTTAGAGCGGCTGGCCGAGCGCCACGGCCAGCTCCTGGCAGACGCGCTCCACCTGCGCCTCGCCCATCGCCGGGAAGAACGGCAGCGCCAGCGAGTCGGCTGCGGCCGCTTCGGCGACCGGGAACTGGCCCTCGCGGTAGCCGAGCTCCCGCAGGTGCGGGAAGAGGTGGATGCAGGGCAGGTAGGCCTTGGAGGCGACGCCGCGCTCGGCGAGCTTGCGGACGACCTCGTCGCGGTCGGTTCCCTGCGGCAGGCGGACGGTGTAGACGAACCAGCTGCGCAGCTCGGCGCCGCGCGAGGGCATCGGCGTGCGCAGGCCCTCGATCCCAGCGAGCCGCTCCGAGTACATGCGCGCGACGCCGGCGCGCCGCTCGAGCAACGAGTCGAGCTTCTCGACCTGGGCGACGCCGAGCGCGGCGGCGAGGTCGGAGAGGCGGTAGTTGAAGCCGAGCCGGTCGTGGTCGAGCCAGCCCATGTCGACTGCGCGTCCCTGGTTGCGCTCGGAGCGCAGCCGGGCGGCCTCGTCGGGATCGCGGGGGACGATCATGCCCCCCTCCCCCGTGGTCATCTGCTTGTTGGCGTAGAAGGCGAAGGTCGCGAGGTTGCCGCGGGCGCCGACCTTGCGGCCCTCGGAATCGACCGCGCCAAGGGCCTCGCAGGCGTCCTCGAGGATCCCGAGACCGTGCTTGGCGGCCAGCGACTCCAGCTGGGGCATCGCCGCCGGGTAGCCGAAGATGTGGACCGGCAAGAGGCCGACGGTGCGCTCCCCGACCGCGTCGGCGGCCGCCTGCGGGTCGAGGTCGAGCGTCTCCTCCTCGACGTCGGCGAAGACCGGCTTTGCGCCCTCGTAGAGCAGACAGTTGGCCGAGGCGACGAAGCTGAACGGGCTGCTCACCACCTCGTCCCCCTCGCCCCAGCCAAGCATCCGCACGCCGAGGTGCAGCGCGGTCGTGCCGCTGGAGGTCATCACCGCGTCGTCCACCCCGAGCCATGCGGCAAAATCGCGCTCGAAGCGCTCGCCCATCGGCCCCAGCGAGAGCTGCCCGGAGCGCAGCACCTCCAGGGTCAGCTCCTCCTCGCGGGCGCCGACATCGGGCTTGGCGAGCGGGATCTGTTGGTCGGGATCCTGTTGGTTGTCGCGGGTCACTGGAAGGCGTACTCCAGCGAGTCGACCAGCGCCTCCCAGGAGGCCTCGATGATGTTCTCCGAGACCCCCGTCGTCCCCCACTCCCGCTCGCCGTCGGCGGAGTCGAGGAGGACGCGGGTGACCGCGCCGGTGCCGTGGGCTTCGTCGAGGATCCGCACCTTGTAGTTGGTCAGCTCGATGTCGGCGAGGTGCGGGTAGCGGTCGGCGATCGCCGTGCGCAGGGCCTTGTCCAGGGCGTTGACCGGGCCGTTGCCCTCGGCCGCCTGGAAGTAGCGCTTGCCATCGACCTCGACTTTGATCGTCGCCTCGGTCGTCACCTTCCCGTCGGCGTGCTTTTCGACCACGACGCGGAAGCTTTCGAGCCGGAAGAGCGGCTTGTAGGTACCGGCCTCGCGGCGAAGCAGCAGCTCGAAGGAGGCCGGGGCGGCCTCGTAGTGGTACCCCTGGTGCTCGCGCTCCTTGAGGCTCTTCATCGCCCGGGTCGCGGCCGCGTCGTCGAGCTCGATCCCGGCGTGCTCGGCCTGGCTGCGCACGGTCGCCTTGCCGGCCAGCTCGGAGGCGACGATGTCGCGCTCGTTGCCGACCGTAGCCGGGTCGATGTGCTCGAAGGTGCTGGCGTCGGCGGCGACGCCGGCGGCGTGCATCCCCGCCTTGTGCGCGAAGGCATTGCGACCGACGTAGGGGCGGTCGGGGTCGGAGGAGAGGTTGCAGAGTTCGTCGAGGTAGTGGGCGGTCGTGGTCAGGCTCGCCAGCTGCTCGGCGGTGACCACCTCGAAGCCCATCTTCAGCTGCAGCGCCGGCAGGATCGAGGCCAGGTTGGCGTTGCCGCAGCGCTCGCCGTAACCGTTGACGCAGCCTTGGACGAGGCGGGCTCCGGCTTCCACCGCCGCCAGTGAGTTGGCGACCCCGCAGCCGGCGTCGTCGTGGGTGTGGATCCCGATCTCGACCTTCTCGCCGACGGCGCCGATGACGGACGCCGTCGCCTCGGCGACGAAGCTCGGCAGACTGCCGCCGTTGGTGTCGCAGAGGGTGACGTTCTCCGCCCCGGCGTCGGCCGCCGCGGAGACGCACTCGAGCGCGTACGCGCGGTCTTCGCGGTAGCCGTCGAAGAAGTGCTCGGCGTCGAAGAACGGGCGCTTGCCCTGCTCGCGGCAGAAGGCGATCGAGTCGGCGATCATCGCCAGGTTCTCCTCGCGGCTGACCCGGATCACCTTCTCGACGTGCAGCGGCGAGCTCTTGCCGACGAGGCAGATCGCGGGGGCGAAAGACCCGGTCAGCACCCTCAGCGCCTCGTCCTCGGCGGCTGCGCTGTCGCGGCGGCGGGTCATGCCGAAGGCGACGACCGTCGCGTTCGCGAGTTCGACCTCGGCGAGCCGCTCGAAGAGCTCGGCTTCCTTCGGGTTGCTGCTCGGAAAGCCGGCCTCGATGAAATGGACGCCGAGCGCGTCCAGAGCCTGCGCGACTTTGAGCTTCTCGCCCACCGAGAGCGACATGCCGCGGCCCCCCATCCCGTCGCGCAAAGTCGTGTCGTAGAGCTTCACCTGTTCCATCTGCTGCTGCCTTTCGATTCGAAGAAGATCGGGTGGGCCGAGGCCCCGCGCGCGGGCGTGCCGCGCCGGCCGCTTAGGCGGCGGGGGTAATTCGCCCGATCGACTCCGAGCCGGACTCGGGCTCGGCAGCCGGTGCCTCGACGAAGTCGAGCCACTCCAGGTACTCCTCGGCCTTGCCGGTGAGCGCGTCTTCGAACTTGGCCTGCACGTGGCGGGTGACCTCGCCCGGCTGGCCGAGCGGGTGGTCGTCGATCTCGCGGACCGGCACGAGCTCGGCCGCGGTGCCGGTGAGGAAGACCTCCTCGGCGAGGTAGAGCTCGGCGCGGGCGATGTCGCGCTCGACCACGGTGTAGCCGAGGTCGCGGGCGATCTGGATCACCGACTTGCGGTTAATCCCGTCGAGGATCGAGGCGACGTGCGGCGGGGTGAGGATCTCCCCGTCGCGGACGACGAAGATGTTCTCGCCCGAGCCCTCGCAAACGAAGCCGCGTTCGTCGAGCAGGATCGCCTCGTCGTAGCCGGCGTTGTGCGACTCGGTCTTGGCGAGGATCGAGTTGAGGTAGGAGCCCGAGGCCTTGGCGTGCGGGATCGAGCCGCCGGGGCTGATCCGGCGCCAGGACGAGACCTTGGCGCGGATGCCGCCGTTCTTGCTCTCCTCGCCGAGGTAGGCACCCCAGGGGAAGGCGGCGATGATCACGTCGATCGGGGCGTCTTTGGCGTAGAGGCCGAGGCTGCCGTAGCCGCGGTAGGCGAGCGGCCGGATGTAGGCGCTGTTGAGCCCGTTGCGGCGCAGCAGCTCGTGGGTCGCCTGGCGGATCTCCTCGGCCGAGTAGGGCAGCTCCAGGTAGTAGAGCTCAGCCGACTTCTCGAGCCGGTCGAGGTGGTCCTGGTGGCGGAAAATCGCTGGTCCGCGGGCGGTTTCGTAGCAGCGGATGCCCTCGAAAACGCCGGTCCCGTAGTGGAGCCCGTGGCTCAGCACGTGGGTCTGGGCGTCCTCCCAGGGAAGGAACTCTCCGTTCCGCCAAATCAAATCGACCGGGTCCATGTTGGGGAATTATGCCCGATGGAACGCAGGGCTTCAGCGCTGCGGGCGCGAACAGTGCCCCAGAACCGATCGAGAGGAGCAATTTCATGCGATTCCCCCGCCCCCAGCTCAGCTATTCGAACGTGATCGCGACGATCGCGCTGTTCGTCGCCCTCGGCGGCGCCGCGGTGGCCGCCGGGCTGCCGAAGAACAGCGTCGGCGCCAACCAGCTGAAGCGCAACGCCGTCACCACCGCGAAACTCAAACGCGGCGCTGTGACCGCCGGCAAGATCGCCCCGAAGGCCGTCGTCGCCGGCAAGCTCGGCGCCAACGCGGTCCTGCCCGGCAACCTCGGCAACGGGATCATCACCACCGCCAAGCTCTCCGACGGCGCCGTGATCGCCTCGAAGATCAAAAACGGCGTCGTGACGACGAACAAGCTCAACAACGGGGCCGTGACGACCGCCAAGCTCGGCGACGGCTCGGTAACGCTCGGCAAGCTCGCCGACAACGTCGCGC
>DASSYI010000037.1:0-70199 GCA_035703365.1 Solirubrobacterales bacterium
GCAAGTGGAAGCGCCGTCGCTCAACGGATAAAAGGTACTCCGGGGATAACAGGCTTATCGGTTCCAAGAGTCCACATCGACGAACCGGTTTGGCACCTCGATGTCGGCTCGTCGCATCCTGGGGCTGGAGTAGGTCCCAAGGGTTGGGCTGTTCGCCCATTAAAGCGGTACGCGAGCTGGGTTCAGAACGTCGTGAGACAGTTCGGTCCCTATCTGCTGTGGGCGTTGGAGAGTTGAGAGGAGTCATCCCTAGTACGAGAGGACCGGGATGAACGTGCCTCTGGTGTATCTGTTGTCCTGCCAAGGGCATCGCAGATTAGCTACGCACGGAACGGATAACCGCTGAAAGCATCTAAGCGGGAAGCCGTCCTCGAGATGAGCTCTCCCATCCCCTTGAGGGAGTAAGACCCCTGGTAGACCACCAGGTTGATAGGCCGGCGGTGGAAGCGCAGCAATGTGCGTAGCTGACCGGTACTAATGGGTCGAGGGCTTGACGGATATTTTTACCCTTTTGGCTTTGTGCGGTTTTCAAGCTCCACCGGGCGTTGCGTCTCGCAAAATTCCGGTGGCGCATAGCGAGTGGGAAACACCTCTTCCCATTCCGAACAGAGCAGTTAAGCCACTCTGCGCCGATGGTACTTGGGGGGCAACCCCCTGGGAGAGTAGGTCGCCGCCGGTCCTTTCTTATTGCGGTCCGCGCCAGGGATTGGCGCGGGCTGCGGCGCCCGATAGGCGGCGCATTACGCCCTCGTCGGTCGGCTTGCGTAGCGCTGCTACGCGGCGCCGCCCGCCGAGAACGTACTGCTTGCCTCTCAGGCGCCTCGCGATCGCGCCAATCCCTGGCGCGGACCGCGGAACAACCCTGATTCCTCGAGGAGGTTGCAGTGCTCGCTGCGAACTCTTGCTCTCGTAGTGGGGGCTGGGGTGGAACGGTCTGCGCAACCCTGGCGAGTGCTCCCAACGGGCTCCAGCCCGTACTCGCCAAGGGTTGCGAAGTCGATTAGAAGGTCGGCGGCGTCGGTCAGCCGGTGGGTGATGTTGGTCTTTGAATCGAACATGAGTTCGTAAGGTACGGGGGGCTCCGGACGCTACCGGGTTTCTGCAACGGGGGTTGCAGGGAGGGGCTGGAAATGGCTCTGGAAAGCCAAAGTCATGGTCCTTCGGCGAAGCGGCGGACTAGCTTTGCGGTCAGCGCGGGGCGCTCGACGTTGGGCGAGTGGCCGGCTTCCGGGATCAGGTGGGTCTCCGTGCCCGGGTTGTCGCTCTTGTACTGGTCGAGGGCCCGCTGGGGGTCGTCGACGATCTGCTCCTCGGCGCCCATCAGGACCATCAGCGGCTTGCCGGTCGCCGCCATGCGCTGGTCGAGCGGCTCTTCGTCGAGGAAGTCGTCGACGCCGCTGGGCGATTCGTCGTAGGAGGTGTAGGTCATCCGCTTCACGTTCTCGACGAAGGCGTCGGGGACGTCGTATCCGGGGGCGAACGCGACCTCGAGGCCCTTGCGGACCGAGAAGTCGGGCTTGATCCGCCACAGGGCCGGCCCGATCACCGGCTGGAAGGCCAGCCCGGCGATGAAGCCGAGGTCCCCGTAGGAGTTGTCGGGCGGCATGTCGATGACCACCGCCCGGCCGACCAGCTGCGGGTCCTGCTCGGAGAGGGCGACGGTGACCGACCCTCCGAGCGAGTGCCCGACCACGGTCGCGTCCCGCACTCCGAGGCGCTCGAGTGCCTCGCCGACGACCTTTGCCTGGTTCGGCGGCGTGTAGCCCGAGCCGGGCTTTTCCGAGCCGCCGTGGCCGAGGAGGTCGACGGTGATCACCCGGTGGTCGCGGTCGAGCAGCGGCACCATGCCGTCCCACCAGTTCATCGCGCAGCTGAAGCAGTGGATGAGGACGATCGGCGAGCCGTCGCGCGGTCCGTGTTCGGCCACCTGCAGGTCGCCGTCGGGGAGCTTGAAGATCCGCCCGCCGGGTTCGGTGATCGAGGCGCCCTCGGTTTCGCCATCGGTGACGAGGGCGTTGACGAGGAGCAGCGCGACCAGCGCCACGACCACCCCGATGCCTATCTTCAGCCGCCTCCCCATGGCGGTCGTTACCCTAGCCGGAACGATGGAGAAGTTCGTCATCCAGGGCGGCGTTCCCCTCTCCGGGGAGCTGACCGTCGCCGGCAACAAGAACGCGGCCCTGCCGATCCTCGCCGCCTGCCTGCTTACGGAGGAGGAGGTGCTGCTGCACCGGGTGCCGCGGATCCGCGACACCGAAGCCCAGATCGCGCTCTTGGAGCAGCTCGGGGTCGAGGTCGCCTGGGTCGCCGACAACAGCGTCCGGCTCTGCGCCCGCGACGTCGCCGGCGGCGACGTCGACGAGGAGCTCTCGGGTCGCATCCGGGCCTCGTTCCTGCTCGCGGGCCCGCTGCTCGCCCGCTTCGGCGAGGCGCGGATGCCGCCGCCGGGCGGCGACTTCATCGGCCGCCGCCGGCTCGACGCCCACCTCGACGCCTTCAAGGACCTCGGCGCCCGCGTCGACGGCAGTCGCTGGATCGAGCTCTCGGCCCCCGGCGGTCTGAGCGCCTGCGAGATCTTCATGGACGAGCCCTCGGTGATGGGGACCGAGAACGCCCTGATGGCGGCGGCGCTCTGCCCGGGCCCGACCGAGATCTCCAATTCCGCTTCCGAGCCGCACGTCCAGGACCTGGCGCGCCTGCTGACGAAGATGGGGGCGCGGGTCGACGGGATCGGCTCCAACGTGATGACCGTCAACGGCGCCGAGAGCCTCGGCGGCGCCGAGCACACGATCTCCGCCGACCACATCGAGGTCGGGAGCTTCATGGCGCTCGCGGCCGCCACCGGCGGCGAGCTGCGGATTCGCGACGTCGAGCCGGGCGACCTGACCAACATCCGGCGCCAGTTCAAGCGCCTCGGCCTGCGCACCGAGTGCGACGGCAACGACATGCTGGTCCCCGCCGGGCAGAAGCTGCGGGTCGAGTCCGACCTCGGCGACGCGATCCCGAAGATCGAGGACGGGCCCTGGCCGGCCTTCCCCGCCGACCTGACCTCGATCGCCCTCGCCCTCGCCACCCAGGCCGAGGGAGAGGTCCTGATCTTCGAGAAGATGTTCGAGAACCGGTTGTTCTTCGTCGACAAGCTGGTCGCGATGGGCGCTCGGATCACGCTGTGCGATCCCCACAGGGCGATCGTCAGCGGTCCGAGCCGGCTTCATGGCGAGCGCGTCGAGAGCCCCGACATCCGCGCTGGGATGGCGATGCTCATCGCCGCCTGCGCGGCCGAGGGCACTTCGGAGATCGGCAACATCCGCCAGATCGATCGCGGCTACGAGCAGATCGACGAGCGCCTGCGCGGGCTCGGCGCCCAGATCGAACGGGTTTCTGCGGAGATCCCCGCTTAGCAGGGGAATCTCGACCGCCCGCGTAAGGTCAGGCCGATGATTCACCCGATTCCGCCCGGAACGCGAGATGTGCTGCCCGACGAGATGCGCGAGCTGCGCAAGCTCAAACAGGCCCTGATCGAGGTCTTCGAGGCGCGCGGCTACGGCGAGGTCGCGACGCCGGCGATCGAGTACGACGAGGTCTTGGCCCAGGGTGGCGGTCGCGCCGCCGGCTCCGCCTACCGCTTCTTCGACGAGAGTGGCGGGCTGCTGGCGCTGCGCTCGGAAATGACGGTTCCGATTGCCCGCCTGGTCGCGAGTCGGTACGCGAACACGCAAAAGCCGCCCTACCGGCTCTGTTACATGGCGGGGACCTACCGCGAGGTGCGGCCGCAGAGCGGCCAGATGCGGGAGATGGTCCACGCCGGAGTCGAGCTGATCGGGGCCTCGCCCGCCGAGGGCACGGTCGAGGTGATCGAGGTGCTCGAGGCGGCGCTCGACGCCGCCGGGCTCGACCGCGCCGTGATCGGCCTCGGCGACGCCGACCTCTACCGCCAGCTGCTCGAGGAGCTGGGAGTCGAGGGCGAGGCGCGGGACTCGGTGCTCGAGAGCCTCGCCGCGCACGACCTGGTCGCGCTCGAGGCCAAGCTCTCCGAGGCCGGGATCGGCGCCGAGCGGGTTGCGGCCTGCGTGGCGCTGACCCAGCTGCGCGGCGGCAGCGAGGTGCTCGATGAGGCGCGCAGCCTCGGCGGCGCCGCGATCGAGGGAGCGATCGCCCGGATCAGCGAGACCTACGAGGCGCTGGAGCGAGGAGGGGCCGCCGAGCGGGTCCAGATCGACCTCGGCCTGCTGCGCGACCTCGGCTACTACAGCGGCGCGATCCTCGAGGTCTACGACCCGGCGCTGGGGCGCGTCCTCGGCGGCGGGGGCCGCTACGACGGGCTGATGGAGCGCTTCGGGATCGATCTCTCCGCCGCCGGCTTCGCGCTCTACCTGGAGCGCGTCCACACGGCCCAGATGGAGGAGGCGCGCCGTGGCTGACGCGCCGCTGAAGATCGCCGTGCCCCGCGGCGCCCTGTTCACCGAAACGCTCGACGTCCTCGACGGCGCCGGGATCGACACCGCCGAGCTGCGCGGCGACTCGCGCTCGCTGATCTTCGAGGCCTCGGGGGTGGTGCTGGTGACGATGCGGCCCTCCGACGTGCCCACCTACGTGGAGAGCGGCGCCGCCGACGTCGGCGTCACCGGCAAGGACGTGCTGCTGGAGCAGGCCGACCGGGCCGTCTTCGAGCTGCTCGACCTCGGCTTCGGCCGCTGCCGGATGGTCCTTGCGGCCCAGACCGGCAACGACCGCCTGGCCGAAGCGCAGCGGCGGCTGGGGATGATGCGGATCGCGACCAAGTACCCGCGGATCGCCGGGAGCTATTTCGAGTCGACCGGTCGGCAGGTCGAAATGGTCGAAGTCAAGGGCTCGGTCGAGCTGGCGCCGCTGGTCGGCCTCGCCGACGGGATCGTCGACCTCGTCGCCACCGGCCGCACCCTGGAGGAGAACGAACTCGAGGTGCGCGAGGAGATCGTCGAGTGCACCGCCCGCTTCGTCGCCAACCGGGTCGCCCACAAACTGCGCGCCGCCGAGATCGACGAGCTGACCACGAAGCTGAGGGAGGCGAGCCGGTGAGGGCCCGCCGGTTCGAGTGGGAGGGGGCGGCTGAGACCGCTGCCGCGCTGCGCTCCTGGGCCGTCGAGTCCGCGCCCGTGGTGGACGTCGGGCCGATCGAGCGCGAGGTCCGCGCCGAGGGCGACGCCGCGGTCCTGCGGCTGACCGCGCGCTTCGACGCCCCCGGCGCCTCGCTCGATTCGCTCCGGGTCGACCCCGCCGAGGCCGCCGCGGCACTGGCGGTCCTCGAGCCCGAGCTGCGGGCGGCGCTGGAGGCCGCCGAGGCCAACGTCCGTCTGGTCGCCGAAGCCCAGATCGGCGAGGAGCGGACCGTCGAGCTGCCCGCCGGCCAGAGCGTGAAGCTGCGCGAAGTCCCGGTCGGCGCCGCCGGTGTCTACGCCCCGGGCGGCCGCGCCGCCTACCCGTCGTCGGTCCTGATGTGCGCGATCCCGGCCCAGGTCGCCGGCGTCGAGCGCATAGCGCTCTCCTCGCCGCCCGGCCCCGACGGCCGTCTGAACCCGCTGGTGCTCGCCGCCGCGGCGCTCTGCGGGATCGAGGAGATCTACGCGATGGGCGGGGCGCAGGCGATCTTCGCCCTTGCCCACGGGACCGAGACGATCGACCCGGTCGACGTGATCGCCGGCCCGGGCAACGCCTGGGTCCGCGAGGCCAAGCGCGCCGTCTACGGCACCGTCGGGATCGACTCGTTGGCCGGGCCTTCTGAGCTGATGCTGGTCGCCGGGCACGACACCGACCCCGAGTGGGCGGCGCTCGACCTCTGCGCGCAGGCCGAGCACGGACCGGAAAGCCCGCTCGTCGCCGTCGCGGTGGAGGAACGGGTGCTGGAGGCGATCGCCGAGGCGGCCGAAGCCGCCGCCGCTTCGCGCCCGAGCGTCGCCGATGCACCGCTGGCGCTGGTGCGGGTCGCCGAGGCCGAGGCGGCGATCGAGCTTGCGAACGCCTACGCGCCCGAGCACCTGGAGCTGCTGGAGACCGACGCCGCGCTGCTCGCCGACCGCGTCAGTACCGCCGGCTGCGTCTTCGTCGGCCGCTGCGGGGCGACCGCCTTCGGCGACTACCTGGCCGGCTCCAACCACGTCCTGCCGACCGGCGGCGCCGGCCGCTACGCCGGCCCGCTCGGCCCCGGCGCCTTCCGCCGGCGCATCTCCAACGTCGAGATCGACGGCGCCGCGGCCGAGCTGGCGCCGCACGTCGACGCCCTGGCAAGCGCCGAGGGTTTCCCCGTCCACGGCGAGTCCGCGATGATTAGGAGCAAGTCATGAGCCGCACGTCCGAAAAGCAGCGCGAGACCGCCGAGACGCAGATCCGGCTCTCACTCGACCTCGACGGTGGGGAGGCGAGCGCCGAGACCGGCGTCGGCTTCCTCGACCACATGCTCGACCTGCTGGCGCGCCACGGCCGCCTGGGGCTGAAGGTCGAGGCCAACGGCGACCTCGAGACCGGCGCCCACCACACGGTCGAGGACGTCGGCATCGTCTTCGGACAGGCGCTCGACGAGGCGCTCGGCGACCGCGCCGGCATCCGCCGCTACGGCTCGGCCCTGGTGCCGATGGACGAGTCCCTGGCCGAGTGCGCGATCGACATCTCCGGCCGCCCCTACTGCGACTTCGCCGCCGACCTGCCGGTCGTCTCGATCGCCGGCTTCGACAGCGAGCTGGCCGAGGAGTTCTTCCGCGCCGTCGCCAACAGCGCCAAGCTGACCCTGCACATCTGGGTCCGCTCGGGGACCAACGCCCACCACATGATCGAGGCCGCGTTCAAGGCCTTCGCCCGCGCCCTGCGGGTCGCCGTCTCGATCGACCCCGAGGAGAGCGGCGTGCCCTCGACCAAGGGAACGCTGAGCGAATGAGCGCCCGGATCGCGATCCTCGACTACGGGATGGGCAACCTGCGCTCGGCCGAGAAGGCGCTCGAGCACGTCGGCGTCACGGCGACGATCAGCCGCGACCCGGAGACGGTCCGCGCTGCCGACGGCGTGATCCTCCCAGGGGTCGGGGCGATGCCGCGGGCGATGGAGCGGATCGGCGAGCTCGGCCTGGGCGAGCTGATCGCCGAGCGCCGCGATTCCGGGGTGCCGATCCTCGGCATCTGCCTCGGCCTGCAGCTGCTCTTCGACTCGACCACTGAGTTCGGCGGCTCCGCAGGGCTGGGGATGCTGCCCGGCCCGGTGGCGGCGCTGGAGGCCGAGGGCCTGAAGGTCCCGCACATCGGCTGGTCGCCGGTCGAGTGGGAGCGCGAGTCGCCCCTTGTCGAGGGGATTCCTTCCGGGACGCCCTTCTACTTCGTCCACTCCTTCGCGCCGCGGCCCGACGCCGGCGACCTGCTCGGCAGCGCCGAGTACGGCAGCCGCTTCGCCTGCGCCGCCCAGCGGGACAACGTCTACGGCGTCCAGTTCCACCCGGAGAAGTCGAGCGCGGCGGGTCTGCGCCTGCTCTCGAACTTCGCCGGCATCTGCGCCAAGACACCCGCGGCCGCCTGACCGGCCGTCCGGACCCGTGATCCTCTATCCGGCGATCGACATCCGCGGCGGCCAGGCCGTGCGCCTGCTGCAGGGCGACTACGCGCAGGAGACTGTCTACGACGCTGACCCGGTCGACGCGGCGAAGCGCTGGGCGGACGAAGGCGCCGAGTTCCTTCATGTTGTCGACCTCGACGGGGCGAAGGCGGGGGAGCCGCAGAACCTCGAGGCCGTCCGCCGGATCGCCGCTGCGGTCGATTGCCCGATCCAGGTCGGTGGCGGGCTGCGGGACGCGGGCTCGGTGGCCGCGGTCCTCGATGCCGGCGCGGCGCGCGTGGTGATCGGCACCGCGGCGCTGCGCGATCCGCGCTTCCTCGAAGAGGCGCTGGCGGCGCACGGCGAGGCGGTCGTCGTCTCGGTCGACACTCGCGGCGGCAAGGTCTCCCTCTCCGGCTGGACCGAGACCAGCGACGTCGAGGCGCCCGCCGCCGTCGCCGACCTCAGCGCGCGCGGCGCCCGGCGCTTCCTCTGCACTGCGATCGAGGTCGACGGCACCATGGAGGGCCCGGCGGTCGACCAGCTGAACGGGATCGCCGCGGCGACCTCGGCCCAGGTCATCGCCTCGGGCGGCGTCGGCGACCTTCCGCATCTGAAACAGCTGGCCCGCGAGAGCGCCCCCAACATCGAAGGCGCCATCGTCGGCCGCGCCCTCTACGAGCGCAAGTTCACCGTCGCCGAGGGCATCGCCGCCCTAACCTGAGGCCATGTCGCTGAAGCGCGTCATCCCCTGCCTCGACGTCAACGCCGGTCGCGTCGTCAAGGGCACCAACTTCGTCGGTCTGCGCGACGCGGGGGACCCCGTGGAGCTGGCCGAGCGCTACGACGCCGAGGGGGCCGACGAGCTGGTCTTCCTCGACATCACCGCCTCCCACGAACAGCGGGAGACGATCGTCGAGCTGGCGCGGCGGACCGCCGACAACGTCTTCATCCCCTTCACGATCGGCGGCGGGATCCGCTCTGTCGAGGACGCCCAGGCGGTGCTCGACGCCGGTGCCGACAAGGTCTCGGTCAACTCGGCGGCGCTGGCGCGCCCCGAGCTGCTGGGCGAGCTCGCCGACCACTTCGGCGCTCAGTGCGTGGTGATCGCGATCGACGCCAAGCGCGAGGAGGACGGCTGGGGGGTCTACGTCAACGGCGGCCGCAAGCGGGTCGAGGGGCGTGAGGCGGTCGCCTGGGCCGAGGAGGCGGTCGAGCGCGGGGCGGGGGAGGTGCTGCTGACCAGCATGGACCGCGACGGGACCAACGACGGCTACGACATCGAGCTGACCCGCGCCGTGGCCGGGGCGGTCAGCGTGCCGGTGATCGCCTCCGGCGGCGCCGGCGAGCTCTCGCACCTGAGCGAGGCGATCACGGGCGGCGGCGCCGACGCCGTCCTCTGCGCCTCGATCTTCCACTACGGCCATCACAGCGTCCGCGAGGCGAAGGAGCGGATGGCGGCCGACGGGATCGCGGTTCGGCTCTGAGCGGGCATCCGCGCGAGCGTTCATCGTAGGCCGCTGATGCCCGTCGAGGACCTGGCCGCAGCGCTGCACCACGCCCACCCCGAGCTCGACCTTGTCCGCGAGGCGGCGCGGGAGCCCGTCTACCTGGTTGGCGGCGCGGTGCGCGACCTGCTGCTCGGCCATCCGCGGGCCGACGTCGACCTGGTCGTCGAGGGCGACGCGGCCGCGCTCGCCGCCCGGCTCGGCGGGGCCGCCGCCGAGCACGAGCGCTTCGGCACGGTCAAGGTCGAGGTCGGAGGCCACGAGATCGACATCGCCTCGGCCCGGACCGAGACCTACCCGGCGCCCGGCGCCCTGCCGGTCGTCGCCCCTGCCGAGACCGTCGAGGTAGATCTCGGTCGCCGCGACTTCACGATCAACGCCCTGGCGATCCCACTGGCCGGAGAGCCGCGGCTGATCGATCCTTTCGGCGGCCGCGAGGATCTCGAGGCGGGCCTGCTGCGGGTCCTGCACGACCGCTCCTTCGAGGACGACCCGACGAGAGCGATCCGCGCCGCCCGCTACGGGTCGCGGTTCGGCTTCGCCCTCGAGCCCGGGACCTACGAGCTGCTGCGCAGTGCCGACCTCGCGACCGTCTCCGCCGACCGCCGCCGGGCCGAGCTGGAGCGCCTCGCCGCCGAACCGACCGGACGGGTCGGCTTGGGCCTGCTCGCCGGCTGGGGGCTGATCGACCTGCGCGAGGGGGGGGTCGAGCTGATGCGGGCGGTGGAGGAGCTGCTGAAAGAGCCGCACTGGGCCGAGCTCGTTCCGCGTGAGCAGGCGCTGATCGCGGCGGCGCTGGGGCCCGAGGGGGCGGAGCGGGTTCTCGCCTCGATGCCGTCGCCTCTGCCCGGCGAGGGGGTCGAGGTAGCCGAGCGGCGCGATCCGGTCGAGTTGATCCTCGGCCGGGCGCTCGGGGCGACTTGGCTGGACCGGTACCTGGCCGTCTGGAGCAAGGTCGAGCTGGAGATCGACGGCGGCGACCTGATCGCGGCCGGGGTTCCGGAGGGACCGGCGGTGGGGCGGGGGCTGCGGGCGGCGAAGAGTAAGCGCCTGGAAGGCGAGATCGCGGGCCGCGAGCAGGAGCTCGCCGCGGCGCTGGAGGCGGCACGTGGAGTGGCGTGAGAGCAACGGGATCCGCTGGCTGCAGGCCGACCTCGACGGCGCCAGCGCAGCCTTCTCGACCCGGCTGGGCGGCGTCAGCGCGCCGCCGTACGACACCCTCAACCTTGGGCTGCTCACCGCCGACGACGGCGAGGCGGTCGGCGAGAACCGCCGCCGGCTGGCCGCGGCCCTCGGCTTCGCGCCCGAGCAGGTCGCCTTCGCCCGCCAGGTCCACGGCACCCGCCTGCTCGAGCAGCCCCGCGGGGGAGGGGTGGTGGAGGAGGCCGACGGCCACGTCCTCCGCGAGGCGGGGACGGCGGCGCTGGTCTTCACCGCCGACTGCCTGCCGGTCGCCATCGCCGGGCCGAAGGGGATGGCGATGCTGCACGCCGGCTGGCGCGGGCTCGCCGGCGGCATCCTCGCCGCGGGCGCGGAGGCCGTGGCGGCGACCTCGGCGGCGATCGGGCCCGGGATCGGTCCCTGCTGCTACGAGGTGGGAGACGAGGTCCTGGAGAGCTTCGCGCCCCTCGGCGAGGGCGTCGCCAAGGGGCGGATGCTCGACCTGGCAGAGGTGGCGCGGCGGCAGCTCGCCGCGGCGGGGGTCGCGCGGGTCGAGTCGGCCGGCCTCTGCACCAGCTGCGAGGCTGAGCTCTTCTTCTCCCACCGCCGGGACGAAGGGTGCACCGGCCGCCAGGGCGGGGTCGGCTGGGTCGAGGCGGGATAGATGGCGGAGCTGATCCACGACATCGACGCCGCCCGGGTGGCATCCCGGCTGGGGGAGGTGGAGGCGGCGGTCCCGGCAGGGGTCGAGGTCCTGGTCGCCACCAAGTACGTGCCGCTCGAGGAGATGGGCAAGCTTGCCGAGGCCGGCGTCAGACTGGTCGGCGAGAACCGCCAGCAGGACCTCGCCGCCAAGCACGAGCGCTGGGGCGACGCCTTCACCTGGGACTTCATCGGCAACCTGCAGAGCCGCAAGGTCAAGCAGGTGCTGCCGCTCTGCCGGCTGATCCACTCGGTCGCGACCGATTCGGCGCTCGACCAGCTCGGCAAGCACGCCGGACCGGAGACCGAGGTCCTGGTCGAGGTCAACGTCTCCGGCGAGGAGGGCAAGGGCGGGGTCGAGCCGGAGGCGCTGGCGGCCTTCGTCGAGCGCTGTCCGGTTACCGTCGCCGGGCTGATGACGATGCCGCCGTTCAACCCCGATCCCGAGGCCTCGCGGCCCTATTTCGCCCGCCTCGCCGAGCTCGCCGCGGCGAACGGCCTGGCGCGGCTGTCGATGGGAACCTCGCAGGATTGGCGGGTCGCGGCCGAGGAGGGGGCGACGATCATCCGGCTGGGCCACGCCCTGTTTGTGTGATTTCGCCTGAAATCTGGGAATAATTCGTAAAGGAGTCGGCCACCTGAGGCCGAATCACGCCGCATATGGCTCTGAAAGACACTTGGCATAGAGCGCTGGTCTACTTCGGCTTGGCCGAGGACCACGACTACGGCCCCGAATACGAGGAAGACTTCGAACCCGAGACCGGGACCGAGGAGGTCTTCGAAGGGCGCCGCGAACGCGGCGAAGGGTCCTCGGTGCGCCGCCTACCGACCTCACGCCGCCCGCGCCGCGACGAGATCGACGACATCTTCGCCGACGACGAGCCGATCGCCGCTAGCCGCACCCGGACGCTGCGCCCGGTGGACAACGGCGGCGACGGGGGCGACCTCCAGGTCCACCTCGTGATCCCGCGCAACTTCAACGACGCCCAGCAGGTCGCCGACCAGTTCAAACGCCAGGTGCCGGTCATCCTCAACCTGCAGACCGCCGATCACGAGCTCTCGAAGCGGATGATCGACTTCTGCTCCGGCCTCACCTACGCACTCGACGGCGGCATGCAGCGGATCGCCGAGAAGATGTTCCTGCTGACGCCGCGCAACGTCGACGTCTCCGCCGAGGAAAAGGCGAGGCTGATCGACAAGGGCTTCTTCAACCAGTCCTAGCGTGTCGTAGGCGGCCATGACCGCTGGATAGGCTGCGCTCATGATCGTTGGATTTGTTGGCTCGGGCAGCATGGCTGCGGCGATGGCTCGCGGCTGGGTCGGTGAGTTCGAGCGGACTTTGTTCTCTGACAGCGGCTCGGGTCGCGCCAAGGAGCTGGCCAAGACTCTGGGCGGCGAGGCGGTCTCCAACGAGGAGATCGGGCGGCGAGCCGACCTCGTGGTGCTGGCGGTGAAGCCGAACCGGCTCGAGGAGGTGGCGCCGCAGCTGGGTGAGGCGAAGGAGATCGTTTCGGTGCTTGCGATCACCCCCCTGGAGCGGCTGAGCGCGGCCCTGCCCGCTGCCGAGCACGTCCTGCGGGTGATGCCCAACGTCGCCGTCGAAGTCCGTAAAGGGGTCCTCTGCGCGGCGGGCTCGGCGAGCGACCGCGGCTGGGGGAAACTCGCCGTGCTCGGGCGGATGGTCGAGATCGCCGAGCAGGACTTCGACGCGGCGACCGCGGTGATGGGCTGCTCGCCCGCCTACTTCGCGCTGGTGGCCGAGGCGATCGCCGAGGCCGGCGCCAGGGACGGGCTCGACCCCGACCTGGCCCGGGAGCTGGTCGCCGACACCGCGTTGGGCACCGCCGAGCTGCTGCGGCGCCGCGACCCAGCCGAGGTCCGAAAGGCCGTCGCCTCTCCCGGCGGCGCCACCGAAGCTGGCCTGCAGGCGCTCGATCGCGAAGGCGCCCGGGCCGCGTTCGCGGCGGCCGTCGAGGCCTCGCTGGAGAGGATGCGGGGCTGATGGCACTGGCCCTGACCCGCGCAGACCTCGCCGACTACGTCGGCGCGCTGGTCATCGTCTACATCATCCTGATCTTCATCAGGATCGTCGCCTCCTTCGTCCCGCGCATGCCCTACAACCCCTACCTCCGCGCGGTCCTCGACTTCGCCCAGGAGGTCACCGACCCCTACCTCAACTTCTTCCGCCGCCTGATCCCGCCGATCGGGGGCGGGGGCGGCTTTGGGCTCGACCTCAGCCCGGCGATCGGGCTGCTGCTCCTCTTCGTCGCCCGCAAGCTGCTCGTCAACTTGATCGCCGGGTGAGCGCCGCCGCTCGCGCCTGGGCCCTGGCCGGCATCCTCTGCGCCGTGGTCGTGGCCGCCGACCAGGCGGCCAAGGCCCGGGTCGAGGCCACGATCTTCCCGGGCGAAGAGGTCGACGTGCTCGGGCCGTTGAAGCTGACCCTCGCCCACAACACCGGCGTCGCCTTCGGGCTCGCCGGGGGGGCCGGTGTCGGGCTCATCCTCGTCACCGCGGCGGCGCTGGCGCTGATCGGCTACCTCTTCGCCCGCGACCCGCAGCGGCGGGGGATGTGGGTCGCGGCGGGGCTCCTGGGGGGAGGGGCGATCGGCAACCTGATCGACCGCGTCACCTCCGACGCGGTCACCGACTTCATCGACGTCGGCTCCTGGCCGCCCTTCAACCTCGCCGACGTCGCGATCACCGCCGGCGTCGTGTTGATGGTCCTGATCTACCTGCGCGATGTCGAGTCCGGAGCCGAGGGTGGCTGAGCCGGAGCTGCGCGTCGTCCACCTCGACGAGTGGCTGGCGGTGGTCGACAAGCCCGCCGGGCTCGTCGTCCATCCGGCGCCATCGCACCGCGGGCCCACCCTGGTCGACGAGCTGGCCGAGATCCTCGGGGGCGGGGGTGACCCCGAGCGGCCGGGGATCGTCCACCGGCTCGACAAGGGCACCAGCGGCCTGCTCGTCGTCGCCCGCGACGACGAGACCCACGCGGCGCTGCAGGAGCAGGTTCGCGAGCGCGAGGTCGAGCGGGTCTACCTGGCGCTGGCCGGCGGCCGGCTCGCCTCCCGCACCGGGACGATCGACGCCCCGATCGGCCGCGCCGCCCGGCAGCGGCACCGGATGGCGGTCTCCGGGGCGGCCTCGCGGCAGGCGCGGACCCACTTCACGGTGCTGGAGCTGCTGCCGCGGGAGACCTACCTGGAGGCGCGGCTGGAGACCGGCCGCACCCACCAGATCCGCGCCCACTTCGCCGCCATCGGCCACCCGCTGACCGGCGACACCACCTACGGCGGCGCCGACCGCTACGGCCTCTCCCGGCAGTTCCTCCACGCCCACCGCCTCTCCTTCCAGCACCCTCGCAGCGGCGAGCGCCTCGGCTTCAGCTCGCCCCTGCCCGGGGACCTGGCGGCGGCGCTGGAGGCGGCCCACGCCGAGTAGTCGCTCCGCTCTACAATTGACGGTCCAAACCAACCCCCGCTCATTGCGAGCCCGGATCCTGCCTGGTCACCGACCAGGTCCCGGTTAGCGGAGTGGGGCGCTTCGCCAATTTAAGGAGATACATCCATGCCACAGGCAGAACTCAAAGAGCTGCTCGAGGCCGGAGTCCACTTCGGCCACCAGACCCGCCGCTGGAACCCGAACATGCGCCGCTTCATCTTCGGCGAGCTGGACGGGATCCACATCATCGACCTGCTGCAGACCGAGGCGCTGCTGGAGAACGCGCGCCGCTTCGCCGGCGAGCTCGCCAGCGGCGGCGGCACCGTGCTCTTCGTCGGCACCAAGAAGCAGGCCCGCGACACGGTCCAGGAATGGGCCGACCGCTGCAAGATGCCCTACGTCAACAAGCGCTGGCTCGGCGGGCTGCTGACCAACTTCAACACGATGTCGGGCCGGATCGGCCGCCTCCACGAGCTCAACGGCTGGAAAGAGGACGGCAAACTCGACCTCCTGCCGACCAAGGAGCGGATGGGGATGGAGGCCGAACTCGCCAAGCTCGAGTTCAACCTCGGCGGCGTCCGCGACATGGACCGGCTGCCCGACGCGGTCTTCGTCGCCGACCTGAAAACCGAGGAGATCGCGGTCAACGAGGCGGCCCGCCTGCGGATCCCGATCATCGGCCTGGTCGACACCAACTGCGACCCGACGCCGGTCGACTACGTGATCCCCGGCAACGACGACGCGATCCGCTCCTGCCAGCTGATCATCGGCACGATCGGAGGCGCCGTCGAGGAGGGCTCCAGCTCCTGGCGCGTGCAGGAGGAGAAGCGCATCGCCGAAGAGATGGAGCGGCGCAAAAAGGACGAGGAAGAGCGGAAAAAACGCGAGGAAGAAGAGAAAGCCCGCGTCGAAGCCGAGGAAGCGAAAAAAGCTGCCGCCGAGGCCGAGAAAGCGGCTCAGGCCACGGCTGCGGCGCAGCAGAAAGCGCAGCAGGTTCAGGGGCAGCCGCCGAAATCGCAGCAGCAGCAGCAGGCACAGGCGAAACAGGCTCAGGGACAGGGGCCTCAGGCCGCGGGTCCTGTCGCCGCAGGGGACCCACCCCCAGCTGCAGAGCAGCAGGGGGTCCCCCCTACGACGCCACCCGCGGCAGAGTCGGATAAGGCTGAGGCTCCGGCCGCGGAGGCGGCAGCTCCGGCGGGGCAGGAGGAGCCGGCCGTTAAGGAGGAGGCTCCGGCCGCTGAGGAGGCTCCCGCTGAGGAGAAAGTTGAGGAGGCGAAATGAGCGTTACTGCTGCTGACGTGAAGGCGCTCCGGGATCGAACCGGGGCGGCGATGATGGACGCGAAATCGGCGCTGGTCGAGGCCGACGGCGACGTCGAGCGCGCGGTCGAGTTGCTGCGCGTAAAGGGCCAGGCCTCCGCCGCCAAGCGCGAAGGCCGCGGCACCAACGAGGGCGTGGTGGCCTCCTATATCCACGCCAACGACAAGGTCGGGGCGATGGTCGAAGTCCAGTGCGAGACCGACTTCGTCGCCCGCAACGAGGAGTTCAAGGTCTTCGCCTACCAGGTGGCCCTGCACGCGGCGGCGACCGCGCCGCAGTACGTCACCACCGAGGAAATTCCCGAGGAGGAGCGCGAGGCCGAACGGAAGGTCTTCGAGGAGAAGGCGCGCGAAGAAGGCAAGCCCGACAACGTCGTCGAGAAAATCGTCGAGGGGCAGCTGAACAAGTGGGCCGCCGAAGTCGCGCTGCTCGACCAGACCCACGTCAACGCCGAGAAACACGAGGGCAAGACGATCGAGGAGCTGCGCCAGGAGATGGCTGCGAAAACGGGTGAGAACATCCGCGTCGCGCGCCTAGCCTACTTCCGCGTGGGCGAATAGAGTCCGCCGCAGTGACCGATTCCCCCGAGCCGCGCTTCGGGCGCATACTGCTGAAGCTCTCCGGCGAGGCCCTGATGGGTCGCCAGGAGTTCGGCACCGACGCCGCCGAGGTCGACCGGATCGCCAAGCAGGTCGCGGCGGTCCGCGACCGCGGGGTCGAGGTCGCGATCGTCGTCGGCGCCGGCAACATCTACCGCGGCCTCGACGGGGCGGCGAGCGGGATGGACCGGGCGACCGGCGACTACATGGGGATGCTGGCGACGGTGCTGAACGCGCTGACCCTGCAGGACGCCCTCGAGCGGCTCGACCAGCACACCCGGGTGATGTCTGCGATCGAAGTCCAGGAGGTCGCCGAGCCCTACATCCGTCGGCGCGCGATGCGCCACCTGGAGAAGGGCCGGGTGGTGATCTTCGCCGCCGGCACCGGCAACCCGTTCTTCACCACCGACACGGCGGCCGCACTGCGGGCGCTGGAGATCCACGCCGCCGCGATCCTGATGGCGAAGAACGGGGTGGAGGGGGTCTTCGACTCCGACCCGGCGACCAACCCGGAGGCGACCTTCATCCCGGCGATCACCCACCGCGAGGCGATCGAGCGGGGCCTGAAGGTGATGGACTCGACCGCGCTCTCCCTCTGCATGGACAACGACCTGCCGATCTACGTCTTCAACATGGCCGACGAGAGCAACATAGATAGGATCGTTTCCGGCGAAAAAGTGGGGACGCTGGTCTCGAGCTCCCCCGCCGACTGAGAAGGACGGGAACCGGTGGAGCTGATCGACGAACTGCTTGCGGACGCCAAAGGGCGGATGGCCAAATCGGTCGAGTCCAGCCGTGGCGAGCTCGCCACCGTGCGCACCGGCCGCGCCTCCCCGCACCTGCTCGACCGGATCGTCGTCGACTACTACGGCAACCCGACGCCGCTCAAGCAGCTGGCCAACGTTTCCGCCTCGGACGCGCGCCTGCTGACCGTGACGCCATTCGACAAGGGGGCGCTGGGGGCGATCGAGAAGGCGATCCAGGAGTCCGACGTCGGCTTGACGCCGAGCAACGACGGCAACCTGATCCGGCTGCAGATCCCGGAGATGACCGAGGAGCGGCGGCGGGAGATGGTCAAGGTCGTGCACGGGGTCGCCGAGGAGGGTCGCGTCGCGATCCGCAACGTCCGCCGCGACATCATGGGCGACCTGCGGGAGCTGAAAAAGGAGGGCGACGTCGGCGAGGACGACGAGCGCCGGGCCGAGGCCGATCTGCAGAAGGAGACCGACGCCGCGATCGGGGAGATCGATGCGCTCCTCAAAGGCAAGGAAGAAGAGATCCTCGAAGTCTGAGGATCGAGCGGCCGCCGCGTGACCGCCCCGAAATACGTAGCGATAATCACCGACGGCAACGGCCGCTGGGCGCACCAGCGCGGGCTGCCGGTGGTCGAGGGGCACAGGGCCGGCGCCGACACGCTGAAGGCGCGGCTGCGCGACGCCGCCGAGTTGGGGATCGAGGAGCTGACCGTCTACTCGTTCTCGACCGAGAACTGGAGTCGGCCCGAGGAGGAGGTGCGCGGCCTGCTGGAGATGATGGGCGAGCGGATCGGCTCGGAAACGCCGGAGCTGAAGGACGAAGGCGTGCGGATGCGGTACATCGGCCGCCGCGAGGGTCTCGATCCGGCGCTGGCCGAGCGGATGCGGTGGTCCGAAGAGGAGACGGCGGCCAACGACCGCATCGTCCTCTACGTGGCCTTCAACTACGGCGGCCGGGCCGAGATCCTCGACGCGGCCCAGAGGTTCGAAGGCGGCTCCGAGGAGGAGTTCCAGCGGTTGCTGTACGCGCCGGAGATGCACGACCCCGACCTGCTGATCCGCACCAGCGGCGAGCAGCGGCTCTCTAACTACCTGCTCTGGCAGTGCGCCTACTCCGAGCTGGTGTTCCGCGACGAGCTGTGGCCCGACTTCGACCGCGACGCGCTCGAGGCCTCCCTGCGCGAGTACGAGACCCGGCAGCGCCGGTTCGGGAGCCGGGCGTGAAAATCGACCTCTTCGACGACGAGATGTTCGAGGACGACCCGCAGCCGGCCGAGCGGCCGCCGCGGAAGCCGCGCAAGAAGCGGGGGAGGGGCAGCGGCGAGACGGCCAAACGGGTGATCGTCGCGCTGCCCTGGATCGCCTTCGCGATCGCGATCACCGTCGCCGGCGGCGTCGTCTTCGCCCTGGCGATGGTCGCGATCGGCATCGTCGCGATCCGCGAGTACGCGGGCATCGCCGAGCGCTACCGGCCGCTGCTGATCCCCGCCTACGTCTCGGTCGCGGCGCTGATCGCGGCCGCCTACCTCGGCACCGCCTTCAACGTCCTCTACGTCGTCGCCGGCACGGCCCCGCTGCTTTTCGCCTTCGCCGCCAAAGCGAGCCACCGGGAAGGGGCGACCGTCAGCCTCGGGGTGACGCTGCTCGGGGTGCTCTGGATCGGGATCCCGCTGGCCCATGCCGTCTTCCTGCGCGAACTGCCCGACCACGGCGCGGCGCTGCTGATCGACGTCCTCGTCGGCACCTTCGTCGCCGACACCGCCGCCTACGCGACCGGGCGGATGTTCGGCAGCCACAAAATCGCCCCCAACCTCTCGCCGAACAAGACCGTCGAGGGGCTTATCGGCGGCTTCGTGATCGGCACGATGGGCTTCTGGTTCGCCGGCCTCTACCAGGACTGGCTCTCGGGAGTGGACGCGCTGATGATCGGCGCCGCCGTGGCCGCAATCGCCCCGGTCGGCGACCTCTTCGAGTCGCTGCTGAAGCGCGACCTCGGCACCAAGGACACCGGCACCCTCTTCGGCCCCCACGGCGGCCTCCTCGACCGCCTCGACGCAGTCTTCTTCACCGTGGTGATCGGCTACTACCTCGCGGTCGCGGTCGTCTACTGACGCCGAGACCGCGAGAGATCGTCGTCTAGGCGATCTCTCGCGGTCTCGCGGTTCGGGTGGCGGCCTCCGTATCCTCTTTCAGGCATGAAGAAGGTCCTCATACTCGGTTCGACCGGGTCGATCGGAACGCAGGCGCTGGAGGTGATCGGGCGCTCGGATGAGCTGCAGGCGGTCGGCCTGGCGGCCGGCTCTAGCTGGGAGCTGACGGTCGAGCAGGCGCGCGAGCACGGCGTGCCGACGATCGCGCTCGCCGACGCCGGCGCGGTCGAGCGGGCCCGGAGCGGCTGGAGCGGACGGGTCCTTGCCGGCGAGGAGGGCGTGCGGGAGCTGATCGCCGCGAGCGAACCGGACCTGGTCCTCAACGCGATCGTCGGGGCTGCCGGCCTCGGCTCGACGATCGTCGCCCTGACCAAGGGGATCGACGTCGCCCTGGCCAACAAGGAGAGCCTCGTCCTCGGCGGCGAGCTGGTGAACGCGCTGGCCGAGGCGACCGGCGCTCGTCTCCTGCCGGTCGACTCCGAGCACTCGGCGCTCTTCCAGCTGATCGAGGGAGAGGCGCCGGGGACGGTCGAGCGGCTGGTTCTGACCGCTTCTGGAGGTCCGTTCCGCGGCCGCGACGACCTCTCCGGGGTCAGCGTCGCCGATGCCCTCGCGCACCCGACCTGGCGGATGGGGGGGCGGATCACGATCGACTCGGCGACGCTGATGAACAAGGGCTTCGAGGCGATCGAGGCGCACCATCTCTTCGGCGTCTCCTATGAGCGGATCGGCGTCGTCGTCCACCCCCAGTCGCTGATCCACTCGCTGATCCACCTCAACGACGGCTCCTCGCTGGCGCACCTCGGATACCCCGACATGCGGGTACCGATCTCCTACGCGCTGCACTACCCCGAACGGGCCGACGTCGACGTGCCGCAGCTCGACCTCGCCACGGTCGGCTCGCTGACTTTCGAGGAGCCCGACCCCGAGACCTTCGCCTGCCTGCGCCTGGCGCTCGAGGCAGGCGCAGCGGGGGGGACGGCGCCCTGCGTCCTCAACGCCGCCGACGAGGTCGCCGTCGCCGCCTTCCTCGCCGAGAGGATCCCGTTCACCGGCATCCCGGCGGTGATCGAGCGGGTGCTGGAGGAGATGCCGGCGCGCCCGGTCACCCACTTCGACGACCTTTTCGCGGCCGATGCCGAGGCCCGCGAGCGCAGCGAAGAGCAGATTCGGGGGTTGATGCCGGCATGAGCTGGTTCTGGGTCTTCGTCGGCTTCTGCCTGCTGATCATCCTCCACGAGGCGGGTCACTTCTTCGCCGCCAAGGCGACCGGGATGCGGGTCGAGCGCTTCTTCCTCTTCTTCGGGCCGACGATCTGGTCGGTCAAGCGGGGCGAAACCGAGTACGGGGTGAAATCGATCCCGATCGGCGGCTACGTGAAAATCACCGGGATGAACCCGGAGGAGGAGGTCCCTCCGGAGCACGAAGCGAACGCCTACTTCCGCAAGCCGGTCTGGAAGCGGATCGTCGTCGTCGCCGCGGGCCCGGCGGTCAACATCGTCCTCGCCTTCGCGATCCTCTTCGGCGTCTACTGGGTCAACGGCCGCCCGGAAGTTGACCAGCGGGTCGGTTCGGTCCAGCCCGGCATGCCCGCGGCCAAGGTGCTGCAACCCGGCGACCGCATCGTCGCGATCGACGGCAAGCGGTTTGCCCGGGCCTCCGCCAACGAACGGCTCGAACGCTTCGCGAAAACCGTCGGCTCGCACGAATGCGCGGGCAAGCAGGTCGACGGCTGCGTCGCCGGCACGCCCGTGAAGATCGAGATCGAGCGCAACGGCGCGACGAAGACCTTTTCCGTCTACCCGCACTACGACAAGGAAGCGGAACGGGCCTTGATCGGATTTTCCTACGGCCAGAAGATGGTCGGCCTCGGGGCGGGCGCCGCCGCTTCGAGGAGCGTCGATTCCATCTGGGAAGTCGCCTCAGGCACTTTCCACGTCTTCACGCACCTGTTCGAATCCGAACAGCGCAAGCAGGTCTCAGGGGTCGTCGGGATCAGCGACGTCGGCCACCAGGTGATCGAAAAAGGCCTCGAACGGGCGCTGCTCCTGCTCGCCTTCGTCAGCCTCTCGCTCGGCCTCGTCAACCTGCTGCCGATCCTGCCGCTCGATGGCGGCCATATCTTCTGGGCCGTGGTCGAGAAGCTCCGCGGCCGGCCGGCGTCGCTGCGGGTGATGGAGCGGGCAACGATGGTCGGCATCGCCCTCGTCTTGATGCTCTTCTTCCTCGGCCTCTCGAACGACATCGGCCGGATCACCGGCGAAGGCTTCGAAGTCCGCTGAGGCTCAGCTCGCCGGGCGGAGGACCCTGAACCGGTAGGTCGCCGGAGTGGGGTCCTTGGCTCCGTCGCGGCCCAGCGCCCTGACCTGGAAGCGGTGCGGGCCGAACGGGAGGCGTTTGGCGGTGAAGGGGGAAGCGCAGGCGCGGAAGCGTTTGCGGTCGAGTTTGCATTCGAAGCGCGAGCCCGTCTCGTTGGAGGCGAAGCGGAAGGTAGGGGTGCGGTCGCGGCTCCGTCGCGGCGGCGTGCGGCCCATCTTCGTCTCCGGGGCGCCGTGGTCGTCGGCCACCGGGCTTCGGCCTCCGCCCGCTCCCGCGCAGGCCTGCTCCGTGGGCGGAACCGCGTTCGGCCGCGGCGACGGGAAGACGGCTTCGAAGTCGGTCAGGCTCTGGTCGCTGTCGTCGGCGGAGTCGAGCGCGGTCGCGCAGCCGCGGGCGATCGAGCGGCGCAGCGCCATCCCGTCGGGGATTCCGGCTGGGGCAGCAGGTGCGCCTGCGGGGCTCGGCAGCGAGCCGGAGAAGCTGCCCCAGGCGACGCAGTCGATCGTCTCCCAGCAGACCGCGCCTCCGGCCGGGGAGAGCTGCCCGGCGGGCGAGAGGCCGGCGTCTGCGGTGAGGGAGAACTCGGCTTCGGCCTGCGGCGTAGCAAGCACCATCGTGCTCTGGCCGGCGCTGTTCGAGACGTTGCCCGGAAAGGTCGAGGTGGCGACCACCGCGCCGCCGGCGTCGTAGGCGCGGACGAAGTGCCCGCCGACGAGATTCTGGCCGCTCGAGTACATCTGCAGCTCGACGTACTCGGCATCCGGGTTCGCCGCCGAGCCGGAGTAGACCTCGCGCACCTTGACGAGGTGGAAGGTCGCCAGCGCGGGCGCCGCAGACAACCCGAGCAGGCAGAGCGCCAGCAGAGCCGCGATCGCTGGTTTCTTCGCGGGGGAGATCATTGCGGGGAGCCTAGGACCTTGAAGCGGAACGCCGCCGGCGTAGGGTCCGTCGCCCCCGCCACCAGCGCCCGCACCGAAAACTTGTGCGGTCCGGGCTTCAGCGGCTTCGTCGTTAGGGGCGAGCGGCAAGACTTGAAGCCGCCCCGGTCGAGCGCGCACTGGTAGGTGGCCCCGGACGGTTCCGAGCGGAAGCGGAAGGTCGGGGTGCGGTCGCGGCTCTTCGCGGCCGGCTTGCGGAAAAGCACGGTCTGCGGTGGGGCCGTGGGGGCGGGAGCCGCGGGCGGGCCGGGCGCCAGCTGCACGGGCGCGAGGACGACCTGGAAGCTGAAGCCGGCGGGGGTGGGGTCGACGTTGGCGCTCGGGTCGATCGCCCGCACCTGGAAGCTGTGGGCTCCCGAGGCGAGCCCGGAGTAGGAGATCCCGCCGACGGGACACGGAGCGAACGGCGAGCCGTCGAAGGAGCATTCGAAGCTGGAGCCGACCTCGTCGGACGCGTAGGCGAAGGCGGCGTCGGCGCTCGCGCTGGGATCCGGCGGGTGGGCGGTGATGCTCGTCTGCGGCGGCGTCGTATCCGCCAGCGAGTTGTCAACCGTCCACGAGTAGGCGGTGGGGGTCGGTTGCGGGTTGCCGGCGGCGTCGGTGGCGAAGACCTTGAAGGTGTAGGTGCCGTCGGCGAGCCCGGTGTAGGTCTTGCTTGCCGTACAGGTCGAGAAGGCATCCGGCCCTCCTTCGAAGGCGAGGCTGCACTGGAATTTCGAGTTGGCCTCGCTGGAGTGGAAGGCGAAGCTGACGCTGGCGCCGGGGCTGGGGTCGGCGGGTTTCTGGTCGATCGCCGCGCTCGGCGGCACCGTGTCGACCCGCCAGCTGTAGCTCGCCGGCGTGGGATCGGGTCCCGAGGCGTTGCGGCCGCGGACCTGGAAGGTGTAAGTGCCATCGGCGAGGCTGGTGTATTCGATCCCGGTTTCCGGGCAGGAGGCGAACGTTTCGCCTTCCAGGCGGCATTCGTAGCTCGTCGCGGTCGGCGCTTCGTAGGTGAAGGCAGCGCTGGTCGAGCTCGTCACTGCCGCCGGACGGTCGTCGATCGTCGTGTTCGGCGCCCCGGCGCAGGTTTTCTCGCTGATCGCGGCGGCGTTGTTGCGCGGTGCTGGCGCCGCCTCAGCGAAGTCGGTGGCGCTGGCGTCGCTGTCGTCGGCTTCCTCGAGCAGGGTCGGGCAGCCGGGTTCGATCGAGCGGCGGATCGCCTTGCCGGCGGTGACTCCGCCCGGCGAGACGGGCGAGCCGACGGCCGTGCCCGCGGCGGTCTGCAGCGCCGCGCCGCCGCTGAAGTTGCCCCACGCAACGCAGTCGGCCGGCAGCCCGCCCGCGTTCCAGCAGGCGGCTCCCCCGGCGGCGGGGAGGGAGAGACCCGCGTCGACCAGGTCCGGGGCGACGCCGAAGGTCGTCTGCGTGCCGCTGTCGCCGATCAGGATCGTGGCCTGGTTCGCCCCGTTGGCGACCCCGGAGGAGAAGGTCGAGCTGTGGACCAGGGTCCCGGCGGAGTTGTAGACGGTCATCGCGTGGCTGCTGAGGAAGGTCTGCGAGCCGGCGTACATCTGCAGCTCGACGTAGCCGTCCTGGCCGCTGCTGGGGTAGACCTCGCGGACTTTGATCAGGTGGAAGGTGGCTCCCGCGGCGGGAGCGAGCAGCAGCACGCAGGCCGCGGCGGCCGCCAGCGCCGATGCGAATATCCGCCCTCCCATCGACGGGGATACGGCTACCACGGCCACCGGGTTCAACCGGCGCGCGATTCACTCTCAGTAGGCTTCGTTTATGGCTTCCAAGCGGCAAATCTTCGTCGGCAACGTGCCGATCGGCGGCGGTGCGCCGGTCGCGGTGCAGACGATGACCAAGACCGAGACCGCCAACCTGGCGGCGACCATGGACCAGATCCGCAAGGTCGCCGACGCCGGCGCCGACCTGGTCCGCTGCGCGGTCCCGCGCGAGCAGGACGCCGAGGCGCTGAAGACGATCGTCAAGGAATCGCCGATCCCAGTGATCGCCGACATCCACTTCAACCACACCCTGGCGCTGAAAGCGATCGACGCCGGCGCCCACTGCATCCGCCTCAACCCCGGCAACATCGGCGGCCGCGACAAAGTCGCCGAGGTGGCCGCGAAGGCGAACGCCGCCGGGGTGCCGATGCGGATCGGGGTCAACTCGGGCTCGCTGCCCAAGCACCTGCACGAGCTGGAGCGGACCGCGCCGGTCGAGGCCCTGGTCGCCGCCGCGATCGAGTTCGTCGAATTGATGGAGGGCCTCGACTTCGAAAACTTCAAGGTCTCGATCAAGTCGACCAACGTCCCGTACACGATCGCCGCCAACCGGCTGCTCTCGGAGAAAATTCCCTACCCGCTGCACCTCGGCGTCACCGAGGCGGGGACGAAATGGGGCGGCTCGCTGAAAAGCGCGGTCGGCCTGGGGACGCTGCTCGCCGACGGGATCGGCGACACGATCCGGATCAGCCTCTCGACCTTCCACGCCGAGGAGGAGGTCAAGGTCGCCTGGGAGATCCTCAAGGCGCTGCAGCTGCGCGAGCGCGGGCCGGTGCTGATCGCCTGCCCGACCTGCGGTCGCCTGCAGTTCGACATGGACTCGGTCGTGGCAGAAATCGAGAAGCGCCTGGAAAGCTACGCCGAGCCGGTCGAGGTCGCCGTCCTCGGCTGCGCCGTCAACGGCATCGGCGAGGCCAGCCACGCCGACTTCGGCATCGCCGGCGCCAAGAACGAGGGCCTGATCTTCGCCGGCGGCAAACCGCTGCGGAAGGTCCCGCAGGAGAAGCTGGTCGACACCCTCTTCGAAGAGATCGACAAGTCCCTCGACCGCGGCGGCGAGGTCGAGTTCGACGAGGCCGAGTCCCGCGAGGGCGCCGAGTGGGTCGCCAACATCGAGGCCGAAAACGCCGGCGACCTGACCCCCGAGAAGATCGCCCAGATGGAGAAGGAAGCCGTCGAGCGCGGCGAGTCCGACAAAGTCCTCCTCGACGAGGAGTCCTCGCCGACCGCCGGGCGGCGCTTCACGCGCGCCTGAACCCGGCGGTCGATCGAGGGGCGGCCTATTTCTTGGGCGTCAGCTTCAGCGTCAGTTTGCGGGTCTGAGTAGCGGCGATGCCGCCGGTCGGGGTGAAGGTCACCGCGACCTTGATCTTCAGCTTGCCCTTGTTGGCGAGGGTCTTCTGAGCGGATTTGGTCGGCTTGACCGGGAGCTTCAAGGTGCCGGCCGCAGTGGCGGTGAGCGTTTTCGCCTTGATCCGCTTCTTCGTCTTCTTCACGTCGGCGATCGTCAGCGTGCCGGCGCCGGGAACCGTGACGGGCAGCTTCGCGGTGCCCTTCTTCTTGTTCAGCACTGGCTTCCCAAGCGTGGCCACGTTCGACGGCGGCGTGCTCTGGATCGCGACCGAGTCAGTGCCGGCGGCGAAATAGAATTCGTTGTCGACCTCGGCAAAACGCAGGCGCACGGTCTGTCCCGCAAATGGAGTCAGGTCCACGGTGAGTGGCGTCGGTCCGAGTTCTTGCGGGTCGCCGGTCTTGGTTGCGAATATGGTCGCGAGGATGTCGCTCGGGTTGACCGATTCGATCGGCGCCGTCGGCTTCATCACGTCGATCCTGTACTGCTGGTTGGGTTCGGGGGTTTCGAAGTTCAAAGTCTCGGGCGAAGGAGTCGCCAGGGGCGCCGCGCTGCGGTAGTAGGCGAGAAGCGAGAGCTGATGGGTGTAATAGGGCTCGAGCGCGACGTCCTGGTAGAGGATGTGCGTTCCAGCGCCGCCCTGAGAGGTGATCGCAGCGAACTGCCCGGCCGGAGGCGGCGGCACTTCAGGAGCGAATTCGACCGGAGGGGTCGTTCCAGAGTAGGCAAACCAATTTCCCGAGGTTTCCGGTGGAGGGGGAACGTTGGAGACCTGCCAACCGCTCAAGGTTCCGGTCTCGAAATCCCCGTTGACGACAGACGCGGCGCTGGCGCCGGTGGCGGCGAACAGCGAGACCGAGGCCACCGCGACTGCCACGACGAGCGTCTTTAGATGGAATCTGGCTTGGTTAATCATGACTCTCCCTAGTGGATTGACTGCAGCACCTGCACCCTACGTCAGGCGGTCGACGGCGCCAATAGACTCGCCCCGGCAATGTCGCGCCTCTCGCAAACCTTCCTCCCGACCCTCAAGGACGCGCCCGCGGATGCGGAGGCGATCTCGCACAAGTTGATGGTGAGGGCGGGGTTGATCCGCCAGCTGGGGGCAGGGCTGTGGACGTATCTGCCGGCCGGGTGGCGGGCGCAGCGGAAGGTCGAGGCGATCATCCGCGAGGAGATGGAGGGGATCGGCTGCCAGGAGATGCTGATGCCGGTGCTGCAGCCGGCGGAGGCGTGGGAAAAGACGGGCCGCTACGCGATCGGGGAGCTGTTCAAGCTCGAGGACCGCAAGGGCTCGCCGATGGTGCTGGCGATGACCCACGAGGAGGCGGTCACCTACCACGTCGCCCGCGAGGTGCGCTCCTACCGCGACCTGCCGCTGATGCTCTTCCACATCCAGACCAAGGAGCGGGACGAGCCGCGGCCGCGCGCCGGGGTGCTGCGCACGCGCGAGTTCACGATGAAGGACGCCTACTCCTTCGACCGCGACACCGAGGGGCTCGACCGCTCCTACGAGCTGCAGGCCGGAGCGTATGAGCGGATCCTCGACCGCAGCGGCATCCGCTGGTACCGCTCCGATGCCGACGTCGGGATGATGGGCGGCACCGGCGCCCACGAGTACATGGCGCCCTGCGCGGCCGGCGAGAACGAGGTCGCCCTGGCGCCTGGCTACAGCGCCAACGTCGAGGTCGCTACCGCGGAGCCGCAGCCGGTCGAGCTGCCGCCGCCGCTGAACGCGCCGGAGGAGGTCGACACGCCCGGCCTCGCCAAAGTCGAGGAGGTCGCCGGTCACCTCGGCCTGCCGAACGGGGCCTTCATCAAGACCCTGCCGATCATCGTCGAGGGGCGGGGGATGGTCCTCGTCCTGCTGCGCGGGGACCACCGGCTGAACGAGGTCAAGCTTCGCAACGGGATGGGGACCGACTTCCGCCAGGCGAGCGCCGAGGAGATCGAGGCCCAGCTCGGGCCGGTCGGCTACCTCGGGCCGGTCGGCAGCGGCCTGCCGATCATCCGCGACGCCGCCCTGACCGGGAACTCCTACGTCACCGGCGCCAACAAGCCCGACACCCACCTGCGCGGAATGGACCCGACGCGCGACTTCGAGTCATACGAGATGGACGTCCGCACGGTCGAGGCCGGCGACACCGCTCCCGGCGGCGGCACGATCGAGATCGAAACCGCGATCGAGGTCGGCAACATCTTCAAGCTCGGCACCCGCTACTCGGAGCCGCTCGGCGCCACCTACCTCGACGAGAACGGCGCCGAACACCCGATCGTGATGGGCAGCTACGGGATCGGGCCGGCGCGGATCGTCGCCGCCTCGATCGAGCAGCGCGCCGACGAGCGGGGGATCGCCTGGCCGCGGGCGCTCGCCCCCTGGGACGTCCACCTGGTCTCGCTGGCGAAGGCCGTTGAGCCCGAGCGCGAAGCGGCCGACAAGCTCTACGAGGAGCTGCGCGCCGCCGGCGCCGAGGTCCTCTACGACGACCGCGACGCGGGGCCGGGGGAGAAGCTGACCGACGCCGAGCTGCTCGGCTGCCCGCTGCGGATCGTCGCCGGCCGTCGCGGCCTCGCCAACGGCGTGGTCGAGGCGAGCGAGCGGGCCTCCGGCGCCGAGCACGAGCTGCCGGTGGCCGACGCAGCCGAGCGGGCGCTGGAGCTGCTCGGCGGCCTCGAGCGCTCCGATGGCTAGCCGCGACCCCTTCGGCCGCGGCCGTGTGCGCCGCCTCTTCGGACTCGACCGCAGCGCGCCGCCGCCGCCCTCCACCCGCAAGGGCGAGCCGCTCCACCCCTGGACGATCCCCAACGCGGTCGGCTACCTGCGCCTGGCGGCGCTGCCGGTCTTCCTCGTCCTCGCCTACAACACCGAGGACGGGACTTCGCTCGCCTCGGCGATGGTCTTCTGGGCGATCGCCGCGGGCGACTACCTCGACGGGATCCTCGCCCGCATCACCGGCCAGTACAGCCGCATGGGGGCCCTGCTGGACCCCCTGGTCGACCGGCTGACGATCCTCGCCGGCGCCGTAGTCTGCTGGGATTTCTCGCTGCTGCCGCGCTGGGCCCTGGCGCTGCTGGCGCTGCGCGAGCTGGCGATGCTCTTCCTGGCCTGGTACGGCCTCCGCCACGGGGTCGACATCGAGGTCAACTGGCCGGGCCGGATCTCGGTCTTCCCGATAATGGGCGGGATCTTCCTCGCCCTGCTCGCCCCGGGCTGGGTTGCGAGCGCGCTGCTGATCTGGGGCCTGGCGATGGCGATCCTCGCCACCGTGCTGTACGCGCAGACGGGGATGCGCGCCGTGCGCTCCGGCCGAGCCGCAAGCTGACGCCCAGCCTTACCCGAACCTTCAACCTAGGGTTGAACCTTGGTTGGTGAGGCAGCTATGATCGGCACCCGCGCAAACGGAGGCCACGCCTCCTCGAGTTAGGAGCACGATGGAGGACACCTTTCCCGATCTCGGGTCCCTCAGCGACAAGGAGCTGAAGGACATGATCGACAACCTCACTGCGGAGGAGAACGAGATCTCCTACAAGCGGCGCGTCCTGCACGGGAAGATCGACATCCTGCGCGCGGAGCTCGTCAACCGCCTGCGTCAGAAACGCGAACACGGCGACTCGCTGATCTCCGGCGACGACGTCGAGCAGCTGACCCAGATCCTCGCCGGCAAGACCCAGCCGCCGGAGGACGAACCCGCCGCCTGAGCGGGACCCGCCATGGCCGTCCACTGTCCCGAGTGCGGTTTCGCGAACCCCGAGGGGGCGAACTACTGCCAGAAGTGCGGCGCCTACATCGGCGGCCCGAAAGAGGGCGACGACCCGACGACGATGACCTACCGGGTCGACGAGACCGGCGAGATGCTGCCGGTCGACATCGACGAGGTTGTCGAGGAGAGCGGCGCGGCGCTGGTGATCCGCGCCGGCGGCGGGCGCGCCGGGGAGAGCTTCAGCATCGCCGAGGAGCGCATCAGCATCGGCCGCAGCCCCGACGCCGGCGTCTTCCTCGACGACGTCACGGTCTCCCGCAACCACGCGCTGCTGGTGCGCCGCCGCGACGGCCTCTACATCGACGACCTCGGCTCGCTCAACGGCACCTACGTCAACCGCCGCCGGATCGAGTCCCACCGGCTCGCCGACGGCGACGAGATCCAGGTCGGCAAGTACAAGCTTTCCTACCTGGAGCGGTGAGATGGCCGTGTCCGAACAGACGGGTCGCACCGCCGAACCTCCGAGCAGGCCGCGCAAGGCGCTGACGATCGGCGCCGTCTGCAAAATCCTGCAGAGCGAATTCGACGACGTCTCGATCTCGAAGATCCGCTACCTGGAGGACCAGAAGCTGCTGACCCCGCGGCGGACGTCGGGCGGCTACCGCCTCTACAGCCAGGCCGACGTCGAACGGCTGCGGACGATCCTGCGTCTGCAGCGCGACGAGTTCCTGCCGCTGCGGGTGATCCGCCAGGAGCTGGCCGCCGGCGGCGACGTCGTCATCGGCGAGGGCGAGCGCAAGCCGGCCGCGGGCGGGGTGCGGCGGGCGATCCTCGTCGATACCTCGCGCGCCTACCTCTCGATCGAGGAGATCGTCGAGGAGACCGGTGCCCGCGAGGAGCTGGTCCGCGAGCTGGAGAACTTCGGGATCGTGCAGCCGGAGAAACGCGAGGGCAAGACCGTCTACGACGAGACCGACCGCGAGATCGTCCGCGCCGCCAACGAGCTCTCCCGGGTGGGGGTGGGGGCCCGCAACCTGCGCGTCTTTCGCTCCTCGGCCGACCGCGAGGCGAACCTGCTGGAAGCTTTGCTCGGGCCCTCGCTGCGCTCGCGCAACCCCGAGCGCCGCAAGGAGGCGCTGGAAAGCCTGGAAAGCCTCGCCGCGACGGTCTCCCACCTCAAGCACCTGCTGCTCGTGCGGGATCTGCGGCGCCTGGCCGGGGAATAGCCCCGCTCCGTGGCCCGCGTGACCCGGACGCGCACGGTCGAGGCGCCCGTGGGCGAGGTCTGGAAGCTGGTCTCCGACCCCTACAACCTGCCGCGCTGGTGGCCGCGCACGGGGCGGGTCGAGAACGTCGCCGGCGACGGTGGCCGCCGGACCCGCTGGACCCAGGTCCTGGAGACCGCCGAGGGGCGCGGGGTGCGGGCCGACTTCCGCTGCGTCAGCTCCGCCGAGGGCGAGCGCTACGTCTGGGAGCAGGAGCTGGAGGGGACGCCGTTCGAGCGGCACCTGAAGGCCTCGCGGGTGGAGATCGGGCTGCAGGCGAGGGGTGAGGGGACCGAGGTAAGGCTGACCGAGGAGCAGTCTCTGAAAGGGATGTCGAAGCTCGGCGCGCCGCTGATGCGCCGTGCCCGGCGCGAGATGCTCGACGAAGCGCTCGACGGCATCGAGGGGGCACTGGGATGAACCCACGTCGGGACAGCAAGTGGTGGGGGTGGGGAGACCCCGCGATCGAACCGGAGCTCGACGGCGAGGCGCTTGGGGTGCTGCGGGAGCGGATCGGGGAACTGGAGCCGTGGCCGCTGGCGCGCGGCCCCGAGGAGGTCGAGCTGCCGCCCTCGCAGCCGTTGCCGCAGGCGCTGATCGAAGCGGTGGGGGAGGAGAACGTCTTCCGCGGCGAGGAGGACCGGCTGCGGCACGCGACCGGGTGCGGCTACGCCGACCTAGCCCGGCTCCGCAACGGTTCCCTGGAGGCCGCTCCCGACGCGGTGGCAATGCCGCCCGACGCCGAGGCGCTGCGGCGGGTGATCGAGATCGCGGCGCAGGAGGGGGTCGCGATCGTCCCCTTCGGCGGCGGCACCAGCGTCGTCGGCGGCGTCGAGCCGCTTCGCGGCGACCACGAGCGCCTGCTCAGCCTCGACCTCGGCGCCCTGCGCGAGGTGAGCGTCGACCGTCGCTCGCTGACCGCGCGCCTCGGCGCCGGGTTGCGCGGTCCCGAGGCGGAGGCCGCGCTCGGCCGCGAGGGGCTGACGCTGGGCCACTTCCCGCAGTCCTTCGAGTACGCGACCGTCGGCGGCTTCGCCGCGACCCGCTCCGCCGGCCAGGCTTCTAGCGGCTACGGCCGCTTCGACGCGCTGGTCAGCTCGGTGCGGATGCTGGCGCCGGCAGGGGAGATCTCGACTCTGGAGACGCCTCACACCGCCGCCGGCCCGGCGCTGCGGGAGCTGGTGATCGGCTCCGAGGGCGTCCTCGGCGTGATCCCGGACGTGACGGTGCGGGTGCGGCCGGCGCCCGCGGTGCGGCGCTACGAGGCCTGGATGGCCGAGAGCTTCGAGGCCGGGACGGAGATCGTCCGCGCCCTGGGGCAGGGGCCGGGGCTGCCGGAGATCGTCCGGGTCTCCGACGAGGAGGAGACCGAGGGGACGCTGGCGCTGAACGGCCCGCGCGGCCTCTCCGGGCGCCTGTTCGAGGGCTACCTCGGCGCCCGTCGGCGGCGCGGCGGCGCCCTGATGATCGTCGGCTACGAGGGGGATGAGGAGTCGGTCGCCCGGCGCCGGGCGCTCACCGTCCGCGCCCTGCGCCGCGGCGGCGCCGCCTACCTCGGCCAGGCCGCCGGGCGGGCCTGGGAGCACGGCCGCTACCGGGGGCCCTACCTCCGCGACACGCTGATGGGGATGGGAGCGATGGTCGAGACCCTGGAGACCTCCCACACCTGGAGCCGCTTCGGCGAGCTGCACGAGGCGGTGGGGAGCGCGATCCGCGGCGCCCTCGAGGGCCAGGGCACGCCCGGCCTCGTCTTCTGCCACCTCTCCCACGCCTACGCCGACGGCGCCTCGCTCTACTTCACCTTCATCTCCCGCGCCCGCCGCGGCGCCGAGATCGAGCAGTGGGCGGCGGTCAAGCGCGCCGCCTGCGAGGCGATCGTCGCCCACGGGGGCACGATCACCCACCACCACGCGATCGGCCGCGACCACGCCCCCTACATGGAGGCCGAGGTGGGGGAGACGGGGCTGGGCGTGCTGCGGGCCGTGAAGGAGCAACTGGACCCGACGGGCATCATGAACCCGGGCAAGCTCCTGCCAGGTGGGTGACCGGCCTATTCGGGCGAGGGTGATCCGGCAAGGGGTCCCGTGATGCGACCTTCGGCAATCGGCTCGCCGATGAACGGTGGGTCATAGGCGGTTTTTCCGCCTTCCAGAGTGTCTTCCTTTTCCTGGCCGTTCTTTGCCAGGGTCATCACGAACTTGTCTTTTTTTCCCTCTTCGATGAATTCGACGTGGAGGGGGTTCGGTTTCCACGTGTGGTCGAAGATCCCGGTCTTGCCAACCGGGTAGCTGTAAAGCGGGACCATGTCGTGCCGTTCGGTCGTCAGCCAGACGACATACTGCCCGCCGTTCCTACTCGGTTCCAGGCCCTCGACCCTGACCTTGAACCAAGCGGGTCCTTCGGGCTTACTCCTCAGAACGAGAGCGGTGCCCGAGGCCTCGAGTTCGCCAACCGGCGCGAGGACCGCCCCGGTCTGTCCCGGCGGCAGGCTCGGCAGGTCGACCGTGCCGGCCTTCGGCGCGTCGGCGCCGGCATCTTCGCTCTCGCCGCAGCCCGAACCGAGCAGCGCAATCACGGCGACTGCCACAGCGAGCAAGAGGGGGAGGCCTATGCGCCACTTCGTGTTCATGCGGGCGAGCATAGGACATGCACAGAGAATCCTGAATGAAAAACATTTTTGAGCGCGCTATTTCTTGGCGGCGCCGACGATCGGGCCGGTTACTTCGCCGCGGAGGACTTCGTCGCCGGTGTAGGCCGGCGCTTCCTTGGCTTTCGTCGCTTCCCTCAGCGCGGCTTTCAGCTGCGATTCGTCGGTGTGGGTGATCGCGATGTCGCGGAAGGTTTCGTTGGCGAGATAGGCGAGGACTTCGGTCGGGACTTCGACCTGGGCGCCGATGCGGCCGTCCTCGCCGACTTCGGTAGAGGCGAGCGGCAGCATTTTCTGCGGCGAGGCGGCGAGCCAGATCGTGTACCCCTCGCCCTTTTCGGCCGGTTCCAGCCCTTCGGCCGCGACCTGCAGCGCCAGGGTGTTTTTCACCCGGCCGAAGATCGCCACCCCGGTTGCGTCGCCGCCGTCGACGGCGGCAAGCGAGGCCTTGGTGACTTCCCGCTTGCCGTTTTCGGCCGCTTTCTCCAGCGCCGCCACCGTCCCTTCGCTTGAGCCGGAAGAGGTCGTAGTCGAATCCCCGCCCCCATCGTCGCCACCGCCGGCCCCAAGGAGCACAAACACCACAAACAAAACCACGATCGCGGCCCCGGCCAAGAGAGCCCAAAGCCCCCGCCCCTCCAACAACTTGATCTCCTTCCGCAGAGGAGGCCTCGGCTCCCCCTTAGGAAGCGCCGGACGAGTCGGCTCCGGCTTCGCCTCAGGCGCTTTCGAAGCACCAGCAACCTCAGCCGTCGGCTCCTGCGGCCTCGGAGTGGCGGAAGGGGGGGTGGGGTCCCCCGGAGGAGCCTCCCCAAAACTCGCGACGGAGGGGGACCCCACCCCCCCGGGTGGCCGGGGGATATCAGGAGCGGGAATCCCTTCAGCTTCAAGCTGCGCAGCAGCGCCCATCGCCTTGGCATAGACCTCATCGGCCCCGATCCCCATCAGGGCCGAAAGATCCTCGTACCCCTGCTCGCCACGCTGGGAGAGCAGGCGCAGGATCGCCTTCTGGTCGTCGGACAGCGCCACCGGACCGGAAGCCTATTAGGGTGCGAGGCCGTGAACGACGACGCTCAGGTTAAGCCTGCACACTTCGACGAGCTGATCGGCACCGAGTGGCTCAGCGACGACCCCGACGACGCCCGCGTCCGGGTCGAGATCCGCGACGAGCTGCGCCAGCCGTTCGGGTTGATGCACGGCGGCGTCATGTCGTCCCTCATCGAGAGCGTCTGCTCGCGGGCGACCTTCGGCGCGGTCCACGAGCAGGGGATGGCCGCGATGGGCCAGTCGATCGAGGTCAGCTTCATCCGCCCGATCACCGCCGGCGCCGCCGAAGTCCGCGCCCAGGCCCGCCACCGCGGCCGCACTACCTGGCTCTGGCAGGCCGAAGTCTTGAATGACGAGGGCAAACCCTGCGCTCTGGCGAAGATGACGATCGCGGTCCGCCCGCGACCCGACTCCAAGTAATTAGCCGCCGAAGCGATTCGTGATCGGCAGACGCCGATCCTTGCCGAAGGCCCGCGGCGTGATCCGGATCCCCGGTGCGGCCTGGCGGCGCTTGTACTCGGCGCGGTCGACGAGGCGGATCACCTCGTCGACGGTCTCGGCCGGCATCCCCGCGGCGATCATCTCTTCCCGGCCCTCGTCGCGCTCGACGTAGGACTCGAGGATCCGGTCCAGCAGCTCGTAGGGCGGCAGCGAGTCCTCGTCGCGCTGGTCGGGCCGCAGCTCCGCCGAGGGCGCCCGCTCCAAAACACTGGCCGGCACCAGCTCGCGGCCGGCGCGTTCGTTCCGCCGCCGCACCAGTTCGTAGACCAGCTGCTTCGGCACGTCCTTGATCACCGCGAAGCCGCCGGCCATGTCGCCGTAGAGGGTCGCGTAGCCGACCGACATCTCGCTCTTGTTGCCGGTGGTCAGCACCAGCCAGCCGTGGCGGTTGGAAAGCGCCATCATCAGGTTGCCGCGGATCCGCGCCTGCACGTTCTCCGCCGTCAGGTCGGGCTCGGAGGGTTTCGTCGGGTCGCGCGGGACCGCCTTCCCGGGCTCCTCGAGGTAGCCGCTGAGCGCCCGCTCGTAGCCGTCCATCATCGGCTCGATCGCGATCTCGAACAGCTCGCAGCCGAGGTTGGCGGCGATGTCGCGGGCGTCCTGCTGGGTCTCGCCGCTGGAGTGGGGGGAGGGCATGACCACGCAGGTCAGCCCCTCCGGGCCGACCGCGTCGGCGGCGACCATCGCCACCAGGGCCGAGTCGATCCCCCCCGAGAGCGCGAGGCCGACGTGCTTGAACCCGTTCTTGCCGACGTAGTCGCGGAGGCCGAGGGTCAGCGCCTCGTAGACCTCGTCGAGGTCGGACAGAGGCTCGGCCAGCGGACCCGGCTCGCCGTCGGGGATGTCGCAGATCAGCAGCTCCTCCTCGAACTGGGTGGCGCGGGCGACGACGCTACCGTCGGGCGCGGTGACCAGGCTCTGGCCGTCGAAGACGAGCTCGTCCTGGCCGCCGACCAGGTTGCAGAAGGCGAAGTAGGCGCCGTAGGCGCGCGAGCGTTCGGAGAACATCGTCTCCCGCTCGCGGCCCTTGCCGCGGTGGTAGGGCGACCCCGAGGGGTTGGCGATCAGCCGCGCGCCCGCTTCGGCCTCGGTCTGGGCGGGCGGCCCGGGCTGCCAGACGTCCTCGCAGATCGTCAGGCCGACGGTGAGCCCGCCGACCTCGATCGAGACCGGGTCGGAGCCGGGGACGAAGTAGCGCTGCTCGTCGAAGACGGAGTAGTTGGGCAGGCGGTTCTTGCGGTAGATGGCCTGGACCCGGCCGTCGGCCAGCACCGCGATCGAGTTGTGGGCGTGGCGGGAGTCGAGCGGGTCCTCGATCGGCTCGGCGAACCCGACCAGGGCGGTGATCCCGTGCACGGAGGCCGCGAGCTCCTCGACCGCGCGCTGGTTGGCGCGCAGGAAGTGCCGCTTCAGGTAGAGGTCCTCGGCTGGGTAGCCGGGGATGCAGAGCTCGGGCAGGACGACCAGCTCAGCGCCCTCGGTGCGGGCGCGGCGGATCCACTCCTCGGCTTTGGCGGCGTTGCCGTCGACGTCGCCGACGGTGGGGTTGATCTGGGCCAGGGCCAGGCGCACCCCGGAAGTATCTCCTCCGCGATCCCCGGAGGTACTTCTGGCCCTCGTTAGGGTTCTCCAGGCATGCGGAACCGTCGGCGCTACCTGCTCGGGTCCACGGCGGTGCTGCTGACGCTGCTCGCCGCGACGACCCCTGCCTCGGCAGCCCAAACGCCGACGGGCCGAAAAGCGCTCCAGGTAAGCGCAAATCGGCCCGTCGATCTCGAGAAACTGACTTCGGAGGGGCAGAAGCCGTTTCTGATGCCGCAGTCGCGGCCGACCGAAGACCGGCAGCGGCCGACCGACGTCCGCGATCCGAACCGCAACGCCTACTCGGTCCCCGAGTCGCCGACCTCGCCGGCCTGCTCGCGGCACTTCTGCGTTCACTGGGTCGACCAGGGCCTCGACGCCCCCGAACCCGCCGATGCAGACGGCGACGGCGTGCCGGACTTCGTCGAGCGGGTGCTGCGGGTGGCTGAACGCGTCCACTCGGTGGAGAACGGCCGGCTCGGCTGGCGCGAGCCCCGCAGCGACGGTCGCCAGGGCGGACGCAACGGCAAGACCGATGTCTATCTCTCCCAGATCGGCGGCGAACTGTTCGGCTACGCGGCTCCGGACCGCGGCCAGGCGACGAAGCAGCACCGGATCCCGCGGCGCCTCCACGGCTACCTCGTCCTCGACAACGACTACAGCGCCTTCGAGTTCCCAGGCACCAAGCCGCTGGCCGACCTGCAGGTGACCTTCGCCCACGAGTACAACCACATCCTCCAGTTCGGCTACGACGCCTACCAGGACCCCTGGTTCGCCGAGGCGAGCGCGACCTGGGTCGAGGACCAGGTCTACAACGGGATCAACGACTACCTGCGCTACGTCCGGCGCTGGGTCCGGCTCTGGGAAACGCCGCTGACGACGAGCTCGATCAAGGAGTACGGCAGCGCCGTCTGGAACCAGTGGCTGGCGCGACGCTACGGCCCGGAAGTCGTCCGCAAGGCCTGGGCCGGGGCGATCGACGCCAGGCCCGGCGGCTTCTCGGTCGGCAGCTACGAACGGGCGCTGCGCTCCAGCGGACCCTCTGACTTCAGCCACGACTTCGCCCGCTTCGCCGCCGCCCTGCCCGAGTGGCGGACCGGCAAGGGCTTCCGCGAGAGCCGGCTGTACCCGGACCCGCCGCGCCAGGGCCGCCTGCCGCTTGACGGGACCCGCCTGACGCGGCTGCTCAACCACACGACCTTCCAGCTGCTGCGGGTGCGGCCCCGGCGCGGCCGTGCGGTCGCGGTCCACCTGACCGCGCCGCGCGGCACCGCGGCCGGGGTGGCGCTGGTGGGGAGGACCGGCAGCGAGCGCCACGGCCACCCGGCGGTGCGCCTCGCCTACGCGCCGGGCGGCGGCTCGCTGACTGTGCGGCTGCGGCGCCCCGGCCGCTTCAAGCGGATCACCGCGGTGATCATCAACGCCGATGCGCGCGCCGGCGGCTTCAACGTCGGCAACCTCGACTGGAACTACTTGACCGACGGCCTGCCGTTTCGCGTCAGCGGCCGGCTCGACCGCTAGCGCCGGCGGCGCTCAGGAGCGCTCGGCGGCGACCGGGCCGGCGCCGTTGGCCGAGGTGGCCGCCGCGGCCTTGCGCTTCTTCGCCGACTTCTTGGCCTTCTTGGCCGGAGCGGTTGCGATGACCTCCTGCGTGGTCGCTTCGAGGTCGAGGGCGAAGCTGTCGAGGTCGGCCATCGCGTCGAAGTCGCCGATCAGGCCGAAGTTGACCTGGCCGTTGTAGGACATGATCCCGATGCAGAGCGCCTGGCGGCGGGCCAGCGGCACCATCGGGAAGATCGACTCCATCTTGCGGCCGAGCACGTAGAGCGGGAACTGCGGCCCGGGCACGTTGGTGACGACGAGGTTGAAGAAGCGCTGCGCCGGCTGCAGGCGGGCGGCCTGTGAGGCGATCGTCGAGGGGGCGAAGTCGGTCAGTTTGGTGAGGATCTCGGCGCCGACGGCCTGGCCGGAGGACTTCAGGTCGCCCATCTCGGCGGTCATCAGCTGCAGTCGCTCGACCGGGTCCTCGCACCAGACCGGCAGCGGCGCCATCATCGCCGAGATCCGGTTGCCGAGGGCACCGTGCTCCTCCTCGGCGCGGACGCTGACCGGGACCATCGCCCGCAGCTCGAGCCCGGCGGTGTCGTGGCCGCGGGCGCGCAGGTACTTGCCGATCCCGCCGGCGACGATCGAGAGGATCACGTCGTTGACCGTGCCGCCGTGGGCGTCCTTGACGCGCTTGAGGTCGGCGAGGTCGGTCTGGGTCATCTGGAAGCGGCGGTGGGGGCCGATCTCGACGTTGAAGACGGAATCGGGAGCCGACATCCCGGCGGTGACCATCTTCGAGGTGGCGCCGACGCCCTTCAGGACCTGGCGCGGGCCGCGCAGCGCCGCGCGAACGCCGCGGTAGATCTCCGGCGGGCTAGTCAGTCGCTCTTTCCAGGCCTGGCTCAGCAGCTGCAGGTCGGTCGGCTCGGGGCGGGCGAGCCAGGGCGGCGCCTTGTCGGGCGCGCCGGCCGGCTCGGGGTCGAGGTCGAAGAGGACGGTGGTGATGTCGACGCCGGAAACGCCGTCGACCAGCGCGTGGTGGCTCTTGCCGATGATCGCGAAGCGGTCGCCGGTCAGCCCCTCGACCAGCCAGAGCTCCCAGAGCGGCTTGGAGCGGTCGAGCTGCTGGGAGAAGATCCGCGCCGCGAGGTTGCGCAGCTGCTCGTCGGAGCCAGGCGCCGGCAGCGCGGTCTGGCGCACGTGGTAATCGAGGTTCAGATGGGGGTCGTCGACCCAGACGGGCCGACCCTGGTCGAAGGGGACGAACCGCAGCTTCTGGCGGAAGCGCGGCACCAGGTGCAGGCGCGAGCCGATGTGGTCGCGGAACTCCTGGTGGGTCGGCGCCTCGCCCTTGAAGATGCTGGTCGAGGCGACGTGCATGTGGGCCCCCGAGCGCTCCAGGTGCAGGAATGAGGTGTCCAGGCCGGTGAGGCGTTCGGGCTTCTTCACAAATTCATCTTCGCACACGGGTCCAGGGCCGGGTAAATCCGCGGATAACGCGGTCTAAAGCCGAATCGGCGCGAGGATTGCATTTAGGGAATGTGTGCGTCCGCTCACATTCCCGCACCGAGTGCCGCCCTAGCGTGTTCTCTGACGAAACGACCTGCCGAGTCCCCTCGCCTCTGAGCGCAGGGTCAGCGAACCAGCTAGGCAGCAGAAAGCGAGCTACACAGAATGCGAAAACTCCTGCCCGCGATGGCGGCTGCCATCGCGCTGACGATCGGCCTGGCGCCTGCGGCGGCGCAGAGCCAGCGCAACACGCACCACGAGCGAGCCCGCTCCCACGTCTCCCTGCACCTCTCGACGCACACCGTGCTGGAGGAGAACGGGCTGGCGGTCCGCGGCAAGGTGCGGCCGAGCGGCCGGCACCGGGTCAAGGTCGTCTTCCGCGGCCGCGACCAGGCCGTCCGGGGCGTGACGACCGAGGCAAACGGCACCTTCGCGGTGCGCTGGGTCCCGGGGCGCACCGGCACCTACGCGGTCCGCGCCTACGTCGTCCACGACCGGCGAGTCGCCGCCTCCCGCAGCGCCAAGCGCAGGTTGGCGAGCTACCGGCCGGCCGGAGCTTCCTATTACGGGCCGGGCATCTTCGGCAACGGAGTCGCCTGCGGCGGCACCCTGATGCCGGGCACGATGGGCGTCGCCCACAAGACCCTGCCCTGCGGGACGATGGTGAAGCTGCGCTACCACGGCCGCACCGTGACCGTGCCGGTGATCGACCGCGGTCCCTATGTCGCCGGCCGCGACTACGACCTCACCTGGGCGGTCAAGCTGCGCCTTGGCTTCCCGGGCGTCGGAACGGTTCTCGCAACGCGGTAGGGCGCGGCAGAGGTTAGGGCCCTCAAAGGGCACCTAACCTCTGCCGCCGTCAGCCTTAGGAAGCCAAGCCGAGCTGGAGCTGACCTGGTGTCGGCTCCGGATCGGCGGTTTCGCCGCTCTCGAAGGTCGCGACGCGGACGCCGAGCAGGCGGACCGGCCGCTGCGGGTCGTAGGCGCGCAGCAGCTGTAGGGCGACCGGCCCGACCACGGCCGGGTCGTTGGTCGGCTGGTCGAGCGACTGCGAGCGGGTGACGTTGGTCCAATCGTCGAGCCGCACCTTGATCCCGATCGTGCGCCCGGCGAGCTCGCGCTTGCGCAGCCGCCGGCAGAGCTCCTCGGAGAGCTCGCCAAGGTGGCGCTCCAGTTCGTCCCGCCGATTGACGTCGACGTCGAAGGTGATCTCGGTCGACTGCGACTTGGTCTCGTGTTCGGTGACCACCGGGGTCTCGTCGAGGAGGTTGCCGCGGGCGTGCAGCCAGGCGCCGGAGCGGGGCCCGAAGCGGTCTTCGAGCGCGGGGCGCTGCCAGCCGCGCAGGTCGGCGAGGGTCTTGATGCCCATCTCTTCCAGGCGAGAGACCGTCTTCGGCCCGATCCCGGGGATCAGGCCGGGGGAGTGGCCGGCGAACCGCTCCAGCGCCTGCTGTCGGGAGAGGACGACGAGGCCGGCCGGCTTGCCGAGCTCGCTGGTGATCTTCGCCAGCATCCGGCTCTCGGAGATCCCGACCGAGCAGGTCAGCCCGGTGTCGGCCTTGATCTCCGTAGAGATCCGCCGCATCGTCGCCTTCGGCGAGAACAGACCGGTCAGGTCCAGGTAGGCCTCGTCCAGCCCCACGACCTCGACCACCTCCACGTTCCGCCGCAAGACCTCCATCACCTGCGCCGAGGCCTCGCGGTAGGCGGGAAAGTCAGGCCGCAAGTACACGGCGTCCGGCAGTCGCCGCCGCGCCACCGCGGCGGGCATCGCCGAGTGGATCCCAGCCAGCTTCCGCGCCTCATAGCTCGCCGTAGTCACTACCGCCCGCGGCCCCGACCCGCAGACGACCACGGGTTTACCCCGCAGCTCCGGCCGCTTCCGCAGCTCGACCGACGCGTAGAAGGCGTCCATGTCGAGGTGGGCGATCGTCCGCTCGAAGCTCACCCGTTGATGGTAGGAGGGAGGAGGGACGGGAGACTCATCGGGGCTGCTCCCTAAAATTGAGGAATGCGCCCGGACCAAATCAATGCATCGCTTGCCTTGCTTCCAACGGCGAGGCTGAACCAGGTTCGTGATCTGGCAAGGATCGGCGGCGTAGGAGCAGCGCCCAATGCGTCGCTGGCCGGCGTCGATCTAAATAAATCTCTCCGGCCCCTCGGCGCTGCGGGAATTATCGACAGGCTGGGCACGGCAAACCGCTGGGAACCGAGCCCAGCAGCGATGGGTCACCTATGGAGCAAACCGGGGGTTCCAAAAGGGCTTGCTGGCGACTCCCAACTGGGCACCCATACGGCAAGCATGGGGTCAACGGTCGCCAGCGAGGGATTGGATGTCGATGGAGTCGCTGATGCGGCTTGGGACTACGCCGGGCGTGTCGGCCAATGGGCTCAAAGTCTTCCTGACGCGAATACGCGCAGCGTGGTTCTCCACCTGGGTGGGGTTCTGATCTCGCTAGCGGCTACCGCGATCACCATGCACGAAGGTGGTGGAGGCCAGACCGCCGTTGCCGCACTGGGAATGATCTTCGCCGTGGCAATGTGGATCAACGCCCTCATTGACAAGATTCAGAAGTAGATGGCATCCCCCGAGGCGAAGAACCTGGAGGCGATCTCCAAGGCGATCGACCAGCACAACTCGAGCTGCCCGTTCCCGGCGGCCGAGGTGCGGATGAACCCGTTCGAGGTCGAGCGCCTGGGGTGGGAGACGATCCGGGGGTTGCCGGTGGTTCCCGACGGGGCGATCGGCACCGGTCGCTTCCGCATCGTCTGCTCCCGCGACATGGAGGACGACGGGCTGGAGATCGTCGAGGCGGTCGGCCAAGAGGTCGAGACCGCCGCTCCTGCGCGCAACTGAGCGGCGAGACCGCAAAAAACCCTCCTCAAGAGGAATTTTTGCGGTCTCGGCGACTAACTAGACGTTGTTGTAGAAGTCCAGCCCGCTGCGTTCCATCCAGTTGACGACTTCGTTGTTGAGCTGGTTCAGTTCGCCGGTCCAGATCAGGATCCCCATCGCGATCAGGACCACGCCGCCGACGGCGACGATCGCCTGGTAGTGGCGCTTGACGACCGCGAAGGCCGTCGTCATCTGCGAGAAGGCGACGGCGGTGAGGATGAAGGGGATCGCCAGCCCGGCGGAGTAGACGGCGAGGAGGAGGGCGCCGTGGGCGGCCGAGCCCGAGAGGGAAGCCGCGCCGAGGATCGCCCCCAGGGTCGGGCCGATGCAGGGGGTCCAGGCGATCGCGAAGGCCGCCCCGGCGACGATCGGGCCGCCCCTGCCGGCGCGCTCCAGCAGGGCGTCGACGTGCCACTCGCGGTTGAGGCGGGTGATGAAGAGGGAGGCGACGAAGAGCAGGCCCATGGCGATGATCAGGGCGGCGGAGAGTTTGGTCAGCAGCTCGCGGTGGTCCTTCAGCACCGAGCCGATCCCGGTCGCGGTCAGGCCGAGGAGGATGAAGATCGCCGAGAAGCTGGCGACGAAGAGCAGGCTGGGCCCGAGCACGCGGCGCCAGCCGGCGCTCTCCAGCTCGTTGGCCGAGACACCGCTGACGGCGGAGAGGTAGCCCGGCACCAGCGGCAGCACGCAGGGGGAGAGGAAGGAGACGACCCCGGCCGCGAGGGCGGCGAAGATGCCAACCCCGGCCGCGGGATCGGAGCTGATCTCGGCGAATACCACGGGGCCTCAGGTTACCCTCAGGCCCTTGCCGGCCACCCAGTCGCAGCCGCTCTTCAATGCCGCCGGCACTGCACGCCGGCTGCGCGCCTCGCCGCTCTTCGCGATCGGCCCGGCCGCGCCCGGCCCGGCGATCCGCCGCGGCTTCCTGCTCTCGGTCCCGATCGCCCTCACTCTCGTCTTCGAGTTGGGCTTCGACACCGAGAGCGCCGGGGCGATCGCCACCGCGGCCCTGATCAACGGCTTCCCCGGGATGGACGCTCCGGCCCGTCCCCGCGCCGCCTGGCAGGCTGCAGGCGCGCCGCTGATCGGGATCGCCGCCGCGCTCGGCATCCTCAGCAGCCAGACCGGGCCAACCGCGGTCCTCGCCCTAGGCCTGACCGGCGCCCTCGCCGGCTACTGCTTCTGCGTCTCGCTGCGGCTGGCGATCCTCGGTCTCTCAGTCACCCTGGGTGTGCTGATCGCACAGGGCCTGTTTCTGCCCGCCGCCGACGCCTTGCCGGCGCTCGCCTACGCCACCCTGGGCGGCCTCACGCAGGTCGGCTGGTCGCTGCTCGTCTGGCTCGCGGCCGATCGCTCCGCGGACGAGCCGCAGAAAGGCTGGAGCGCGGGCGCCGCGCTCGGTGCTCTGCGCTCGAACCTGAGCCTCGAATCGCAGAGCGCCCGCCACGCGATCCGCTTCGGTGCCGTGCTCGCGGCCGGGGTGGCCGCCTACTGGCTGCTCGGCATGGACGACCACGGCTACTGGATCCCGCTGACGATCCTCTTCGTGATGCGCCCCGAACGCGACGAGACCGAACACCGCTTGGTCCTGCGGGCGATCGGCACCGTGCTTGGCCTGATCCTCGCCACCGCGATCGCCGAGGCTTTCGACGGCGACGACCTGGCGATCGGGATCGTTCTCACCGCCTCCGCAGCTTTCAGCTTCGGCCTGCTCACCGTGCAGTACGCGCTGTTCACCGCAGCGATCACGACCTACGTCGTCGTAATCAGCACCGCGCTCGGCCAGCCCGCATTCCAGACGGTCGACGAGCGCGCCACCGGCACGGCGCTGGGCATCGCGATCGCCTTCCTGGCCTGGCGCCTTTGGCCGAATCCCCCCGGCACGGTAGATTTGGCCAGTCAGCCAAACATGGGAGGAGCGAGCAGTTGAGCAACAAGACCTACGTGATCGGGGTCGGGATGACCAAGTTCGAGAAGCCCGGCACCAAGGAGGGCGACTACCCCGACTGGGCCAAGGAGGCAGGGGAGAAGGCGCTCGGCGACGCGGGCATCCCTTATGAGGACGTCGAGCAGGCCTACGCGGGCTATTGCTACGGCGACTCGACCTACGGGCAGCGGGCGCTCTACCAGCTCGGCCTGACCGGGATTCCCGTCGTCAACGTCAACAACAACTGCTCGACCGGCTCCTCGGCGCTGTTCCTTGCGCGCCAGGCGGTCAAGGGCGGGGTCGCCGACTGCGCCCTGGCGCTGGGCTTCGAGAAGATGGAGCCGGGCAGCCTCGGGGTCAAGTACACCGACCGCACTAACGCGCTCGACAAGCACGCGATGCGGATGTTCGAGATCCGCGACCCGGAGGCCTCGCCGCCGGCGCCGCAGATGTTCGGCAACGCCGGCCGCGACCACATGCAGAAGTACGGCTCCAACCCCGACCACTACGCCTGGATCGGCTGGAAGAACCACAAGCACTCGGTCAACAACCCCTACGCCCAGTTCCAGGACGAGTACACCCTGGAGGACATCAAGGCGGCGAAGATGATCCACGACCCGCTGACCAAGCTGCAGTGCTCGCCGACCTCCGATGGCTCGGCCTGCGCGATCGTCGCCTCAGAGCGCTACGTCGACCAGCACGGCCTCTGGGACCAGGCGATCGAGATCGCCGGCCAGTCGATGGTCACCGACCTCAGCTCGACCTTCGACGAGAACGCCGACTGCATGACGATCGTCGGCTCCGACATGTCGAAGACGGCGGCCGACGCGGCCTACGCCGAGGCGGGCGTCGCGGCCGCCGAAGTCGACGTCTGCGAGTTGCACGACTGCTTCAGCGCCAACGAGCTCATCACCTACGAAGCGCTCGGGTTCGCCGCGGAGGGCGAGGCGCACAAGCTGGTCGAGGAAGAGGCGACGACCTACGGCGGCAGCGGCCCTGTGGTCAACCCCTCGGGCGGACTGATCTCCAAGGGCCACCCGCTGGGTGCGACCGGTCTGGCGCAGTGCTCGGAACTGACCTGGCAGCTGCGCGGGGAAGCCGACAAGCGGCAGGTCGACGGCGCCAAGGTGGCCCTGCAGCACAACATCGGCCTCGGCGGCGCCGCCGTGGTCACGGTCTACAAACCGGCGGCCTAGGGAAGGCTCGCCGGACCCAACAGAGGAGGAAGCACGATGGCGAAGGAGCGGCGTTCACTCAGCGGCAAGGTCGTGGCGATCACCGGCGGTGCGCGGGGGATCGGCAAGGCGACGGCGAAGGCGCTGATCGCGAAGGGATGCCGCGTCGCCATCGGCGACCTCCAGCTCGAGCTGGCCGAGAAGACGGCGGCAGAGCTGGGCGGCGGCACCGTCGCGCTGGCGCTCGACGTCACCGACCGCAGCTCCTTCGCCCACTTCCTCGACGAGGCCGAACGCCAACTCGGCCCGGTCGACGCGGTAATCAACAACGCCGGGATCATGCCGGTGACGCCGCTCGACGAGGAGGGCGAGGACTCGGTCCGCCGCCAGATCGACATCAACCTAATCGGCGTCATCACCGGCACCCAGCTGGCGATGAAGCGCCTGCGGCCGCGGGGCAGCGGCTACATCGTCAACATCGCCTCGCAGGCGGGCAAATCCGGCCTGCCGGGCATCGCCACCTACTCGGCGACCAAGCACGCCGTCGTCGGCCTCAGCGAGGCCGTCCGGGCGGAGCTGCGCAACACCGGCGTCGAGGTCCTCTGCGTGATGCCGACCGTCGTCAACACCGAGCTGACCAGCGGTGTCGGTCAGAAGTGGGTCAAACCGGTCGAGGCCGCCGACGTCGCCAACGAGATCGTCGACGCGATGGAAGTGCCGCGCTTCGACGTCTTCGTCCCGCGTGCGAACGGCGCCCTGTACAAGATCCTCGCCCCGCTGCCCCGCAGCTGGCGCGAGGCGCTCGGGCGGGCGATGAAGGTCGACAAGCTGATGATCGAGGTCGACCACGGCGCCCGCCGCGCCTACGAGGAGCGCGCCGCGGCGAGCGAGCCAGGTCAGGGCGAGCCGGGCGAGGCGCCGGCGGCCCAACGCGACGCCGCCTGACGAGCTCTGAACCTCGGCCCCGCTGAGTCCGTAGACCCCGGCAAGATGGGACGGATCTACGACGCCACCTGGGGCCGGGGCTTCTCCGCTCTCTACGACCGCTGCTTCAAAGCGGCCGAAGAGGCCGGGCTGCGCGAGATGCGCCGCGAGGTCCTGGCCGGGGCGCGGGGGAGGGTCCTGGAGATCGGGGCGGGGACCGGGCTGAACCTGGAGCTGTATCCCCGCGAGGGCCTCGACAGCCTGGTCGTGACTGAGCCCGACCCGCACATGTTCAAGCAGCTGCGCGAGCGCGCGGCGAATGTGTGTGCCGGCGCGGAGCTGGTTCAAGCCGGCGGCGAAGACCTGCCGTTCGCCGACGACAGCTTCGACACGGTCACGGTGACCCTGGTCCTCTGCACGGTCCCCGACCAGGCGGCGACGCTGCGGGAGATCAAGCGCGTCCTCAAGCCCGGCGGCCAGTTGCTCTTTCTCGAGCACGTCCGCTCGAGCCATCCCGACCTCGCCAAGTGGCAGGACCGCCTCGAGAAGCCCTGGCGCTTCATGGGCGACGGCTGCCACTGCAACCGCGACACCGAGGCGGGCCTGAAGGCAGCCGGCTTCGAGCTGAGCGACCTCGAGCGGGGAGAACTCCCCAAGGCGCCCCCGATCGTCAGGCCCCTGGCGAAGGGTGTTGCCTTCAACGAAGGCTGAAAATCGTCTCAAATGTCGCGCAAATGCGCGGAAACATTTGGTTATTTAGTGCCTACATGATGCAGTCGGCCGACGGTGGCCGACATGAGAAGGAGTTTGAGCAGGAGTCCGCGCCGACGCCCGGTGGAAAGAGCCGAGCAGAACGAGAGCTGGACCCAGCTTCAGGCGTTGGTCACCATTGCCGGCGGGCTGGTCGGGGCGGCCGCCTACGTCTACCTGCTGGGTGGATTGGTGGTCTGGCTGAAGCTCAAGGCAGCCCAGCTGCCAACTGACGACGCGATGCAGGTTCTCGACCGCAATCGGCTCCTTGCGGTTGGGATCAAGGCGCTCCTGTTCGAGGCGTTCGTTTTGGCGGCCCTGCTCGGCTTGGCGATGCTTACTTGGAAATGGGTGCGGGACGCTAAAAGGGGATCGCCTCAGTACCCCGCCGAGCCGAACAACAAATGGAAGGCCTGGAAAATCTTCCTCCACGGCGCCATCTCTGCCACCCTCGCCAGCGCGCTGATCACGAAGGGGCTCGCGGTCACGGAGCTGCACCCTTCCCTGGGGCTGGGGAAGGCGGATCTCTCCTTTCTCTTGATTGCGATCCCATCGATCATTTTTGGCGTCTCGTGGGCGTTCTGGATTGTGCCCTGGATCGTGAGGAAATGGGACCTTGAAAATCCCGAGCACGCATGGAGGCGCTGGTGGGTGAAGACCATCCTCACCGTGGCCGCTATCAGCATCGCCGCGGTCTTCCTTGCCGCACCGGCCGGCGTCCTGGTCTTGGTCCTGCTGCTGTTCCTGCACCTTAGCCACATGCTGCAGAACCTCGTCGACGTGAACAACCCGATGACGCTGATGCCGGCCGTATTGGGCATGGGGGTGGCGGTAAGCGTCGTCGTCGCCGTCTACATCGCCACTCCACCTGTTTCGCTCGATCGGGCGACGGTCTATCTCGAGGACGGAACGATTGTCCGCGGTGGCTACGTCGGCCAGTCCGGCGAAGGGGTCTTCCTCGCCGACTGCAACGCCGACCCGGTCGATCCGACCGTGAGCAGCCACGTCAAACTCAGAATCGTCCTCTTGGACCAGGTGCGGCGGATCAAACTTGGTGGAAGCCCCTTCATTGTCGATTACGGCGATGATCCGTCGCTGCTCGATTTCGGTCGTTACATCTTCTCTCGCAACTTCGACGAGTGGACCAACACGATGTCCCTCGACGTCAGAGACCCGAAGCTGGTCTGCGGGCGACGCCACAGCCTCGACATCCTGACCAGCACGTCGCCGACGCGGCCGATCAGTGCTCTGCAGATAAAGGTTCTCGGCGGAGGGACCCTCGAGCTCTTCGGCGATCACTTCGAAACCGAGGTCGAGGAACCCAAGGAAGCAAGCCGCGAGACTCTCGCGGTGGAACCCGATGCGGAGACGCGGGCGGAGTACCGATGCGGAGGGATGATCCACGGGAAGGTGACCATCAAGCTCACGGTTGCGCGCGGATTCTCCGAAGAGCGCCATACCAGCGTCACCCGGCAGATGAAGGCGCGGGGCGGGCAGCAGTGCCGACGGCGGTTCCTCTACCAGGCCTCCGAGGTCAACGCACGATAATGGTGGTTATGTAAACCTGGAGCGGGAAAGCTGCGGTAAGCCCTATCGCGCGGCTTCGAGAGCCGCTTCCAGGTCCCCCGTGGAGCTCGGCGTCTCGATCGGTTCCAGGCCGTTGCTCTGTGGCCCTTCGACCGCCAGGGACGGCGTGCCGCTGAAGCCGAGTTGCTGCGCTTCGGCCGTCGTCGCTTCGACGTCGGCGGTGAATTTGGCGCGTTCTCGGTTCCATCTGGCGAGGTCCTTGACCCCGGCGCCTTTGGCGATCGCTTCCAGGAAGGCGGCGTCGGCGTAGCCGCTGTCCTCGGCGCCCTGGTTTCTGTAGAAGAGCTCGACGAAGTTCCAGCCGCGCCCCTGGGCTCCGGCGGCCAGTGCAGAGGCTCCTGCGGGCAGCGACTGCTCGCCGATGATCGTGTAGTTGCGGAAGCTGACCTTCACTTCGCCATTCTTGACCTGGTTTTCGACAACCGGCGGCAGGACGTCTTCGGTGAACGCCTTGCAGTACGGGCACTGCAGGTCGGCGAACTCGGCCAGCTCGACCGACGCCTTCGGGTTGCCGAGGACCATTCCGCTCTGCGGGATGCCCTCCAGGGACCGGTTGACCTCCTTGACGCCCTCGAGCTTGGTGTCGCCACCGTCTCCGCTGCTCGTCGCGTTGACGACGATGAGGACCAGGACGACGGCAACTGCGAGGAAGACGGCTCCCGCAGCCAGCTGGAGCAGCTGTTTTCTGCGGTCGCCGTCGCTCATGCCCGGTCCGGCAACGGCCCGCCCTCGGCCCCCGTGTAGGCGATCAGCCGGGTCGCACTGAGCAGGAAGAGGATCGTCATCAGCACCGCGCTGCCGACGCACCACTGGCAGATCGCGTCGATCTTGAACAGCTCCAGGTAGGTGAGGAAGACGCTGTAGCCGAAGCCCCCGAGGGCGACGAGGAAGCCGCCGAAGCGCGCCAGGTCGTCGGCGAAGAAGGCGCTCGCCAGCAGCAGCGCGTAGCCGACGATGCCGAAGACGGCGATGTTGATCCCGGCCACGTGCGAGTAAGAGCTCTTGGCGACGGTGGCGCAGCCGCTGCTGCCGGCGATGCAGGCCGGTGGATCGCCGCCCGCGGCCTCGACCGCGATGTAGGCGGCGACGCCGATGCCGAGGGCGGCCACGAAGGCGATCGCCCGGCGCAGGTTGCCCTCGCTGGGGTAGCTCACGATGCGGAAGATAAGGCTTCGGCGTAAAAGGCCGCTAATGCCCGAGAGAGCCTGCCCCCCTGCCAGGCCAGCGGCGACTCCCCTTCGCCCTCGCTGAGCAGCTGCGCGTTCGGCAGCACCTGCGCGTAGGCCGCCGCGGCCTCGTAGGGATGGCCCGGGTCGGCGTCGTCGTTGCTGGCGACCACCAGGGTCGGAACCTCCAGCTCGGCGAGCTCCTCAAGCGAGCCGAACGGGCGCGAGCGCGGCACCTCGCGCAGCGCCTCGGCCAGCGCCTCCGGGTGGCGCTGGAGCAGCAGGCGCTCGCGGGTGAAGCGCAGGACCGAGTCGCGCCAGCGCGGGTCGATCCCCTGCTCCTCGTCGATGTAGGCGAGGAAGCCGTCGACTCCGCCGGCCTCCAGCGCCCTGGCGAGGCCGTCCCAGTATTCGAGCGAGGATGGCTCGATCGCGCCCACGTAGACCGGCCCGATCAGCACCAGGCCGGCGAGCCGGTCCGGGTGCAGCAGCGCGTAGGCGATCGCGGTGTGGGCGCCCATCGAGTGCCCGCCGAGGAGGAACCTTCCCTCGCCGACCTCCGCCCCCACCACCCGCTCCAGGTCCCCGACCAGCTCCGGGTATCCATAACCCTCCCCCACCGGCGCCGGGTCGGACTCGCCGTGCCCCCGGGCGTCGTGGGTGACGACTTCGTATCCGGCGCGCGCCAAGGCCTTGGAGCCGTGCAGGACGTAGCGCCGGGTCGCCGTTATCCCGTGACAGAGGACAACCGGCGGGCCCTCCCCCGCGCTCTCTCCCCGCAGCGCCGGGGGGCCGTCGACCGTGAACGGCCGCGCCTCGGCCGCCATCAAGCCAGCGAGGCGACCGCGCGCTCGAGGTCCTCGACGGACTCGTAGCTGCTGCCGGTCCGCGAGACGGTGCGGTGGCGGATGATCCCCTCGCCATCGATGACGAAGATCGCCCGCTGCACGTAGCGCCCGCCGGGCGCGTCCTTCAGCTCGGTGAGCCGCGCCAGCGGCCCGATCCAGCCGGTGACCCCGTAGCTCTTGGCCACCGCGAGGTCCTCATCGGCCAGCAGCGGCACGTTCAGTTCCTGCTCTTTGACCCAGTGCTCGTGCGAGTCGACCGACTGGGGCGAGATCCCGAGCACCTCGGCGTCGAGCTGGTCGAGGCGGTCGCCTTCGTCCCGGTACTCGCAGAACTGCTTGGTGCAGACGGTGGTCGCGTCGCCGGGGTAGAAGGCGAGGATCAGGTTGCGGCCGCGGTAGTCGGCCAGCCGGTAGGTCTTGCCGCCCGTCCCCGGGAGGGCGAAATCGGGCGCTGCGTCGCCGACGTCGGGCTTGGCCACCGGTCGAGCCTACCGGAGCCACGCAGGGGCGCCTTTACCCCTGGTCGATCGTCATTTCTTCGATCAGGACGGTCTGTTTCGGTTTTTCTTCCGGCGTCCCGAGGGCGTCGATCTTTTCGACCACGTCGTAGCCCTCGCTGACCTTGCCGACCAGCGCGTATTCGGGCGGCAGGCCGGCGTCCGGCGCGGTGACGACGTAAAACTGGCTGCCGGAGCGGCCGGGCGGCTCGGCCGAGCTCTTCGCCATCGCGACGACGCCTTTCGTGTAGGCGAGGTTGGCGGGCGGCTTCTCGTCGACGCTGTACCCGGGACCGCCGGAGCCGGTCCCTTCGGGATCGCCGCCCTGGATGACGAAGCCGGGCGCGACGCGGTGAAAGGTGAGGTCGTCGTAGAAGCCTTCTTCGGCGAGGAAGGCGAAGGAGTTGGCGGTCTTCGGCGCCCGCTCGGTGTCGAGGGCGATCTCGAAGGTCCCGCAGCTGGTCTTGACCACCGCGGTCGCTTCTTCGCCCTTCTTCAGCACCTGCTTCGGCGCCTTGAAGCTGACGGTCTTCGGTTCGGGCGCTTCGACTTCCTTGCAGCCCTCAGCGCTGGCGCCGCCGGAGGCGGACGTGCCGTCGTCAGAACCCCCGCCTTGGCCGATCAGCACGGCGGCGACCACCCCCGCCGCGACAACGGCGAAGACGGCAAGGATCAGCCAGCGGCGGTCGGGACCCTGTTGCTCCACGGCCGGGAACCCTAGTAAACGTTCCAGAGGACAGATGGCCTCTCCACCCCCTCTCACCCCCCTTGCCGCCGCCGTGATGCACGTCGGCAGTCCCGAGCGGATCTTGGAAGTCGAGTGCGGCGAGGGCGAGGGGACGCTGTTTCTTGCCCGCGAGTTCCCGAGTGCCCGCGTGCGGGGCGTGGACGCCTCGGCGGCGACGATCCGCACCGCGGCGGCGAGGGTCGGTCTGGACCCCGAGGGACGGATCGCCTTCAAGCCCGGCTCGCCGCGGGACCTGCCTTTCCCCGAGGACCACTTCGACCTGGTGGCCGCGCTCGACGCCCGCCCGTCCCCGGCGGAGGCGGCCCGGGTGCTGCGCCCGGGGGGCTTTCTCGCCCTCGCCGTCGCCCGCGGCGAAGCGCCCTTGGCGGGGCCGCGCGGAGCGCTCTACGCCCGCCGCCTCTCCCGCCGTGGTTTCGAGCGCATCTGGGAGGAACCGGCGGGCGACGGCAGCTTCCTCGTCACCCGGCTGCGCGGCGGCGGGCCGATCGTCGACTATCTCTAGGCTGGGCGCCGATGGAGATCGCCGGGAACCCGCTGGCCCTGCTGGTCAACCCCTCTTCTGCCGGGGGCAAGACGCTGAAGCTGCTGCCGCGCGTCGAGGCGGTGCTGGACGCCCGCCGCGCCGTCTTCCGGGTCGAGCGCACCCGCAGCCTCGAGCACGGCGTCGACCTCGCCCTGCGCGCGATTGAGCTGGGCGAGGTCCCGGTGGTCGTCAGCGGCGACGGGTTGATGGGGGCGGTCGGCGGCGCCATGGCCGGCTCCGAGACCCCCGTGGGGCTGATCCCGGGTGGCCGCGGCAACGACCTCGCCCGGGCGCTCGGTATCCCAACCGAGCCCGAGGAGGCGGTCGAGGTCGTCCTCGCGGGCCACAGCCGGCGGATCGACGTCGGCGAGGCCAACGGCAAGCGCTTCCTCGGAATCGTCAGCGTCGGCTTCGACTCCGAATGCAACCGCCTCGCCAACGAAACCCACTTCATCCGCGGCAACCTCGTCTACGCCTACTCGATGGTCCGCACCCTGATCGGCTGGCGCTCGGCCCGGTTCACCGTCGTCGTCGGCGGCGAGCGCAAACGCCTCGAGGGCTACTTCGTCGACGTCGCCAACAACAGCGTCTACGGCGGTGGCATGTACATCGCTCCCGAAGCCGAGATCGACGACGGCCAGTTCGACGTGGTCGCGATCACCGAGGTCGGCAAGCTGCGCTTCCTCCGCGGCCTGCGCGACGTCCTCAAGGGAGCCCACATCGACAAGGAGGAGGTCACCACCTTTCGCGCCTCGCGGCTCGAACTCGACGCCAGCCGGCCCTTCCCGGTCTACGCCGACGGCGACCACCTGACCGACCTGCCCGTCTCCCTCCGCGTCCTGCCCAGCTGCCTCTCGGTTCTGGTTCCCGCGTGAAACCCCTCTTCGGGGCCAAGCTGGCGCTCTCGCGGGCGATCGGCGCCGCCAGCCGCCGCAGCGGGCGCGGCGGCGGCACCACCCTCCCGGGCCGGGTCCTGCTGCGGCTCGACCCGGAGGCGATCGCCCGGCTCGGCGCCAATCTCGACGGAGGGACGACGGTCGTCAGCGCCACCAACGGCAAGACGACCACCGCCGGGATGATCGCCGCGATCCTCGCCGCCGACGGCCGTCACCCGGTCCACAACCGGGCCGGCTCGAATATGACCTGGGGGGTCGCGACCGCGCTGCTCGAGCAAGCCGGGAGCGAGGGTCTCTTCGAGGTCGACGAGGCCTGGCTGCCGCGGGTGACCGAGCAGCTGGGACCCTCGCTGATCGTTCTCGGAAACCTCTTCCGCGACCAGCTCGACCGCTACGGCGAGATGGAGGCGTTGGCCGACGAGTGGGCTAAGACGGTCGCGGGCCGGACCGGCCGCAGCCGCTTCGCGCTTAACGCCGACGACCCGCTGATTGCCGACCTCGGCCGCGACGCCGAGGGGGAGCGGCGCGAGGGCGTCCTCTACTTCGGGATCGAGGACCCCTCGCAGGCGCTGCCCGAGCTGCAGCACGCCTTCGACGCCAAGCACTGCCGCCGCTGCGGCCACCCCTACGCCTACGAGCGCGCCTTCGTCGGCCACCTCGGCCACTACTCCTGCCCCAACTGCGGGGCGGAGCGACCGGCGCCGGAGGTGGCGGCGACGGCGATCGAGCTGCGGGGGATGGACGGATCGCACTCGACCGTCCGGGTCCCCGGCGGCGAGATCGAGGTGGAGCTGCCCCTCCCCGGCCTCTACAACGTCTACAACGCACTGGCGGCGATCGCCGCCGGGTTGCGGCTCGGGGTCGCGCCGGAGCGGATCGCGGCGGCCCTGGGCGAGATGCGCGCCGCATTCGGCCGGGTCGAGACGATCCCGATCGGCGAGAACTCGGTCTCGATCCTGCTGATCAAGAACCCCGCGGGGGCGAACGAGGTGCTGCGGACGCTGCTGCTCGAGGCACGGGAGCGCGGCCCGGTCGACCTCTGGATTGCGCTCAACGACCGCATCGCCGACGGCCGCGACGTCTCCTGGATCTGGGACGCGGACTTCGAGCTGCTGGACGGTGCCGTGCGCCGGGTCGTCTGCTCGGGCACCCGGGCGCCGGAGATGGCGCTGCGCCTCAAGTACGCCGGCTGGCCCGAGGAGGCGATCGAGGTGGTGCCGGGGATCGAGGCCTCGCTCGACTCGGCCGTGGCGGGGTCGGAGGGGCGCCTCTTCGCCCTCCCCACCTACACCGCCCTGCTGGAACTCCGCAAGCTGCTCGCCGACCGTGGCCTGGCGAAGGAGTTCTGGCGATGAGCGCCGTCACGGCCAACGCGATCTGGCACGACGTCGAGTGCGGCTCCTACGCCGCCGACCTGCCGCTCTGGGAGGAGCTCGCCGAGCGCGCCGGCGGCCCGGTGCTGGAGCTCGGCTGCGGGACCGGGCGCGTCGCCCTCCATCTCGCCCGCCGCGGTCACGAGGTAATCGGCCTCGACCGCGACCCCGACCTACTCGCCGTCCTCGAAGATCGCGCAGCCGATTTCCGCCCCAGCCGGGTGGGGACAGAATCGGATGGGATCGCCAAGCCGGGTGTGGTCCCGGTATTGGCGGACACGCGTAGCTTCGAGCTCGACGAATCCGTCGCACTGGTGCTGGCGCCCACCCACCTCCTGCAGCTGCTCGCCGGTGCCAAGGAGCGGGAACAGGCCCTGGGCTGCGTCGCCGCCGCGCTGGAGCCGGGAGGCCTCTTCGCCGCCTCGATCCTGGAGGAGCTGCCGGAGCCCGACGGGGCGCCTCCCCCCCTTCCCGACGTCCGCGAGGTCGACGGCTGGGTCTACTCGAGCCTCGCGACCGAGGTCGCGGTCGGCCCGGGCGAGCTGCGCGTGCGGCGGCTGCGCCAGACGGTCTCGCCGGACGGGGAGCTGAGCGAGGAGCCGAACGAGATCCGGATCGCGACCTTCGCCGCCGAGGTGCTCGAGGCCGAGGCCGCTGCGCACGGCCTCGCTCCCGCCGGCAGGCACGAGATCCCGCCGACCGACCTCCACGTCGGCTCGCTCGTCGTCCTCTTCGAGAGGAGCGCGTGATGGAGCTCCGCGTCCTCAGCCTCTATCCCGAGCAGATGAACATCTACGCCGACCGGGGCAACATCATCTTCCTGCGCCGGCGCTGCGAGTGGCGCGGCATCGGCTTTCTCCACGTCGGCGCCGGCCTCGGCGAGGCGGTCGACCCCGCCGCCCACGACCTCTTCTACATCGGCGGCGGCCAGGACCGCGACCAGCGCGCGGTGGCCGCCGACATGGTCGCCAGCAAGCGCGAGGCAATCGCCGCTGCGGCCGCAGACGGCGCCGCCCTGCTCGCCGTCTGCGGCGGCTACCAGCTGCTCGGCCACAGCTACCAGCTCGGCGAGGAGAAGCTTCCGGGCCTGGGGATCGCCGACCTGGAGACGGTGCGCGAGCCCGGCCCGCGCCTGATCGGCAACGTCACGATCGAGGCCGACCTCGGCGGTGGCCCGCGGCTGATCGCCGGCTTCGAGAACCACGGCGGCCGCACCTACCTGGGGCCGGAGGCGCAGCCCCTGGGCAAAGTCCTCTCCGGCCACGGCAACAACGACCGCGACGGCTTCGAGGGGGTGCGGCGCGACAACGTGATCGGCACCTACCTGCACGGGCCGCTGCTGCCGAAGAACGCCTGGCTCGCCGACCACCTGATCGCCCTGGCGCTGGAGCGCCGCTACGGCACGCGCCCCGAGCTGGAGCCGTTAGACGACGAGCTGGAGACCGCTGCGCACGAATCGGCCCGGCTAGCGGCCGGATGAGCCGAAGCCGCCGTCGCCGCGGGCGGAATCGCCGAGCGCGGCCGCCTCGACCGGTTCCGGCGTCGCGATCGGCGTGATCACCAGCTGCGCGATCCGCTCACCGGGCTCGACACGGAAGGTCTCGGCGGGATCGGTGTTCAGCAGCAGTACCCGCACTTCGCCCCGGTAGCCGGAGTCGATCAGGCCGGGAGCGTTGACCAGCGCGATCCCATGATCGCGGGCCAGTCCCGAGCGCGGCAGCACTAGCCCGGCGTGGCCCGCCGGGATCTCGACCGCCACCCCGGTCCCCACGCCCCACCGCTCGCCAGGCCCGATATGCGCCGCCTCGCAGGCGTAGAGATCCAACCCAGCATCCCCTTCATGGGCACGCGTCGGAAGCTGCGCCTCCGGCTTGAGCTTGACAATCGGTAGCTCCACGAGACGGAGCCTATGCACTGTCGGGGAGGGGTGGGTGCCCCGTCACCAGACACTCAACATCGAGCCATTGGCGAGATGTGTCTGGAGACGGGGCACCCACCCCCCACCACTCACGCTCAGGCCACAGCCAGGTCGCTGAAGCGGTGCATCTCGGCCACGGGCACCTTCGCGTGGACGAGAACCCCGTCCTCGCGCTCGGTCCGCTCCAGATCCCCGGCAACCTCGTGCAGCTCGTGCAGGCGGCCGCCCTGGGAGTAGGGGATCAGCAGCTCGACCTCGGCCAGCGTCTCCTCGAAAGCCTGCTCGATCCGCTCGCGGAGCCGCTCGAGCCCATCCCCCTCCTGGGCCGAGATCAGGACCGCGTCGGGATGGTCGAGCTCGGTCTCCGCGCGCTCCTCGTCGCTCAGCAGGTCGACCTTGTTGAAGACCAGGAGGCGCGGCTTCTCGCCGGCGCCGATCTCCTCCAGCACGTCGTCGACGGCTTGGATGTCGGCCAGCCGCCGCTCCTCGGGCGCCGAGGCGTCGACGACGTGGAGGATCAGGTCGGCGAGCACGGTCTCCTCGAGGGTCGCCTTGAAGGCCTCGACCAGTTGGTGGGGCAGCTTTTCGATGAACCCGACGGTGTCGGTCAGCAGGTAGTCGCGGCCGGAGAGCTCGAAGTTCCGGGTGGTCGGGTCGAGGGTGTGGAAGAGCCGGTCGCGGACCTCGACCTCGGCCCCGGTGAGGGCGTTCAGCAGCGTCGACTTGCCGGCGTTGGTGTAGCCGGCGAGAGCGACCCGCGGCAGCGAGGAGCTGTCCCGGCGGGCGCGCATCACGCCGCGGTTCTTCTCCGACTGGCGCAGGCGGCGGCGCAGGGCGGCGATGCGGTCGCGGGCCAGGCGCCGGTCGGTCTCGATCTGGCTCTCCCCCGGGCCCCTGGTGCCGATCCCGCCGTCCATGCGGCCGGCACCGAGGCGCTCGAGGTGGGTCCAGAGCCCCCGCATGCGGGCCATGTTGTATTCGAGCTGGGCCAGCTCGACCTGCAGCTTGCCCTCGGCCGAGTGGGCGTGGTCGGCGAAGATGTCGAGGATCACCGCGGTGCGGTCGATCACCGGCACCCCCAGCGCCGCCTCCAGGTTCCGCTCCTGCCGGGGCGCCAGCTCGTCGTCGCAGGCGACCAGGTTCGCGTCGCAGGCGGAGATTTCCGCTCTCAGCTCGGTCAGGCGGCCGCGGCCGAAGTAGCGATCGGGATCCGGTTTCGGCCGCTGTTGGGTCGCGGTTCCGACGGTCGCCACGCCCGCGGTCCGCAGCAGCTCCTTCAGCTCGGCCAGCGGCTCGCCGTCGCCGCGCCCGTCGACGACCCCGATCGCGAGCGCACGTTGACGCGCCCTGCGGCTGCTGCCATTGGTCGAATTCTCCACTCAGGCTGATTGTAGGCGTCGGTCCAAGCTGGATAGGCTGATGCGCGTGAAGGTCTTCGTCACGGGCGGAACCGGGTTCATCGGCGGCGAGGTGGTGCGTCAGCTGCGCGATCGCGGCGACCACGTCGTCGCCCTCGTCCGCAGCCCCGAGAAGGCGACCGAGCTGACCGCCCTGGGCTGCGAGCTGGTCAGCGGCGACCTCGGCGACGAGGGCGCCCTGCGCAAGGGCATGAGCGGCTGCGACGCCGCGATCCACGCCGCGGCGATGTACGAGGTCGGGATCCCGGCCAAGCAGCGCCCGGCGATGTGGGAGGCCAACGTCGCCGGCACCGAGCGGGTGATGAAGGTCGCGCTCGAGGAGAAAGTTCCGCGGATCGTCTACGTCTCCACCGTCGGCATCTTCGGCAACACCCACAAACAGGTCGTCGACGAGAGCTACAAGAACCCGGAGACCGCCTTCACCTCCTACTACGAGGAGACCAAGCTCGAGGCCCACAAGATCGTCCAGCGGATGATCGACGAGCAGAGGCTGCCGGCGGTCATCGTCCAGCCCGGCGGCGTCTACGGCCCCGGCGACACCTCGCAGGTCGCCGACCTGCTGGAGGAATTCTTCGCCGGGAAGCTGCCGTTGCTGCCGTTCCCCGAGCTGGGGATCTGCATGAGCCACGTCGAGGACATCGCCGCCGGGATCATCCTCGGCCTCGACAAGGGCAAACTCGGCGAGGCCTACGTGATCAGCGGCCCGGTGACGACGATGCGCGAGGCGATCGAGACCGTCGCCAAGGTCAGCGGCCGCAAGGCGCCGAAGCGCGACCTGCCGACCGGCCTGATGAAGCTGATGATCCCGATCGGCCCCCTGGTCGGCAAAGTGATGGGTCAGCCGCCGAACCTGCGAGAGCTGATCACCTCGGCCGACAACGTCACCTTCTGGGCCAGCTACGACAAGGCGCAGAAGGAGCTCGGCTACTCGCCTCGCGGCATGGAAGAGGGCCTGCGCCAGACGCTGGAAGCGGACGACCGCTTTCCGGCCCCCGTCGCCTAGTGCGCGTCATAGATGTCATGCACCTCGGGCGTCCTCACGTCATCGGGTGCTGGGAGGTCGATGGTGTGCTCGTGGACCCGGGGCCGGAGTCTTCGCTTCAAACCGTCCTCATGGCGCTTGGCGACGAGCAGCCGCGGGCGGTTCTGCTGACCCACATCCACCTCGACCACGCCGCGGCGACCGGGGCGCTGGTGCGCCGCTGGCCGGGCCTGGAGGTCTACGTCCACGAGCGCGGGGCGCCGCACCTGATCGACCCCTCGAAGCTGCTGGCCAGCGCCGAGCGCCTCTACGGCGACAAGCTGAACTACCTCTGGGGCGAGATCCTGCCGGTGCCGGAGGCCAACGTCCGCGTCCTCACCGGCGGCGAGAACGTTTTCGGGATGCGCGTCGCCTACACCCCCGGCCACGCCTCCCACCACGTCTGCTACCTGCACGAGGAGACCGGCACCGCCTTCGTCGGCGACGTCGCCGCCTGCCGCATCCCGCCCTCGAACTTGATCGTGCCCCCCACGCCCCCGCCCGACATCCAGATCGAGGTCTGGGAGGAATCGCTCGACGCGATCGCCGCCTGGCGGCCTCAGAGCCTGGCGCTCACCCACTTCGGCGCGATCGAGGACGACGTCCCCGGCCACCTCGAGCGGGTGCGGGCGAAACTGCGCGAAGAGGCCGGTCTGGCGCGGCAGATGGACCCGGACGCCTACAACCAGGACCTCGAGCGCCGGATCCGCGCCGAGCTCGCCGCCGAAGGTATCGAAGGCGAGACGGTGGACGAGCTGCTGCAGGCTGTCCCCACCGCCTACCAGTGGGCCGGCCTCGACCGCTACTGGCGCAAGCGCGCCGAGCGCGACGCGGCCTAGCGGCCGAAGCGGAGCTGCTCGAGGCGGGGCGGATAGGTCCCGCCGTCCATCAACTGCCGGTCGCCGAGCGGTTCCGGGAGCTGGATGCGAACCGGCGGTTCGATCACTCCCTGGCAGGTGTAGCCGCCCGGCGGCAACGGCCGCAGCCAGAGGCTGATCAGCAGGGCGCCGTTCTGTTCCCGGAACTCCGGCTTCTGCAGCCGGTCCGCCTGCGGTTTGCCGCTGCTGCACTCCCCCGGCCCCAGGTAGACCAGGATGCTCTGGGTCTTGGGGGTCAGCTGGGGTTGTTCGGGATCCAGGTCCCAGGTGATGGCTTCCCTGCCCTTCCTCAGGCTCGCCGGTTCGCAGCCCGACGAATACCCCCAGCCTTTCCAAGCCCCTTTTCGCCGCTCGACCGAGATCGTTTCCAGTTCGTCGGGCAGCCGCCCGGCGCCGAAGACCGCCTGTCTGCCCCTTTCCGCGAGAAGCCTCCAGTCGTGCTTGCGGATGGCATATTCGTCGGGAAAGAAGGCGATGAACCGCCGCAGCGCCCGCGCCTGCGGCGTCCTCTCCCGCTCGGCTCCGGTCGGCGAGCCGAAGGCGGCGACCGGGTCGAACGGCAGCCCGCAGCTCACCCGGTGGGGCCATTCGGTCCATTCCAGGACCACCGGGTCGGGGCCGGCGGCCGGCTTTTTCTGCGCCGCCACGGCGACGCAGACGCCGAGCGCCAGGATCGCAACCGCGCCGATGCAGGCGAGAGCGCGGAGCACCGTCTCAGCTGAGGTGCTCGCGCATCCGCTCGACCGCCTCTTCGATCCGCTCGTCGGGGGCGGTGAGGGCGATGCGGAAGAAGCCCTCGCCGCTCGGCCCGTACATCGAGCCTGGCGAGATGACGACCGCCGCCTCCTCGAGCACCAGCTCGCAGAAGGAGGTCGAGGTATGGCCCTCGGGGACCGGCGCCCAGACGTAGATAGTGCCCCGCGGCGAGGCGACGTCGACGCCGATCTCGCCCAAGGCGGAGACGACCAGGTCGCGGCGGCGGGCGTACGTTTCGTTCATCTGCTCCAGCGGCTCCCCCGGCCCCTCTAGAGCGGCGACGCCGGCCATCTGGATCGCCTCGAAGAGGCCGGAGTCGACGTTGGTCTTCAGCCGCCAGTAGGTCTGGATCGCCTCGGCGTTGCCGAGGATCGCGGCGCAGCGCCAGCCGGTCATGTTGTAGCCCTTGGAAAGCGAGAAGACCTCGACGCCGACCTCTTTGGCGCCGGGCGTGGCGAGGAAGCTCGGGGCGACGTAGCCGTCGTAGGTCGTCTCCGAGTAGGCGTTGTCGTGGACGACGAGGATCTCGTGCTCGCGGGCGAACTCGACGACCCGCTCGAAGAGCCCGTCGGGGACGACGGCGCCGGTTGGATTGTTCGGGTAGTTGAGGAACATCAGGCGCGCCTGCGCGGCGGCCTCGGCCGGGACGGCGTCGAGGTCGGGCGCGAAGCCCAGGTCGGGCACCAGCGGCAGCAGCTCGGCCCGGGCGCCGGCGAGGATCGGGCCGCCGGTGTAGACCGGGTAGCCAGGGTCGGAGGCGAGGGCGACGTCGCCGGGGTCGAGGAAGGCGAAGCAGAGGTTGTAGATGCACTCCTTGGCGCCGATCGCCGGGATCACCTCGGAGCCCGGGTCGATCTCCACCCCGAAGCGGCGGTCGTAGAAGCCGGCGAAGGCGGTGCGGAACTCCTCCCGGCCGCGGTTGCTCGGGTACTGGTGGTAGGCGGGGTTGGTCACCGCCTCCCGCATCGCCTCGACGACATGCGGGTAGGTCGGCTGGTCCGGGTCGCCGATCCCGAGGCTGATCACGTCGATCCCGGCAGCGCGCTTGTCGGCGATCTGCTGCTCGAGTTCCTGGAACTTGTACGGAGGGATGGCCTCCAGGCGATTTGAGGGAGTGGCGATGCCCATGGGCGCGGGAATCTATGCGATCCGGCCGCTTGCGGCGTTCACTCGCGGTCGAGCTCGGCGAGCGCCTGCAGCAGCTCCGGCGAGAGCTCGCCGGTGAAGACGGGCTCGGCCCAGCCGTCGAGGCGAACCGCCAGGTCCTCGCCGATCTCGACCTGCAGCTCTCCCCCTTCCAGCTCGACGACGAGCCGGTTCGGGGCGCCGCGGAGGAAGGCGGTGACGGCTGCGCCGCTGGCGCCGGTGCCGGAGGAGAGGGTCTCCCCCACGCCGCGCTCGAAGATCCGCGCCCGCACCCGGTCGCCGTCCACGGCGAGGAAGGAGACGTTGGTGCGGTTGGGGAACAGCTGGTGGCCTTCGATCCCGGGGCCGATCGCGCCCAGGTCGAGCTCGTCGAGCTCCTCGGCGGGGACGGGGATCGCGCACTGGGGGTTGCCGATCGAGACGTGCTGGAACTCCCATCTGCGGCCGTCCGCCTCGAGCGTGCCGCGACCGTCCTCGGGGCCACCGGGAAAGTCCTTCGAGGTCGTCGAGGCGCGGCCCATGTCGACCGAGCAGGTCAGCTCGCCGGTGATCGTCGGCCTGATCGGCCCGGCGACGGTCGAGATCGCGAACTCCTCCGCGTCGGTCCAGCCGCTGCGGCGCAGGTAGAGGATCGCCTCGCGGGCGCCGTTGCCCGAGAGCTCGGCCTCGGACCCGTCGGGATTGAAGATCCGCAGGTCGGCGACGAACTCGGGATCCTCGCTCCTGGAGAGCAGCAGGACGCCGTCGGCCCCGACCCCGAAGTGCTGGTCGCAGAGCCACTCGACCCGCGCCTCGGTCAGCTCCCACGGCAGGCGCTCCTGCTCGACGATCAGGTAGTCGTTGCCCAGCGCCTGCCACTTCTCGAACTTCACGCGCGGCAGCCTATTGCGATCTGCTCGGCGACCTCGCCATCGCTGAGGCCGGTGCGGTCGATCCAGCGCAGCTTCGGGATTTTCCGCATCCAGGTGAGCTGGCGGCGGGCGTAGTTGCGGGAGCGCTTCTTCATCTCCTCGACGTCGCCGGCGAGAAGCTCGTCGAAGCCGAGGGCTTTGCGGGCGGTGCGGCCGGGGCCGAGGCCCTCGGCGCGGCGCGCCTCCTCGACGGCGCCGCCGGCGACGATCGCCTCGGTGCGGGCGTCGATCCGTTCGTAGAGCTGCTCGCGGTCCATGTCGAGGCCGAAGATCGCGGTCGGGTGGCGGGTCTCGGGCGACCACAGCTCGGAGCCCTCGGATTCGGCCGGGACCTTCTGCAGCGAGAGCTCAGCGAGCGCGGCGCGGAGGTAGAGGCCGGTCCCGCCGACGACGATCGGTCGCCGGCCGGCCTCCAAGGCCGCGTCGATCTCGCGGTGGGCCAGCGGCATGTAGTCGCCGATCGAGAAGTCGGCGGTCACGGGGACGAAGCCCAGCAGCCGGTGCTCCAGCCGGGCCCGCTCTTCGGCGGTTGCGGCGCCGGTCAGGACCGCTAGGCCCTCATAGACCTGCAGCGCGTCGCAGTTGATCGCCACCGGGTCCTCGCCGGATTCCCTCAGCAACTCGCCGAGGGCGACCGCGACGCCGGTCTTGCCGACTCCGGTGGGACCGAAGATCGCGAGGACGTTCAAAGAAGCGGGGTCAGTGGCCGCGCGAGGACGCCGCTCAGCGTCTGGGAGGTGGCGCTTTCGATCTCGACCTCGACGAACTCGCCCGCCGCAGCGATCCCCTCGAAGTTGACCGCCTTGCCGTGGCGGGTGCGGCCCCGCAGCCTGGTCTCGTCGGTGCGGCTGGTGCCTTCGACCAGCACCTCCATCGTCCTGCCGACGAAGCGCTGGGCGCGCTCGGCGGCGCGCCGCTGGACCACCTCGACCAGCCGTTCGAGGCGCTCCACCTTGACCGGGTGCGGCAGCTGCCCCTCCATCGTCGCCGCCTCGGTTTCGCGCCGCGGCGAGAAGATGAAGGTGAAGGCGCCGTCGTAGCCGACCTCCTCCGCGACTTCCAGCGTTTCCTCGAAGTCGCGCTCGGTCTCGCCGGGGAAGCCGACGATGACGTCGGTGGTGATCGCGCAGTCGGGCACGTGCTCGCGGATCAGCGCCACCCGGTCCATGTAGCGGCCGCGGTCGTAGGTGCGCCGCATCCGTTTGAGAACGGCGCTGGAACCCGACTGCAGCGGCAGGTGGATCTGCTCGCAGAGCGAGGGCAGCTCGGCGTGGGCGCGGATCACGTCCTCCTTCATGTCCTTCGGGTGGGGGCTCGTGTACCGGATCCGCTCGATTCCCACGATCGCGTCGACCCGCCGCAGCAGCTCGGAGAAGCCGATCCTGGTCTCGAGCGGCAGGTCGCGGCCGTAGCTGTTGACGTTCTGCCCCAGCAGCGTCACCTCGCGCACCCCGTCGGCCGCCAGGGCCTGCGCCTCGCGGATCAGCTCCCCGGGATCGCGGCTGACCTCGCGGCCGCGGGTCGAGGGCACGATGCAGTAGGAGCAGACGCAGTTGCAGCCCTGCGAGATCTGCAGCCAGCCCTGGAACTCACGCTCGCGGCGGGTCGGCAGGTGGCCGGAGAAGTCCTCGAACTCGAAGTAGCCCTGGGCGGTGATCGAGTCGCTGTTGAGGAACTCCGCCAGCTTGTGGATCTGCCCCGGCCCGAAGGCAACGTCGACGAACGGAAACCGCTCGAAGACCTCCTCCTTGACCGACTGCGCCCAGCAGCCGCCGACGCCGACGACCCGCTGGGGATCTTCGGTCTTCAGCCGCTTCGCCTCGCCGAGGTGGGCGATGAAGCGGCTGTCGGCCGACTCGCGGATCGAGCAGGTGTTGAAGAGGATGAGATCCGCCTCCCCCCTCTCGCTCGCCTCCTCGTAGCCCAGCGAAGCCAGCATCCCCCGCATCCGCTCGGAGTCGTGCACGTTCATCTGGCACCCGAAGGTGGTGACGTGGAACTTCTGGGCCATCCGCTTCAGCTTAGCGGCGCGAGCCGGAGCTATTTGACGGTGAGCGAGCCTTCCATCCCGGCCTCACGATGACCCGGGACGGAGCAGTAGAAGGTGTAGGTACCGGCCTTCAGTTCGGCCGTCTCCGATTCCTTGCCTTCGGCGATCGGTTCGAAGCCGGCGAGTTCTTTCCCGTCGGCTTCGATCACCACGTTGTGCGGGATCGGCGAGGGGTTGTCGAAGTCGATCGTCACCTTCCCCGCTTTGGCGGTCAGCTCGGTCTGGTCGTAGGCCAGCGCAGCCGGGTCGGCGGCGAGCTGCAGGGTGGTCGTCGCGCCGGCGCCTGCACCGGCTTCTTTGCCTTCCCCGGAGCCTTCGAGTTCACCGACCGGTTCTTCGCCTTCCACGCCGCCTTCGGCTTCTTCTTCGCTCTTCTCGGTTTCGCCGCCCTGGGCGCCGGCTTCGTTGGAGAACCCGCCCTCGGTCTCGGCGTTTTCGATCTCCTTGCCCGCGTGCTCGAGCTCGGTCGCCTCGGCGGCTTCCTCGTCCTGGGCGTGGAGGACGGCGAAGGTGGTAGCTCCGCCGACGAAGATCGCGAACCAGAGGACCACGATCGGCAGCGCCCGACCTGGGAAGTCCTTCAGTTTCAGGCCGAGGAAGCTGACGGTTACGGCCGAGACGGCGAGGACCCCGCCGCAGAGGTAGAAGAGAGTTTCGTTGCTCATGATGCGGCGGTGATCCTATCCACTGGCGGCACGGGACACGTCGCGGGGCGTTGTCCTCGGTCGCCGAAATAGATCTGCTATTCCGACTCCCTGCGTCCTAGCCCCGCTCGGTCCCGCACCCCCATTGGAATGGCTATGCAGCTTGGGCCTCCGGGACCGCCTCGGGCTTAGGAGTCTCGCCGTCGATCCCGAGCGCGGTTCGGACCTTGGTTTCGATCTCCAGCGCCAGCTCGGGGTTGTCGACCAAGAACTGTTTGGCGTTGTTGCGCCCCTGGCCGAGACGGGTCTCGCCGTAAGAGAAGAAGGAGCCCGATTTCTGCACCAGGTCCTGCTCCATCCCGAAGTCGAGCAGACCGCCCTCGCGGGAGATGCCGACCCCGTACTCGATGTCGAATTCGGCCTGGCGGAAAGGCGAGGCGACCTTGTTCTTGACGACTTTGACCCGGACCCGGTTGCCGACCGCCTCGGTCCCTTCCTTCAGGGTCTCGATCCGGCGGATGTCGAGCCGCTGCGAGGAGTAGAACTTCAGCGCCCGGCCACCCGGCTGCGTCTCCGGCGAGCCGAACTGGACGCCGACCTTTTCGCGGATCTGGTTGGTGAAGAGGCAGACGGTGTTGGTCCGGTTGAGGTTGCCGGCGAGTTTCCGCATCGCCTGCGACATCAGCCGCGCCTGGAGGCCCACCGTGGTGTCGCCGATCTGGCCGTCGAGCTCGGCTTTCGGGGTCAGCGCCGCGACCGAGTCGATCGCGACCACGTCGACCGCGCCCGAGGCGATCAGCCGATCGGCGATCTGCAGCGCCTGCTCGCCGTAGTCGGGCTGGGAGACCAGCAGCTCGTCGGTGTCGACGCCGATCGCCCGCGAGTAGACCGGGTCGATCGCGTGCTCGGTGTCGATGAAGGCACAGACGCCGCCCATCGCCTGGGCCTGGGCGATGATGTGGTTGACCAGGGTGGTCTTCCCCGAGGACTCGGGACCGAAGATCTCGACGATGCGCCCGCGCGGCACGCCGCCGATGCCGAGAGCCAGGTCGAGCGCGAGCGATCCCGTCGGGATCGCCTCGACCTTGACCGTGCCTTTGTCGCCCAAGCGCATCAGGGCGCCCTCGCCAAACTCTTTTCTGATGCCGCTGACGGTGTTTTCCAGCGCGGCGTCCTTCGCTTTTGCCTCCTTGGCGGAAACGTCGTTCAAGCTCGTTTTCCTATCTGCCATCTCGATCACCTCACTGCTGCCTCATCCGGGCAGCTGGACTTGTGCCAACGGCACGTAGCGCGCACCGGTCGGCTGGAGTTCAGAACGGTAGAGCGTCATCCGGCGGCAAATCTGTGCCTCGGACAGCCCTGCGGGGAGCTTCCCCGGTGGTTTGGAGACGATCTCCAGCCGCCGCGACCCCCGCCCCTCTGGGCGAACCCGGGCGACGGTCACATGCGGCCAGAACGGCCGTTTCTCCGGCTTGTAGAAGCCCGCCTCGGCGAGAGCTGCGGAGACGCCTGCCTGAAGCGCCTCGGCGCCGGGAGAAAGCGCCGGAAGCGCGTAAAGGCGGGCTCTCCCCCGCGGTGGCCGCGGCTCGGGGTCGAGCAGCTCCACCCAGGGAGCCGGACCGCCGCTCTCTCGTACAACCGCGGCGATCGCCTCGATCTCCTTCTCGGGCCTGTAGCCGAGGAAGGCGAGCGTGACGTGCAGGGACTCCGGCGCGACCGGCCGCAGCGCCGGGTCAGCCAGCGCCTCCCTCCCCCAGGCGACGATCCCCTCGCGGAGTTCGTCCGGCAGGTCGAGGGCGACGAACAGGCGCGCCCGCGGGCTTTTCGGTCTCTCCTTGGCCACGGTCGCCACGCTACGGGGCGCGGGCGCACCGAACAACACCGCAAAGCCAAATCTCGCCTACGGCTTCGTGCCTTCTTTCTCACCGAGCAGCATTCGCAGCAGGTGCATGCCGACCAGCGCCGAGCGCTCCCGCACGTCGAGGCGCCCGCCGGGGATGACGGGATCTCGGGAGATGCTGGTCCCGTCGGCCAGCCGGGCGTTGAAGCAGACGTAGCCGACCGGCTTCTCCTCGCTACCGCCCCCGGGCCCGGCGATGCCGGTGATCGAGACCGCCACGTCGGCGTCGAAGCGCTCCAGCGCCCCGATCGCCATCGCCTCGGCGACCTCGGGAGAGACGGCGCCTTTGACCTCGATCAGCTCCGGATCTACGCCCAGCAGGTCCCGCTTCGCCTCGTTCGAGTAGGCGACCACGCCCCCGGCCATGTACTCGGAGGCCCCCTCGAGATCGGTGATCCGCGCCGCCAGCAGGCCGCCGCTGCAGGACTCGGCCAGGCCCAGCCTGTGCCCGAGCAGGAGGGTCGCGACCTGGGAGTCGATCGTCTCGCCGTCGAGGCTGAACGTCTCCTCGCGGTGGCGCTCGACGAGGCCGCCGCGCACGGCCTCGGCGACTTCGAGCGCCTCGTCGCGGTAGCGGACGTCGATCTCGATCTCGCCGCGCCGCAGGCAGGTCGTGATCTCCACCTCCTCCAGCTGCACCCCGCCGGACTCCATCTCCCGCAGGCTCTTGGCGATCTCGGACTCCGGCACCCCGAACATCCGCATCGTGTAGCCGCGCAGCGGCGTCGCCCGGCTCAGCAGCTGCCGCACCGGCTCCGTCTCCAGGGCCACGGGCCACATCGGCTGCAGCTCTCGCGGCGGCCCGGGCAGGACGATCACGACCCGCTCGCCCGCTGGCACGACCAGGCCGGGCGCCGTCCCAACCGGGTCGAGCGCCACGGCGCCCTCGGGAACCATCGCCTGCTTGCGGTTCGCTTCCCGCAGGGCTTCGGGGTCGAGCCTGAACCGTTGCGCGAAGCCGCTGAGGATCTCGGCGATCTTCGCTTCCATCTCCTCGTCCAGACGCATCTCGCGCCCGGCGAAGCGCGCGACCACCTCCGCCGTCAGGTCGTCGGCGGTCGGGCCGAGCCCGCCGGTGGTGACGATCAGGTCCATTCCCTCGTCGGCCAAGAAGCGCAGGGCCGAGGAGAGGTCGTCGGGCCGATCGGCGACGATCAGGATGTGGGCGACCTCGACCCCCTGCTCGGCGAGCCGTTCGGAGACCCAGGGCCCGTTGGTGTCCGCGATCCGTCCGGTCAGGACCTCGGTTCCGGTGACGACGATTCCCGCGCGGATCACGGGCGTGAAGCTACCGAACCCGAACCGCCTGACCCACGTGGGGGGCGGGCGGATGGTGGGCTTCTCCGCTCCCACCCTCGTCTCCGCCGCCGCCGAGAAGGCCGATCGCGACCAGTGCCGCGGCCACGAGGGCGACGACCAGGCCGGAGAGCAGCCACGAGGGAAGCCTCCGCCTCGGTCCGCGGCGGTCCACCACCCGTCGCGGGCGAGGATCGACCCGTGGCAGCCGCTCCCCCGGCCGCGACGCTCCTCGCAGGCGCCTCTGTTCCTCGGCCAGCCGGTCCCCATCGAGCCCGAGCAGGGCGGCGTAAGTGCGGATGAAGGCCCGCGCGTAGGTGTCACCGGGCAGCTGGTCCCAGTCCTCCTCCTCCAGCGCCCCCAGGTAGCGGGCGCGGATCTTGGTCGCCTCTTCCGCGTCCTGGAGGCTCAGCTTGCGCCGGGTGCGAGCGGCGCGGAGCTTGTTGCCGACTCCATCGTCCACACACCCATTCTGCGCCCGGGGGCGCGAAACCGCAAAGGCTGAGCGAAATACCCTAGGCCTCGGGCTCGGAATCGACCGCAACAGGCGCCGGCTCCGATTCCCCGCCGCCGAGCACGCGGGAAAGGTCGGCCTGGGTGATCAGCACCTGGCGCGGTTTCGACCCCTCGTATCCCGAGATCACACCCCGCCGCTCGAGCATGTCGATCAGCCGGCCGGCGCGGGTGTAGCCGACCCGCAGACGGCGCTGGATCATCGAGACCGAAGCGGTCTCGGTCTGGACGACCAGCCGGATCGCCTCGTCGAGGAGGTCGTCGCTGTCGGGGTCGAAGTCGTCGTCGCCGCGGCCCTCCTCGGCGATCTCCTCGGGCGCCTCCAGCAGCTCGTCCTCGAACTCGGGTTCGCCCTGCTTGGCCCAGTGGCCGGTGATCCGGGCGATCTCGTCCTCGGTGATGAAGGCGCCCTGGACGCGGGACAGTTTCGAGGTTCCGGCGCCGCGGAAGAGCATGTCCCCCTGGCCGAGCAGCGCCTCAGCCCCGCCCTGGTCGAGGATCACCCGGGAATCGGTCTGCGAGGAGACCGCGAAGGCGATCCGCGAGGGGATGTTGACCTTGATCGTGCCGGTGATGATGTCGGTCGAGGGGCGCTGGGTTGCCAGCACCAGGTGGATGCCGGTGGCGCGCGACTTCTGCGCCAGGCGGATGATCGAGTCCTCGACTTCAGCCGGGGCGACCATCATCAGGTCCGCGAGCTCGTCGATCACGCAGAGGATGTGCGGCAGCGGCGCTTCGCCCTTCTTCTTGCGTGCCCGGTTCAGCTCGACCAGGTTGCGGGCCCGGGCCTCGCTCATGATCCCGTAGCGGCTCTCCATCTCGCCGATCAGGTTGGAGAGAACGTTGGCCGCCAGGCGAGGCGAGGTGACCACCGGCGTCAGCAGGTGCGGGACGTTCTCGTAGTGGTTGAGCTCGACCTGCTTGGGGTCGACCAGCACCAGGCGGACTTCGTTCGGCGAGGCCTGCATCAGGATCGAGGAGAGGATCGCGTTGACGCAGCCGCTCTTGCCCGAGCCGGTGGTGCCGGCGACGAGGACGTGCGGCATCTTCGCGATGTCGGTCCAGACCG
>DASSYI010000005.1:0-60622 GCA_035703365.1 Solirubrobacterales bacterium
CAGCGCTGGGGGGGGATGGCGGCTGGGAGCACCGCCGCCTGCAGCCCTAGAAGCGGAGGCATGTAGTGTTATGCGCCCAAATGGGCGCATAACACGACATGCCTCCGCTTCTAGGGCTGCAGGCGGCGGTGCTCCCAGCCGCCATCCCCCCCCAGCGCTGCGGTCGGCGCGGGGGCCCGGCGCGGTTGCGCGAGGCCGCGGCGGCTCTCGTAGCCGCCGGAGAAGACCAGGGTGGGGGTGAGTTGCTTGACGAGCAGGGTGCGGACCGACGGCCGCCCATCGGCGTCGGCGGTCGCCAGGGCCAGCGCCCGCGGCTCGCACACGCCACGCTCTTCGGCGGCCGCCAGCCAGCGCTCCAGCAGTGCCAGCGGCTCGGCGGGCGGGGCGTCGAACTCGGGGAGCTCCAGGGTCGGGTCGCCCGAGAGCGTTTCGACCGGCTCGCTCACCCGTCGAAGCGTATCCGCAGCCGTACGTCGGTGCCGCCGGGGCCGGAGCGGATCTGCACCAGGTCGCAGAGCTGGTTGGCGAGCCAGAGCCCGCGGCCGCGTTCCTGCTCGGGTCGCGGCCGCTCGCGTCCGACCAGCGGATCGCGGATGTGGCCGCTGTCGTGGACGGCGCAGATCAGGTCCCCGTCTTCGTCCCAGATGTGGAGCCGGCCCTTGCCGCCGCCGTGCTGGATGCTGTTGGTCGCCACCTCGCAGACGGCGAGGACGAGGTCCTCGTTGCTGCGCGGATCCAGCCCGGCGAAGCGGGCGCACTGGCCGACCATGTGGCGCACCATCGCCAGGTCCCCTTTGTCGAAATTCAGCGTCACCGCAGGTCGGCCCGGCTCGCAGAGCTCGCCCGCGAGCGGGGAGTCGAGCGAGTAGTGCGGCGAGACCGATCGCCCGTGCGGGCCGGCGCAGACGGGGTGGCTGCGCTCGGCCCCCAGCAGGACCTCGTCCTCGAGGCCGCTGGTGTCGTATGGGCACATCACCGTCAATGTCCGCTCCTTCGCGAAGGCGAGGTTGAAGAGCCGCTCGTGGAGCTCGCACTCTTCCACCTCGGCCTCACTTCGGTCTGGGGAGACGGGTTCGCCCAGGCCGCGGACGCCCCGCTGCAGGTCGCAGGTGCGCAGGAAGTCCCGCCAGGCGGAGATCAGCCGCGCCGGGTTGCGGCCGACGTTGGCCATCGGCCAGAATTCGACCTCGTTCGCGGCCGGGCCGAGAGCCTCCCTGACCAGCTGCATGCGCCGGTCGGGGAGGACGACCAGCACCGTCTCCCCGTCGCAGATCCCCTCTTCCAGGTAGGGGACGGTCCCGGCGAGGAACTCGTCGTCGCCGGAGTAGAAGAAGGCCTCATGGCGGAAGCCCCTCGCCTGCGCCGCCTGCGGGTTCACAGCTCCATCTCCAGGAGGCCGCAGAGGCGGTCGACGATGGCGGGGCGGTTGTGGATGCTGCAGCCCCCGTTGGCGGCGAGGCGCCGGGTGTGGGCGACCAGCGCTTCGAAGCCGTGGTGGTCGATGAACCTGAGGGCCTCGAGGTCGAGGGAGGTGGGCTCGCCCGGCGTGTGGGCGAGGGTCAGCGCCCGGATCAGCGCCGGGGTCGAGAAGTGGTCGATTTCGCCGCTGAGGGCCAGCCCCCCGGCTTCGCCGAAGAGGTGGAACGGGGCCGCTTCCGCCAGTGCGTTGGCGGTCGGGTGGATCGCGGCCAGGTCGCCGAGGACGGCTTCGGGCAGAGCGCCGCGCTGGTAGCCGCAGAGGGCCGACATCCCGACCGCGCTTGCCATCCGGTCCGCCCGGCTCTCGAGGCGCAGGTGCGCCTCCCAGGTGCGGGGCTCCCTCACCATCTCGGTCGACTGGGTCGCCAGGGACAGACCGGAGTAACCATCCGCCCGGGCGGCCTTGGTGGCCACGGTGAACAGCGAGACCTGGGCGACCGGGTCGACCGGCTCTCCCAGCTTGTAGAGGTCCTTTAGCTCGAGCAGGTGCAGGGCGCCGCGGTCGACCATGGCGCCGACGTCGCCAAGGGGGGTGAGGCGCTCGCGCTGCTCGGCTACCGGTTCGCCGCTGAGGTAGACGAGGCGCCGGTTCGAGCGCAGCCCGTCGGTGAAGAATTCGAGCGTCGCGTCGACGAATTCCTGCGGCTGTTCGAAGCCCCAGCAGGCGTGGCCGTCGGCCCCCAGGCCACTCCCCGCGTCAATGCATCCATGCCGCCTCACCATTCGAGTATCTCATTGTGATCCACCTCGTACCAGTGCCCCCGAGACGCCGCGCAGCTCCTCGTCGATGGCCAGCAGCTCGTCAACCCGGCGGGCACAGGTGTGACGGGCATGGATCATCCTCAGGCCGCTCTTGCGCAGCTTTGCCGCGAATTCGGGGAACTCAACGATCGCCTGCATCGCCTCGCGCATCTCGGCGCAGGTGCGCGCCGATCCTGGCGACCAGCGAGGGGTCGTCGCAGCCGTCGCCGAGGACGAGGTCCGCTTCGCCGAGCGCAGCGTCGAGGTCGAGCGCCGCGATGGCGACGCGGCTCGTGCCCGGCTGAACCTCCGCCGGGGTGATGATCGATCTCTGTCACCCGCTCGTACCCAAGACGGAAAAAGTCAATCGAGCAACGCCGACATGGTTTTCTTGATTCCGTGAACGATGCGCAGACTGCCGTGCGGGCGACGGTCCGGGGCCGGGTCCAGGGCGTCGGCTTCCGCGACTCGGTCCTCTCGCGGGCGCGCGAGGAGGGGGTGCTCGGCTGGGTCCGCAACGGCGAGGACGGGACGGTCTTGGCACACATCGAGGGACCTGGACCGTCGGTCGAGGCGGTCGTCGCCTTCCTCGCGGAGGGGCCGCCCCTGGCGCGGGTCAAGGGGGTGGAGGCGGAGCCGGCGAAGGTCGAGGGCCACGAGCAGTTCGCCGTCCGCGGCGTCAGCGCCGGGGTCTTCGTCGTCCAGGAGCACTGGGCGACGGCGCACCACTTCGACCTGCGGCTGGAGGTCGAGGGGGCGATGCGCTCGTGGGCGGTGCCGAAGGAACCCTCTATGGACCCGGCGGTGAAGCGAATGGCGATCCAGGTCGAGGACCATTCGCTCGCCCACAACGACTTCGAGGGCAAGATCGACGGCGGCCGGGTGGAGATCTGGGACCGCGGCAGCTACGAGCAGGGCGGCCGCGTCCCCTGGCCGGAGGCGCTGGAGCGCGGTCACGCCGTCTTCGTCCTCCACGGCGAGAAGCTGCGGGGCGGCTTCGCCCTGCAGCGGACCCGGGGCGGCGCCAAGCCGCAGTGGCTGCTGATCAAGCGGCGGGACGAGTTCGCGCGGCCTGGGCGCGGCTAGCGACGTAAAGGGCGATCGCGACGAGCGGGGCGATGAAGTCGGCCCAGAGGACGAGGCCCGTGTTGTCGGGGGCGTGGTTGTCGTGGATCGCCGCTTGGTGCAGGTGGCCGTAGGCGTCGCCGAGGTAGGAGATCGAGACGGCGATCACGGCGGCGAGCAGGAAGCCGTCGCGGAAGCGGGCGCAGAGGACGCCGAGCGCGCCGATCGCGAGGTCGCCGAACCCGACCTCGGTCTGGAAGCCGCCGTTGCCGTTGGTGTAGCCGATTTCCCGCGCCGTGTCGGGGCCGTCGAAGAAGTGGAACATCGCGCCGAAGATCGCCGCCACCCCGACGGCGACGACCATCCACCAGACGAGGAGGATTTCGAGGCTGCGGGCACGACTCTGCGGTTTCTCGCAGTGAATGTGAACGGCCGCGCCGATCAGGGCTACGGCGGCGAAGAAGATGAAGGGCATCGCGACGCATCGTAGGCCTCAAGAAATTGAAAAAGGGCGCCGATGTATCCGCGGTGGACAAATCGTCTAAGCGGCCCGATCAGTCGCGCAAAATCGCCTTTGCCTTCGTCGGCCTCCTCGCCGGGCTGCTGGCGTTCTATGCCGCGGTGACGCTGTGGGAACTCGGCGACGCCGGCCTGCAGGAGGCCGCCGGGCGCTGGGTCTACAACGCCGTCGTCCTCGGCGCCGCCGCGACCGTACTCTGGCGCGCGGCGAGGATCGAGGCCGAGCGTCGCGCCTGGCTCTGGCTCGGCGCCGGGATGCTGCTGTGGGCCCTCGGCCAGGCCTACTACTCCGTCGTCCTCTACTACGCCGACCCGGCGCCGTTCCCCTCGCCGGCCGATCTCGGCTTCCTCGCCTTCTACCCTGCCAGCTTCGTCGCTTTGGTCCTGCTGCTGCGGGCGCGGGTAGCCCACCTGGAGCCGCTCGCCTGGGTCGACGGGCTGATCGGGTCGCTGGCCGTCGCCGGGGTCGCCGCGGCGCTGATCTTCCCGCCCGTGCTCGAAGCGCTCGGCGGCAGTCCCTTCGGCGTCGCCGTCAGCCTCGCCTACCCCTGCATGGACTTGGTCCTGCTTGGCCTGCTGAGCGGCGCCGTCGCCGCCTCGAAATGGCGGATCGGGGGGACCTGGCTGCTGATCGCGCTGGCGTTGCTGATGTTCTGCGCCTGCGACGTCGTCTACCTCTCCGCCGCCGGCCAGTCGACCTTCGCCCTCAACCTCGCCAGCGTCGGCTGGCCGCTCGCCTTCCTCCTGCTGGCGCTCGCCTCCTGGCTGCCGGCGACCGAAACCGGAGCGGCCGAGGAGGCCCGCGCCGACGGCCACCAGATCGTCGTCCCGACGGCGATGGCGCTGGTCGGGATCTCGCTGCTGGCGGTGGGTACGACCGTCCCGATCGGGATCGCCGCGGTCGGGCTCGGCGTAGCCTGCCTGGGGGCGGTCCTCGCCCGCCTGCTGATCACCAACAGCCAGAACCTGCGGATGCTCGCCGCCAGCCGTACCGAAGCGGTCACCGACGCCCTCACCGGGCTCGCCAACCGCCGGGCGCTGATGACCGACCTGGAGCGCGCGCTCTCGGCCACCCCGCCCGAGGCGATGGTCCTCGCCCTCTACGACCTCGACGGCTTCAAGGCCTACAACGACAGCTTCGGCCACCCGGCCGGCGACGACCTGCTGCGGCGGCTGGGGCGGCAGCTGGCCGAGGCGATGGAGCCCCACGGGCGTGGCTACCGGCTCGGCGGCGACGAGTTCTGCGTCCTCGCCTCGACCCGCGAGCTCTCGGCGGAATCGATCTGCCTGAGGGCGGAGGCGGCGCTCTCCGACCGCGGCCAGGGCTTCGAGATCGGGGCCTCGTGGGGCAAGGTGCTGGTCGGGGTCGAGGTTGTGACCGCGAGCGACGCGCTGCGGATCGCCGACCGGCGGATGTACTCGCAGAAGGGTCGGCGCGCCGATTCGGCCAGCAGCCAGACCCGCGGCGTCCTGCTGCGGGTTCTGCACGAGCGGGAGCCCGAGCTGGAGCGCCACCTCGACGGCGTCGCCCACCTTGTCGCGACCTTCGGCCGTCAGCTCTCGCTCGACAGCGAAGAGCGCGACGTCCTCGTCCGCGCCGCCGAGCTGCACGACATCGGCAAGATCGCGATCCCCGACGAGATCCTCCACAAGAGCGGCGAGCTGACGCCGGAAGAGTGGAAGCTGATGCGCAAGCACCCGCTGATCGGCCAGCGCGTGCTCGACGCCGCGCCGGCGCTGGGGGAGGTCGCGAAGCTCGTCCGCTCGACCCACGAGCGCTGGGACGGCAGCGGCTACCCCGACGGCCTCGCCGGCCGCGAGATCCCGCTCGGCTCGCGGGTGATCCTGATCTGCGACGCCTTCAACGCGATGACCGAAGGCCGCCCCTTCCGCGCCGCGCGCAGCAACAGGCAGGCGCTGGAGGAGCTGACCGCCGAGGCGGGCACCCAGTTCGACCCCGAGCTGGTCAAGACCTTCGTCGAGAAGGTGATGCCGGCGCTGGAGCGCGAGCGCTACGGCTCGCCGTCGGTGAACCAGCCGGCCGAGTCGACTTCGCCGGCGTAAAAGCGCTCGAGCACGCGGCGGAAGACGGGCTGCTCGGGAGCGGCGCGCGCGAACAAGGTCATCGAGGAGCGCAGCTTGACTGCGTCGATCCCGCCGAGGATCTCCTCGGCCGAGCCGCCCGGGTGGGTGAGGAGGGCTTCGGCGGACTCGATCAGCCGCGGCCCGAGGACGGGGTGCTCGACGTAGGCCCGTGCTTCCGCCGGCGACTCGATCGCGTAGCGCCGGGACATCTCGCTCTGGCCGAGGCCGGCCCTTTGCGGGAAGACGAACCACATCCAGTGGCTCTGCTTGCGGCCCGCGCGCAGCTCCGCGAGCGCCCGCTCGTAGGTGGCGCCGCGATCTTGGGCGGCGACGAAGCGCTGGAGGTCATGGCTCATCGCGGTCATTGTCGCCTTAGTGGCCTCATAGGACACTAAGGCGACATGCCACTACGGTGCCGGTATGGCGGTGGCGCTCGAGCAGCTGACGGTGGCCGACGCGCCGGAGGCGTGGCGCGCGTGCGGGTTCGAGGTGGTGGGGGAGGAGTGCGTCGTCGACGGGGTGCGCATCCGCTTCGCGCCGCGGGACGGTGCCCGCGGCATCGCCGGCTGGTCGCTGAGCGGGGTCGACTCGAACGATCTGGACGGGCTGCCGACGACGACGAGTCAAGAGCAGGCGCCGGGTGAGAGATCGGAGCACCCGAACGGCGTCAACGGCCTCGACCACGTCGTCGCGATCTCCTCCGACCTCGACCGCACCGTCGCGGCGCTGAGCGCGGCCGGCCTCGAGCTGCGCCGCCTGCGCGAGGAACCGACGCCGGCCGGCGCCCCGCGCCAGGCGTTCTTCCTCCTCGGCCGGGCGATCCTCGAGGTCGTCCAGGAGCCGCCGGAGGTGACCGCGAAGAAGGGCGATCGGCCGGCGTTCTTCTGGGGCCTGGCCTTCGTCGCGCCGGACCTGGAGCGGACCGTCGCCTACCTCGGCGAGGATCGCGTCAGCGAGATCCGGCCTGCGGTCCAGCCCGGCCGCCGGATCGCCACCCTGCGCCGCGGCGCCGGCCTCTCGGTCCCGGTCGCCCTGATGTCGCCCCGCTGACGGGGCGCTTTTCCGCACCAGGGGGACGCAAAAGCGCCCCGCGGGTCTAGCATCTACGCGATGGGAGAGTTTCGCTACGAGGGGCACCGGATCAGCTACGACGAGTACGGGTCGGGTAACCGACTGATCGTCCTCGTCCACGGCCTGCTGATGAACCGCCACATGTTCGACCGGCTGGGGCCGGAGTTGGCCGAGCGGGGGAACCGGGTCGTCACCGTCGACATGCTCGGCCACGGGCGCTCGGACCGCCCCGAGGACCTGCGCCTCTACTCGATGCCGCTCTTCGCCCGCCAGGTGGTCGCCCTGCTCGACCACCTCGAAGAGGACAGCGCCGTCGTCGGCGGCACCTCGCTGGGGTCGAACATCGCCCTGGAGCTGGCGGTCCACTACCCCGAGCGGGCGCGGGCGCTCTTCATCGAGATGCCGGTGCTGGACAACGCGCTCTCCGCCGTCGCCGGCCTCTTCGCGCCGGTCCTGCTGGGGCTAAAGTTCGGCCGCCCCATCTTCGAGGGCCTTTCGCTGGCGACGAGGGCGATCCCGCGGACCAACTACCTGGTGGACATCGGGCTCGACTGGGTGCGGCAGCGCCCCGGCCCCTCGCAGGCCGTGTTCGAGGGGCTGCTGCTGGGGGAGACGGCGCCGCACCGCGAGGAGCGGATCAAGATCGACCACCAGACTCTGATCGTCGGCCACCCGCGCGACCCGCTGCACCCCTTCAGCGACTCGGGGATGCTGCTCGAAGAGCTGCCGAACTCGCGCCTGGTCGAAGCCAACTCGATCCTCGAGTGGCGGCTCAACCCCGAGCGGCTGAACGACGAGCTGAGCGACTTCCTCGAAGAAGTCTGGGTCGCGCCGCTGCATGCCGTGGCGGATAAAAGCGCCTGACGGCATCCCCGCTGTCAGACTTACCGGCTGTGAGCCAGACCGCCGACGAAAAGCGCCTCGAACGCGAGGCCGAGTTCTCGAGCATCTCCGGGCAGGAGATCAAGCCGCTCTACACCGAGGCTGACCTCGAGGGCGATTCCGCCGAGAAGGTCGGCGAGCCCGGCTCCTATCCGTTCACCCGCGGCCCATATCCCTCGATGTACCGGGGGCGGCTGTGGACGATGCGCCAGTTCGCCGGCTTCGGGACCGTCGAGGAGACCAACGAGCGCTTCCACTACCTGCTCGACCACGGTCAGACCGGTCTCTCGACCGCGTTCGACATGCCGACCCTGATGGGCTACGACTCCGACCACGAGCGTAGCCTCGGCGAGGTCGGCCGCGAGGGGGTCGCCGTCGACACCCTCGCCGACATGGAGCGGCTGTTCGAGGGGATCCCGCTCGGCGGCGTCACCACCTCGATGACGATCAACGCCCCGGCCGCGATCCTGCTCGCCTTCTACGTGGTCACGGCCGAGGAGCGGGGGATCGCAGCGGAGAAGCTGGGCGGAACGATCCAGACCGACATCCTCAAGGAGTACATCGCCCAGAAAGAGTGGTGCTTCCCGATCGAGCCGGCGATGCGGCTGGTGACCGACATGATCGAGTGGTGCACCGAGAACATGCCGCGCTGGCACCCGGTCTCGATCTCCGGGTACCACATCCGCGAGGCCGGTTCGACCGCTCAGCAGGAGCTCGCCTTCACCCTCAAGGACGGCTTCACTTATGTAGAGCGGGCGATCGAGCGCGGCCTTGACGTCGACGATTTCGCGCCGCGGCTCTCCTTCTTCTTCAACTCCCACATCGACTTCTTCGAGGAGATCGCCAAGTACCGGGCGGCGCGCCGGATCTGGGCGCGGGAGATGAAGGAGACCTACGGGGCGACGAAGGAGGAGTCGATGCGGCTTCGCTTCCACACCCAGACCGCTGGCGTCAGCCTCACCGCCCAGCAGCCGCTCAACAACGTCGTCCGCACCGCGCTGGAGGCGCTGGCGGCGGTGATGGGCGGGACCCAGTCGCTGCACACCAACTCCTTCGACGAGGCGTTGGCGCTGCCGACCGAGGAGGCGGTGCGGGTGGCGCTCCGCACCCAGCAGATCATCGCCACCGAGACCGGCGTCGCCAACACCGCCGACCCGCTCGGCGGCTCCTACTTCGTCGAGAAGCTGACCGACGAGATGGAGCAGGCCGCCTACGGCTACTTCGCCCGGATCGACGAGCTGGGGGGGATGGTCGAGGCGATCCGCCGCAACTTCCCCCAGCGCGAGATCGCCGACGCCTCCTTCCGCTACCAGCAGGAGCTGAACGAACGCCGCCGGATCGTCGTCGGCGTCAACGACTTCGTCCAGGACGACGAAGAGCCGACGCCGATCCTGAAGATCGACCCCGCACTGGAAGGCAAGCAGCGCGACCGCCTCGCCGCGACCCGCGCCGGCCGCGACGGCGCCGCGGTCGAGGCTGCCCTGGCCGAGCTGAAGCGCGCCGCCGCCGGCGAGGGCAACCTGATGCCGCCGATCATCGCCGCGGCTCGCACCCAGGCGACCGAGGGCGAGATGATCGCCGCGCTGCAAGAGGTCTTCGGCACCTACACCGAGTCACCCGTCTTCTAGAGCCGGGCCGCGAGAAATTCGCCGGGGGAGAAGACTGGAATCGCTCCCGCAAGCTCGAGCAGATGGCGATCGCCGGAGACCAATGCCGCTCCCTCGCGGTGGGCGAGGGCGATCAGGTAGTCGTCGTCTGGATCCGAGCACCGCACGGGTGGGCCCCCGGCCGGATCCGGGACCATCTGCCCCTCGTCGAGGATGAGGCGGATTCCGGCCGAAACCCCCTTGAGATCGAGGTAGCGCCGGAACTTGTCCCTCAGCAGCACGACTTCCAGCTCTTCGAGGAGCAGTCCGGAGATCACGAGATCGAAGTTGCCCTCTCGCGCCGCGCGCAGGAGCTTCGCCGAGGCTCCGGTGGGCGTGATCAGCGCGGAGACGAGGATGCCGGGGTCAAGAACCGCCCTCGGCACGCCTCTCCTTGCGCATCTCATGCAGCTCGTCGTAGGCGAGCTGCATGCCCTTGTCCTCAGGTGCCGGAGTCACCTCGGCCCAGAGCCGGGAGAGGGTGTCGAGGCCCAGGTCTCGCCGCAGCGACTCCTCGATCACCTCGGAGTCGCGCTTGCCGGTGCGGGCGGCCTTGATCTTTACCGCCCGGAAGACATCGTCGTCTAGGGTGACGGTCGTCCGCGTCTTACTCATAGGCGCATTATTGCATCATGATGATTTGATGAGACTAAGAGTAGGAGCCGAGAGGAACGAATGAGCGTCGACGCCGTCACCCCCGCCTACGAGATCTCCCAGGAGGCGCTCGACCTGCGCGACACGGTCCGCCAGCTGGCCCAGGACAAGATCGCGCCGCGGGCCGGCGACATCGACCGCAAGAGCGAATACCCCTGGGACCTGCGCGAGCTGCTCGCCTCCCACGACATCCTCGGCCTGCCCTTCGCCGCCGAGTACGGCGGCACCGGGACCGGGACGCTGGTCCTGCAGATGGCGGTCGAGGAGATCGCCAAGGCCTGCGCGTCCTCGGCGCTGATGCTGATGGTGCAGGAGCTGGGGACGCTGCCGATCCAGCTGTTCGGCTCCGAGGAGCAGAAACAGAAGTGGCTGCCGAAGTGCGCCAGCGGTGAGTGGTCGCCGGCCTTCGCGCTCTCGGAGCCCGAGGCGGGCTCGGACCCGGCGGCGATGCGGACCAGCGCCGTCCGCGACGGCGACGAATGGGTGATCAACGGCCAGAAGGCCTGGATCTCCAACGCCACGATCGCCGACTTCTACGTCGTCTTCGCCACCACCGACCGCGAGAACCGCCGCACCAGCGCCTTCGTCGTCGAGAAAGACGCGCCCGGCTTCGACCCGGGCAAGCTCGAGCACAAGCTCGGGATCAAGGGCTCGCCGACCGGCTCGCCGACCTTCACCGACGTCCGCGTTCCGCACGAGAACCTAATCGGCGAGGAGGGCAAGGGCCTCTCGGTTGCCCTCGGCACGCTGGAGCGCACCCGCCTCGGCGCCGCCGCCCAGGCGGTCGGCATCGCCCAGGGCGCGACCGACTACGCCAACGGCTACGCCGCCGAGCGGATCGCCTTCGGCAAGCCGATCAACCAGCTGCAGGCGATCCAGTTCAAGCTCGCCGACATGGAGACCGGCACCGCCGCCGCCCGCGAGCTCCTCTACAAAGCCTGCTCGATGGCCGACAAGCCCCAGCGCCCTGCCGACCTCGGAAAGTGGACCTCGATGGCAAAGCTCTTCGCCTCCGACAATGCGATGAAGGTCACGGTCGAGGCGATCCAGGTGCTCGGCGGCTACGGCTACGTCAACGAGTATCCCGTCGAGCGGATGATGCGCGACGCAAAGATCACCCAGATCTACGAGGGGACGAACGAGATCCAGCGGGTTGTGATCGCCCGGGCGATGAACTAGCCGAGCTGTCCAGATAGCCGTTTTTGCCTATCGGATTATTCAGCCGGAATAAAGGGCCAAGTGCGCAGCGGAAAGCGGCTCGCTCCGTTTCTACCGCCGCTGGATTGAGCGGGCGCAGGAGTTCGGGCGCGAGGTCGAGTGGCTGGCCACCCGCCATGAGCAGGTGGTCGAGGCGCTGCAGGCGCTGCCGCGGACCGTGCTTCACGGCGAGTTCTACGCTTCCAACGTGCTCGTCGCTTCCGATTCCGGCCACACCCCGGTGGGGCGGAAATCGGATGCGCGGGTCGCGCCCGTCGACTGGGAGCTGGCGGTCGGCCCCGGCCTCACCGACCTCGCCGCCCTGGTCAGCGGTTGGCCGGAGGCGGACCGGGGGGCGCTCGCCGCCGCCTACGCTGCGGAGCCCGGCGTCCCCGCTTTCACCCTCCGCGACCTCGACTTCGCGCGCCTCCAGGTCGCGATCCAATGGCTTGGCTGGGCTCCCCCCGAGTGGGAGCCGCCAGAGGGTCAGCGGCACGACTGGCTCGGCGAGGCGGTTGCGCTTGCAGAGGAGCTGGAACTGTGAGCGGCGACCGATTCCTCATCGTCAACGCCGACGATCTCGGCCTCTCGGCCGCGGTGAACGCGGGGATCTTCGCGGCGCACGATGGCGGCGTCGTCACCAGCGCCAGCCTGATGGTCCGCCAGGGGGCCGCCCCGGCGGCGGCGGAGGAGGCCGCCGCGCACCCCGGGCTGGCGATCGGCCTCCACGTAGACCTCGGCGAGTGGGTCTACGAGCGCGGCGAATGGACCCAGGCCTACCTGCACTGCGACACCGACGACGCGGACGCGGTCGAGGCCGAGTGCCGAGCCCAGCTGGAGCGCTTCCGCGCCCTGCTCGGGCGCGACCCGACCCACCTCGACTCCCACCAGCACGTGCACGAATCCGAGCCGGTCCGGGGGGTGGCCGAAGCCCTCGCCGCCGAGCTCGGCCGGCCGCTCCGCAACCGCGCCATCCCCTACGAGGGCGGCTTCTACGGCCAGAGCGGCAAGGGGGAACCGTTTCCCGAGGGGATCGCTCCCGAGCGCCTGGTCGCGCTGATCGAGGCGCTGCCGCCCGGCTGGACCGAGATCGGGTGCCATCCCGCCGCCGGCGCCGTTCCGACCTCCTCCTACGACGCCGAGCGCCAGGTGGAGCTGCGCACCCTCTGCGATCCCCGGGTGCGCGAGGCGCTCAATGTGACAAACGTCAAGCTGTGCAACTTCGCACAGGTAAATCCCGTCTAGTGGCGTACTTTCGTCTCATGCTTCGCTCCGCGCCGCCCGCGCCTCTCAAGACCGCCCTGATCACCCTCCTGGTTGCCGTCGCGATCGCCGTTGCCGCCGCCGGCAAGGCCGACGCCCACAACGCCGACCTGAAGGTCGCTCACACGGTCGAGCTCGCCCACCGCTGAGCGGGAAGCTCCCGCTACATCCGGTTTTCTTGAACGGGGCATAATCCCCTGATCGAAACGGTGAAAAGGTCACCGTAAGCAGCGGCGTTCGGCTTGCCGCTGATGCCGTCCCGGAGGCCCAGATGCGGTTGAGGATGCCGACGGCGGGGGGTGACAGCAGGACGAATTCGACGGGCTCGGAAGCCAGAGAGGCTGAAGCGCGCAGCCACGTCGGCGGGGTCGCCGACAAGCATCGCGACGCCCGCGGAAGCATCGATCGCGTCTCGATGCCGACGCTGAGGAAGCTGGGCCGGCGCCTCGTGCTCGTCTGGGTCTGGATCGCCGATTTCTTCGGGCGGATCCTGCGCCGCCTCGGCGACTCGCACAAGCTCCCCGGCCGCTGGTTCGGCCGGGTGCGCCTCTACCGGCCGCTGCAGACGCTGACGCCGCTGGTGCTCTTCTGGATCGTTGTCATCGCGGCCTGCACCGTCGCCAGCCGCTCGGAGCCGGGTAAGCCATTCGACTCGCTCGTCAGCTGGGGATTGGTTGCCGCGGTCGGTGCACTCGTGCTGACGGTCTGGATCGACGGCGTCAAGAGCCCCTATGTCGTGCGGCGGATCCGGCACCGGGTGATCGACGACCCGACGGCGCTGCTGCGACTCACCCTCGCCAAGGAGACGACCAAGGTCGTCGAGCTGGAACCGCCGCTGGAGACGGTTCCCCGCGACGAGCTTTACGACGAGCTGCTGCCGGGGGTGCTGCCGCGCACCAAGGACATCCAGATCATCGTCGGCGATCCCGGCGCGGGCAAGACCACCGCTTTGTTGGACCTCGCCTCGATCCTGGCCAAGATCGGGTTCGTGCCGGTGCTGCTGCAGCTGCGCGGCGCCGGTGCCGGCGGCGACCTCTTCGAGCTGGCGCGGCAGCAGTTCGAAACGCAGGCGCGACCACTGGTCCGCGTCGCCGCCGAACTCGACATCGTCTGGCGCTGGCTCTGCCGCCGGCAGCGGCTGGTCTTCCTGGTCGACGACCTCGACCAGATCGGCTTCGACGGGGAGCCGGGGTTCCACATGCGCCGCCTGCTCGAGGACATGGCGCCGGAAGGGCAGGCGGTGATCGTCACCGCCCGGCCCTCCGGGGTGCCGGTCGGCATCGCGGCTTCGGCGATCGAGATGGAACCGCTGGCCCTCGAGACCGCCGTGGACATCGTCGCCACGCCGCGCGAGCGCGAGGCCGGGGCGACCAGCGACACCCGGCCGTCCCACCGGCGGATCGCGAGCTGGGTCGGCGGCGGCGAGCTGATGGAGGCGCCGTTGTACCTGGAGGCGCTGGCGGAGATGACGGCGGTCGGGGTCTGCCCGGACCTGCCCGAAGACCCCAGGCAGTGGGAGAAACCCACCCGGCCCGGTCGTTGGCGCACCCTCTCGAGCAAGCGGTGCGATTGGAACCCGCTCTGGGTCCGCTACCTCCTGCTCAGCCGCTTCCTGGAGCGGATCGTCGACGGCCACGTCCGCCGCACCCTGGCGATCAACACGCACGAGCGCGAGCGGTGCGTGCAGGCGCTCGCGGGAGCGGCGCTGGGGGTGCTGGGGGCGGTCGGGCTCGACGCCAAGGCCGCTGCCGAGCACCCCGACGAACCCGAGGAGTCTCGCCAGGGGCGCGCCCGGCGCCGGGCGCTGGTCGATTTCATCGACACCGACGACCGCGGCAATTTGAAGCCGGAGAAGGTGCAGTCCCGGATCGTCAACCGCCGCAGCGAGATCTCCCGGCACGAGGCGGTCGACACGGGGGAAAGGCTGCGGATCCTCGACCGCGACCAGCACGGCGAGCCCCAGTTCCGGCACCGGATCATGCAGGCCTTCTTCGCTGGCCGAAAGCTCGCCGAGATCGGCCGCGACCAGGGCGTCGGGCAGCGGGGAATCCGCGCGGTGCGGAACGGCGACGACGGCCATCTCCTCAGCTTCGACGACTGGGTCGAGGCGTTGATCAGCCCCTGCCACCCGGAACGCCTGACGACCCACCTGACGCTCACCTTCGCGGCGATCTACGCGGATGACCGCTCGGAGGGCAAGGACGGGGACACGCGGGTGGGATGGCGGATCGTCGAAAGGCTGCTGGAGTCGGTCGAGGAGGGCGGCAAGCGGTTCGATCGCCGGTGCTGGTCTCCGAACGGCGGCTCCAAGCGCGGCGCCCAGTACGACCCCATGGCCGCGCCCGATCCCTACGACCGCGAGGACCCCGACGACAACCTGATCAAGCTGACCACGGCGGCGCACATCGCGACCCTGCTGAAGGCTCCGACGGAGGGCCGCAACGTCGAGTTCTCGCGCCGGATCGTCACCAGCCTGGAAGAAACCACCCGCGGGGCGATGCGCTGGACGAAGCAGAAAGCCCTGCCCGCAATCGCCGGCCTCGACAGCCGCGAGTCGTGGCTTGCGGTCTGGCAGTGGTTCGCCCGCGACACCGACTACGAGGTGAGGCGCAGCGCCAGCAGGCAGTTGGAACGGAACGCGCTGCGCGCCTTCGCCGAGCTCGGCGGGGGCATCAAGAAGACGATCCTCGACGCGGGCGCGCGCGCCGCCGCGGGCCTGCCGCTGGCGGGCCAGGGCGAGGGCTGGGACACGGAATCGATCATGACCTTCGAAGCCCTCGGCTGGGTGCTGCCGGCGGTCGTCAGCGGACTCAACGAGGAGATGGGCGACGAGGGGGGTGCCGAGACCGAGAAGAGCCTCGAGGAAGCGCGGATGCGGCTGGGCGAGCTGACCGCGCTGGCCTTCCAGGGCGGCCGCCCGAAGCTGGAAGATTCGCTGGCCCAGGGGTTCAAGGCCGACGCGATGCGGCACGCCTCTGCCCCCGGCAAGGAGTTCACAGGCGCGGGCTGGGTGGTGAGCAACCGTCGCCTCGTCGCCGACGTCGGGCTCCCGCACGCCGAATCCTGGTACGCGAGGATGCTGCTCTACCAGGCACTGGCCCTGTACGCGGTCGCCGGGACCGGCAGGGAAGACACCTTGGACGTGCTCGCGCACCGGCTCGAGCGCACCCGCGAGCGGCACCCGTTCGCCCGCCAGGCGGCCAAGCTCTCCCGGGCCGGCCTGCGACGGGCCGCGATCGGGAGCGAGAGGTGGATGGCCTTCCTCTGGAGCGACGAGGTCGAAGGCGCCGGTGGCCTGCCGACGGTCCTCAGCGATCGAGCCGGACAGCTGGTCAGCGACGTCACCGTCCTCGTCGACCTCAAGGAGGGGAGCGCCGCCGCCCATCACGAGAAGTTCGCGCACATGGAGGAGCTCCCCCACTGCCTCAGCAAGAGCCGCGACCGCCACGAGATCCTCGGCTCCGGCTGCCCCAGCCACTGCGGTTGGGGGCTGTGCCCCTACCGGGCGGCGGCGCCCGACGAGCCCAACCAGCACCGCGGCATCAGCCGCGGCTTCTGCCGGGCCCAGCGCCGAGCTTCGGCCCGGCAGCGCCCGCCCGCTTGGCAGCGGGTCATCGGCAGGCGCAGGCTGCGGGACTTCTGGCGCCAGATGGAGTACAAGGCGCGGCGCTGAGCCCGGCTACCGCAGCTGGGTCGGCCGGAGGTGCTCGACCTCGAAACCGTGCTCCCGTTCCAGCCGCTCGGCGATAAGCGAGCGGTGGCAGGCCTCGGGGTCGCGCTCGACGCACATCAGCGCCGCCGAGGAGTTGCCGATCCACTGCACCACCGGGCCGAGGTCGACCCGGCCGAGGACCTCCTCGGTGTAGCGCTCGACGTAGGCGGGGGCGAGGGCGGTGCGGTTGCGTTTGCCCTCGCCGAGCTTGGCGTCCTCGGCGTACTGGAGCTGGCGCATCTCGGTGGTTGGGGCCAGCTCCTTGAGGTGGGAGTAGCCGATTCCCGCCTCGGCCAGGGTGGCCTGCAGGCGCTGGGCGTTGGCCCAGGCGTACTCGCTGCCGCGCACCCCGCGCCGCTGCCGCACGTCGAGCACCAAGTCGACCCCGGCGCCCTTCAGCGCCGCAAGAAACGAGTCGCGGTCGAAGCCGTAGACGCCGATCGTCCTCAACGTCTTCATCGCCCTGCCCTCCTTCCGTCGAGCACCATCGCGCAGTAGCCGGCCGCGATCTCGGCTGCGGTCAGGCGGCCGCCCGGTCGCACCCACTGCGGCGTGTAGTTGACCATCCCCAGCAGGGCCAGCAGGGAGAGGCGGCGGTCCTCGAAGCTCATCGAACCGTCAGCCTCGCCGCGGGCGAGAACTTCGTCAAGGATTTGCTCGAAGGCCTTGCGCTGGGAGCGGACCCGGCGCCAGCGGGGCTGGCTCTCGATCGCCTGGCGCTCCTGGGTGAAGACCAGCATGTGGTTACGGTGCTCGACGACGTGGGCGACCCAGGCGCCGACCAGCTCGTGGAGCTGCTCGACCGGCGGCGCCCCGGCGGCGACGATCTCCCGCGCCCGCTCCAGCAGCGGCTCCAGCAGCTCGTCGCAGATCGCGATCAGGAGGTCGTCCTTGCCCTCGATGTAGTGGTAGAGGCCACCCGCGGCGAGCCCAGTCGCCGCGGTCAGCTCGCTGATCGAGGTCCCGTCGTAGCCGCGCTCGGCGAAGAGCGCGGCGGCGGTGTCGACGACCTCGCGGCGGCGGGCGTCGTAGCGGGCGCGCAGCGCCGGGCGCGTGGGTGGGGTGGGAACTGGCATCGAGCGAGGGTAGCGAAAAACCGAACGGCAATTCGGTATTCTGCCTGGATGGACTTCGACCTCGGCGACGAGCATCGCCTCATCCAGCGCACGGTCCGCGACTTCGCCACCCAGGAGGTGGCGCCGGTCGCGGAGGAGCTCGACCGCGAGAAGCGGTTCCCCTACGAGATCGTCGCCAAGCTCGGCGAGCTTGGCCTGATGGGGATCCCCTTCCCGCAGGAGTACGGGGGAGGGGGCGGCGACTCGCTCGCCTACGCGCTGGCGGTGGAGGAGCTGACCCGGGTCGACTCCTCGGTCGCGATCACCCTCTGCGCCCACACCTCGCTCGGCACGCAGCCGGTCTACCTCTTCGGCTCGCAGGAGCAGAAAGAAGAGTGGCTGCCGCGGCTGACCGCGGGCGAGGTTCTCGGCGCCTTCGGCCTGACCGAGCCCGAGGCCGGCTCCGACGCCGGCAACGTCCGCACCAAGGCGCGGCTCGACGGCGGCGAATGGGTTATCGACGGCGCCAAGCAGTTCATCACCAACGCCGGCACCGATATCTCCGGCGTCGTCTGCATCACCGCCCGCACCGGCGAGGACGGCGAGATCTCCAACCTGATCGTCGCCAACGGCACTCCCGGCTACGAGCAGGGCGAGCCGTACCGGAAGATGGGCTGGAACGCCTCCGACACCAGGCCGCTGACCTTCACCGATTGCCGCGTCCCCGAGGAGAACCTGCTCGGGCCGCGCGGGATGGGCTTCCGCCAGTTCCTCCAGGTGCTCGACATCGGCCGCATCGGCGTCGCCGCGATGGGCGTCGGCCTCGCCCAGGGCGCGCTCGACGAGGCGCTCGCCTACGCCAAGGAGCGCCAGGCCTTCGGCCAGCCGATCTCCCGCTTCCAGGCGATCCAGGCCAAGCTCGCCGACATGGCGACCGAGATCGAGGCCACCCGCCTGCTCGTCTACAAAGCCGCGCGGATGAAGGACAGGGGCGAAAACTTCTCCCTCACCGCCGCCCAGGCGAAGCTGAAGAGCGGCCGCCTCGCGGTCCGCTGCTGCGAGGAGGCGGTGCAGATCCATGGCGGCTACGGCTACATCGAGGAGTACCCGGTCTGCCGCTTCTACCGCGACGCCAAGATCCTGACGATCGGCGAGGGCACCGACGAGGTGCAGCAGATGGTCATCGCCCGCGCCCTGGGGGCCTGAGCGCCGTGATCCCGAAGGCCGTCCGCATCCGCGAGGTCGGGCCGCGCGACGGCTTCCAGAACGAGCCGGAGACGATCGCCACCGCCGACAAGGTGCGGCTGGTCGAGATGCTGGCCCGCACCGGCGTGAAGCGGCTGGAGGTGACGAGCTTCGTCCGCGCCGACGTCGTTCCGCAGCTGGCCGACGGCCGCGAGGTGCTGGAACGCGCCGAGATCCCCGAGGAGGTCTCGGTCTCGGTCCTGGTCCCGAACATGCGCGGGCTGGAGGCGGCGCTCGAGGTGCGCGACAAGATCGACGAGGTCAACGTCTTCCTCTCCGCCTCGGAGACCCACAACCGCCGCAACGTCAACCGCTCGGTCGAGGAGTCGCTGGAGGGCCTCGAGCACGTGCTGGCGCGGGCGACCGAGGAGGGGCTGCGCTGCGAGGGCGTCGTCAGCACCAGCTTCGGCTGCCCGTACGAGGGCTACGTCCCGATCGAGCGCGTCTTCGAGATCGCCAAGCGGCTCTCGGTCGCCGGCGCGGTGGAGATCGGGTTCGGCGACACCACCGGGATGGCCAACCCGGTCCAGGTCGGCGAGTTCTTCCGCCGCGCGCAGGATGAGATCGTCGGCGCCGAGCTGACCGCCCACTTCCACGACACCCGCGGCCAGGCGCTGGCCAACGTTCTGGCGGCGCTCGAGGTCGGGGTCGACTCCTTCGAGTCGAGCTTCGGCCAGCTCGGCGGCTGCCCGGTCCCGCCGGGGGCGACCGGCAACGTCGCCAGCGAGGACCTGGTCTCGATGCTGCACGAGATGGGGGTCGAGACCGGCATCGACCTCGGCCGGCTGCTGGAGGCGGCGGCCGCCGCCCAGGAGGCGCTCGGCCGCCCGCTCGCCTCGCACACCCTCGTCGCCGGCCCGGTCGAGTGGCACCCCGAGCGCGACCCCTTCAAGGAGAACCCGCCGCGATGACCAAGGTCGCCGAGGGGATGCGCGAGAAGCACCTGGAGCTGATCGCCGAGCTGAACGCGGAGCTGGAGCGGGTCCGCCTCGGCGGCGGCGAGAAGGCGGTCGAGCGCCACCGCGGCCGCGGCAAGCTGACCGCGCGCGAACGGATCGCGGGCCTCTGCGACCCCGGCACGCCGTTCCTCGAGCTCTCGCCGCTGGCCGCGCACGGGATGTACGACGACGCGGCGCCGGGGGCAGGGATCGTCGCCGGGGTCGGCAGCGTCAGCGGCCGGTGCTGTGTGATCGCCGCCAACGACGCCACGGTCAAAGGCGGCACCTACTACCCGGTGACGGTGAAGAAGCACCTCCGCGCCCAGGAGGTCGCCCTGCAGAACCGGCTGCCCTGCATCTACCTGGTCGATAGCGGTGGCGCCTTCCTCCCTCTACAGGACGAAGTCTTCCCCGACCGCGACCACTTCGGCCGCATCTTCTTCAACCAGGCGACGATGTCGGCGCAGGAGATCCCGCAGATTGCCGCGGTGATGGGCTCCTGCACGGCCGGCGGCGCCTACGTGCCGGCGATGAGCGACGAGACCGTGATCGTCCGCCACCAGGGGACGATCTTCCTCGGCGGCCCGCCGCTGGTGAAAGCCGCGACCGGGGAGGAGGTGACCGCCGAGGAGCTCGGCGGCGGCGATGTCCACGCCCGCCGCTCCGGCGTCGCCGACCACCTCGCCTCCGACGACGCCGACGCGTTGCGGATCCTGCGCGAGATCGTCGCCACCCTGTCGCCGACGCCGGCGCCGCCGTGGGAGCGGATCGAGCCGCGGCCCCCGGCCGGCGAGGCGGAGGAGATCCTCGACGTCGTCCCGATCGGCTCGCGCGCGCCCTGGGACGTACGGGAGGTCCTGCGCCGCGTCGTCGACGGCGGCGAGCTGCGCGAGTTCAAGGAGAAGTACGGCAAAACTCTGGTCTGCGCATTTGCCCACCTCGACGGGCACCCGGTCGGGATCGTCGCCAACAACGGCATCCTCTTCTCCGAGAGCGCCCTGAAGGGCGCCCACTTCGTCGAGCTCTGCGACCACCGCCGCATCCCGCTCCTCTTCGTCCAGAACGTCAACGGCTTCATGGTCGGCTCCAAGTACGAGGCCCGCGGGATCGCCAAGGACGGGGCGAAGATGGTCACCGCCGTCTCCACCGCCCGGGTACCGAAGCTGACGGTGATCGTCGGCGGCTCCTTCGGGGCGGGCAACTACGGCATGTGCGGCCGCGCCTACTCGCCCCGCTTCCTCTTCATGTGGCCGAACGCCCGCATCTCGGTGATGGGCGGCGAGATGGCAGCGGCGGTGATGAAGGAGGTCGGCCAGCCCGAGACCGCCGAGCTGCTCCACGACCAGTACGAAGAGCAGGGCCGCCCCCTCTACTCGACCGCCCGCCTCTGGGACGACGGCGTCATCGACCCCCGCGACACCCGCGAGGTCCTCGCCCAGGCCCTCGCAGCCTGTGCCGCCGCCCCGCTCGGCGACCTGGCCGCGCCCGTGTACCGGATGTAGCGCTTTCCAGGGGGAGAACTCCGCTTCGGGTGGTTCCACGAGCGGGTTCGCATCGTCGGCTACGGTTTATCTAATGGAGCCCGTCCGCGTCATTTACCACCACGAGGCCGAGGGATGGTGGGCCGAGTCGCCTGACGTCCCCGGCTGGACGGCGGTGGGGAAAAGCTACGCCGAGGTCTTGCAATTGACCGAAGAGGGCATTCCGTTCGCACTCGAGCGCGAGGTCCCGATAGAGCACGTCGTCCCCGCTGGCGAGCGCGAGCACCTCGCCGCCTGATTCGTCTTTCGCCCGTATACCGGATGTAGCTGTTACTACAAGCCGGTTTTTTATTTGAGACATATGCTCGCAATCCGTGAGCAAGTCGGCACTGGTTTCCGCCCTGGTTGCACTGCTTCTCCTCGCCGGCTGCGGTGCCGACGAAGAAACGGCTGAAGGCGGCAACGCGCAAGCTCGGATCGAACGCCAGGCGGAGCGGCATCGCGCCGCGATGCGCCGTGCCAAGATGCGACGGCAGGCTCGAGTCGCGGCCCGGCGCCACCGGCGACAGGTGGCGGCGCAGCGGCATCGCGCCCGGGTCCGGGCCGAAGCGGCCGAACGCCGGGCCGCGGAAGCGGCCGCCGCCGAAGCCCTCGCCACCGAAGAAGCCGAAGAAGCCGCCGCCGAAGAAGAAGCCAGCGAATGCGATCCGAACTACGCCGGCGCCTGCCTCGATCCCTACGCCTCCGACTACGACTGCGAAGGGGGCAGCGGCGACGGCCCGGAGTACACCGGCTACGTGACGGTGGTGGGCGAAGACCACTACGGCCTCGACGCCGACTCCGACGGAAGCGGCTGCGAGTAGGCCTACTCCTCTGCGGGATCTCCGCGCCCCTCCTCCTAACCGCCTGCGGATCCGGCGCCGCTTCGACCCCCTCCGCCGGCCAGGAAAAGCCGAGACCGCAAAAAAGCACCCCCAAGGTGCCTTTTCGCGGTCTCGGCGATGAGGATGCCGGCGAAGCGGTCGAGCCCTCGCACTGCCCGGCGGGGCATCCTGCTTGCCGGGTCACCGTGGGGCGGATCGTCTAGGTTGAGCGGGTCGATCCCGACGGGGACGGGGACGCGCACTTCGTCATCCGCGACCCGCAGGGGATCACGCTGAGAGGGCTGACCGCAATCGACGTCCGCGCCGGCCTGCGCCCACAGCCGCTGCCGGGCCCCGGGGACCTGATCAGCGCTGCGGGGCCGGTGCAGACGGGGTCCTACGGGCAGGACCAGATCCATGCCCTGGAGCTGCACGTCGGGCGATAGCCTCGGCGGGTGAGCCGCTTTGCTCAGGTAGACGTCTTCGGCGCCGAACCCTGCTCCGGCAACCCGGTCGCGGTCGTCCTCGACGCCGAGGGGATGGACGAGAAGGAGATGCAGCGCTTCGCGCGCTGGACCAACCTCGCCGAGACGACTTTCGTGCTGCCGCCGAGCCGACCCGAGGCCGACTACAGGGTGCGGATCTTCACCCCCGTCCTCGAGCTCCCGTTCGCCGGCCACCCGACCCTCGGCACCTGCCACGCTTGGCTCGAGGCCGGGGGGGAGCCCGCGCGGTCGGAGGAGATCGTCCAGGAGTGCGACGCCGGGCTGATCCGGATCCGCCGCGAGGAGGACCGGCTCGCCTTCGAGGCGCCGCCGCTGGTCCGCTCCGGCCCCGCCTCGGCTCAGGACGCGGCGAAGGTCGCCGCCGCTCTCGGCCTGCAACCGGAGGAGATGCTCGCGGTCGAGTGGGTCGACAACGGGCCGGGCTGGATCGCGGTCCTGCTGGAGAGCGCCGAGCGGGTCCTGGAGCTGGCGCCGGGGGCGCTCGACTTCGACCTCGGCGCCGTCGGCTTCCACCCGCCCGGCTCGCCGGCGGCGATCGAGGTCCGCGCCTGGGCGCCGGTCAACGGCCTCGCCGCCGAGGACCCCGTGACCGGCAGCCTCAACGCCTCGCTCGCCCAGTGGCTGCTCGGCAGCGGCCGGCTCGAAGCTCCCTACCTCGCCCACCAGGGGACGGCGATTGACCGCGCCGGCCGCATCCACGTCTCCCGGGACGAGGACGGCGCGATCTGGATCGGCGGCCGAACCGAGACCGTGATCTCCGGCAAGGCAGCGCTCTAGCCGTGGGCGCCGGCCTGGTGGATCACGGCGTGGCCTTTGCCGCGAGCGATCAGCCAGCGGTTGACCGGTAGCGCGACCAGTCCCGCCACCACCAGTGCGAAGGCCAGGCTTCCCCAGAAGAGGAGGCTGTCGAGGCCGGCGTCCATCGCGCCGGGGATCGTCAGCACGATCAGGTTGTCGACCACCTCCATCGTCGCGATGCTGAGGGTGTCGGAGGCGAAGGCGATCGGGACCACCGCCCCGAGCGCCATTCCCGAGCGCAGCAGCGGCAGGCTGGTCAGCCCGTAGCCGAAGAAGAAGGCGAGGACCACCGCCAGGATCACGGTGGCGAGGTTGGAGAAGCCGAGTGCGGTGCCGATCGCCATCCCCGCCACCTCGCCGATCGCGCAGCCGGTGAGGCAGTGGACGGTGGCCATCAGGGCGAGGGAGTTGAGCGCGTGTCTGTCGGTTGCCATGCGGCGATCTTAGCATATACCCCTAGGGGGTATCAATTTCGAGGCTGACGCGGCGCTCGCCGGTGCGTTTCAGCTGCAGAGAGCTACTGAAAGGAAGACCGAAATGAGAAGGCTCCTGATCGCTGTGCCGATCGCCGCGCTGCTGCTCGCCTCCGTCTTCGCGAACGCAGGGTCAGCGGCTCCATCCGGCTCCGCGAACCTGAAGATCACCAAGATCGACAGCCCGGATCCCGTCCGCGTCGGCTCGAACCTGACCTACACGATCGGGGTCGAAAACCTCGGCCCCGCCCAGGCGACCGGGGTGACCGTCACCGACAACCTGCCCAAGGGCGTCGACCTCGTTTCCGCCGCCGGCCCCGCCGGCCCCTGCGCGGCGCAGGGCGGCAAGGTCACCTGCGGCGTGGGCGCCCTCGATCCCGTCGGCGTCAACTACGGCGGCGCCCAGGTGACCGCGACGATCGTCGTCGTCCCCCGCGCCACCGGCACGATCCGCAACACGGCGTCGGTCAAGGGCGACCAGAAAGACCCCGTCAACTCCAACAACAAAGCGACGGCCTCCACCCGCGTCCTCGGCGCGCCGACCTGCCGCGGCGTAGCCGCGACCGTCAGCGGCACCGCCGGCGCCGACGTCCTGCTTGGCACCCCGGGCCCGGACGTGATCGCCGCCCTCGGCGGCAACGACCGGATCGTCTCCAGGGCCGGCCGTGACCTCGTCTGCGCCGGCGGCGGCGCCGACTTCATCGGCGCTGGCACGGCGGCTGACCGCGTCTTCGCCGGCGCCGGTCCCGACCGCCTCCTCGGCCGCGGCGGTCCCGACCTGCTGAAGGGATCCGGCGGCAACGACGTGCTGAAGGGGGGCGGCGGCGCCGACCGGCTGCGCGGGGGCCGCGGCAGCGACCGCTGTCTGGGCGGCGCCGGGGCCGATTCGGTCCGCGGCTGCGAGCGCTGAGGCAACGAAAAGGGGCGCCCGCCGGATGACGGGCGCCCCTTTCGAAGCCGGATGCGAGCGGAGCTCGCTAGCCGACGTAGATGATCGCGATCGCCATCGCGTCGTCGATCAGGTGGTGGCCTTCCGGCACGTTGTAGATGCCGTGCAGGCGAATCGTCTGGCCTTTGGTGAACGAGGCGACCGGGTTACCGGTGCAGACGTTCATCGAGGAGACGTGTTTGCGGCCGTCGGGCGTTTCGTAGCCGGCGCCGCCGTAGCCCGCCACCGAATTGCAGATCATCGATTCACCGGCGGATTTGTTGGTGACTTCGATGTTGACGCCGTGGTCGTGGATGTGACCGGCGGCGGCGATCACTTTGCCGCCGAAGGTCGAGGTCCAGTCGTAGTGGGTGTCGCTGAGCCCGATCGGCACTTCGATGTAGGAGTTCAGCGAGCACTGGTTGGCGTCGAGCCAGACCGGGCGCAGCGCGGCGCGGCTGCTCGAGTCGGTGCCGGTCGCGTACTTCCAGGTCATCCGGATTTTCACCGTTTTGCTGGTCGTCGCCCAGTTCATCAGGTCGAAGACCATGTTCCAGGTCTCGGTGCTGTTGACCTTGTAGCCGTAGGGGAGACTGGTCAGGTCGACCGGGGTTCGCTCGTCGCCCGAAGCGAAGAACCGTTCCCCGAGCAGGCCCGGGCCTTTGCCGGCGCAGGTGACGTCGGACTTGCCGCTCGACTGGGCGGCGAACATCGCGTGGTGGAGCATCGGCCCCTGGCTGATCGTCGCTTTGGTCCCGTCGGTGTAGACGAGGTCCGGGGTCACGCCGATGATCGTGCAGCCGGTACACGGCTTGGCGATGTTGTTGACGATCTGGTTCTGGATCATTCCCGCGTTTTCGTGATCGTGCGGGTCGCCGTTGCCGGCCGGGATCGTGTACGGGCCGTAGTCGATCGTTTTCGTCGTGATCGTCGCGTGCGCGGTCGCCGGGACGGCGAAGAGCGCGAGCGCGCAGACGAGCAGAGTCAAGCGCTTGATCGCTTGCATCAATTCCTCCCCTTAGAGATAGAAGCGAGCACCCTCTCCCATGCGAGAGTGCTCTTGAACGTTCAGGAAATCTAAAACACGACACCAAATGGTGTCAACCAGGTACGGGTCGGTTCTCCCGATTTGAGGTAAGGGGTTGACAGGTGACTATTTGGTCACATAAAGTCGAGCCCGTGGACGAGGTCTTCAAGGCACTGGCGGACCCCACCCGCCGTGAGCTGCTCGATCGCCTGCGGGAGCGGGACGGGCAGTCGTTGAGCGCCTTGGAAGAGGGGATGCCGATGTCCCGTTTCGGCGTGATGAAGCACCTCAAGGTGCTGGCGGAGGCGGGCCTGGTGACCACGCAGAAGCGCGGTCGCGAGAAGCTGCACTTCCTCAACCCCGTCCCGATCCGGCTGATCCACGACCGGTGGGTCAGCAAGTACGCGGAGCCCTGGGCCTCGGCGCTCAGCGAGCTGAAGCAGGACATTGAGAAAGAGGAGGACGAGGATGGGCGATGAGGCATACGCGGTGGTCGGCGGGCGCGGTTCGATGACCGTGTTCGAGATCTACATCAAGACCACGCCGGAGCGGCTCTGGGAGGCGATCACCAGCGAGGAGATGCGCGCCCGCTACAGCTTCGGGGTCGGCACCGTCTCCGATTGGACCCCCGGCTCGGAGTACAAGGCGTCGGTCCCCGGGGTGATCGAGATCGCCAGCGGCGAGAACATCGAGGTCGACCCGCCGCGCCGCCTGGTGCAGAGCTTCAACGCGCTCTGGAGCGAGGACGTGCAGAGGGAGGGGACCTCGCGGGTGACCTGGGAGATCGAGCCCATCGGCAGCTCGTGCCGGCTGCGGGTGACCCACGACCAGCTCTCCGAGACCGCTAACGACGAACTCTACGGCGGCTGGCCGATGATCCTCTCCGGCCTGAAGACGCTGCTGGAGACCGGCGAGGACCTCGACACGCCCGGCTCCCTCCGCTACAACGGCTAGGGCGGCGATTCCGGCCCGGGTTTTTCGCGACCCCGGGCCGGGGTAGCCGGTCCGCACCCAATCGAGGAGGAGGCCAGTCGATGACGCAACCGACCTTGGAGGACGCCCGCGGTCTAAGCGAATGGCGCCCGCGGCTGGGCGTCCTCTCCGTCTATTTGGGGTTCGACCCCGCCGACCGCGGCGGCGCCTGGCGGACCGAGCTGCGCAACGGGCTCGACGCGGTGCTCGAGGCGCACCGCGAAGCCGAGCACGACCGCCGGGTGGCGCTGCGGGCGACCGCGAAACGGTTGATGGAGCGCTTCGAAGACGGCGACCTGCGCCCACCGCCCCGCGGCGAAGCGGGATTCGTCGAGGTGGCCGAGAAGGGAGGCGCCGAGCGCTGGTTCGGAGCGTCCTCGGCCCCGGCCGCCAGCGCCTGCGTCGAGTTCGCCTCCGAGCCGGTGGTGGCGCCGCTGCTCGCCCTCTGCGGCCACAACGGCCCACGGGGCGTCGCCCTGCTCTCCTCCGAGCGGGTGCGGCTCTTCTGCTTCGCCGAAGGCGCCCTCGAGGAGATCGAGGACTGGGAGCTGAGCATCACCAGCCTCGACTGGCGCGAGCGCAAGGCGCACAGCGCCAGCGACCCCGCCCGCGCCCAGGGGGTCGGCTCCTCCGGGCACGATCAATTCGAAGAGCGGCTTGACCACAACCGCCAGCGCTTCCTCGCCGAGTGCGGTGGCCTCGCCGCCCGCCGGCTCGAGGCGGACGGGCTCGAAGAGGCGATCGCCTTCGGCGCCGCCAGGGAGATCGAGGGCTTCAGGGCCGGCTTCGGCTCCTCGCGGGTCCCCCTCAGGGTCGGCGAGGAGCTGGACCTGATCTCGGCGCCCAAGGGCAAGCTCGCCGAGCTCGCCGCCGCGGCGATCGAGCGCCTCGACGCCGAACGCGACCGGGAGGTGGTGGCGCGGGTTCTGGAGGAGACCAAGGGCGGCAGTCGCGGCGCCGCCGGGCTGGGGGAGACGAAAGAGGCCCTGGGAGAGGGGCGCGTCGACCACCTGGTCTTCGACGGTGGGATCGGCGAGGAGGCAGAGTCGCTGATCCGGGCGGCGCTGGCCAGCAGCGCCCGGGTCACGGTCGTGCGCGGCGAGCTCGCGGCGCCGTTGGCCGAGGCCGAAGGCGTCGCCGCGGTTCTCCGCTACTGACGGCCGCCACGGGGCGAAAGCGCCCAGCGGCCCGAGCAGTGTGACCTCAATCCGGTTCGGCCCTCCAGGTCCGGGTACCTGGAGGGAGAAACCGGAACGAAGAGGAGACGAGTTGAGCGAGCAAGAGAAGGTTGCCGGCGGGCCGCTGGGCAGAGTGGTCGGTCGGGCGAAGCAGCTGGCAGGCGAGGCCCTGGGTCGCGACGACCTCCACCGCGAGGGCAAGCTGCAGGAGATCCAGGCGGACGCCCAGACCGAGGCGACGGCCAAGGAGGCCGAGGCCGAGCGCCTGGAGCGGGAAGCCGAGATCGAGACCGAGCGCGCCGAGGTCCAGGCCGAGCGCCACGAGGCCGAGCGTAAGGCGGCGGAGATCGCGGCCGAAGAGGAGGCCGAGCGCAAACGCGCCGAGGACGAGCGCGAGGCGGCCAAGAGCGCCCAGGTGGAGAAGGCAGCCGCCGAGCGCGAGCGGCTCGCCGGCGAGGACCGGGCTGCCGCGAAGCGCAATCAGGCAGCAGCGGAGAAAGGCGCGGCTAAACGCGAGGCAGCCGGGCTGGAGCGCGAAGCCGACCGGGCCGAACAGGCCGCCGCAGCGATCGACCCGAAGGAGAACGACTGATGAGCATGCTCACGATCCCCAAGACGATCGTCAACTCCTCGATCAAGCTGGCACGGGCCCCGATCGACATCGCGATTGGCGCCCTCGGCGGCTCCGACTCGCCTGCCGATCACCTGCGGGACCGCGCCGACACCCTGCGCGAGCAGGCCGAGGTGGAGAAGCGCGAGGCCGACGCACGCCAGGCGCGGGTCAGCGAGGCGGCCGGCGAGGCTGCCGCAGAGGCACGGCGCAAGGCCGAGCAGGACAAACGCAAAGCCGAGAAACGCCGCCAGGAGCGCGAGGCGCGGGCGAAGAAAGCCGAGGCCGCGAAGAAGGAGAAGGCCAGGCAGGACGCCGCGCGGACCAAAAGGGCGGCGACCAAAGCCGAGAAGGCCGCTCAGCTGGAGAAGCTGGAGGCCAAGGAAGCCAGCATCGAGGCCAAGCAGGAGGCCGCGGCGACCGAGCGCGAGGCCGAACGCCTCGCCAAGGCGGCCGCGGCCGCGAAGCAGAAGCGGAAAGACGGCGCCGGAGGCTAGGGCGCGTCTTCGAGGTAGAAGACCTCGGCGCAGATGTCCACGTCTGCGTCGAGGCCGCTGATGAAGCCGCGGACCTTGCGCCCCGTCAGGCGCTCGATGATCTCGACGAATTTGTCGTGGGTCGCCGACTGGAAGTACATGCGGGTGTCCCGCAGGCGCTGCTGCTCGCCCAGCTCGACGAGGCTGCGCTCGGCCGGGGTGAAGGTGTTCTCGAGCGAGCAGATGACGATGTCCGGCCCGGCGAACTCGGTGCGGGCCTTGGTCGGGCCGCGTCCGAACAGCTCTTTGTAGAGGCGCACCATCTCCCGCGATATCTCGGCGCGAAGCGACTCGAAAGCCTGGCTTTCGCCTCCGCCGTGCGCCTGCATGGTGCCGTCGGGTGACATGTCGGTCCCCTACCCGGATGAGGGCGATTTACCAACGGTAGGGCGGGTACCAGAAGCTGTGTGCCACCCGACCGGTCCCAGCCGCCCGCCCCGGCGGCAACCATCACTCCGTACCCCGACGGCCCGTACCTGGTGCGGGGCGACTTCGTGATCCAGGACCAGGACGGCAACGAGCTGGGGACCGAGCGGCGGACGATCGCCCTCTGCCGCTGCGGCAAGTCGCGGATGCGCCCGCTCTGCGACGGGACCCACAAGCTGATCGGGTTCAAGGCGCCCAGTTCGCGGGAACCATGGCCGGTCGACTGATCGACCTGCCGCCGCCCCGCGGACCGCTCAGCGAGGAGCTTTTCGCGGCGCTGGAAGGGCCGCCGGGATCGCGCCTGGACACCCCCGCCATCGCTCCGCCGGACCCGCTCGGCGACGACGATCTGCAGCTCGCCCTCTACGTCGCCTACGAGCTCCACTACGCCTCGATCCGCGGCGTCGACGAGCGCTGGGAGTGGTCGCCGGAGCTGCTCGCCTTCCGCCAGGCGCTGGAGACCGCCTTCGAAGAGGCAGTCGCCGAGCTGGTCACCCCGGCCGATGCGGCCGAGCTCGACTCGGTCGGCGCAGCCCTGCAGCGGATCGTCGCCGAGGATCCCGGCCCGCCGCTCTCCCGCTACATGGAGGTCGAAGGGACGCTCGACCAGATGCTCGAGCAGGTCGTCCACCGCTCTGCCTACCAGCTGAAGGAGGCCGACCCGCACTCCTGGGCGATCCCGAGGCTGACGGCGGGGCCGAAGGCGGCGCTGCTGGAGGTCCAGTTCGACGAGTACGGCGGCGGCATCGCCGAGCGCATGCACTCGGCGCTGTTCGCGCGGACGATGGCGGGTCTCGGGCTCGACCCCACCTACGGCCGCTACCTCGACCGCTGCCCCGCCCCGACCCTGGCCGCCGTCAACCTGGTGACCTACTTCGGGCTGCACCGCCGGCGCCGCGGCGCGCTCGTCGGCCACCTCGCCGCCTTCGAGATGACCTCCTCGATCCCCAACCGCCGCTACGGCAACGCCCTGCGCCGCCTCGGGTTCGGGCCGGAGGTGACCCACTTCTACGACGAGCACGTCGAGGCCGACGCGGTGCACGAGAACATCGCCGCCTGGGACCTGGCCGGCGGCCTGGCGGCTGACGAGCCGGAGGTGGCCGCCGACATCCTCTTCGGCGCCCGGGCGCTGCTGCAGGTCGAGGCCCGCTGGGCCCGCCACCTGGTGGACGCCTGGGAGGCGGGGGAGACGTCGCTGCGCTCGCCGCTGGCGCCCGTCCCGGCGTGAACGAGCGCCTCGACCTCTCCTACTTGGTCCCGATCCGCTGGCGGGACGGCGCCCAGCGCGCCGGCCTGGCGGCCTACCTGGCGGAGATCGCGCTGCGCTGCGCGGAGACGATCGTCGTCGACGGCTCGCCGCCCGAGGTCTTCGCCGCCAACGCGGAGGCCTGGGGCGACCTCGTCGTCCACGTCCCGCCGGCCGCGGAGGAGAGCTGCCTGATGGGCAAGGTCGCCGGGGTGCGGACGGGGATCAGGCTGGCCACCCGCGAGCGGCTGGTGATCGCCGACGACGACGTCCGCTACGACCCCGAGGCGCTGCGGCGCGTCGCGGGCTTGCTCGACGAGCGCGACCTGGTGCGCCCGCAGAACCATTTCGACGCGTTGCCCTGGCATGCCCGCTGGGACACCGCCCGGACCCTGCTCAACCGCGCCTTCGGCCGCGACTTCCCGGGGACGCTGGCCGTGCGCCGCTCGCGGATCCTCGCCGCCGGCCTCTACGACGGCGACGTCCTCTTCGAGAACCTGGAGCTGATCCGCACCGTCCGCGCCGCGGGCGGATCGGTGGCCTCGCCGCTCGACCTCTACGTCGCCCGCGAGCCCCCCTCGGCGTCCCACTTCTGGGGCCAGCGCACCCGCCAGGCCTACGACGACTTCGCCCTGCCGCTGCGGATGGCGCTCTGGCTCGCCGTGCTGCCGCTGCTGGCGCTGGCGGGGCGCTTTTCCGCACCAGGAGGACGGAAAAGCGCCCCGCACCTGTTCTTTGGAGCCGCCACGCTTGTGACTGGGCTGGCGGAGGTGGGCCGGCGCCGCGGCGGCGGCGCGGCTGTCTTCCCGGCGTCGTCGGCCCTGCTGGCCCCGCTCTGGATTCTCGAGCGCGGCGTCTGCGCCTGGCTCGCCGTACTCCAGCGGCTGCGGTTCGGCGGCGTCCGCTACGGCGACTCGGTGATCCCGCTCGCCGCCCACTCGGAGCGGGAGCTGCGGCGCCGGCTGCGCCGCTAGCGCAGCTTCGGGAGGGCGGTGGGGGCGGGCGAGAGTTTGCTGCGGGCGGCGCGGACCCGCTGCAGCAGGCGGTCGCGTTTCAGGGCGGGGCCGATCTCGGGGATCTCGCGCTCGGGCTTGTCGGCTTTGCTCTCTAGCGGTTCGGCTGCGGGGTTCATCTCTTCTCCAGTCGGTCCCATCGGTCGGATAACCGGATACCCCCCGACTTAGTGCAGAAACCGGTTTCGACCGGTTGTCAGTCGGGAATCCGGTTCCGCAAGGACGAAGACGATGGAACAGCACGGCTTTCAGCACGAGGCTCTGATCTACGCGGGCTCCGACGAGTACCTGGCGGGGACGCTCCCCTTTCTGCGCGCCGGGCTCGAGGCGGGGGAGCCGATGCTGGTGGCGGTCGGCCCCGATCAGACCGCGCACCTGGAAGGCGAGCTGGGCGCCGAGGCCGAGCTCGTCCGCTTCGTCGACATGCGGGAGGTCGGGCGCAACCCGGCCGCGATCATTCCCGTCTGGCGCGAGTTCGTCGAGGAGGCCGGGGGCCGGTCCGTGCGCGGGATCGGCGAACCCGTCTGGGCGGCACGCAGCGCCGCGGCGCTGGAGGAGTGCCAGCGCCACGAGTCGCTGCTCAACGTGGCCTTCGACCCCGGCCCGGCCTGGAGCCTGCTCTGCCCCTACGACGCCGCCTCGCTCGGCGACGAGGCGCTGGCGAAGGTGGCGCACTCCCACCCGACCGTCTGCCGCGCCGGGGCGCGCGAGAAGAGCCGCTCGTTCGTCCCCGACGCGAACTGCTTTGCCGGCGAGCTGCCGCCGCCGACGGCGACGCCTGACGTCCTCCGCTTCGGCCTGACCGGGCTCGGCGAGGTCCGGCGCCGGGTGACCGCGGCGGCCGAGCGGGCGGGGATGGGGCCGCTGGAGGTCGCCGACCTCGTCACCGCAACCAGCGAGCTGGCGGCCAACAGCGTCATGCACGGCGGCGGCAGCGGCACCCTGCGGCTCTGGCTCGAGGAGGAGCGCCTGCTGGCCGAGGTCGAGGACTGCGGCCGGATCGAGGATCCCCTTGTGGGACGCACCCGCCCCGACGTCTACCAGGAGGGCGGCCGCGGCCTCTGGCTCGCCAACCGCCTCTGCGACCTGGTCCAGATCCGCTCCGGCGAGCGGGGGACCGCGGTGCGTTTGCACGTCCTGGCACGGGAGGCCGCCTACGTCTGAGGCGTGCCGATGACCCGCCTCGGGTAGCTGGGGGCATGCCACACAACGATCCTCAGAGCCAGCTGGTCAAGTACCTGACCGACGTCCACTCGATCGAGGAGCAGGCGCTCGTTCAGATGCGCCGCGCCCCCGATCTGGTCGAAGGCGCCCTCGCCGAGGCCTTCCGCCGCCATCTCGGCGAGACCGAGTCCCAGGAGCAGCGGGTGCGGGAGCGGCTCGCGGCGCACGACGCCTCGCCCTCGAAGCTGAAGGACGTCGCCGGCCAGGCCGGTGGCTTCGGGATGGTCCTCTTCGCCCGCTCCCAGCCCGACACGCCCGGCAAGCTGGCGATGCATGCCTTCTCCTACGAGCACATGGAGGCCGCCGCCTACGAGCTGCTGGGGATCGCCGCCCGCGAAGCCGGTGACGACGCGACGGCCGCGATGGCGGCAACGATCGCCGACGAGGAGCGGGAGATGGCAGGCCGGATCGCCGCCGGCTGGGACGAAGCCGTCGAGCAGTCGCTGGCGAAGATCGAGCCGGACGACCTCGGCGAGACGCTGAACACCTACCTGGCCGACCTGCACGCGCTCGAGGGGCAGTCGAAGAAGCTGCTGGAGAAAGGCGCCGAGATGGACGTGCCCGAGGGCCTGCGTTCCGCCCTGGCGGAGCACCTGGAGGAGACCGAGGGGCACCTGCGGAAGATCGAGCGCCGCCTCGACGACCGCGGCGCCACCGCTTCGGGCCTGAAGGACGCTGCGCTGCGCCTCGGGGCCCTCAACTGGGGCGTCTTCTTCGCGGCCCAGCCCGACACGCCGGCCAAGCTCGCCGGGTTCGCCTACGCGGTGGAGAACCTCGAGGTGGCCGCCTACGAGCTGGTCCTGCGCGTCGCAAAACGTGCCGGGGACACCGAGACCGTCACCCTTGCCGAAGCGATCCTCGCCGAGGAGAAGGGCGCCGCCCAGGCTGTCGCCGACCAGTGGCCGGTCTCGATGTCAGTCGCCTAGGGCGCGCCTGGCCGCGCTCAGGTGCAGGTCCTCGACCCGCTGGCCCTGGCGGTCGGCCCGCTCGGCGAGAGCGTGGAAGTCGAAGCCGTCGATGGTCTCGCCGAAGCGCTCCTCTAGCGCGTTCCAGAGCTGCACCTTGCCGCCGATCCCCGAGGCGAGCAGCTCCAGCTCCAGCACCCGGCTGAGCGGCGAGTAGCCGCGCAGCTGCCCGTTCAGCTTCAAGCGGCCGAGCCGCTCGGCGACCCGCGCGAGCGCCGGTTTGACCCCGTTGCGGACGACCTGGAGGCGACCCATCAGCCGGACCAGGGTCTCGCGGTCGGTTTCGATCTCGGTGCAGATCTCGGCCAGCGGCTGCCCGAACTCGGCGTCCCCCTGGTTGCTCGACCGCAGGCGGCGGGCCAGCTCGACGCCGAGCGTGGCCCCCGCCAGATGGTCGTTCAGGTAGATGGCCAGGAGCCGATCGGACTTCGAGCTCGTGGCCATCGCCGGCTCAGGACTCCTCGTAGGGGTCTTTGTCGCCGGCCAGCTGCAGGGCGCATTCCTTGGTCTCGGAGAAGTGCCGTTCCTGGATCGGCAGCGCCCACGCGGTCAGCTCGGCGATCTTTTCCTCGCCGGCCTGCTCGTTCAGCTTGCTGAGCACCGCCCAGTGGCCGACCTCGCCGGCCTCGGCCATAGTCATGAACTCGAAGCCGTCGAGCCCGTCGGCGTCGTCGCCGAGGTAGGTCTCCATCATCTCCGAGGCCTCGCCTTTGGTCTCCTGGGCCTTTTCGAGGATCGCGGTCTTCTTGCCCTCGCGCTCTTCGGCCACGGCGGTACAGCGCCGCTCGGTCTCCTCGGCCTCTTCGCGCATCTGGCGCAGGCTGGAAGCGATCCCGTCGTCGTCGACCAGGCCCTCGACCTTCTCCGTCGCTTTCTGGGCCGCCTGGGCCAGCCCGAGCACCTCCGCGAGCTTCTCCTCCAGGGTCGTCAACTCGGCCATGCCTTCCTCCTTGTGTTGCGATTGCAGATCTTGCCCCTGGCTACCCGAGCCAGAGGTGTTCGAAGCGCAGGCCGGCGGCGGTGGGGTGGAGGAGCCCCATCGAGCGCTGCGGGGCGCGGCGGCGCTCGGTCGGGCTGCCGGGGTTGAAGATCTGGAAGCCGCCCTCGCGCTCGTGCAGCGGCAGGTGGCTGTGGCCGAAGACGACCGCGTCGGCGCCGGGGAAGCGGGCGCGCATGCGCCCCAGCCGGCCCGCGCTCGGCCCCGCGTCATGCACGATGGCGACGGAGCGGCCGCCGAGCTCGACTTCCAGCTCCTCGGGAAGCTCGCGCCGCAGCTCGGCCTCGTCGACGTTGCCGTGGACCGCCAGCACCGTCGGGCACAGCTCCCGCAGATCGGCCAGCACCGAGGCGGCGGAGAAGTCCCCGGCGTGGATCAGCGCCTCGGCCTCGCGGATCCGCGCCACGCACGCCTCCGGCAGCGCCCGCCGGCCCTTCGGCATGTGGGTGTCGGCGATGACGGCGATCATCGAGAGGTCAATTCGACACCAATACGGTGTTCAAATGACCTCTCGATCATGAGCGGCGCTTGAAAAGGCCGCGGAGCGAGCCGCCGGCAGCGGCGAGGAGGGCGCGGCGCAGTACGCCGCGCCGCCGGCTCCGCCAATCGCCCTCGACGGCGTGGGGGCCGCGGCTCTCGAGCACGTTGCCGGGCGCCGGGTCGGCGGCGACGTCGCCGAGGGTGCCGCGCAGGAAGGCGAGGTGGGCGAAGCGGCGGTAAAGCGGCGGCGCCGCGGCGTGGAGCACCTCCAGCGCCCTCCCAGACTGGCCGTAGTTGACTTCGCGCTTCGGGTTCTCGGCGCAGAGCTCGATCCCCCGCGCAACCTGCTCGACGTCGAGGACCGGCGGGATCGGGCGCACCTGGCGACCGGTGTAGTTGCCGCCGTGCTCGAAGATCGGAGTGTCGATCGCCTGCGGGACGATCGTCGCGACGTGGATCTCCTCCTCGTCGACCAGCTCGCCCGCCAGGCATTCGGAGAAAGCCCGCACGGCGTTCTTGCTGACGATGTACGGGGTCACCTGCGGGGTGCTGACCCGGCCCCAGACCGAGGACATGTTGATCAGCACCCCGCCGCCTTGGCGCCGGAAGCGCGGCAGGGCGGCGCGGGCGCCGTGGACCTGGCCCATCAAATTGGTCTCGATCACCCCGCGGAAGACCTCGGAGGGGATCTCCTCGAAGGGCCCGTAGGCGATCACCCCGGCGTTGTTGACCCAGACGTCGATCCGTCCGAAGCGGGTCTCGACCGCCGCCGCCAGGGCCTCGACCGCCGCCTCGTCGGCGACGTCGAGCGCCCGGTGCAGCGTCTGCGTCCCGGCCGCCTCGCACGCGGCCGCGACCTCGGCGAGCGGCTCCTCCGAGCGCGCGCAGAGCGCCAGCGCGTGGGCCCGGGGGGCAAGCCGCAGCGCCGCCGCCCGGCCGATCCCGCTGGAGGCGCCGGTGATCACCACCACCGCCTCCTCAAGGGGGCGCGGCACGTCTAGCCGAGCCCCTTCTCCTCGGCCGCCTTGTAGGCGATCTGGAAGAAGTCCGAGATCGTCAGGGCCGAGAAGAGGGAGGCGATGAAGCGGGTCAGGCGCGGGGCGAAGAGCAGGCCGAGAGAGAAGGCTGCGACGACCCACAGCCCGAGGCAGTAGGGGCAGATCAGCAGCTCGCCGAAGGCTTTCCGCAGCCCGGTCCCGCGCGAGCGCTCCTCGAACTCCGCCGGGCCGCCCTTGCCTTCCAGCTCGGTGAACGGCGCCCGCAGCGGGCTCGTCACCTTGTCCTTGGAGATCAGGCGGCTGAGCTTGTGCGAGGCGGTCCCGACCAGCATCAGCTGGCCGACGCCGATCTCCTCCGGCAGCTCGCGGCCCTGGCGGCGGGCGAGCAGCAGGATGCCGGAGAGCAGCGTCCCGAAGACGCCCATGAAGGCGAGGTAGGAGAGGAGCGGCGGCCGCTCCTCCGGGTCGGCGTAGCCGGCGACCATCTCCGGGGTCTTCAGCGGGGATTCGTCGACTTGGGCCACCGCTCCCTGCTACCCAGGCCGGTGGCGGTTCCAATCATCGGATGATTACGATGGGATCTCGATGCAGCGCTTCAAAGTCACCCAACAGGAGCTGCAACCGGGCTGCAGGGATATCCGGATCGAGGGCGAGCTCGACCTCGCCGTCGCCGGCGAGCTCGACGAGGTCCTGAGCACGGCCGTCGCCGAGTGCGACCGGATCCTGGTCGGGCTCCAGGGCTGCGCCTTCATCGACTCCTCCGGGATCGCGGTGATCCTCCGCGCCCACCAGCAGATGGAGGAGAAGGGGTGCCGGCTGGCCGTCTACTCCCCCGTCGACCAGGTCCTGCGGGTGCTCTCGATGACCGGGCTGACCCGCAACGGCCTCGTCTTCGACACCGCCGAGGAGGCGCTCGCCGCCCTCGGCGAGCCGAGCTAGGGGAAGCCTCAGCCGAAGCGGGGCTGGAGGCGCTGGAAGGTCTGCCACCAGCCGCGGTCGAGCGCGGCGTGCTCGACCGCCTGCAGGAGCGAGCCGTCGTCGTCGTGCAGCTCGTAGCTGACCACCGGCGGCTCGGCGACGAGATCGACGTCGACGATCTTGGCCATCAGCAGGTAGGGCGGGCAGCTGAGCCAGACCTCGCCCGGTTTTGGAACAGATTTGACGTTCAATCGCGCCATGGGTCCTCGGTACCCCTGCCTTCGACGCAAAAACCGAAAACCATCCCGAAATTAGGGGATTGGCGAAGCTGCGATTACTGCTTCTGGCCGACGCCGGTGGCGAACTCGCCGGCGCGCAGCGGGCCGCCTGCTTTTGGCTCCAGGGGCGGCGTCGGCGCCCCCTCGGCGTTGCGCATCCCGCGCATCAGGTCGTCGAGCGCCTGCAGCGAGTCGATCTCGGGCTCCCAGCCGAGCTGCTCGCGCGCCCGCCCGGTGTCCATCGTCGGCACCCCGAGGGCGAGGTCGAGCCAGCCGGGGGAGGTCGGCTGCAGACGCAGCTTCCAGGTGAGGTCGGCCGCGGCGCGCAGGGCGCCAGCCGGCAGCGGAAAGCTGCGGGCGCCGAAGAACTCGCGCAGCTCCTCGACCCCGATCGTCGGCTCGGCGGCGATGTTGAAGGCGCCGTGGACGTCGCGCACGACCGCCTGGCGGTAGGCCTCGCCGACGTCGCGCGAGTGGACCGCCTGGAAGCGCAGCCGCGGCACCCGCGGGACCAGCGGCACCAGCTGCCTGCGGACCAGGAAGCCGGGCAGCAGGGGGCCGGCAAAGAGGCGGCGGATCTCGCTGCCTGCCTCGGCCTTGAAGATCAAGCCGGGGCGAAGGCGGACGACGCGCACCTCGGGCTCGCGCCGCTCGAAGGCGTCGAGCATCGTTTCCACCGCCGCCTTGTGGCGCGAGTAGAAGGAGGTCGGGATTCCGTCGACCGGCCAGGACTCGTCGACGCGGCGTTCCTTCGGGCCGGGGCTGTAGGCGCCGACCGAGGAGGCGTAGACGAGGGCGCCGACTCCGGCCCGGGCGACGGCGTCGAAGACCCGGCGCGAGCCCTCGACGTTGATCCGCTCGGTCACGGCTTCGTCGCGGCTCGGCTGGATCGCCCAGGCGAGGTGGATGACCGCGTCGGCGCCGGCGAAGAGCGGCACCAGGGGGTCCTCGGTGACGTCGGCGCTCGCCCACTCGACCTTCGCCATCTCCACCTGCGGCAGGCGGCGGGCGATGCCGAGGATCTCCTCGACGGCGGGCTCTTCGGCCAGCGCTTCCAGCACGCTGGTGCCGACGTTGCCGCTGGCTCCGGTGACCGCTACGCGCATCGGGTCCTCCCGCTCACGGCTGGATCACGAACTTGATCGCGCCGTCTTGCTTCTTCTGGAACTTCTCGTAGGCCTCGGGGACCTCCTCGATCCCGATCTTGTGCGAGGCGAGGTCCTCGGTTCCCAGCGGGTCGGCGTCGTCGGTGACCAGGGGGAGGATCTCGTCGACCCAGCGCTTGACGTGGGCCTGGCCCATCCGCAGCTGCACGCCCTTATCGAAGAGCTGGAACATCGGGAACGGGTCGACCATGCCGCCGTAGACGCCGCTGATCGAGACGGTGCCGCCGCGGCGGACCGTGTCGAAACACGCGTACAACGCCGACATTCGGTCGATCGCAGCCTTTTCGATCAGCTTCTCGGCGACCGCATCGGGGAGCAGGCCGGCGGCTTTCTGGGCGAACTCGCCGACCGGGGCCCCGTGGGCCTCCATCCCGACCGCGTCGATCGCGGCGTCGGTGCCGCGGCCCTCGGTCATCTCCCGGATCGTGTCCGAGATGTCGTCGTGCTCTTCGAGGTCGAGGGTCTCGATCCCGTGCTTCTGCGCCAGCGCCAGCCGCTCGGGGACGAGGTCGATGCCGATCACCCGCGCGCCTTTGTGGGCGGCGATGCGGCCCGTCATCTGGCCGATCGGGCCGAGGCCGAAGACGGCGACCGAGCCGCCCTCCGGGATCGCCGCGTACTCGACCGCCTGCCAGGAGGTCGGCAGCACGTCGGAGAGGTAGAGGAAGCGGTCGTCGGGCGGGCCCTCGGGCACCTTGATCGGGCCGAAGTGGGCCTGCGGCACGCGCAGGTACTCGGCCTGCCCACCCGGCACCTGGCCGTACAGCTTCGTGTAGCCGAGGAGCGAGGCGCCTTTTTCTTCCTCCCGGTTCTGGGTCGTCTCGCACTGGGCGAAGAGGTCGCGGTCGCACATCCAGCAGTGCCCGCAGGAGATGTTGAAGGGGATCACGACGCGGTCGCCGGCTTTGATGTGGGTCACCTCCGGGCCGACCTCCTCGACGATCCCCATCGGCTCGTGGCCGAGGATGTCCCCCTCGGTCATGAACGGGGCGAGGATCTCGTAGAGGTGAAGGTCCGAGCCGCAGATCGCGCTCGAGGTGATCTTGATCACCGCGTCGGTGGCTTCTTCGATCTTCGGATCGGCGACCTCGTCGACGCGGACGTCGCGGGGGCCATGCCAGACAGCAGCCTTCATCGGTGCTTCCCTTCGATAGGTCTCGTTCCCCTCAGGTCCCCGGCCCCTGGCAGGGCGAAACGGATTCGGGGAATGTCACCCGGGCTCAGGAGACGAGATCGATCACTTCGCGCTCGATCTTCAGCCGCTGCTTGGCGCTGAGCCGCCCGTTGGCGCCGGCGGTGGGGCGGATCGTGACGCCGTCGCGGAAGCGGTCGAGCACGCGGGGGTCGATGTAGGAGGCGCGGCAGACGGCGGGCGTGTTGCCGAGCGCCTCGGAGACCTGGTCGACGGCGCCGGCGATGGCGCGTTTGGCGGCGGCTTCGGAGCGGGGCCGCTCCTCGTCGGCGAGCGCGACCGCGGCGAGCACGGTGCCGTGCCAGGTGCGGAAGTTCTTCGCCGTGAACTCGTCGCCGATCTTCTCGTGGATGTAGTCGTTGATGTCGTCGGAGCGGACGTCGACCCACTCGCGGCCGGCGCGGTAGGCGAGCAGGTCCTCGGGGCCGCTGCGGCGGCGGTGCATCGCTTCGATCGCCCGCCGCGCGGCCGCGTCGCGGATCGACTGGACCCGCTGCTGGCCGCTCTTGGCGGGGAAGTCGAAGACGACCTCGGTGGGCTTGATCGTGACGTGCTCGCGGCGCACCGTGGCGAGCCCGTAGCTCTCGTTTTCCTCCGCGTAGACCTCGCTGCCGACGCGGAAGAAGCCGAGGTCGAGGAGGCGGACCGCGCAGGCCAGCGCCCGCTCGCGCGGCATCCCCTGGCGGCGCAGGTCGGCGGTCACAGTCCGGCGCAGTTTCGGCAGCGCCAGAGCGAACCGGCGCACCAGCTCGAACTTCCGTTCCGCCTGCCGCTGCTGCCAGCGCTCGTGGTAGAGGTACTGCTTGCGCCCGGCTTCGTCGTAGCCCGTCGCCTGGATGTGGCCGAAGGGGTCGGGGCAGATCCAGACCTCCTTCCAGGCCGGCGGGATCGCCAGCTGGCGGATCCGCTCCAGCGTCTCCTCGTCGGCGATCCTCTCGCCGGTCCCGTCCTCGTAGGAGAAGCCGCGCCCGCGCCGCACCCGCCTGATCCCGGGCCCCGCGCAGTCGGCCCGCTTCAGCCGCCCCCGCCGCGCAGGAGCCGCAACCGCGCTCAAATCACCATCCGCCTGCAAGCCATGCGCCCCACGTACCCAAGCCGCAAAGAAGACGAAACCGCCAGAGCAAGGGGGCGAAAAAGAGCCCCCAAACCCTTACCGAGGCACGATGCCCCAGCCCCCTCCCGCCGAGACCGCAATACATCGTCGTATAGGCGATCTCTCGCGGTCTCGGCGGGAGGGGGCGCGCGAGCCGGGGCGGGATGCGGCGATTGGTGAGCTAGCGCGGGGGCAGCACGGAGTTGTTGCCTGGCGACAGCTTGCCGCGCTCGGGCTCGGCAAGGACGCGATCCAGCATCGGATTGCGTCGGGCCGGCTTTATCCGGTCCGTCACGGGGTCTATGCCGTGGGACACAAGGCGCTTACCCGCGAGGGACGCTGGATGGCTGCTGTGCTCGCCTCGGGGCCCGATGCGGTTCTCAGCCACTACTCCGCGGCGGCGCTTTGGGGGGTCCGGCCGAACTCACGCTCGGTCATCGACGTCACCGACCCCCGCAAGAGCCGGACCTGGGATGGGATCCGGCGCCACCACAAAGCGCTGCCCGCCGACGAGGTGACGGTGGAGGAGGGGATACCGGTGACCACGGTGCCGCGGACGATCTTCGACCTCGCGGCCACCGAGCCCGCCGAGGTGATCGAGAGCCTGATCCGGGAGATGGAATTCCTCGAGCTGCGGGACCGGCTCTCGCTGGCAGGCCTCGTCGACCGCTATCCCCGCCGACGGGGGGTTGCCCGGGTGCGCCTCGCGCTCGACCGCATCAAGGACGAGCCCGAGGGGCGCAGGCGCCGGGGCCTCGAGGAGCGCTTCGCGCCGTTCCTCCGCCGTCGCGACCTACCCCTGCCCCGCTTCAACGACTGGATCACCGCCGGCGGCAAGCGCTACCAGGTCGACTGCTTCTGGCCGGAGGTGAAAGAGATCGTCGAGCTCGACGGCTGGCAGGGCCACAAGACCCGCACCGCCTTCCGCGAAGACCGCGCCCGCGACCGCAAGCTCCGCGTCGCCGGCTACGGAGTGACCCGCCTCACCTGGGCGATGCGGGACTTTTGCTCAGGGCAGCGCGGACGGGGAACGGGGCAGCGTTGCCGCCGTTCTCATAGGTGACGATCCGCGCCGTCGTCGGCGGGTTCTCCCGGTAGAAGGCTGCCCATGCCTCGGGGGTGTCCTCGGCGGGGCGACCTTCCGGCGAGTCCCAAACGACCACAGCGGGAGTCTCGGCGGGAAGCTCGGGGGTGACTTCGATGGACTCGCCGTCGTCGCTGATGCTGACGTGGAAGGCGACGAAGCGGTCGCGCAGGGCATCGTTCACCGTGGCGACGTTCTCCGTGTCCAGCGCCGTCGTAATCCCCCGCCGTAGCCCGTTCCAGAAATCGAGCATCGCATCGACGGGCGCGGTGTCCGGGGCGGCGGCGACCGTCGCCCGCAGATCGTCTATCGAAGTCTCCAGTTGCTCGGCAAGTTCCTTCTGCCGCTGGAGGGCGGTGACGGCGAGGTCGGCGCGGGCATCGTCGCCACGGTCGAGCGCGGCGGCGTAGTCGTCGCTCACCTTGCCTTCCACCCGCCGCACGTCGGCGAGGGCGGCGAGTTGCCGGTCAAGCTCGCGCTGTAGACCGTCGCGGTTCTCTCCCTGCCGTGCCGTGACCGAATCAATCCAGCCGTCGAAGTCAAGGATGTACCCGCGCAGCCCCGACGCGATTAGAAGCTCTAGAGGCTCGGCGGGAATCTCGGGCATATCGCAGAGTCCCGTAGCGCGGTGTACCTCGTCACAGCGGAGCTTGCGGAACCGCCCGCCGTCGCTCTTGCGGACGTAGGTGGAAGTAATGCACCGCATCGTGCGCCCGCATTTGGGGCAGGGGATCAGCCGAGAGAGCATGTGGTTACTCGGCGGTCGCCCCTTGGCCTTGCTGCCCTGAGCGGCTTTGTTGATCGACCGCCGCCGTGCCGTCGCTGCCTCGATTTGTTCAAACTCGGCGCGGTCGATGTAGGCGGGGTGGGGCGGCGTCGGGTTCCAGTTGACTTCCTCGTCAGGGGTGCCGCGCCGGTAGACGACCGCGCCCGCGTAGAAGGCGTTAGACCACTTTTCCTCTACGGCGCGGCGGTCCCAACTGTGCCCCTCCGTGGTCCGGTACCCCTCGGCGTTCATAGTCCGGGCGGCGGTCAGCGGCGGTACGTCTTCCAGCCCTAGCGCGAGCAGTCGAGCGATGCAATCCTCGCGCTCGGGGTCGCGGTAGTAGGTGCGCTGCTTGTTCTCCGTGACGAAGATGTAGCCGTCGTGCGCGTGGCCTCCCAAGTCCTCGCCGCGCTCGCGCTGCCGCGCCTTCCCGGCCTTGACGGCATCGCTCAAATCGTTGCTGAACTTGTGGGCGACTTTGGAGGCCATCCCGATCAGCGCCTCGTCTTTGACGTACTCGTCGTCAAGAACCGAGCGCAGCGTCACTCCCGCCCGCTTGCATCGGGTGAAGACCTCTAGCAGCGAACGCGCCTCCGCTTTTTTGCCCGACCCCCGCGCCAAGCGCTCGCTTCGCCAAACCCAAAGCTCGGCGGTGCCGTGCTTTTCGGCGGCACGTTCGGCGGCGGCTAGAGCGGCCTCCAGTTCCGGGCCACGGTCGCCCTTCCAGCCGGAGCGCTTTTCCTCAAAGAAGGGTCGAGCGAACTGGAAGCGCCCGCCGCCCTCAAAGCCCAGCTTGTCCTCCATCGCCTTTATCTGCGAGGGGATGGCGTCATGCTCATCCTTGCTCGATTTGGAGGCGTACAGGACGACCGGGAGTTGGTCGGCTGCGGTGGTGGTGTCGGCTGCGGTGGTTATCTTTGTCTCCTTCTCGCGTGGTGGTGAGAGGCTTAAGAGTCGTCGGGGGTGGCGTTCCCCCGGCGGCTCTAACTAGTTCATGGACAGGGCGGGGTTCGGCGCGACGGGCGCGGGTTTGAGGGCAGCTTTCATTGCCTCGCCAAGATCGGCTTTCACTTCCTTGACGGCGGCGGTGTGTTTCTTTGCGCCCATCTCCTTTTTGACCTCGGGGTCCTGTAGCTCGGCGAGGACGGTCTGGAGGTCGAGCAGGTAAAGCGCGAAGACAATCTCGTCGCTCACGCTGCGCCCGTGGTAGGCGGCGAGTTCTTCCGCACGGGTGCGGATGGCTGCCGGGACACGGGCGCTGATCTTGGTATCGCGGGGGAGTTCGTACACGGGCGGGACGGCCTCAGCGTCGGCGGTTGCGGTGCGTTTGTCTGGCATGTCGGACATTCTCTCAGATTCGGGGGACGGTTACTAGACGATCCACGTCTGACCGGGCATCGGCGGGTCAGGCGCGACGGTGCCCGACCGCCACGGGAACCCGTACCCCGACAGAGCCTCTACGGCGGCGGGTGACGGCGGGCGAGGGGTCGGGCCAAGCCGGACGTTGCCCGCTGCCTCTACGTCCGCGTCAGCGCCGATCAGCGCCTCCTCGGTCACTTCCAGCCGGAAGGCCACCTGAGCGCACACGGCGCGGCTGAGGGCGGCGACCTGGGCGGGGGACAGGGAGGCGGGAATCAGCTTCCGCCCCGTGACGGGATCCCGTAGAAGGTCGAAGGCGAGCAGGCGGTCGATATCGGCCTCTGCCGCGTCGATGATCGCCTCGGCGGCGCTGAGGGGTTTGGGCAACTCGGCGACGTAGAAATCGCCGTCGGCTAGGAACCGTTCGACGGCCTCGACGGTGGTGTACGTCGGCATTAGTCGCCGTCCTTGACGCGCCGCGCAATGTGCCGGTCGATCAACCGCTCGCCGTGGTAGCTGCCGACGCGGAACCGTTCGTATGGGCGGCGCATCTTGCCGCCGAACATGGTCCGGCAACCGGGCAGCATTTCCACAGTCCAGTTCGCGGCGTCGTCGCGGGGGCGGTCGGCCTGCTGCGGCTTCACTCGATCACGTCCACGATTCCGTGCCGCTCCAGGTAGCGAGCTTCGCCGGGGGTGACGCGGAGCATTTGCCCGTTCGTCAGGGAGCAATTCTCCCGACGGAGAACCTGACCCGGACGAACGCGGACCTTGACGAGATGGTCCGGTCGAGAAATGAGGTTGGCCTTGGCGATCGTCACCGCAGCGACCCCGGCGTCGGCGGTCCCTTGCGTTCGGGCAGAACTCGATAGCGCACCTTTGGGCCTCCCTTGCTCGCGTGTGCTTTGCGGTGGGCGAATCGACGTAGCAGCGGATCGGCGAAGAACTTGCGCCACTGAGCGCGGGACTTGAAACCCTTGGCCTTGCCGGTCAGCTTCGCGGGCTGGCCTTTCTCGGGAGCAGTCGCCGGCGTTTCGTCAGGGGTGATATCGGCCTCGGTCCACGGCGTCACCGTGGGCGGTTCGGGGGCGGGCGATTCGACCGCAGCGGACGGGCGCGGGCGCGGGCGCGGCGGCTCGGGGGCCTTCACCTGGCGCGGCCCGGAAGTCTCGGCGGGTCGGTTCGACGCCGGGGTTCGTGGCGCGACCACCGCACCCATGAACTCGACGCCGAACCCACCGCCGATGTTGGCGAGGCGCCGGGGGAGACGCGACAAGACCCGAACGGGGGGCAAGGGAACCCCCGTCGGCACGTCCCCCCCGGCTGCGGCTGCGCCTGCTGCGATACCGGCAACCGCGCCGCCCCCGACATGTCGGGAAGGGGACGACGCAGGCACCGCAGCGGGTCGGGTGCGAGGCGAACCCGACGACTGAGGACCGGGGCTGTTGATGAACCCGGCCAAGACCTACAGGGCGACTTTCGGCGCGGCGACGTTTTTGATTACGACGACGGCCTCGGGGTACGCGGTGCCGAGCGCAGCGCGAGCCTTGCCCCGGACGAAGACGGCATCGTGGTCGAACTCCTGGGAGCGGTCAACCTCGATGGTGGTCTCCAGCCGACGAACGACCGCGAGCGATTTGGGCGCGTAGACGACGACGGGCGACGTGTCGGGGACTTCGCCCGACCCGGCTTTCAGCCCGACCTTCTTCGATACCCAGATCGGCGGCAGCCCGTCCGGCCGAGCCAGCGGGACGTTCGTTTCTTCCGTGGTGAACTCTTTGAGGCGGTCGAGCGCGGTGGCTACGCGGGGGTGCATGATTACCGCGTAGGGACCGGGCACGTCAGCTTCTGCGAGCAGGCCAACGGCGGCGATGATCGGGTCGTAGTCGGCAAAGGCGGCTTTCGCCATGTCGAGCGACTGAGTGCCCGACATGGTGGTCAGCCCTTTGAACCCTTTGGTGCTGTTGCCGACGATGCCCTCTTGGTCGAGCCGCAGCGCCATCGACGTAGCGAGGTTCGTCTGTACGAGGTTGAGCAGGTCGGGGGAGGCGTCTTCAAATGCCTCGCTCGACCCCCTGACGAGTCCCTTGACGGCGCGGGGTTCGACCTCCAGCTCGTCCAGTTCGGGATCGCTCTTGTCGATTTCTTCCAGCTCGTCGTAGAAATCGACTTCGATATCTCCGGTGATCGTCGGGAACTTGATGCTGCGGCGGTTCGTCGGGATCACGGGGACGCCGGACGCGAGCAGTACCGAGCGGTCGCGCAGGTTGTCCCAAACGAAGGTCGAAAGCTCGGGTGGCTCGACGGGTTCGGCGGTCGCGTGGGTGAGGTCGCGTTTCTCGCCCGACGGCACCGCCGCCATCGCGTCGATGATGCGGGCCTCGATATCTGCGCCTCCGGTAGCGGCGCGGTCCTCGACCGCGAGTCCGCCGCCGTTCTCACGGTTCGGTTTCGGCATGGGTGCCTCCTGAGTGGGTGGGGTGGGGGTGGGTGGCTGCGGCCGCTCACGAAGCTCGACACGGGTGGCGTCAGCGGGGTAAGCCCCGGTGGTGACGACGGCCACGTCGCGCAGGGAACGAATCTCGGAAATGCGGCGGGTGGTGCCCGTCCAGTCGTCTTTGCCGACGACCATCCGCCAAGAGGACTCGCGCAGATCGCCTCGGGCAACGGCGGCTTTCACGTCCTGAGCGGTCGGCCCGTCGCCGAGCTCGACCGACCACGCGAAGCCATCGCTGCGGGACTCGACTTTGAGAGTCGAATCGAAACGACCGAGCGGAACCCCGGCGTGGTTGAGGGTGGCAACGAGGTCGCTGAGGTCCGCGCCGTCCAGCGCCCCCGGCTCGATTACCTCGGTCCAGCCGCCGAGATCGCGGGACTCGACGCCGTACGGGATCAGCCCGTGAAGGGTGTTGCCCTCGACGCGGACGGTCGCGGCGTCCTCGGGGGCGCTCCGTTGCTCGACCTCCCCGGCCTCGGGGCGATTGCGGTTCTCGATTGCGCCGGGGCGCGGGCGGGTGACGGTGGCGGGGGTCATGCTGCTGCTGCCTCCTCGGGCTGCTGCTGTGGGGTCTCTGCGGGTAGGTCCTCCAGCGCCCGGACCTCGGCACGGGTCATCCAGCCCGTTTCCTTGTCGAGCGCGGCGGTGTAGAAAGCGGAGCGGGCCTGCGGCTCGGCGCGTAGAAGCCCGTCGAGCGAAAAGCGGCAGTAATGGACGGGCTGCGGGAACAGCGCCTCGGCGGCGGAAAGCCCTTCCTCGATCAGCCGCAGCCACGGGCCAAGCGAGAACTTCACGAAGGCGTTTGCCTGCTCGCTGACGGTCGCGTAGGTGAGGCTGGAGTCGCTGACCGCCGCGCCGATCATCCAGACCGGCACGCGCATGATCCGGGCAATCTCGGCGGTCGAGAGCTTGCGGGTCTCGATGAACTCGGCGTCCGTGAGCGGCATCGCCGTCGGCTGCCAGTTGACCTCGCCGGTAATCACGGCAATGCGGCCTCGGTTCTTCGCGCCCTGGTGGCGGGCGCTCCAGCCGTCGGCGAGCGCCTGCGCCTGGTCGTCGCCGCCCGCGCCGTTGGGGACGCTGAGGATTCCCCCCGGCACCGCGCCGTTTGCCCACAGCGCGGACGCGGCGTCGGTTAGCGACTTCGACAGCCCCATCGCCTCCCGGCACATGCGGATCGGCGAGACACCGCGTACGCCGTCGAGCGTGAACCCGTTGCGGATATGGATTACGTCGTCAAGGGTCAGGTTGCGGGCGATGCGCCCTTCGCCCTGGTGGTATTTGAAGCGCGGCTCGCCGCCGACGATTTCGACCTCCATCCGGTCGGGGGCGAGGACGGCAAGCTGGGCGACCGAGCCGTCGGGGGCGTAGTAGATGCCGACGAAGCACTCGCCCCAAAGGGCGAGGTTGGCGACAAGCTGCCCGACGAAAGCGGGCTGGGTGACGCCGGGGGCTGGGCGCTCGAGTAGCGCCGCGGCCGGGGAAGACTCGACCCGCTCGCGCCCCGTCGCGGTGCGCCGGTAGCTGTGAAGCGGTGCCATCGTCGCGCCGTCGACGAGGACGCGGACACAGGCGAAAACGTCGGCGATACCTGCGGCGCTGCGGACGCTGGGAACGTCCGGTGAAGTGGAGTCGGGAAGCATCACCGACGGCAGCGATTCCCGCGTCAGGTCGCGGTCCTCGGCAGCGCGGCGGCGGGGTAGGAGCTTCATCCCCAAGTTTGTAAGGCAGGTCCGACACTCGACCCCCGGAAAAACTTTTGCCCTCGCTAGGCCGCATGTAGAGCGGTTTTCAGGCGCGAAAAGTTCGCTGGGGGGTCGCCGGCACCTGCGGCCTGACCATGAATCCCGGTGGATTTCAAGCCGGGACTACGCGGTTTCTACGCCTTCGCCCGCGTCGTCGGCGCGGACCTAAAGCCCTTCCAGCGCCGGATCGCCCGCGCCCACTTTGGAGCGGAGCGCGAAGCCGTCGCGATCCTCCCTCGGGGGTCGTTGAAGTCAACGACGGCGGCGCTGATCGCCGTCCATCACGTCCTGACGGTTGACGACCCCGGCGTCTACATCGGCGCGGCCTCCCGCGAGCAGGCGCGGGTTATCGGGTCGATGGTCCGGGCGCTGAGTCGGCACCGCGCCGTGCGCGATCGCCTTGTCTGGAGAACCGACGCGCTGCGGTGGGCGCATGATCCGAAGGGCCCTGCCGTCCTCCAGGTCGTCAGCGCCAGCGGCGACAAAGCCCACGGCTGGCCTCGCCCGACCCTGATCCTCGCTGACGAGATTTGGGCATGGAGCGACCGCGAGCCAACGCTGTTGGGGGCGATGCTGACGGCGATGCTCAAGAACCCGGAGTGTCGATTCCTCGGGATCAGCACCTCGGCGGCGCGGCTCGATTCTCCGCTCGGCTCGATGCAAGTCCGGGCGATGGCCTCGCCGGAAGTCGAGCGCGTCGGCGTCGTGCTGGAGGCTGGCGGCGACGGCCTGCGGTGGCTGGAGTGGTCGCTACCCGACGACGCCGACGCTGAGGACTTGCGCTTGGTCGCAGCTGCTAACCCGCTGCGGACGGTTGAGGAAATGCGCGAGCAGCGCAAGCGCGTGTCTGAGGTTGAGTGGCTCCAATTCCACTGCTGCAGGTGGGGCGTCGGCACGGGGCATTTCCTCCCCCCCGGCGCATGGGCGGGATGCCTCGGCGACGTTGACGCCGACGGCGAGCCGGTATGGCTCGGGGTCGATATCGGCGGCAGCCGCGCAGCCTCGGCGGTGGTCGGCGTCACCGCCGATTTGAAGGTCGCTGAGGTCCACGTCTTTCAAGGTGACGAGGCGGTCCTTGCCGTCACCGAGCGCGTTCTAGAAATCGCCGACCGCCGCCCCGTGGTCGAGCTTGCTTTCGACCCGTGGCGGTATCAGGCTGAGGCGCTGAGGTTGGAACGCGACCACGGCCTAACCGTCGTCCAGTTCCCGCAGTCTCACTCCCGCATGATCGCGGCGTCGGAGAACTTGCACCGCGTAATCGTTGAGGGCAAGCTGACCCATCCCGGCGACCCCCATCTAGACCGCCACGTCGCCGCTGCCGTGGCGCGGAAAACGGGTCGCGGCTGGAGGATCGACAAGCTCGGCAAGGAGGAACAGATCGACGCCGTGGTTGCCCTCGCTATGGCCTGCGAGCGGGCAGAGGTCCGGCCAGAGCCGGTGAAGCTGTTGGGTTGGGTTTGAGGCTGACGAAGGTTGTCCCCGACCCCAGGAGTCGGGGAGCTTTTGACTAACCGGCCTTGACGACGCTGACGACCGGAACAACCTTGCCTGCCTTCTGCATGTGGAAACACCTCCTCCCGTGCGTTGTGGTTGACGCACGGGTTTACTAAAAATGTCTCCACCAGTCGAACCCGGATAAACCAAGACTGCCTGCAAGTTTGGGAGAGTTCACCGGACTGCAATAAGAAGTCCGACCAAACAGGAAGGTTCAGACAATGGGAAAACCGGGGGACCCGCAGGCGATCGCGAAAGCCTTAGCCCACCCGATGCGGGTGAGCATCCTGATGAAGATGAACGCCCCTCGGCGGAACCTCTCGCCGTCGAAGTACAGGGACGAGACGGGCGACCTGATCGGCACCGTCAGCTATCACTTCAAAGAGTTGGCGAAACTCGGCCTAATCGAGTTGATCGAAAAGAAGCCCGTCCGGGGCGCGACCGAACACGTCTACGCCCCGGTCAAACGAGCGATGGCCTGGACCAAGATGTACGCGAGCCTGTCGCCCGCCGTCAAACAGAACTTCGCCGCGACTGCTTTGGTCGGAGCAGTCCAGAGCGTCGGCGGTGCCATCGACGCGGGCACCTTCGACGCCCGCCCGGACTCGCACCTGAGCTTCGACACGCTGCGGGTCGATAAGCCGGGATGGGAAAGGCTGATTGACACCTTGAACACATCGCTGCTAACGCTGATGGAGATTGAAGGCGAAGTAGCCGAACGCACCGCCGAGAACCCCGACGCGGAAACGTGGATCGCGTCCTACCTGATGAGCGGATGGGAAGCGCCGCCGCCTGAGCATCCGTGCCCATCGGTCCAGCCGGAGGCCAAATTGCCCCGCCTCGCCCAACTCGGCTGCTTCCCCCGCGCCGAGCTTCTACGGCTGCTGGACGCCGCGCTGGAAGGCCTGCGAGCGCAGCCGCCCGACTCCTACATGGACGACCTCATGGAAATGCGCGGCGAAGTGGAAAGGCTGCTGCGGGAAGCGACTGACGAGGCGACCTAGCGCGGCGGCAGCGACCCGCGCACGGCGCGGCGCTTCACGTAGACGACGGCGGGCGCGTCGTCCTCGCCCTGGTCGTCGTCCTCGGCGGCTTCGTCAGCTTCGATCTGCGCGTACTCGTCGGCGGTCTCGGCGAGGTCGGCGGCGACGGCGGGGTCGTCCATGCCCGCAAGGGTAGCTCTGAGCCCCGGATGGCCGCTCAGGCTTGGCTCTACAAGCGGGATTCCGGCTGATTTTTTTACGCAGCCGCCTGACAGCGGCATACCCATAGCACGACCTAAAAGACGCCGCGACCCCCACCAGTCAAGAGGGCCGCGGCGTCTATAGGGGAGAACTGAACAGCGAATGAGGAACGGGGGTCGGCGTTGCGGTTAACCGACCCCCAGCCCCTCCGTTGTGGTGGGTGGGCGGTCGGAGGACCACCATTCCCGCGAACGAACCTAGCGCCCTCGCCGACGCCGCTGCTTCAAGTTCCCCTGAGCGGTTCGACGCTGCTTCCGGCGCTCGCGCTGCTGCCGATCGGCGGGGCGGTGGCAGCGGCGGCAGAGCGCTTCCCCGTTGCTCGGGTCGTTGCTGCCGCCGTCGGTCAGCGCTCGGCGGTGGTGAGCTTCAACGTCCTCGGTCGATCCGCAGCGCTCGCAGCGCCCGCCAGCTCGCGCCAAGACTTCGCGCCGGAACCGCGCCGCCGCGCCGCCCGACCCCCGCCCCGGCGTCACTCGCCGGCGTTTGCGGGAGGGGTCGCAGCGGGGGCAGTAGGAACCCTTGAGGATCAGCCGCCCGCAGCCGATGCACGGGCGTTTCACGGCTCGACTTCCGCGAAGCTGATCCAGTACGTCAGCCCCGCCGTGACGATGCGCAGGACAGGACCGTCAATCACTTCCCCTTCCACGAAGGCGGGGCGGGCGAGGACAAATCCGCTGCCGCTCTCCAGCGAGACATAGACGGCCTCGCCGTCCTCGCCCTGGGCACGGAGGTCGAGCGGGTCGGCGCGGAGCAAGCGCCCGATCAGGACCGGCCCGCTCGCGTGGTCGCCCGCTGCGGTGACGCTGACGACGACGACCTCGCCGACGTAGGCGAGCAGGCGAAACAGAGTCTGCGAGTAGCTGAGGTTGACGGTCTCGAGCGTTGGCATCTTCGGAAAATCCTTTCGGTCGAATCGGTCGCGGCGGTCGCTGCTGCCCATACCTCTCCCTTTGAAAGAAAGGCGACTGGAAACCCTGAGCGGGGGTGTTCTCTCAGGGTCGGATCGCCTTCGCTTTCGCTTCGGCGACCCTCCTATCGGGGCGGCTTCGGGCGGGACGCTTCGACGCCGACCTCTCTGTCTCTCTCGGGGGTCGCTGGGGCAGCCGCCGCAGCAATGGGTTCAAGGACAGCCGGTGCCGGGACGTACTGCCCCCGCTGAGGGGGGCAGCAGCATCGACGCAGCAACGGGACTAAGGGTCCGTACGCCGTGTGACTCGGGAGGCTCTAACGCGGCCTTTTACCTGCTTCACCCGCTCGCCTCCCGCCTGCCTCGGCTTCCGCCGACAGGACTTCATAGCGCGACCGGGCAAGGCCGCGCTCAGGGAACACTCCCGAACCCGGCCTACGCGAGCAGCACCCGCGCTTCAGCTTCGCTGCCTCGGGGCGTGGCGTCACCCCCTCGACGGCTGTTAGGTCGCGGTGGCGGTCGGGTTCAGGTTCCCCGCCCCGCGACGATGCGAGCGGAGCGGCTAGGCTTTGGCGACCTCCTGTTTCCCCGTGACGGAATCTGAGGACTTAGGGACGCCGCGCCAACGGCGTCCCTCTTTGTAGGGGGCTTTGAAGCTCGGCAGAAGCCATCCCTGCCCAACCTGAGCAAAAGTCGCGTTGGCTTTGGAACCAACTCGAAGACGAACCGGAGGTGGTCGCCGCCGACCTACGGGCACTCCTGACACGACCTGCCCCAGCCTCCCTACCCAGCAAGTAAGGAGGCTGGGGCAGGTCGTGTCGCGTGAGACCGCAACACATCGTCGTATAGGCGATCTCTCGCGGTCTCGGCGGGGGCGCTACGAGACGCCGTTGGCCGGCTCGACCCGGAACGCGGAGCGCAGCGGATGGGCGGGCTTGAAGAACGTTGCGGTCTGGGTTTTGACCTGCCACGGATCCGGCAGCATCCCGCCCGGCGCGGCGAGGAAGCGGGTGAAGAGGACCGACGAGCGGCGGCAGGTGATCCCCGAGCGCGTCGGGATGTAGAGCAGGTACGGGCCCTTGGCGAAGTAGAGCGGGCCGACGTCGGTTCCGGCGTTGACGGTGAACGTGCCCGGGCAGAGCTTGCCGAGCTCAGGGTTGCCGCCGGCGTTGTCGCCGCTGCTGATGCGTTCGACGTAGATGGCGGGCAAGCCCCTGCGTGCAAACGACGCTTTGCCGGTCCCATGGGAGACCACCAACCAGGGCTTCGGCAGGTTGCCGTCCCAGTCCTGGAGGAAGCGGGCGAAGAGGTGTGCGGCGGCTTGGCAGCTGAGCTTCCCGTCGGCCGTCTGTAGAAAGTAGTTGCCAGCCGGCAGGTCGGCCACGCCGATGCGGTCGTCATGCAGCACTTTGAAATTAGGGCAGGTCTCCGCCGACGCGGGCGCTGCAACGCTCAGCGCTAGCACCCAGAGCGTTGCGGCCAGCGCCACAGCCAAGGCGGCGAGGCGCTTCGGGGAGGCGGGGACGAGACTCACGGGGCGGGAAACCTATCAGCGCCGATCCGTAGCATGCGGGCGACCGATGCCAGAACCCGTCAAGCGCAACCAGCGCTACATGCCTGGGCTGGACGGGCTCCGAGCGATCGCCGTCCTCTCCGTCATCGCCTTCCACCTCGGTTTCGACTGGGCCCCGGGCGGCATGCTCGGCGTCGGCGTCTTCTTCACCCTCAGCGGCTACCTGATCTCCGACATCCTGCTCTCGCAGCTGAACGCCCGCGGCCGGATCAAGCTCACCGCCTTCTGGCTCGCCCGCGCCCGCCGCCTGCTGCCGGCCCTCTTCCTGATGCTGCTGATCGTCACCGCCTGGGTGACGATCTTCGGCCCCGCCCAGCCGGACCAGTTCCGCAAGGGCGTCGTCTCGGCGATCTTCTACGTCAACAACTGGGAGCAGATCTTCGCCGACGTCTCCTACTTCGCCCGCTTCGAAGCCGAAGGCCCGCTCGACCACCTCTGGTCGCTCTCGGTCGAGGAGCAGTTCTACATCCTCTGGCCGTTCCTGCTGCTGCTCGGGACCAAGCTCGTCCGCGAGCGCCCGCTGCCCTCCGGCGTCCGCCCGCGCCTGGCGCTGCTGACGATCGCCGGCGCCGTCGCCTCCTCGATCCTGATGTTCGTCCTCTACGAGCCGAGCCTCGACCCCTCGCGCATCTACTTCGGCACCGATACCCGCGCTGGCGGCCTGCTCTTCGGCGCCGCCCTGGCGATGGTCTGGCCGAGCCGCAAACTCAGCCGCCGGATCGCCCCGCAGGCGCGCAACACGCTCGACGCGATGGGCATCGCCGGCCTGGCGATCATCGCCCTGCTGATCTGGCGCACCGGCGAACTCTCCGCCTTCAACTACCGCGGCGGCTTCGTCCTGCTCTCGCTCGCCACGGTGATGGTCCTGATGCCGCTCACCCACCCGGCCTGCCGGCTCGGCACCTGGCTCGGGGTGCGGCCGCTGCGCTGGGTCGGCGTCCGCTCCTACGGCATCTACCTCTGGCAGACGCCGATCATCGTCCTCACCTCGCCGCAGGGGATCCACGGCGACAGCCTCACCCGCAGCCTCCTGCAGGTGGCGGCGATCTTCGCCGTCGCCGCCCTCTCCTGGCGCTTCGTCGAGGAGCCGATCCGCCACGGCGCGATCGGGCGCTTCTTCGCCCGCCGCCGCGCGGTCGGCTGGAAATGGGAGACCTTCGCGCCGCCGATGCGGGTCGCGATCGTCAGCCTCGGGGTGATGCTGCTGGTCGCCGCCGCCGGGATGGCCGGGGTCAACTCGACCACCGCCGAAGGCAACGACGTCCGGGTAGAGCAGGCCCGGGCAGAGGGGACGACGAAGGCGCCGCCGCTGACCAAGGCGCAGGCCGAAGACTCGACCAAATCGCAGTGCAAAGCGGTTGTCCACATCGGCGACTCGACCTCGGAGGGCCTCGACAACGCCGAATACCTGCCCCAGGAAGGCCAGCGGATCCCCGCCCGCTACGCCGAAGTAGGCGCCAAAGAAGTCCACATGGAGGTCCAGGGGGCGACCTCGATCGAAGAGCAGTTCGAAGGCAACCCCAACGCCCAGGAAGTCGCCGCCGCCTGGAAGGCCGAAGGGTTCAAAGGCTGCTGGGTGCTGGCGCTCGGGACCAACGAGGCGGCCAACGTCGCCGCCGGCTCGACCGTCGGCGAGCGCGAACGGATCGAAAAAATGATGACCATCATCGGCGACGAACCGGTGCTCTGGGTCAACGTCCGATCGATCGTCCCGCCCGGCGACCCCTACTCGAAGGAAAACATGGAGAAGTGGGACGAAGAACTCGAAGCGGCCTGTGACTCCTACCCGAACATGCGCGTCTACGACTGGGCCTCAGACGTCAAAGACGACTGGTTCATCGAAGACGGCATCCACTTCACCTCGCCGGGCTACGCCGCCCGCGCCCAGCTGATCGCCCTCGCCCTCGCCCACGCCTTCCCGGAAAAAGGCGAAACCGAAGGCGGCTCGAAGAACTGCGTCGTCAGCTGATCACCAGCCGGGGGCGAAGCCCTCGACCGGGTGCGAATCGTCGCCGCCCTCCGGCAGCTGACCCGAGGCGGCGATCAGCAGGGCCTCGTCCTCGCCGCCGTTGCGCACCGCGTGCAGCGCCTCGGCGTCGATCCGGATCGCTTCGCCGGCGCCGAGGCTGACCGTCTCCTCCTCGACCTTGAACTCGACCGGCCCGCCGCTGACCACCACGTAGACCTCGTCCTGGCGGTCGTGGTAGTGCCCCTTGTCGCCCTGAGTGGAGACCCCGGCGGGCAGGCGGATCCAGGTCACCCCGACCTGCGGCGACTCGAGGCCCTCGCGGCCCATGTAGAACTCGCCGCCCTTCGAGGCGAAGCCGTTGTCGAGGTCGGCGAAGCGGAGCGTCGTGAAAGCGGCCATCGCCGCGACGACTACCCGAGGCCGGCGATCTCAACCGGCTCAGGATCCCCGGCCGGCTCGAACCCCATGATCCGCCCGTAGAAGTAGAGCTCGGCTTCCAGGCAGCGGATGTTGGTCTCCGCCTTGCGGAACCCGTGCTGCTCCCCCTCGAAGGCCAAGTAAGCGTGCGGGACCCCGTTGCGCTCCAGCGCCGCGACCATCGTTTCCGCCTGGTTCGGCGGCACCACCTCGTCCTCGAGCCCCTGGAGGAGGATCACCGGCACCTGCAGCCGCTCGACGTAGTTGATCGGCGAGCGCTCCCGGTAGAGGTCGGCGCGCTCGGGATAGGGACCGATCAGCCGGTCGAGGTAGCGCGACTCGAACTTGTGGGTGTCTTTGGCGAGCGCCTCGGTGTCGGCGACGCCGAAGTAGCTCGCCCCGGCGGCGAAGGCGTCGTGGAAGGTGAGCGCGCAGAGGGTCGCGTAGCCGCCGGCCGAGCCGCCGCGGATCGCCAGCCGCTTCCCGTCGGCCTCGCCCTCCGCGGCCAGATAGGTCGCGGCGTTGACGCAGTCCTCGGTGTCGACCACGCCCCAGGTGCCGCGCAGCTCGTTGCGGTACTCGCGGCCGAAGCCGCTGCTGCCGCGGTAGTTGACGTCGACGACGCCGACCCCGCGGCTGGTCCAGTAGAGGAATTCCCGGTCCAGCGCCGGCGTTGCGTGGGAGGTCGGCCCGCCGTGGCTCTCGACGATCAGCGGCGGCAGCTCCCCCTCGGGCGCCTCGAACTCGGGGTTCGTCGGGGGGTAGAAGAATCCGTGGGCGACCGCGCCGTCGCCGGTCGCGAATTCGATCGGCCGCGGGCGGGAAACGTATGCCGGGTCGACCGGCTCCTCGCTGGAGGTTCGCACCACCTCGGTCTCGCCGCGCTCGGCGTCGTAGAGGACGACCGCCGTCTCGCCCTCCGGGCTGGCCGCGGCGAAGGCGACCCGCTCGCCCCGGGCCGAGAGGACCGGGTAGCCGAAGGCGGTGAAGGGCAGGCCGAGGTCGGCGGGTTCCCAGCCTTCCGGCTGCAGCAGGAAGAGCCGTTCTTCGGCCCCCTGGCAGCGCACGCAGGCGATCGCGCCGCTTCCGAGAAAGGCGTAGGTGGCGCCGCCGAACAACCATTGCGGATGGGCGAAGTCGGCCTCTTCCTCGGTCAGCTGCACCAGCGCCCCCTCCTCGCCGCTCAGCTCAGCGCCGGGCTCGCGGGCCCGGTAGAGGTTCCACCAGCCGTCGCGGTCGGAGACGAAGTACAGGTGCCCGTCAGGTCCCCATTCGGGCTGGAAGACGGACTCCTCGGGGCCGCCGGCGACCAGCCGCTCCTCGCCGCTGTCGGCCAGCGGCGCGATCCACAGCTCGGTCCCGTCCCAAGGCATGTTCGGGTGGTCCCAGCAGGTCCAGGCGAGCCAGGCCCCATCCGGGCTGACCCGCGGGAAGGAGTAGAAGTCGCGGCCGCTCGCCAGCACCTGCGGCTCGGCCGAGCCGTCTAGCGGCAGCGAGACGACCTCGTTCACCGGTTCGCCCTCGCCGTGGGTTTCGCGTACGCAGACGACCGCGAGGCCGTCCGGCGTCGGCCGCATGTCGGCGTAGTGGAGCGCGCCCGCCGCCGGCGGCTCGGGCGAGATCGCCACCGGCTCCTCTCCCAGCCGCAGCCGGTAGAGGCGCTGGTCGGCGAACTCGACGTAGACGACGAGGTCGGCCTCGACCAGGCACCAGGCGCCGCCGCCGTACTCGTGCACCCGCGTCCGCACGTTGGCTCCAGCCGGCGTCGCCTCCTCCGGCTCGCCGCCCTCGGGCCGGCGCATCAGCGCCACGCGGCCGCCTTCGTCGGGCCGGCCCTCGGCCCACCAGACCGCGCCGTCGGCAGCGATCGCCGCCGCACCCAGCCGCCGCCCCGCCCGCGCCACGGTCGCCGCCGCGATCGGCGAGGACCAGGAGCCGTAGGGGGCGACGGTCGCCACTACTCGCGGACCTCGATCTCGCGCAGCCGGTGGGAGTCGACGTCGTAGACGAAGCCGCGCACCACGTCGCGATGGGGCAGGAAGGGGGAGGCGCGAACGCGGCGGATCGACTGCCGCACGTCCTCCTCGACGTCGGCGAACGCCTCGATCGCGAACGAGGGGGCGATCCCGGTCGTCTCCTGCAGCTCCATCCGGAAGCCGTCCTCGGTGATCTTCTGCAGGCCGCAGTCGTCGTGGTGGATCAGCATCACCTCACGGGTACCCAGTCGCCGCTGCGACAGCGCCAGCGAGCGGATCACGTCGTCGGTGATGACGCCGCCGGCGTTGCGCAGCACGTGCGCCTCGCCCTGGCCGAGGCCGAGGGCGGCGAAGACGTCGAGCCGCGAGTCCATGCAGGTGACGATCGCCAGGTGCCGCTGCGGTTCGACGTCGAGGTGCCGCTCGGCGAGGCCGGCGGCGAAGGCTTGGTTGTTCTCGATGAGAGAGTCGATCGTGTCCATGGCGCCGCAGCCTAGCCCGAGACCGCGCCCCGGTGGCGTTTCCGTGCCGGTGGCCCGGGGTAGCCGCCAGGCACGGACGACCGAACCGACCGCGACGAACTAGCAGACGACCGCCATGGGAGAGGAACCGCAAATGGAGTCCAGCACCACCGACAAAGGAATCTTCGGCGACGAGGCCTCGGGCACCCGGGAAGAGATAGTCGCCCTCCTGACCAAGGCCTACTGGATGGAGATCGAGACGGTGATGAGCTACCTCTCCGCCTCGACCAACCTCGACGGCGTCCGCGCCCAGGAGATCCGCGAGTCCCTGGCCCAGGACATCAAAGAGGAGCTCGGCCACGCCGAACAGTTCGCGACCCGGATCAAGGAGCTCTACGGCGTCGTCCCCGGCTCGGAGGGGTTCTCCCCCGAACAGAGCTTCCTGCAGCCGCCCGAGCACCAGACCGACGTGATCCACGTGATCCGCGGCGTGATCGAAGCCGAGAGCGGCGCGATCCAGCACTACACCAACATCGTCGAGGTCACCGACGGCGTCGACCCGGTCACCCAGGACATGGTGATCGCGATCCTCCGCGACGAGCAGGGCCACCGCCGCCTCTTCGAGGGCTTCCTGCGCGAGTACGAATTCGAAGGCAAAGCGTAGGCGCGGCAGAGCCGCCCTCCGATGCGCTACCTCCATCTCTGCGCCCACGAGCAGTTCCCGCCCGAGCAGCTGCTGCGCCAGGCGGTCGCCGCCGAGGCGGCCGGGTTCGCCGGGATCGGCTGCAGCGACCACCTCCAGCCCTGGTGGGAACCGGGCGAGGCGGGGCACGCCTGGGTCTGGCTCGGAGCGGCGGCGCAGGCGACCGAGCGGGTCAGCTTCGGCACCGCGGTGACGCCGCCGGGCCCGCGCTACCACCCGGTCCTGATCGCCCAGGCCTGGGCGACGCTGGAGCTGATGTACCCCGGCCGCCCCTACCTCGGGGTCGGCTCCGGCGAGGCGCTGAACGAGGTGCCGCTTGGAGCCGAGTGGCCCTCGCCGGGCGAAAAGGTGGAGCTGATGGAGGAGGCGCTGGAGATGATCCGCGCCCTCTGGGACGGGCAGCGGCTGAGCGGGAAGGGCAAGTACTTCTCCACCGACCGCGCCTTCGTCCACTCCCGGCCCGAGGATCGGCGGCCCCCGGTCTACGTCTCGGCCTTCGGCCCGAAGGCTGCCGCCGTCGCCGGGCGCCAGGGCGACGGCCTCTGGACCCTCGCCGATCCCGAATCGGCGCCGAAGAGCATCGACGCCTACAAGGGCGCGGCCGAGGACGCCGGCAAAGAGCCGGGGGAGATCGTCCTCCAGGCCGCCTTCTCATGGGCCGAGGACGACGAGGCCGCGCTGGAGGGCTGCCGGGTCTGGAAGGGCTCGCAGCCGAAAGAGTTCTACCGCGACGACTGGCACGACCCGGCGGCGATGTATGAGGAGGCCGAGCGCCAGGTCTCCGACGAGGAGCTGAAGGAAGCCCTGATCATTGCCGCCGACCCCGAGGTCCACGTCGAGCGGATCCGCGAGGTCGAAAAGCTGGGAGCGACGACGGTGGCCCTGATGAACAATTCCGGCGCCGACCCTTTGGCCGCGATCGAGACTTACGGGCAAAAAGTGCTGCCCCGCCTCGTCGCCTAGGCTGCCGGCGATGGCCACCGCCAACGACGTCCAGATCCGGCCGGCGACCGAAGCCGACGTGCCGCTGCTCTTCGACCTGATCCTCGAGCTCGCCTCCTACGAGAAACTCGGCGAGGCGGTGGCGGGCGACGCCGAGACCCTGCGCCGCTCGCTGTTCGAGCGCGAGGCCGCGGAGGCGCTCCTGATCGAGACCGCCGACGGCGAAGCGGTCGGCTACGCGATCTTCTTCACCAACTTCTCGACCTTCGAGTGCCGGCCGGGGATCTGGCTGGAGGACGTCTACGTCCGGCCCGAGCACCGTCGCGGCGGAATCGGCCTGGCGGTGATGGAGCACCTGGCGCAGATCGCCGAGCAGCGCGAGTACGCCCGGCTCGAATGGTGCGCGCTGGAGTGGAACGAGCCGGCGCTCGACTTCTACGCCGGGATCGGCGCCCGCCGCCTCGACGACTGGCGGATGCTGCGGTTGGAGAGGGACGGGATTCTTCGTTTGGCTGCGGGGGAGGGGGGCGGATGACCCGCCCCAGACACATCTCGCCAATGGCTCG
>DASSYI010000033.1:0-18011 GCA_035703365.1 Solirubrobacterales bacterium
GTCAACACGATCCTCACCAACAACGGCTACACGGTGATCGACCTCGGCAAGCAGGTCCCGGTCGACACGATCATCGAAGCCGCGATCGAGAACGAGGCCGACGCGATCGGCCTCTCGGCGCTGCTGGTCTCGACCTCCAAGCAGATGCCGACCTGCATCGCCGAGCTGCACCAGCGCGGCCTCGAGTTCCCGGTCCTGATCGGCGGCGCGGCGATCAACCGCGACTTCGGCCGCCGCGTCCTCTATCCGAAGGGCAAAGAGTCCGACGAGGTCTACGACCCCGGCGTCTTCTACTGCAAGGACGCCTTCCAGGGGCTCGACACGATGGACGCCCTGGTCGACGCCGACGCGCGCTCGGCGCTGGTCGAGCGGATCAGGGCCGAGGCCAAGCAGCTGCGCGAGAAGCCGGTCGTCGTCGACGACGCGCCGCCGGTCACCGACGACAGCGTCCGCTCCAAGACCGCGACCGACGTGGCGATCCCGACGCCGCCGTTCTGGGGCGTCCAAGAGCTGGACGTCGACTTCGAAGAAGTCTTCCCCTACCTGGACCGCCACGTGCTCTTCAAGCTGCACTGGGGCGGGCGCGGGGTCAAGGGTGAGGCCTGGCGCGAACTGGTCGAGGGCACCGACGAGGAGGAGGGCTTCGCGGCCCGCCTCGAGCGGATGTGGCGCGAGCAGGACTACCTGCATCCGCGTGTCCGGCTCGGCTACTTCCCTTGCAACGCCGACGGCAACGAGCTCGTCGTCTTCGACCCCGAGGACCCCGAGCGGGAGCTGGAGCGGCTCGTCTTCCCGCGCCAGCCGCGGCATGACCGGATCTGCCTGGCCGACTTCTACCGCCCGCTCGACTCGGGCGAACGCGACGTCGTCGCCCTGCAGGGAGTGACCGTCGGCCCAGAGGTGACCGAGCTGATCGAAAAGCTGGAGCAGGAAGGCGAGTTCGCCGAGCAGCTCTACGTCCACGGCCTTGGCGTCCAGAGCGCCGAGGGGCTGGCCGAGTGGCTTCACGCCGAGGTGCGGCGGGGGCTCGCGATCGACCTCGACCAGGGCCGCCGCTACTCCTGGGGATATCCGGCCTGCCCGGACCAGTCCGAGCACGAGAAGGTCTGGCGCCTGCTCGACCTGGAAAAGATCGGGATGACCCTGTCGGGCGGCTACGCGGTGATGCCGGAGCAGTCGACGGTGGCGATCGTCGCCCACCACCCTCAAGCGGTCTACTTCGGGATGAAGTCGGGCTTCATCCCCGCCGAGAAGGCACCCGACGAGCTGATCGCCGGCACCGCCCGGGGCGGCGGGCTGCCGCCGGAGTCCGATCCGGACCCCGGCGCGGAGGGCGAGGACGCCGAAGCGTCCCCGGCCCCCGAGCTCAGCCGCTGAACCGGCCCGGTACTTCCGCCGGGTGCAGCGCGGGCCGCTGCCAGTTGCGGCCTTCGTAGGCCTCCTCGAAGCCCGCCCGCCGCAGGTTGCGGGTGACGGCCGACCAGGAGGCGAGGTCGCATTCCCCGACCTCGACGAACACCGTGTGGCAGCCGGCCCGGTGGGCGTCGAGCAAGCGCCTGTGCAGCAGCGCCGCGTTGCAGCCCAACCCGCGGGCCTGCTCGAGCGTCGTGCCGGCGCCGAGCTGGGCTACCCCGTCGACGATCAGCATCGAGCCCGTGGAGACCGGAACCTCTTCGGGACCGAGCGCCGCGGTGTAGCAATGCCATCCGTTCCGCTGCGGCAGGGAGAAGAACAGGGTCCCCGCCACCAGCGGCAGCTCCAAGGCTTCGGCGGCGATCGTGCTCAACCCTTCCCCTTCGGCTTCGTCTTCCCCGAGCCGGTAGATCGTGATCCCCGGATCGACGTCGAAATCGGGCGGCGAGCCGTCGCGGACCATTTTCACCCAGCCCGCCCCGCGCTCGTAGCCCCGCTCGCCTAGCCAGCCCTCGGCGTCGGCTGCCCCGGGGCGCCCTGCCGCCACCGGAATCCGGTAGTCGACTTCGCGCGCCCGCATCCATGCGATCGCCGCGGCTAGATGGCCGCCCTCGATCGCCTCCGGCTCCGCAGCCCCCTGGATCTGCTGGAGCATGTGGACCTCGGGCAGGTCGCCGAAGGCGGTCGCCTGAACGGGCCCGAACCTCTCAACTTCAACCCCCGATTCGGAGATTGCTTCCGGAACCACCGAATCCCACATATCGCGCCGAAAGCGCTGCGCGACTCTCTCCAATAGTGCTGAGTCGTATCTCACGGCTCCCCTTCCCCCAGTTCGCGTGAGTCATTGGCCGATTGCTCGACTCTATGCACATTACTGTGGACCCGTCAAGGAACCTTGTCGATCCGGCTATGAAGAGGGCTCGAGAAGGCGGGCCAAGGCAACCGCTTGGATGGAACGGCACCGGCCGCACGCCCTCCCGAGGTCGGAGTGCCGGCCTGGGAATGGTGGCGGCACGCCTCCGCGCAGATACTAAAACAATACATCAGAGTTTTTTAGTAGTTAGCCGCGACTCCGCAAATTGCGGCAGAGTCGCTCTTAAGCGGGCGGATGGCCAGGGCGCGCGCGCGGTTTTGACTCCAGCCGCACCGGAGTGGTCTGCAGCGCCTGCATCCGCAGGTCGCTCCAGGTCAGGCCCTCGCGCACGAGGGCGGGCAGGCCGAGGGCGACGGCGGTGGCGATCTCGACCGCCTGCAGGATCACGCCGTAGGCGAGCGCGTCCTGGGTGCTGACGCCGAAGCCGGTGTGGAGGACGCTGATCACCGCGAGCTGAAAGACGCCGATGTTCGAGGGGGTCGCCGGCACGACGGCGGTGACGTTGACGGCGAAGAGCACCGCCGCGGCGGCGCCGATCCCGGCCTGACCGTCGAGCCCAAGCGCGTAGAGGAGCGCCCAGCAGGCTGCCAGCTGGATCGCCCAGGCGGTGAGCTGGGCGGCGGCGGCGAGCGAGCCGTAGCGGGGGTCCCTGAAGACCGTAAGCCCGGCGCGGACCTGGATCAGGGCCCCGTGAATCATTCCCCCCAGGCGCGCCATGCGGCCGTTGCCGTTGCGGCGCATCAGCAGCGGCGCAAAGAGGACGACGATCAGGACCAGAAGCGGGACCAGGCTGAAGGCGAAGATCTGCTTGGTTCCCGAGTGGAAGAGCGGCGTGGTCGAGACGATGATCACGCCGAGCAGGACCAGCGCGACCAGGTTCAACATCGTCTGGGAGACGAGCGTGCCGAGCAGCACGGGAAAGGTTTCCCGCATCCGGCCGCTGCGCCGGGCCAGGGTGAGGGCGCGCGCCGGCTCACCGAGGCGCGCCGGCAGCGTCGCCGACATCAGCACCCCGATCATCGTCGCCGAGGTGACGTCGCGGCGCCGGATCGGGCGGTTGGGAAGCGCAGCGCGGGCGATCCAGTACCAGGATGCGGCGCGGAAGAAGAGCGAGCTCGCCATCAGGGCGCAGGCGACCAGCACCCAGGTCAGGTTCGAGCGGACGATGCTTTCGACGACCTTGTCGATGCCGATCTTCTGAGCGGCCAGCAGGGTCAGGCCCACCCCCAGGATCGCGGCGACGGCGAGACCGATCCGCCGGGCGACGACGCGGCCTTTCTTCTGCGCCCGGGCGGGCGCGGGGTCAAGCGACGGAAGCCGCTCGGCGGGGCGTCGCGGACCGCCGTCGGCGGGGCGCACCCCGGCCCAGTGGGCGAACTTCTCGGCGGCGTGGATCGGCTTCGGCGCCTCGATCGCGCGCTCGTAGACGGCGGTGACCTGGTCCGCTACCCGCGGCCACGCGTACCTTTGCGCGCTACGGCGAGCCGCTTCCCCCATCTCCTGCAGGCGCTCGGGCTCGAAGTGCACCCGCTGCAGCTCCTCGGCCAGCCGCTGCGGGTCGCCGGGCGGGACCAGGAGGCCGTCGACGCCGTCGCTGACGACGTCGCTGTAGCCGGCGATCGCGGAGGCGATCACCGGGGTCCCGGCTGCGAAGGCCTCGGTCAGGACCATGCCGAAGCTCTCGCCGGAAAGCGAGGGCGCGCAGAGCAGGTCGGCCGCGTGCAGCTCCGCCCAAAGCTCCTCGCGCGAGACGCGGCCGCGGATGTCCATGAAGCGCAGCAGCTCGGGATCGGCGACGTAGCGCAGGACCTCCTCCCGGTCGGTGCCGATCACGCTGAGGCGGCAGGGGACGTGCTCGACCAAGGCGTTGAAGGCGGTGAGCAGGATCGGCAGGCCCTTGCGCTCCTCGGAGCGCCCGACGAAGAGAATCCTCAGCTCCCCGTCGGGGTTCTTCGGTCCCTTCGGGGCGGCGTCGACGTCGACGCCGTTGGGCACGATCGTGTACTCGCCGCCGAACCAACGCCGGCCGGTCCAGGCCGCGGCCTCGGAGACGGCGATGCGCGCCGAGAGCCGGTTGAAGACCCGGCGCGCGCCGAGCGCGTTGGCGATGTAGTTGGGGAGCGGCCTGGTCGAGTAGGTGTGGAAGGTGCCGACGACCGGATCGCGGGCGCCGAGCGTGGCGTTCCAGCCGACCAGCGGCACGACCGGCTCGTGGACGTGGATGACGTCGAATTCGCCGCTGCGGACCAGGCGCCGCGGCGCCACCACCCCGCCAGCGGGGAAGGGCGCCAGGTTGGAGACCGAGCCGTTGGCGCCGAAGCCCGCCGTCCGGCCCAGCGGCATCAGGTAGTCCGGCAGCTCCCGAGCTTCGGCCTGGGCCCGGTGAAGAGCGCGGCTGAGCCGACCCGGAGGGTCGACGGGAGCAAGAACGCGCACATCGTGGCCTCGACCGAGAAACTCCTCGGCGAGAGCCTCAACGTGCCGGTTCACGCCCCCCTGGTAGGACCAGGAATATGGCGAGACGAGACCTATGCGCACGGACGATTAAGGGTAGTTCATCGCCCGGAACGCACAGAAGCGGAATCCGCGCCGCTCTCGGCCCAGGCGAAGCCGGTGAAGACCAGCAGGTAGGCCGCGCCGATCTCGAGCAGGAGGGCCCCGGAGTCGTTTGCGAGGGTCCCGATCGCGGTCGCGGCCAGGGCGCCGATCAGGCCGGCGCGCAACGCGGGGACGGCAACGAGCCAGGCCCGCAGGCGATCGCGGCGGACGTAGGCGAGGAGGGCGAGGGTCGCGACCACCGGCAGGAAGGCGAGCAGGATCGGCCGGACGAAGCTGTGGGCCGAGAGTTGGAGCCGGCGCTGGGCGACGTCGGCAAGGTCGCCCAGGCCGCCGGCGTCGAGGACCGAGCGGGTGAGGTGCGCGTTGGCGCCGCTGAGCAGGTCTACGAGGGCGAGCAGAGCGAGAACGGCGAGCGGTGCCGCGACCAGGGCAAGGGCTAGAGGTCGCCTTCCCCGCCCGGCGATCGTCGCCGCGGCGACGGCGGCGCCGACCGGGAAGACGATGGCGGCGCCGACGTCGGCGCCGAACCGGCCGGCGGCGAAGACGATCGCAGCGAGAAGACCGAGCCCGAGGAAAGCCCAGGCCGAGGTTCGCGCCGAGGCGCGGGGCGCGAAGGCGGCCAGGCCGGCACCGGTGCCCGCCAGCACCAGCACCGCCAGCAGCGCCTCGAGCTCGTTGCCGATCCCGTAGAAGCGGACGCCGAGGCCGGGGTTGGGGCCGAGCAGCGAGAGCGAGGTCAGCGGCGAGCCGCAAATCACGTCGAGCGCGTAGGCGAGGACGGTCGCCGCGGAAGCGACGGCGAGGGCCCGGTAGCCGCGTAGGAGCAGCAGGGTCGTCACCGCCAGCAGCGGACAGAGCAAGAGGACCAGGAGCCGTTCGCCGGTCTCCCCCGGTTCGAGAGCCGCCCCCAGGAGGAGGACGAGCGGCAGGAAGACGATCGTCAGGCCGGTGACGCGAACCGCCGGCCGCGCCAAGCGTCCGCGCGAGAGAAGGGCAACCAGCCCCAGCGCCAGCAGCCAGGCGACGATGTTCAACCCGATAACCGGCCCGCGGCGCGAGGAGATCACCTCCATGCGGTCGCCGAGCGATTCGATCGCCGCCACGTCGACGCTCCCGTCGCTGCGGATCGGCTGCCCCGTCATCGCCGTCGGGATGTCGATCCCGAAGTGGTCGAGGATGGTCGGCGCTACGTCGGTCGAGAGGACGTACCCGTTCATCCGGGTGCTGTCGGAGGTGAGGTTGCCCTCGAACCCGGGGCCTCTGATCCCGATCGGCACCGGCGCGTCCGATCTGCCGGTCGGCCGTGCGATCGCGATCGTGACGCTGTCCGGGCCCAGGAAGCGGGTCGCCCTTTCCCGCTTCGACAGCGGCACTTCTCCGTAGAAGAGGGTTCTGAACCCAACCCCACCTTCACCCCCTGGATGGCCCCCGAAGGTACAGGCGACGTCGCCGACCCAGAAGATCGCCGCCCCGTGGGTTCCCGCTTCCCGATTGAGCAGAAACGGGACGATGTCGGCCGGTGCGGAGTCCGCTCTGTCTTCGACCGCTTCGATCCACCTCCAGCAGTCCCGCCCGCGCACCGGCAGGTCCTCGTCGTAGAGCGAGTCGAAGACTCGGTTGCCCTGGCCGATGTCCAGATAGGTCTGGTCCGGCGGGACGGTGCCCAATCCAGCGCTCATCAAACCGGGCGAGAAGCCGGCGGCGGCCAGATCTTCCAGGGTCGTCCCCGCTGGCCAGACGACCACACTTACCCGGTCCGGGCTCGTGGCGGCCACGGCCGGGGTGGCAAGCAGCAGGACGAGCGCTATCGTGGCCCCGATGGCCGATCGCACGTTCGCCAAGTTCTCGTTTTTCAAGATCGATCCAGCCTGGCGTCGTCGGGACCCGGAGCTGCGCGCAGCGGACAAGCAGGAGTTCCTCGCCGCCTGCGAGGACTTCGCGGTCGACCGCTCTCTGCGCGCCTACTCAACCATAGGAACGCGCGGCGACGTCGACCTCGTCCTGCTCACCCAGAGCCCCAACCTCAACGACATCCACACCTTCCACGTCGTCCTCGGGCAGAGCGGGCTGGCGAAATGGGCGAGCACGCCATACTCGTTCCTCTCGATGACCAAACGCTCGCCGTACTCGGCTGAGGACGCGCGGCCGGAGATCTGCACCTCGGAACGCAAGTACCTCTTCCTCTACCCGATGGTCAAGCAGCGCCGCTGGTACGGGCTGCCGCCGGAGGAGCGCGGCCGGATCATGAAAAGCCACATCGAGGTCGGCCGCCGCTACCCCGAGATCACGATCAACACCACCTACTCCTACGGGATCGACGACCAGGAGTTCGTCGTCTGCTTCGAGGGCGACGACCCGGGCGAATTCCTCGACCTCGTCAACGAGCTGCGCCCGACCGAGTCGAGCGAGTACACGGAGCTGGAGACGCCGATCTTCACCTGTGTCTCGATGTCCGTCGCCAAGGCGCTCGACGCCCTCGACGGCACCCCCAGCGCCGTCGGCACCAGCGCCCCGGCGCTCGGCTGACGCGCCGAGTTCCCTATTCTTTCGCGCTCCAATGAGCAAGATCGGAACCGAAGAGACCCCCCTCCGCGTCGCCATCGTCGGCGCCGGCCCCTCAGGCTTCTACGCCGCCGAGCACATCCTCAAGGACGGCGACCTGCACGCCCAGGTCGACCTCTTCGACCGTCTGCCGAGCCCCTTCGGGCTGGTCCGCGGCGGCGTCGCCCCCGACCACCCGAAGATCAAGTCGGTAATCCGCGTCTACGAAAAAACCGCGGCCCGCGAGGGCTTCCGCTTCTTCGGCAACGTCAAGATCGGCCACGACATCGAGGTCGAGGAGCTGGAGCGGCTCTACCACGCGATCGTCTTCACGGTCGGCTGCGAGACCGACCGCCAGCTCGGCATCCCCGGTGAGGACCTGCCCGGCAGCCACGCTGCCACCGCCTTCGTCGGCTGGTACAACGCCCACCCCGACTACGCCGACCACGAGTTCGACCTCTCGAGCGAGCGCGCGGTGGTGATCGGCAACGGCAACGTGGCGATGGACGTCGCCCGGATGCTCGCCCTCACCGACCACGAGCTGCGCCAGACCGACACGGCCGACCACGCGATCGAGGCGCTCGACGCCAAGCAGATCCGCGAGATCGTCGTCCTCGGGCGCCGCGGACCGGTCCAGGCGGCCTTCACCAACCCGGAGATCAAGGAGCTCGGGGAGATGGAGGACGCCGACGTCGTCGTCGACCCGGCCGAGGTCGAGCTCGACCCGGCCAGCGCCGCCCACCTCGAATCCGACGAGGTCGACAAGACCACCCGGGTCAACTACGAAACGCTGAAGGAGTTCTCCGAGCGCCAGCCGGAGGGCAAGAAGCAGCGGATCGTCCTTCGCTTCCTCGCCTCCCCGGTTGAGATCAAGGGCGACGGCAAGGTCGAATCGATCGTCGTCGGCCGCAACGAGCTGGTCGAGGAAGGCGGCACGCTGCGCGCCAAGGACACCGGCGAGCGGGAAGAGATCGAGTGCGGGCTGGTTCTGCGCTCGGTCGGCTACACGGGCGTCCCGATCGAGGGCGTCCCGTTCGACGAGCAGCGCGGCCTGATCCTCAACGAAGGCGGCCGCATCCTCGACTCCCACGACTCCGGTCACAAAGTCGGCCACTACACCGCCGGCTGGATCAAGCGCGGCCCCTCGGGCGTGATCGGGACGAACAAGAAAGACGCCCTGGAGACCGTCCAGCACCTCTTCGCCGACGTCGAGTCCGGCACCCTGCTGGCCCCCGAGAACCCCGATCCCGTCGCGGTCGAGGATCTGCTGCGGGAGAAGGGCACGCGCTACGTCACCTTCGAGGACTGGCAGGCGATCAACGCGGCCGAGGTCGGCCGCGGCGAGCCCCACGGCCGCCCGCGGGTCAAGTTCGTGCGGGTCGAGGAGATGCTCGAGACCGTCGGCGAGCGCCTCGCCGGCTGAGCAGTGGCCGCCGACCTCGCCGAGCTGACCGGGATGATCGAGGCCGCCCTGCCGGGCGCCGAGGTCGAGGTGATCGACGAAACCGGCACCGGCGACCACCTGCGGGCGACGGTCAGCGCACCGCAGTTCGACGGCCTCTCGCGGATCGACCAGCACCGGCTGGTCAAGGCTGCGGTCAAAGAGCGCTTCGACGACGGCACGATCCACGCGCTCTCGGTCAAGACCAGCGTTCCGGGCTGAAGTCACACCCGCTCGATCCTTCCGCCGACAAAATGTTACATTGTGCGCACCACAGGTGCGGCATTGCCGCCTACGCTGGAGCGATGAGATTGAGATCCACCTGGACCGACTCCCGACTTGACGACCTCAACGGTCGCGTCACCGAGATCAGCAACCGGCTCGATGGGTTGAGCAACCGGGTTGACGGCCTCCAGCACACCATGGTCCACGGCTTCATTGCCCTGATGGCCGCCATGATCACGGGATTCATTGGGCTGGCGGGGTTGATCATCACTCAGCTTTAGGCCGAGCCTCCCTCCTCCCTACAATGCCCCCATGGCCGACCCAGAGCTGAAGTCAAAAATCGAAGAGTTGATCGCCGCCAACCCGGTCCTGCTGTTCATGAAAGGGACCCCGGACATGCCGCGCTGCGGGTTTTCCATGCGCGTGGTTCAGGTGCTGGACCAGACCGGCGCCGACTACGGCGCGATCGACGTCCTCCCCGCGCTGCAGCCGCTGCGCGAAGTGACGGCGGAGATCGCCGATTGGCAGACCTTCCCCCAGCTCTACGTCAACGGCGAGCTGCTCGGCGGCTGCGACATCGTCGAGGAGATGTTCGAGTCCGGCGAGCTGGCCGAGGCACTCGGCGTCGAGCAGCCCGAAGTCACCGCATCGCCCGCGGAGAGCCTGCCGGCGCAGTCCCCGCCCCTGCAGATCGAATAGCTAGGCGGCCTAGACGGCCGCTTGCTCGGCCGCGTCCTCTTTCACCTGGAAAGAGGACCCGCAGCCGCAGGCCGCAACCACGTTCGGGTTGTTGACCTGGAAGCCGGCGCCCTGGAGGCCTTCGACGTAGTCGACCTCTGAGCCGAAGACGAACTGCATGCTGACCTTGTCGACGATGACGGCGACGCCGTCGACCTCGAAGACGTTGTCGTCCTCCTTGGCCTTGTCGAAGGCAAGCGCGTACTGGAAGCCCGAGCAGCCGCCACCGCGGACCGCGACCCGGAGTGCCTGCTCGGCACCGTCCGGCTGCGAGCCGAGCAGCTCGCCGATCTTCTCGGCGGCCTTGTCGGTCAAGGTGATCGCGGCTTGAGGCGTATCGGTCACTTCACAAAGTGTAGCGGGCCATGGGGCCGGTAGTGGGTCAGTTTGAAATGACGCCCACAGGGCGCTGATCCCCCGGTAGGTTCGCCGCGTCCCGACGAAATAACGGCGGGGGCGCTGGTGGAACAGCCCCCCGCCTGGCACCGAAAGGCGGAACCTTCCGATGCAGACGAAGCCTACGCGGCGGCACTGGCCTGCCGACCGCATCCCCCTCCAGCGCGCAGTTATGGCGCTGGCCCTGGAGATCTACCCGCACTGGAGAACGATCCCCGAACTGGCCCGTGAGATCGGCGCGCGCGGAGCGCTGACGCGGGCAGTCTTGGACCTGATCGGCCGCGGCTTGCTGGAAAGCCACGGCTCGGCTATCCGTCCCACCAAGCCCGTCGCCTTCCTTGAGCGACTGGAGCTGCCATGAGCCTCAAAGAACGATTCAGCGCCAACCTGCGGCGGGCGCGGCGCAGGGCGGGGATCTCGCAGGCCGAGCTAAGCCGATTGACCGAACTGCACCGGACGCAGATCTACCTCTTGGAGAACGCGAAGCGGATGCCCCGGCTGGACACCCTCCTGAAACTCGTCTGCGCCCTGGAGATCCCCGCTGACGATCTGCTGGAGGGGATGGCCTGGGAGTCGAGTAGCGAGTCCTACGGCTCGTATGAGGTCACCGCACCGGGCGCTAGGCTCTGAGCGATGGCCAAGCAGTCAAAGAAGCCCGCCGATCTCAACCGCCTCGCCGCCGCCATCGTGGGCGAAGCGACCGACGAGACGCCGCCGGAGCCGGAGAGCCAGCAGGCGCGCGCTGGACGCGCTGGCGGCCAGAAGGGCGGGAAGGTTCGCGCCTCCCGGATGACGGCCGAGGAGCGGTCCGAGGCGGCGAGCCGCGCCGCTAAGGCTCGCTGGAAAGCCAAGACCTAGCTATTTGATTCGTCGCAGCGTTACGGCTGCCACCGGCTCGGAGGGTGCGGAGAAATCCTCCGGGAGCAGTTCGGAAAGGCGCGAGTAAGGCAATCCGGCAACCTCTGAGAAGTGCATATCGGACCATCCTGCCCGCTGGCGCAGGAGAGATATGGCTTCCGGGAAAACCGAGGGTCGCTCCAGCTCGGCGTCTTCTCCCGGCTCGTTCGACCAATGGCCGCGCTGCCGTCTCGTGATGTTCAGCGATTTGTAGGCACGGGCATCTACGAACCCCAAGTCACGAGCCCTTCTAGCGAGAGCGGCAGCCGAGATGCCCCACTTATGCCGCAGGCGAAGGAAATCGTCCCAGCGGCAAGAGGTATGGGCGATGTCGAGGATGAAGTCCTCGGCGGGGACCATGAGCGCGAGAGCAAACTTATAAGCCTGCACCTCGCGATCCCGTGCATCGGGAACGTTGAAGGCATCCCAGTGATGAAGCATCGCGTGGCCCAACTCGTGAGCGACGGTTAGACGGCTTCGCGCCCAATCGGTCATGAACGTGTTCATGAGAATCCACCGTTTCGCCTCGCGCCGGGGATGAGCGTAGGCAGCTTCGACTTTCGGATGGCCGAAGTTCACACGCAAGACGATCGTCCCGGCCGACTCGATGAACTCCGTCAGGTTGCCGACCGGCCCCGGTGGAATGCGCCACACCCGCCGCAGGGTGGATGCCGCTACCTCGGGGTCGTCGCCCAGCGGGTCATCTACTGATGGCCACGACAAGGTGGGTTCGATGTTCACCTCCTCAAGGATGCGAGATGCCCCAAGGCGCGCCAGCTCGGTACGCCCTTCGATCCGCCGCTCGTCCCTTTTCGTGTTGACGGCGGTGGCTCTGAACATCGGCGTCGTCGTCGCCATTGAGTCGTCTCTGAGCGTGAGGGGAAGAACCTCGAGCACTCTTGCGAGCCGCTCCAGGACCTCTGGCTCTGGGGCGCGCTGGCCCTTCTCCCAATGAGAGACGGTGGCCTGGGTAACGCCCACTGCCTCGGCAAGATCAGTCTGTGACATCGCCTTCGCGCGCCGAGCGAGGATGACGGCGAAGGAGTTGAACCTGTCGGCCATGAGCTACCCCGTTTCCGTGCTGCGCTGATCTCCCGGGAGAGTCACGGTCGTCTTCGCCGGTTTGCCGCTGCTCGGAAGCCGGTCGATGTTCGCGGCGGCAATCGCGCTCAGGGGCACCGCCGTTCCATGCACGCCATCGCTCGACAGCGACAGGACATCGACTTTGGGCCGAAGGAGAGGATTGCCCCTCAGGCGAATCAGTACGATCTCGCGCTCGTCGTCAGGAGTAGGCGAGACGCTGGGCGGCAGAAGTTCCTCTTGGATGCCCAGCAGCGCCAAGGTGTCCTCGCGCCGCGATTCGGGGGTGGTCTTCGAGAGGCGAATAGACCAGCCGTCAGGCAACCACTCGTAGCCACCGCAGGGAAGCGACTTCTGGTTCATCGGCCATTCCAGCTTCGCCTCGATCAGCTTGCGCATCTCAGTTGCGACGAATGCACGGCGCTCCATCGCCAGCGCAGACGCTCCCGGCTGGTAGTCGTAGCCGGCGTAGTCGCCTTGGCGCTGCTTGAGGTGCGCGATGGCGGCGGCGTCGAAGCCGAGGACGTCCGCGGCGATTGGCTGGAGTTGGGTGATGAGGCGCTTGCTAATGACCATGGCTAGAATATAACACCTATTTTATAACACCGCAAGAACCGCTCTAGAAAGGGAGATTCCGGCGTTCACGAGTCGCCATTGTCTGCAATGTCTACCAGCAGATCCGGCGGTTCCGTCCGAGCGCTTACGCATAATGGTCAGTATGAACAGGCTGAGCACCGAGAAGCGGGCGCAGATCATCGGCTGCCTCGTAGAGGGCAACAGCATCCGGGCGACCGTCCGGATGACCGGCGCGGCGAAGAACACGATCATGAAACTGCTGGCCGATCTCGGGGAAGCCTGCGCCGAGTATCAGGATGGCGTCTTCCAGCAGCTCCCCTGCAAGGTGGTGGAGGCAGACGAGATCTGGAGCTACTGCTACGCGAAGCAGAAGAACGTGCCGGAGCAGTTCAAGGGAACGCCCGGCTACGGGGACGTGTGGACCTTCACGGCGATCTGTGCGGATACGAAGCTCGCTCCGTCCTGGCTGGTTGGCGAGCGGACCAAATACGACGCGACCTACTTCCTTGAAGATCTGGCGAGCCGGATGGCCGGGCGCATTCAGCTATCGACGGACGGCCACCACATGTACGACTCATCGGTGCGGCAGGCGTTCGGGGTCGATGTCGACTGGGCTGTGATCCAGAAGAGCTACGCGGCCGACACGAGCCAAGGCGGCAAATACAGCCCGCCCGTCTGCACCGGGACGAAGACACGGCCGATGAAGGGCGACCCCGATCCGGCCCGGATCTCAACCAGCTACGTCGAGCGCCAGAACCTCACGATGCGGATGGGGATGCGGCGCTTCACGCGGCTGACGAACGGCTTTTCGAGGAAGGTCGAGAACCTCGCCCACGCGGTCAGCCTCCACTTCATGCACTACAACTTCGCCCGGCCTCACAAGACGTTGAAGGAGCGCTATCCGCGGACGCCTGCGATGGCGGCGGGCGTTGCCGATCACATCTGGTCTCTGGAAGAGATCGCGGCGCTGCTGGACTAGCTTGTTCGGAGATAGCCAGCTTTTCGAAGGACAGCGCGTGCCTTCTCGGATCGCTGCTCCGACTCTCGGATCGTGCGATCAATGCGCTTCTCGACTCTGTCGGCCTGTTCGATCGCGCGCTTGTTGTTTGCGATTTGCCTGTTAAGCGACTCTTGAGGACTCATTCCGCTCCTTCTGAGTCTCGCATCATTTGATCTAGGAGGATGTTCGACTCCGCTAGATCCTGCTTCAGATTGTCGATGGTTTCTCGGGCGTTTTCAAGCGACTCTTGAAGCCGTTGATTCTCTGCGTCTAGGTCGGATACCTGCTCTGAGACCTGGACGGGTCCTATCCGCGTCAGCCATTGGCCGCGGGCAATCAGAGCGACGACTGAGACGACCACAAAGACCCCGGCGAAAATGATTCCGAGCCGGATTGCAGCTACGACTGCCCGGCTTCCGAGGACCGTGTCGACAAACCCCGGCTGTTTCGGGACCGGGGTGGGCGCAAATACGGCGTCGCCGATGGCGTAGATCGCCGCGCCGAATAGAACAAGCAGCGTCGGCACCACGAGGATGACCCCGAGCTTGCTCCCGAGACTCTCCCATCGCGTTTGTGCCGTCCCCTCGTCACCCATCGCGTCCGGCCCACCCTATGTAGGGAGGCGGATGCAGTGCCCGAGATATCGCGGGCTGCGGGGACTAAGGCAAAGGCCCCAAAAATCAGGCCCAATCCTATTTGCAGGGATTTTGTCCGAGGTCCCCGCCGATCTCTACCGTTTTTGATGCGGCACATGCCAGGGTAGCGCCTTGGTTCCTAGCCGCAGTCCTCATGGGGACGCCGGGTGGCTGGGGTTGCAGCCAGTCACCCGGCACTGGTCTTGAAATCGTAGGGATCGTGGCGCGTCGGCCGGACGACCGCCTTTGAGCCCGCACGATAGGGGGTTGATTCAAACTGACCCACTACCATGGGGCCGGTAGTGGGTCAGTTTGAATGACGCCCACGGGCGACTGATCCCCCGGTAGGTTCGCCGCGTCCCGACGAAATAACGGCGGGCGCGCTGGTGGAACCGCCCGCGATGGCGGCAGGGGTTGCCGATCACATCTGGTCGCTGGAAGAGATTGCGGCGCTGCTGGACTAACTCGGGTTTAGGCTCTCCGCGTGGAGACTGTGATGAAGCGCGCGCTGCGCCGTAGTCCCCTAGAAGAATGAAACGTTTTTCTGCCCAAATCCCGATCTCGCTGTTCTGCCCCTTGCTTCTTTGTGCCTCCTTCGGACAGGCAGCAACGGGAGATTTGTCACGACCAAACCAGCACGATCTGGTCTGCCCGAAGCAGCCTCCCTCACCTGGCAGGCTTGCCCACGTAAACCGAAACTCCGAAGCGATCACCAAAACCGTGCCGGGCGGCCCTGATCGCCTTCAGCTGTGCCGCTACTGGGGCGTCTATCAAGGATGGGACCTCCCTGAGATAGTGGAGCAGCGATTTAGTCGGGTCACCATCGTAAGATCGCTAGCCGAGCAGTTCAACCACCAGCCCCCATATCCGCGAGGAACGCGGTCCTGCTCGACCGGCAACGGGGGGCCGATTTATGCGTTCTTTCGCTATGAGGATCAACCGGTGGTCGTAGTCGAAGTTTGGCGGGATGGATGCAAGCACCTATGGAACGGCCATGCCAGAGCGCGCGCGCTTTCGCCACAACTGGAGAGGCGGTTGCTGCGCCTCGTACCGCTTCCAAAGGATCGCCGCAGGTAGGGGTCTCAAACTGACCCACTACCATGGGGGCGTGCCGGGTTGGTCGGCGCGTCTAGAATCGGCTTGTGAGTTCGCCAGCCGAGACGGCGGTCGTCTGCGACACGACCTGCTACCTGCCGACCGACCTACTGGCCGAGCGGGGAATCCAGGAGATCAGCCTCTATGTCTCGGTCGACGGCGAGCAGGAGCGGGAGTCGGAGATCTCCGACTTCGACGCGTTCTACGAGCGGTTGCGTGGCTCGGAGAGCGGGGCGACGACGTCGCAGCCCTCGATCGGGGACTTCCTCGAGGTCTACGAACCGCTGCTCGCCGAAGGGCGGGAAGTTGTCTCGATCCACATCTCGGCCGGCATCTCCGGCACCTTCGAGGCCGCCGGGCAGGCTCGGGAGCGGCTGATCGAGGAAGACAAGGGCGGCGAGCGGCTGCACCTGATGGACTCGCGCTCTGCCGCCGGCGGCATGGGCCTCTGCGCGCTGGGGGCCTCTTCGGCCGCCAGGGCCGGCGCCGACGCGGCGGGGACGATCGCCCGCGCCGAGGAGACCCGCAACGACCTGAAAATGTGGTTTGCGATCGACACCCTCGAGTACCTGCGCCGCGGCGGCCGCATCGGCGGCGCCCGGGCCTGGATCGGCAGCGCCCTGAAGATCAAGCCGATCCTCACCCTCGAAGAGGAGATCACCCCGGTCGAGCGCGTCCGCACCCGGGCCCGCTCGCTGGAGCGGCTGCGCGGCTACATGCGCCAGCGGCACGAGTCCGGCGCCGACGGCTGGGTAGTCCAGTACATCCAGGACAAAGAGACCGCCGACGTCATGGTCGAAGACTGCTACGAGATCTTCGGCTGCGACCCGGCTTTCGTCTCCGAGGTCGGCCCCGTCCTCGGAGCCCACGTCGGCCCCGGCCTGCTCGGCGTCGGCAGCGTCCGCACCGACCTGATCGCCTGAGCCGGCTTTAGCGGTTGCGGCGGCGGCGCAGCATGGCGCGCGCGCCGATGAAGAAGCCGACCGCGGCGGCGCCGACTACCAGCTGCTGTTTGTGGTCCTCGACCTGGCGGCGCCAGTCGGTCAGCTCGTTGACCCGGTGGCGCAGGGCCTCGACGGAGGTCCCGAGCTGCAGGCGCTTGACCTCGATGTCGCGGCGGATCTCCGCCGGGGAACGGCCGGGGGCACCGGTGCTCACGAGGCCTCCTTTTCGAGCATCTCCTTGGTCAGCTTCGCCTCCTCGATCGCCTGCTCGGGCACCGGCGGTGAGCCGGCCTTCAGCGCTTTCGAGGCGATCCAGCCGGCGAGGGCGGCGAGCAGGAGGAAGATCGCGGCGGTGACGAAGTATCCGGCCCAGATGTTGCCGCTGAAGAGTTCTTCTCCCAGCAGCCAGGCGATCCCGTGGAGGATCATGATCAGCGCCAGGAAGGCGAAGGCGCCGGCGGCGATGCCGACCACGGAGCCTTTGAGGATCTTGCTGACTTTCTCGGAGACCTCGGCCTTGGCGAGCTCGATCTCCTCGCGGACCAGCGTCGAGGCGTTTTCGGAGACCTCGACGACGAGGTCGGCGACCGAGCGGTGCTCGGGCGGCGGGGGCGGTCCCGGTGGCGGGATCGGGGGCGGGTTCTGCGGCGTCTCGGGCATCGCTGGGCTCAGTCGGGCGGGTCTTCGTTGTAGATGCGGCGGAAGATCAGCGACGCGACGCGCGCGGCGGCGATGCTCGCCAGCGCACCGGTGCCGGCCAGAAGGCCGCTCCAGACGAGGCGCTTGACCAGATCGTTGTCCACTAGCTCGAACCTTTCCCCATGCGAAGTCGGCAGTAAACCCTATCCGCGCGGCTCGAGGCCGTCGCAGATCGTCGTGACAAGGAGATCCCGCGCCTCGTCGAAGTCTGTCTCGGAGGCGGGGATCGTCCCGAAGATCCAGCCCGAGAGCAGCTGCTCGATCGCGCCGTAGAAGGACATCGAGGCGAACATCGGCGCCACGTCGCCGCGGAAAGCGCCGCTCGCCTGGCCGTCGGCGACGATCTTGGCGATCGACTCATAGGCGCGGCGGATTTCCTCGAGGTGGGTTTTGCCGAAGGAGTTGGCGGCGCGGGTGACCTCGACGATGATCACCTTCATCAGCTCCGGGTCGTGGCGGTAGGAGTCGAAGATGAACCGTGCCACAGCGCCGAGCTTCTGGCGCGGGTCCTCCCCGGTCCGGTCGGCCTCCTCGATCGCCGCCAGCAGCAGCGACCAGCGCTCGATGAAGAGTTCGTTCAGGACCTCGTCCTTGGATTTGAAGTAGTGGTAGACGAGCCCGTAGGCGACGCCGGCCTCGTCGGCGATGTCGGAGACGCGGGTGGCGTGGAAGCCCTGGCGGGCGAAGACCCGGATCGCCGCGTCGAGGATCAGGCGGCGTTTGTCGGCGGGAGGCGCCTGCGCCATCAGCGACTCTCCGTCGGTTGCGGCCAGACGTAGGCACCCGGCCGGCGGTTGGCGAGCGAGGGGAGCGACTCGCGAACCCGGTCCTGCGCCGCGAAGTCGAGGTCGGCGGCGACGAAACACTCACCGTCGGGGGCGGTGGCAAGCACAACGCC
>DASSYI010000051.1:0-9871 GCA_035703365.1 Solirubrobacterales bacterium
GTCGACCTGCTGCGCAACGACCTCGGGGCCGTCTGCGAGGTCGGCAGCGTCGAGGTGCCGGAGATGATGGCGGTCGAGACTTACGAGACCGTCCACCAGCTGGTCTCCTCGGTTCGCGGCCGGCTGCGGCCCGACGCCTCCGCCCTCGACTGCGTCCACTCCTGCTTCCCGCCCGGTTCGATGACCGGGGCGCCGAAGCGCCGCACCACGGAGATCCTCGACCGCCTCGAGGGCGGCCCGCGCGGGGTCTACTCCGGCGCGATCGGCTGGCTCGGCCTTGGCGGCGCCGCCGACCTCGCGGTCGCGATCCGCACCATCGTCATGGCCGGCGGCGAGGCGACGATCGGTGCCGGCGGGGCGATCGTCCTGCAGTCCGATCCCGAGCGCGAGTACGAGGAGATGCTGCTGAAGGCCGCGGCGGCGCTGCGCGCCATCGACCCCGGAATCGACCCCGCGTCGATATCCTTGGCTCTCCAGAGCGCCGCCGCACCCGCGTTGCCGCGCTGATTCCGCCCTTCCAACTACCTGAAGCAGGAGCCATGGCCGTAGACACCGCTGCGTATCGCGAAATGACCGACGAGCAGGAAGCGATCATCGAAATGGTCCGCCAGTTCGCCGACGAGCAGATCATCCCCAACGCCGAGCACTACGACCACGAGGACTCCTTCCCGGAGCCGATCGTCGAGCAGATGAAGGAGCTCGGCCTCTTCGGGGTCACCATCCCCGAGGAGTACGGCGGCATGGGCCTCGACCTGACGACCTACGCGATGATCGTCGAAGAGCTCTCGCGCGGCTGGATCTCGATCTCCGGCGTCGTCAACACCCACTTCATCGGCTCCTACCTGCTGATGAAGTTCGGCACCGACGAGCAGAAGGAGTACTTCCTGCCGAAGATGGCGACCGGTGAGATCCGCGCCGCCTTCTCCCTTTCCGAGCCCGAGGTCGGCTCCGACGTCCAGGGCATCAAGGCCACCGCCAAGAAAGGCGAGGACGGCAACTGGGAGCTAAATGGGCAGAAGATGTGGGTCACCAACGGCCTCGGCTCCAGCGTCGTCTTCGTGCTGATGAAGAACGACACCCAGGCCGACCCGCCCTACAAGGGGATGACCTGCTTCATCACCGAGAAGGAGGCCTGGAAGGAAACCAACGAGGGTGACTTCAAGGGCCTCAACGTCCCGCCCAAGATCAAGAAGATGGGCTACAAGGGCGTCGAGTCGACCGAGCTCGTCTACGACGGCTACAAGTGCCCGCCGGAGCGCATCCTCGGCGGCGAGGAGGCCGGGCTCGGCCAGGGCTTCGTGCAGATGATGGACGCCCTGGAGGTGGGTCGCGTCAACGTCGCCGCCCGCGGCGTCGGCATCGGCCAGCGCGCCCTCGAGCTGGCCCTCCGCTACAGCCAGGAACGGAAGACCTTCGGCAAGACGATCTCCAACCACCAGGCGATCCAGTTCAAGCTCGCCGACATGGCGACCCAGCTCGAGGCCGCCCGCCTCGTCACCCGCAAAGCGGCGCGCATGAAGGACGCCGGCGAGCGCTCCGACCTCGAGGCCGGGATGGCCAAGCTCCTCGCCTCGGAGTGCGGCAAGTACTGCGTCGAAGAAAGCTTCCGCATCCACGGCGGCTACGGCTACTCGAAGGAGTACGAGATCGAGCGCCTCTACCGCGACGCGCCCCTGTTGCTGATCGGCGAGGGAACCTCGGAGATCCAGCGCATGGTGATCGGCAAGAAGCTCCTCCAGAGGCACAAGATCTGATGAGGACGCTGCAAAGCTGCGCATCGCGGTGTCGTCGTTCGGTCATGTGCAGAGCACACTCCCTCACGACTCCTAGCGCTGCTTGCTTTTCGCGCCCTCATGTCGACGCCTGACCTAATTCGCACCGCCGTCGAACGCTTTCAAGCCGAAGTCCCTGCTCTGCAAAATCTCAAATTGGTCTTCGGCCTCGAGCTGAAAGCCAAACACGACATCCAGCTCTACCGGGTCGAGCTGCCCGGGCCGAAGATCACCAAGGACCTCGCCCAGGACGAGCGGGTGCTGGTCGAAATCGACCGCCCCCAGTTCAACGAGCTGGCCGAGAAAGGGACGCTGAAAAGCTACCGCCGGGCGGCCGAGACCGGCCACATCAAGGCCAACGGCGACTCAAACGTCGTCAAGCTGATCTCGCAGGTCGTCGAGAAGCAAGAGGAACGGAACCGCCTGCGCAAAGTGCACTGACTCCGAGATTTGGGCCCCTACGGGGCACCAAAGTTCGGAGCGGTTAGAGGCGGAGGAGGTTTTCCGCCTCGATTCCCTTGGTGACGCCGCGGAAGTCGATCGTCAGCGGCGCCGCGGCGACCACACGCTCGTAGTCGACGTCGGGGTGGGCGGTGACGATCGCGGCGATGTCGCACTCGCTCAGCGCCGCCTCCAGCCCGACCGAGGCGAGGCCGTGCCCGGGCAGCTCGGGGACGAAGGAGTCGTGGTAGGAGACCTCGGCGCCGAGGTCCTGGAGGCGGCCGACGATCTTCAGCGCCGGCGATTCGCGGGTGTCGCCGACGCCGCCCTTGTAGCTGACGCCGAGGACCAGGACGCGGGAGCCGTTGACCGGCTTGCGGACGCCGTTCAGGGCCCGCTCAATCCGTTCTACGCAGAAGCTCGGCTGCGCCTGGTTGACTTTGCCCGCGAGCTCGATGAACTCGGGGTAGAAGTCGAGCTGGCGGGCCCGGAAGGCGAGGTAGAAGGGGTCGACGGGCAGGCAGTGGCCACCCATCCCAGGGCCGGGGTCGAAGCGCATGAACCCGAACGGCTTGGTCGAGGCGGCGTCGATCACCTCCCAGACGTCGATCCCCAGCCGGTCGCAGAGCTGCGCCAGCTCGTTCACGAGCGCGATGTTGACCGAGCGGAAGATGTTCTCCAGCAGCTTCGAGAGCTCGGCCGCCTCGGGGCTGGAGAGGACGACGACCGTGTCGCAGATCTCCTCGTAGAGCTCACGGGCGCGCTCGGTCGAGGCCTCGGTGACGCCGCCGACCAGCTTCGGGGTCGTCTTCACGGTGAAGTCGGTGCGGCCGGGGTCGATCCGCTCCGGCGAGAAGGCGAGGTGGAAGTCGCTGCCGGCGGTGAGGCCGGAGGTCTCCAGGATCGGCAGCAGCCGGTCCCGGGTCGTCCCCGGATAGGTGGTCGACTCGAGCACGACCAGCTGGCCGGAGCGCAGCACCGCCGCCAGCTCCGTCGCCGAGGAGACCAGGTAGGTGAGGTCGGGCTCGCGCGAGTCCGAGAGGGGGGTGGGGACGCAGAGGATCACCGCGTCGCAGGCCGCCAGCTCGGCGTACTCGGAGGTCGCTCGCAGCTTCCCGGCCAGCGGCCCCAAGACCGAGTCGGGCACGTCCTCGATGTAGCTGCGCCCGCCGTTCAGCGCCTCGACCTTGCCCGCGTCGACGTCGAGGCCGACCACGTCGCAGCCCGCTTCGGCGAAGGCGACGGCGAGCGGCAGGCCGACGTAGCCCAAGCCGATGATCCCGATCTGCATCGCGGGCAGTCTAGAGCCCGCCCAAGCGCGATAATCCCTGCTCGTGCTGGGAAAGCTCGCCGTGCCGCCGCTCCTGCTCCTCGCGATCGCCCTGATCGCGGCGGTGCCCGCTGCCGGGATGAGCCTGCCGCCGGGCTTCCAGGCGCGCACCCTGCCGCTGCCGAAAGCGACCTCGCCGACCTACACCGACGGCCTGCAGAAACCGACCACGCTCGACTTCGCCCCCGACGGCAAGCTCTTCGTCGCCGAGCGCAATGGCCGGGTCCTGGAGTTCGACTCGATCGAAGACCCGACGCCCACCCTCGTGCTCAGCATCCTCGACAAGGTGATGGCGAAGGGGGATCGCGGCATCCTCGGGATGAAGCTCGACCCCGAATATCCCACCCAGCCGTATCTGTACCTCAGCTACACCTACGACGCGCCGATCGGCGGTGACTACGAAGACTCCGAACACACCCATTACGTCGACGGCGCCGACGACTGCGTCGAAACCAAAGAAACCGACGACTGTCTGGTCAGCGGTCGCCTGGCGCGGGTGGAAATCGACCCCGCGACCGGCGTCGCGGTCGGCGGGCCGGTCGACCCCAGCTCCGAAGAGGTGCTGATCAACAGCTGGTGCCAGCAGGTGACCAGCCACTCGATCGGCGACATCGAGTTCGACGCCGAAGGGGCGCTGCTGATGAGCGGCGGCGACGGCGCCAGCTGGGGCTCGATCGACTTCGGTCAGCTCGGCAACTTCTGCAAAGACCCCGAATACGAAGGCGGCTCGCTGCGGGCACAGGACCTGCGCACGCCCGCGACCCCCGGGGACCCGACCGACTACAACGGCTCGATCATCCGCGTCGACCGCAACACCGGCGCGGCGCTGCCCAATAACCCGCTCGCCCTGGCGCCGCTCTTCGGCGGCGGGGTCGAAGACAAAGCGGCGAAGCGGATCCTCGCCGAGGGGCTGCGCAACCCCTACCGGTTCACGATCCAGCCCGGGACGGGGGAGATCTACGTCGGCGACGTCGGCCAGGACCTCTGGGAGGAGATCGACCACTTCTCGCCGCCGCCCGCCACCGGCGTCGGCCTGACCAACTTCGGCTGGCCCTGTTACGAGGGCGGGCGCGCAGGCAACCTGAAAATGCCGCGCTGGCAGGCGGCCGAAAACGAAACCCACAAACCGCTCTGCGAAGCGCTCTACACGAACCCCTCCAAAGTCACCGCGCCGCTCTTCGCCTATCCCCACGCCAACGCGCCGGGATACGACGGCCTGCTGTTCGAAGGCGACGGCTGCAACCCGGCGCCGGGCTCGGCGACCTCGGGGATCGCCTTCTACGACCCGACCGGGGTGCCGGCCGAAGCCCAGCTGCCGGCCGAATACGACGGGGCGCTGTTCTTCGCCGACGCGGCCAGGGGCTGCATCTGGACGATGATGCCGGGGCTGAACGGGGTCCCTGACCCGGCGACCGTCGCCAACTTCGCGATCCACGGCGAAGGGGAGGTCTTCACCCCGGTCGACATCGTCGAGGGCGCCGACGGGGCGCTCTACGTGCCGAACTTCTACGGCGACAGCATCGTCGAAATCCGCTACTTCCCCGGCAACCAGGCGCCCGAAGCGGAGCTGAGCGCGAGCGCGACCTACGGGACGGCGCCGCTGAGCGTCAACTTCGACGCCTCCGGGTCGACCGATCCCGACCTCGGCGAAGGCGACCACCTCCATTACGCCTGGGACCTCGACGGCGACGGCGAATTCGACGACGGCAACGCGGCGACCGCCTCGCACGAATACACCGAGGCGAAAAACGTCACCGTCAAGGTCCGGGTGACCGACGACTTCAACCATGTCTCCGTTGCCGAGGTAAAGCTCTACCCGGGTGACCTCGGGCCTCCGCAGGTCGCGATTGCCGCCCCGACCGCGAGCTTCGAATGGGAAGTCGGCGGGCAGGTTCCCTACGAAGCGACCGCCACCGACCCCGACGGCGACGAATTCGGCTCGATCGCGAAGCCGCTGACGGCGCACTGGGAGTTCACCCTCGAGCACTGCCCGGTCGCCTGCCACGAGCACCCGATCACCAGCGCCGACGAACCGTCGGGCAGCTTCGTCGCCCCGCCCCACGAGCCGCCCGTCCACCTGAAGCTGGAGTTCACCGCGATCGACGCGCGCGGGATGAGCAGCAGCAAAGTGGTGGAAATCGACCCGCGGGAAGTCGAAATCTCGGTCGACTCCGAACCGGCCGGGGTCTCGCTTGCGATCAACGGCTCCAGCGCCGTCGGCCCGTTTGGGAGCAAAGTGATCGCCGGTGGGACGGCGACGGTCTCGGCTCCCGCGAGCGCGATGATCGGAGGCGCTCCCTACGTCTTCGACAGCTGGTCCGACGGCGGCGCCCAGGTCCACGACGCCGACACGGGCGAAGACGCCGAGCTGGTCGCCCACTTCCTGCCTGTGGTGGCCGAATCCGAACCACCGGACCCCGAAGATGGGGGAGGGGGCACGACGCCGTCGCAACCCCCGCCTCCGCCTCCGACCCCGCCCGCCACGGCACGGATCAAGCTCGCCTCGAAGCCGCCCGGCGCGAAGCTGAGCCTCGGCACGGTGCGCAAGGTCACCCCGTTCGGGCTCGACCTCCAAGTCGGGACCGAGACCTTCCTCGCCGCACCGCGGACCTTCCGCAAGGGCGGCCGCAGCTACCGCTTCAGCCGCTGGACCAGCAACGGCCGCAAGCTCAGCACCGCGCCGCGGCGGGCCCTGGCCGTCTCCGGCGCCGCCGCCTTCCTGGCCGTCTACGCGGCTGCGCAGAGCCCCCACCGCGGCCGATAGCATCGCCCGCCGCCAACCCGAAGGAGAAGAAAACAAGCATGAGCGAGACCTACGAGCTGACCACCGACCAGGCCGAGCGCGAGGCGAGCGGGGCCCACAGCTACGGCCGCTACCTCGAGGAGTTCGAGGTCGGCGCCAACTACAAGCACTGGCCGGCAAAGACCGTGACCGAGGCCGACGACCATCTCTTCTGCCTGATCACGATGAACCACCACCCGCTGCACATCAACGACGTCTACGCCGGCGGCTCCCAGCAGGGGAAGAACGTCGTCGTCGGGCCGCTGGTCTACTCGTTGGCGCTGGGGATGTCCGTCTCCGACATCTCGGGCAAGGCGATCGCCAACCTGGCGACCGAAGAACTCAGCCACCCGAACCCCGTCTTTCACGGCGACACCCTCTTCTGCGAGACCGAGGTCCTCGACGTCAAGCCGTCGAAATCGAAGCCCGACCGCGGCATCGTCAAGGTCCACACCCGCGTCCTCAATCAGGACGGCGTCCTCGTCGCCGAGTTCAAGCGGCTGGTGCTGGTCCCGAAGAAGAACCCGTCTGAGTCTGTCTGACCGGCGCATACCTGCGTCCTCCCTCGCTTGCGTGCAGAGCACGCGGCGCTCAGCGCGTCCTTGGTCTGCTTGGTCAGACAGACTCAGTGGGCCTCGCCCGACGCGTGGGCGGGCGGGCGTGACTCCTCGGCCAGCGAGGTGATCTCCAGCTGGCCCTGGGCGGCCTCTTCGAGGACCTCGGTCGCCTCCTGGGCCGAGCGGGCGTAGAGCTCGACCAGGAGGTGGACGACGATCTGCTCGTCGTCGTGCTTATGGAACCGGACGTGGGTGAAGAACTCGCGCACGCCGGCGTCGCCGAAGGCGCCGTAGGTGAGGAACTCGATCGCCTCCGGGCCGCTGCAGCTCTCGACTCGGTCCTGGTCGACGGTGACGGTGCAGGAGGCGACCCAGGGGGTGCCGGCGACCATCCGCTCCCAGCGGTCGCCGATCGGCACCACGTGGTCGCCTTCGAAGGTCAGGTGCGGCTGGTCGTGCATGCAGTCGAGGCACTGGACGACCGATTCCTGCACCTCGTCGACGCCGTCGGCCAAGGAGCCCGACTCGGGGTCGACCCGGCGGATCGCGTCGTAGTGGATCTGGATCTCGAGGTTCTGGGACCAGCAGCGGTAGCACCGCAGCCAGGCCGTCCGGTCGCCGTTGAGCTCGCTCATCGACCCATTGTTGCGAGCGGAGCGGCTGGGCGCTACGCCGCGGCGCCGGCGCCGGCCCGCTGGCCGACGAGCTCGACGATTTCGCCCATGATCTTGTTCACGTCGAAGTCCTTCGGCGTGTAGACCCCGGCGACTCCCGCCGCGCGCAGGCGCTCGGCGTCGGCCACCGGGATGATCCCGCCGACCACGACCGGCACATCGACGCCCTCGTCCCGCAGCAGCCGCACGACCTCGGGGATCAGCTCCAGGTGCGATCCGGAGAGGATCGAGAGGCCGACGACGTCGACGTCCTCCTGCAGCGCCGACTCGGCGATCTCCTCGGGGGTCAGGCGGATGCCCTGGTAGATGACCTCCATGCCGACGTCGCGCGCCCGCAGCGCCACCTGCTCGGCGCCGTTGGAGTGACCGTCGAGGCCGGGCTTGCCGACCAGGATCTTGATCCGGTGACCGATCTGCTCGGAGGTCGCGTCGACCGCTCGGCGGATCTCCTCCATCTGCTCGCGCTCGCCCGGCGCCGAGGCGCCGTCGACGCCGGTCGGCGCCCGGTAGGGGCCGAAGACGTCGCGCATCGTCTGCGCCCACTCGCCGGTCGTCGCGCCCGCCTTGGCGGCGGCGATCGTCGCCGGCATGACGTTGACGGTGTCGTCCGCGGCGGCCTTCGCCAGCTCCGCCAGCGCGGCCTGCACCGCCGCCTCGTCGCGCTCGGCCTTCCACTGCTCGAGCGCCTCGACCCGTTCGCGCTCGACCTCGGGGTCGGGGGTGAGGATGCCGCCGTCGGCGCCCGCCGTCAGCGGCGAGTCCTCGGTCTCGGTGAAGCTGTTCTGGCCGATCACCTTCTGCTCGCCGGCCTCGATCCGGGCCACCCGCTCGCGGTGGGACTCGACCAGGCGCGCCTTCATGTACGGGACGGCCTTGACCGCGCCGCCGTGCTCCTCGACGACGGCCATCTCCGCCCGCGCCCCGGCGGTCAGCTCCTCGACCAGGCCGTCCATCACGACCGAGCCCTCGAAGACGTCGGGGTACTCGAGCAGGTCGGTCTCGTTGGCCAGCACCTGCTGGATCCGCAGGCTCCACTGCTGGTCCCAGGGGCGGGGGAGGCCCATCGCCTCGTTCCAGGCCGGCAGCTGGATCGCCCGGGCGCGAGCGTCGCGGGAGAGCGTCACCGCCAGCGCCTCGAGCACGATGCGCTGGATGTTGTTCTCCGGCTGGGCCTCGGTCAGGCCGAGCGAGTTGACCTGGACGCCGTAGCGGAAGCGCAGCATCTTCTCGTCGGCCACCCCGTAGCGCTCGCGGCCGATCTCCTGCCAGAGCGCGCTCATCGTCCGCAGCTTGGCGATCTCCTCGACCAGCCTGATGCCGGCGTTGACGAAGAAGGAGATGCGGCCGAAGACCTTGGGGAAGTCCTCGTCGGCGACCTGGCCGCGCGCTTTCACCTCGTCGAGGACGGCAATCCCGGTCGAGAGCGCGTAGGCGATCTCCTGCACCGGCGTCGCTCCGGCCTCCTGCAGGTGGTAGCTGCAGATGTTGGTCGGGTTCCAGCTCGGCACCTCGTTGACGGTGAAGGCGACCATGTCGGCGATCAGCCGCATCGAGGGCTCCGGCGGGAAGGCGTAGGTCCCGCGCGAGAGGTACTCCTTGATGATGTCGTTCTGGGTCGTCCCTTTCAGCTGCGAGCGGTCGACCCCGTTCTCCTCGGCGACGGTGACGTAGAGGCCGAGCAGCCAGGCCGCCGTCGCGTTGATCGTCATCGACGTGTTCATCTCGTCGAGCGGGATGCCGTCGAAGAGCTGGTGCATGTCGCCCTTGTGGGCGACCGAGACGCCGACCTTGCCGACCTCGCCGCGGGCGAGGACGTGATCCGGGTCGTAGCCGGTCTGGGTCGGCAGGTCGAAGGCCACCGAGAGCCCCGTCTGGCCCTTGGCCAGGTTCTTGCGGTAGAGCTCGTTGGAGCGGCGGGCGTCGGAATGGCCGGCGTAGGTGCGCATCACCCACGGGCGGTCGGGCTGGGGAAGTCGGTGGTCGCTCATGCCACGAATGATATTTGGCCGGCCGAAATCCGCCGTTCAAGCCGGCCCGTGCCGCATCTTTCGACCTATGCGGTGTTTAGGCTGGCGACTCAATGGGGCGTCGATTTTCAGCCGCATTCCTCGCCGCGCTCGCCGTCGGCGCGCTTGCCTGCGCCGTTGCCGGGGCGGCGATGATCGGCATCTACCGCAACAGCATGGAGACGCTGGCCCAGCGCAGCCAGCTGGTCAAGCTCTCCGGCCGCAACTGCGCCCGCGCCGGCGCCAACGGGGCGATGCGGGTGACGCTGGGCAAAAAGACCGCCGCCTGCTCCTTCCGCACCCCGGTGC
>DASSYI010000012.1:0-4410 GCA_035703365.1 Solirubrobacterales bacterium
TAGGCTTCGGTCGCCTCGGCCGAGAGGGTGTGGGAGCCGCGGTGGACGTTGGAGTGGTGGCGCCGCTCGTAGCGGTCGACCGCCTGGATCGAGGCCAGCACCCGCTGGGCGCTGGCGCCGCTGTCGAGGTAGGCGACCGGCTTGCCGTTGACCTCGCGCTCCAGCGCCGGGAAGGAGGCGCGGACCTTCTCGACGGAGAACGGCGCCGCGGTCGGACTCTTGGCGCTCACCGGCTCCATCGCCTCAGAGGTCAGGCGGCGGCGCCTGCCTCTACCTCCTCTGCGATCCAGCCGTAGCCCTTCTCCTCGAGAACACTGACCAGCTCCGGGCCGCCTTCCTTGACGATCCGCCCCTGGTACATGACGTGGACCGCGTCGGGTTTCACCATGTGGAGGATGCGCTGGTAGTGGGTGATGATCAGGACGCCCATGTCGGGGCCGGCGAACTTGTTGACGCCCTCGGCGACGGTGCGCAGGGCGTCGATGTCGAGGCCGGAGTCGGTCTCGTCGAGGACCGCGATCTCCGGCCGCAGCAGCGCCAGCTGCAGCAGCTCCATCCGCTTCTTCTCGCCGCCGGAGAAACCGTCGTTGAGGTAGCGGCTGGAGAAGTCTTTCGGGATGTTCGCCAGCTCCATCGCCTCCTGGGCGGTTTTGGCGAAGTCTTTGATCTTGATCTGCGGTTCGCCGCGGTTCTCGCGGTGGGCGTTGATGATCATCCGCAGGTACTTGCTGACCGAGACCCCGGGGATCGCGACCGGGTACTGGAAGGCCATGAAGAGGCCGGCCTGGGCGCGGTCCTCGGGGGCGGCCTCGGTGATGTCCTCGCCCTTGAAGGTGATCGAGCCCTCGGTCACCTCGAGCGCCGGGTGGCCCATGATCACGTTGGCGAGGGTCGACTTGCCGGAGCCGTTGGGCCCCATCAGCGCGTGCACTTTCCCCTTCTCGACGTCGAGGTCGAGGCCTTTGAGGATCTTCTTGTCCTCGACCTCCACGTGCAGGTTGCGTATCTCCAGCTCAGCCAATTTCGCTCCGTTTCTGGGTTTTGAGAAGTTCGTCAGGCGGCGCTGCCGATGACGGCGGCGCGCTTGGGGGCGCTCTGGTCGGAGAACTCGACCAACTCGGCGAGGGTGGTGCCGGCGAGCGCCTTGGTGACCCCGCCCTGAACCCGCATCCACAGCAGCTTCGTCGAGCAGGCCTGGTCGCCGTCACTCTCGTGCGAGCAGAGGACTTTGCCTTCGGGCGCGTCGTGGAAGCACTCCATCGGCGCGATCTGTCCTTCCAGCGCCTCGACCACCGCGTCCATCGTGATCTCCGCCGCCGGCTGGGCCAGGCGGTAGCCGCCGTGGGCGCCGCGGGTGGAGGTGACGAGCCCGGCCTTGCGCAGTTTCGCCACCAGATGCTCCAGATAGGAGAGCGGCAGGTTCTCCGCTTCGGCGACGGAGCTGAGCGAGACCGGTTGCGAGCCGGGCTGGCGGCCCAGCTCGACCATCAGTCGCACTCCGTACTCGGCTTTGGTCGAGAACAGCATCGACCTCAAATCCTACTGAAGCGGTCGGTTATGCGATCACGGCTCGATCAGGCCGCGGCGGATCGCGTAGCGGACCAACTCGACCCGGTCGCGCATGCCGAGCTTGCGCATCGCGTTGGCGCGGTGGTTCTCGACCGTCTTCTCGGAGAGGTGGAGGACCTCGGCGATCTGCTTCGTCGTGTGCGCCTCGGCGACGAGCTTGACGATCTCCTCCTCGCGTGGGGTCAGCTCCTCCTCGCCGCTGGAGCCGCGCTCGAGCACGTCCTTGATCAGGGTCCGCTGCGCCTCGGGGGTGAGGAACGGCTCGCCGCGCTCGACCGCCCGGATCGCCGCCAGCAGGTCGGTGTCGGCCTGCGCCTTCAGCACGTAGCCCGAGGCACCCGCCTTCAGCGCCTCGAACAGGTAGCGCTCGTCGTCGTGCATCGAGAGGATCAGGACCGAGACCTCCGGCGCCTGCTTCTTGATCTCCCGCGTCGCCTGCAGCCCCGTCAGCTTCGGCATTTTCACGTCGAGGATCGCCAGGTCGGGCCGCTCCCGCACCGCAAGATCCCGCGCCTCGGCCCCGTCCCCGGCCTCGGCGACGACCTCGATGTCCGGCTGGCGCTCCAGCAGCAGCCGCAGTCCGGAGCGGACGATCCCATGGTCGTCTGCGATCAGCACCCTCATCGCGCCGATTCTCCAGGGACGTCGAGGCGCACGGTGGTGCCGGCGCTGGGGCGGGACTCGATCGTCAGCTCGGCGCCGACGAGCAGGGCGCGCTCGCGCATGCCGCCGATCCCGAGGCCGCTCTCGGACTCGTCGAAGGCGAAGCCGCGGCCGTCGTCGGCGACTTCGAGGACGACGTCGCCGTCCGCCACGCGCCGCAGCCGCACCTCGACCCGCGCCGCGCCGCTGTGGCGGGCGGCGTTGTTGAGCGCCTCCTGGGCGACGCGGTAGACGACCAGCTGGGCGTCGTCGCCGAGCGCGGAGAAGTCACCCTCGGTCTCGAGCCGGGCCTCGATCTCACCGCGCCCCAGCTGCTCGACCTGGCCGCCGATCGCCGCCGCCAGGCCGAGGTCGTCGAGCGCGGTCGGGCGCAGCTGGCGGGCGAGGGAGAGAAGCTCGGTCATCGCCTGGTTGGCCAGCGCTTTGGTCTCGGCGATTTCGCCTTCGAGCTCGGGCGGCGCCGACTCGCGCGCCGCCTCCAGCCGCAGCAGCAGCCCGGTCAGCGACTGGTTGACCTCGTCGTGGAGGTCGCGCGCGACCCGCGCCCGCTCCTCCTCCTGGGCGTGCAGCGCCGCCGACCCCGCCCGCCGCCGCTCGGCCTCCAGCCGCCGCATCATCCGCAGGAAGGCGAGCTCGATCCGCTCCACCTCCTCGGTCTCGCCGATCCCGTCGATCGAGGGGGGGAGGTGGAGGCGGGGGCTGGAGAGGTCGACCTTCTCCATCGCCTCGATCAGGTCCTCGAGCGGCCGCAGCCGCCGCCGCTCCCGCACCAGGGCAAGGGTCAACGCCAGGACGACCAGCGCAAGCCCGATTACCAGCAAGGTCATGCCGCAAGCCTAGGGGGCGGCCCCGGCTGGGAAGGGGGTTGGCCCCTATAGGCGAATCCGGTCCTGCGCCGCATAATTCTCCGACACCCTCGACTCTCAGGAGCGACCACTCGATGACCACCACCAAGCAATCCACCTGGGGCGCGACGCTGCGGACCACGATCCTGATGGCCTCGCTCGGCGGCCTGCTCGTCCTGATCGGCGCCCTGATCGGCGGCCCGAGCACCGCGGCCACCTTCCTCTTCATCGCCCTCGCGATCAACTTCTTCGCCTATTTCTTCAGCGACAAAATGGCGCTGAAAATGAGCCGGGCGCAGCCGATCGAGGAGTCCGAGGCGCCGCGGCTCTACCAGATCGTCCGCGAACTGACGACCCGCGCGGACCTGCCGATGCCGCGCCTGTACATGATCCCCCAGGATCAGCCCAACGCCTTCGCCACCGGCCGCAACCCGAAGCACTCGGCGGTGGCGGTGACCCGCGGGATCACCAAGCTGCTCTCCGAGGACGAGCTGCGCGGCGTCCTCGCCCACGAGCTCACCCACATCCGCAACCGCGACATCCTGATCCAGTCGGTTGCCTCGGCGATCGGCGCCGCGATCACCTACATCGCCTACATGCTGCTCTGGTTCGGCAACGACGACAACTCGCCGCTGGCACTGGTCGGCCAGCTGGCGACGTTCCTGCTGGCGCCGATCGCCGCCTCGATCATCCAGCTGGCGATCTCGCGCCAGCGCGAGTACGCCGCAGACGCGGGCGGGGCGGAAATCTGCGGCAACCCCGAGTCGCTGGCCAGCGCCCTGCTGCGCCTCGAGCAGGGGGCGACGGCGATGCCGATGCAGGTCAACCAGGCCGCGGAGCCGCTCTACATCGTCAAGCCGTTCAGCGGCGGTGGCATGGCGTCTCTGTTCTCGACCCACCCCCCGATCGAGGAGCGGGTGCGCCGGCTGCGCGCGCTTGGCATCTAGGACAACGACTTCACGTTCCGCGGCTCGCTGAGCTTCGGCAACATGAAGGGGGCTGTGGCGGCGGCGTCGAGAGGCGCCGCCGCCCTTTTTTCCAGGACCGGGCGGCGCGGGCGAGAGGGCCCGAAACATCCTCACTCTGGTGCTATATTTCCTAAAGCCGGTAGGAATTTGGGTAATTTCGGTGCCCAGCAGCCAAACAGAGTCAGGAAGCCAACCGTGAGCACAGAGACCAGGCCAGTTTCAGGACAGCAGCTCATCAAGGACGCGCGATCGCGGATCGAGGAGCTGGACCCCTCAGAGGTCAAGCAGCTGCTCGACCATCGCGCCACCAACGGGAACGCCGACCTGGCGCCCGTGATCCTCGACGTGCGTGAGCAGCAGGAGTA
>DASSYI010000044.1:0-58659 GCA_035703365.1 Solirubrobacterales bacterium
CCCCTCCCGGACCCTCCCCGCTGTTGTCCGGGAGGGGTCACCCACCCCTCCCCAAGCGGCCGGCCTCGGCAACCCCTTCCCGCGCTTCGTCCGTTGCGCCAGCGGCCCGCCAACCTTCAGCGCCAACCGCGACGCCTTCTCGACCGCCCCCCAGCGCTTCGCCGCCGCCAGCGCCGCCTTTTCGGCCCGCTCGCCGTGCTGAGCGTGGCGCAGCTCTTTGACCATCTTGCCGGTGTCGATCCCCAGCGGACAGGCAATCTGGCAGGAGCCGTCGGCGGCGCAGGTCTCCAGCGCGTCGTAGTCGTACTCGGCCAGCAGCGCCCGCTGGACCGGCGAGCCCTCGGGCTGGCGGGCCATCTCGCGCCGCAGGACGATCCGCTGGCGCGGCGTCGTCGTCAGGTTGCGGCTCGGGCAGACCGGCTCGCAGAAGCCGCACTCGACGCAGGTCGTGGCCCCGCCCCAGTCCTCGATCGCCGGCGTCGTTTTCAGGTCGCGCAGGTGGACGCCAGGGTCGCGGCTGAGCAGGACATCCGGGGAGAGGACGCCGTCAGGGTCGGCGAGCCGCTTCAGCCGCCACATCAGCTCGGTCGCCTTCTCCCCCCACTCGCGCTCCACATAAGGGGCCATGTTCATCCCCGTCCCGTGCTCTGCCTTCAGCGAGCCGTCGTACTTGCCGACGATCAGCTCGACCAGGCCGCCCATGAAGGCCTCGTAGCGCTCTAGGTCCTCCTGCTTGGCGAAGTCCGGGGTCAGCATGAAGTGCAGGTTCCCGGCCGAGGCGTGGCCGGCGACGCCGGGCAGGAAGCCGTGCTCGCCGAGCAGCGCCTGAAGGTCCTTGGCGCCCTCGGCGATTCGCTCCGGCGGCACGCAGACATCCTCGACAATCAGCGCCGTCCCCTCCGGCCGCACCCGCCCGATCAGCCCGTGCAGCCCCTCGCGCACCCGCCAGGCGAGCTCGATCGCCTCCGGCTCGCGGGTGAAATCGATCGGGCGGATCGTCTCGTGAGAGCCGAGGATCGCTTCGGCCCGCAGCACCTGCGCCGCCAGGTCGCCCTCGTCGGTGCCGCCGAACTCGACCAGCAGGACCGCCGACTCCGGCGGCAGCTCCTTCCACTCCTGCGGGGCGCCGACCATGTTCCAGGCGGCGGTGATCAGCGCCGGCGCGACCATTAGCTCGACCGCGGTGGCGCCGGAGGCGACCAGGTCCCCGACCGGGGCGACCGCCTCGTCGATGCCGGGAAAGTGAACCCAGGCGGTGGTCGTCGCCGCCGGCACCGGCACCGTCTCGAAGACGACCTCGGCGATGAAGGCAAGCGTGCCCTCCGAGCCGACCAGCAGCCCGCGGAATATCTCCAGCGGCTCGTCGGCATCGAGGAAGGCGCAGAGCCGGTAGCCGGTCGTGTTCTTGATCGCGAACTTGCGGCGGATGCGCTCGGCCAGCTCGGCGTCGGCGCGGATCTCGTCGCGGATCGCCTCGAGGCCGGCGACCAGCTCCGGCTCGGCCGCGGCGAAGCGCTCGGCAGCGCCGGGAGCGCCGGTGTCGATCACCGTCCCGGAAGGCAGGACGAAGGTCAGCTCGCGGACGGTCGAGTAGGAGTCCTTGGTGACGCCGCAGCGCATCCCGCCCGAGTTGTTGGCGACGACGCCGCCGACGGTGCAGACATCGGTGCTCGCCGGGTCGGGGCCGAGTTTGACGCCGTGGGGAGCGAGCACCCGGTTGGCGTGGCCGAGGACGGTGCCCGGCTTGACCCGCGCCCGAGCGCCGTCGTCCTCGACCCGCACCCCGCCCCAGTGCTTGCGGACGTCGACGAGGATGCCGTCGCTCTGGCCCTGGCCGTTGAGGCTGGTACCGCCGGCGCGGAAGGTGACCGGGATATCGCGCTCGCGGCCGAAGCGCAGCACCGCGGCGACGTCGTCGGCGTCGCGCGCCTCGACGACCGCACGCGGGAAGCGGCGGTAGGGGCTCGCGTCGGAGGCGTAGGCGACGAGGTCAGAGACCCGATGCAGGACGCGGTCGGCGCCGAGCAGCTCCTCCAGCTCGCGCCGCAGCTCCGCGGCGACCCCGCCGGCCAGCTCGTCCGGCGCCCGGTCGGCGACCGGCTGGCTCGGCGGCGGCGGGACGGATCTGCCGTTACGACGCCACCTCGGGCCGACGGTGTAGAGCACTCCGGATCCGCTCCGCGAGCCCATCGTCGCCCTAGAAGAGGGACATGCCCGGGGCTACCGGGACTTCGACCAGCTCCGGCTGCGAGGAGGCGAGGGCCGCGCTGAGCGCGCCGGCGACCTCGTCGCGCCCCGTCGCACGCTGGGCGTTGACCCCGTAGCCGGCTGCGACCGCGGCGACGTCGAGCTTCGGCAGGTCGAGGCCGGGGGCGCCGTTGACCTGCTCGACGTCGGCGAACCACTTGAGGATCGCGTACTCGGAGTTCTGCAGGACGAGGAAGGTGACCGGCGCCTTGTAGGCGACGGCGCTCCAGAAGGCGGTGATCGCGTACTGGGCAGAGCCCTCGCCGAGCACGCAGACGACCGGGCGGTCGGGCTGGGCGAGCTGGACGCCGACCGAGGCGGCGAGGCCGAAACCGAGGCCGCCGCCGGCGCTGAAGTAGTAGCTGCCGGGCCGCGAGATCCGCAGCTGGTTGCGCAGCGCCAGGGTGCTGGAGGGGGACTCGAGGACGACGATCGCGTCCTCGGGCATGACCTCGGCCAGGGCGCTGTGGACGGTCGAGGGGTTGAGCGGGTCCTCGGCCGGGATTTCCTGCGGGCCGGGGTTCGGCTCCGGCACCGGGCGCGAAGACTCCGGCACCGCCTCGACCAGCGCCGCCAAGGTGAGACCGACGTCGGCGACGATCGCGTCGCCCATCGGCGCCCGTACCGCCTCGTCGGGGTCGCTGGTGATCGCCGCCAGCCGCGCCCCCTCCGGCAGCAGCGGCCCGGGGATGTGAGGGTAGTACGGGAAGACCGAGCTGCCGACGACGAGGATCAGGTCGTGGCCCTCGAGCGTCTGCCCGACCGGGCCGATCGCCGGCGGCAGGACGCCGCGGAAGTTCGGGTGGTTCTCGGGGAAGCCGAGGCGGACGCCGCCGGTCGCCGGCGAGGCCCAGACCGGGAGGCGCTGGCGCTCGGCCAGGGCGACCGCGGTGTCCCAGGCCCCGGCGGTGTCGATGTCGGGGCCGGCGACGAGGACCGGGTTCTCCGCCGCGTCGAGGCGCTCGGCGAGGACGCGCACCGCCTCGGGGTCGGCGAGGGCGCGGCCGTCGACCTTGCGCTCGATCGCCGCCTTCGCGTCGGCCTCGTCGACCTCGGCGTACCAGTCGTCCATCGGCAGTGAGAGGAAGACCGGGCCGCGCGGCGCCAGGCCGGCGAGGTGGGCGCCGTGGGCCAGCGCCAGCGGCACGTCCTCGGCCCGCGGCGGCTCGAAGGACCACTTGACCAGCGGGTGCGGCATCCGGGTCGCGTCGCGGTTGGTCAGGTTCGCCTGCAGGGTGATCTGCGCCCGGGCCTGCTGGCCGGCGGTGACCAGCAGCGGCGAGTGGTTGGCCTGGGCGTTGAAAATCGCCCCCATCGCGTTGCCGACCCCCGGCGCGGTGTGGAGGTTGACGACCGTCGTCTTGCCCGAGGCCTGGGCGTAGCCGTCGGCCATCCCGACCACGACCGCCTCCTGCAGCCCCAGCACGTAACTGAAGTCGCTGGGGAAGTCGGCGAGCATCGGCAGCTCGGTCGAGCCCGGGTTGCCGAACATCGTCGTCATCCCGTGGGCGCGGAAAAGGTCGAAAGCGGCTTCGCGAACGGTAGGCACGAATCGAACCCTATCCGCCCGTGTTCCAACGCCCAATGCTCCTGAGTGTTCTTAAGCAGGATTCAAGGAGCGGGCGTCGTACGGCCGATAAGGCAGAGGTGAGCCACCGCCTCCTCGCCACCGCCTGGGCACGCACCCTGGCGATCTTCGCCCTCTCCCTGGCGCCGCTGCTGGCGGTCTGCGCCTACGCCGAGGCGGCCCCGGTCACCCGGGTCACCTACGCCCCCGGCAAGATCGTCCCGATCCCGGCCTCGATCCCCCACGCCGAAGGCGACATGGTCGACCAGCGGATCATCCCCAACCTGCGCTGGATCTCGAAGCGGTACCCGATCTACATCACCGACGGGTACTCCGGCCCGCTGCCGAACGGCGAACACGCCGGCTGCAACGGCTGCCACGTCAAGAACTCCGACCACTACAACGGCCTCGCCGTCGACATCGTCCCGCTCGAACCGAGCTCCAAATGCGACGCCAACTGGACCGGGATCACCCGCCTCGCCCTCTTCGCCGAGCCCGAACAGAACAAACCGCGGCCGCCCTTCCGCTGGGTCGGCTACGACGGCGACGCCGGGCACGGCTGCGGCAACCATCTCCACCTCTCCTGGAACCATGCCGTCGCGCCGATGTTCCAGCTCGCTGAATGGGTCGAAGTGATGGCCGTCAACTTCACCGCCGTCAACGGCTCAGGGCGCAAGAAACCCGAGTCGCGGCCAAAGGCCCCGGCCGGACCTCCCGGCGGCGTCTCCCAGGTCAACATGGGCGGCGTCTCCGCCCGCCCGGCCGGCGACTGACGCCAGAGCCGTGTCTGAGCTGAAGGGGCCATAGGACCCCTCGAACTCAGACACCCCCAAGGGCGCTCGTAGGATGTTGCGAATGCGTGCGCTCTTCGTGACTCTCGCGGCTTGTTTCGTCGCGCTCCTCGCCGGCTGCGGCAGCGCTGACGAATCGACGCCGGTCGCCTGCCTCGAAGGCGCCGACGCCTACGAGCAGGCGCTGAAGGCGGCGCCCGACGAAGTCCTGCTCGGGGACGAGACGCTGATCAGCGAATGCCTCACCCGCAACCAGAGCGGCGGCGACCTCACCCGGGTCGGCGAAGCGCTAATCGAGACGGCGACCGCGCTGAACGCCGAAGCGCGCGAAGACCCCGGCGGCGAGGCCGCGGTCCGGCTCGGTTACCTGCTCGGCGCAGCCAAGAGCGGCAGCGAGGAGAGCGAAGGGATCCACTCCGACCTCGTCCGCAGGCTGACGGTGGCCGCCCGCTACGCGCCGGGCAAAGACCCCCTCCCACCCGCGTTCTACCGGGCCTATCGCAGTGGATACGCTGCCGGTCAAAGCAAAGGTTGAACTGAGGAGACGCATGGCAGAGCAGTTGTGGGGCGGCGAGACGACTAAGGCGGTTGACAACTTCCCGGTCTCGGGCGAGCGGGTGCCGGTGCCGGTCGTGCGCTGGCTGGGCCGGATCAAGGGCGCGGCGGCGGAGGCCAACGGCGCCCTGGGCGGGCTCGAGCCGGACCTCGCGGAGCGGATCGCCGCCGCCGGCCAGGCGATCGCCGAGGGCGAGCACGACGACCAGTTCCCGATTGACGTCTTCCAGACCGGCTCCGGCACCTCCTCGAACATGAACGCCAACGAGGTGATCGCCAACCTCGCGGGCGACGGGGCCCACGCCAACGACCACGTCAACATGGGCCAGTCCTCCAACGACGTCTTCCCCTCCGCCGTCCACCTGGCGGCGCTCGATGAGGTGACCCACGACCTGCTGCCGGCGATGGGCGGGCTCGAGGGCGCGCTGAAAAGCAAGGCCGAGCAGTTCGCCGACGTCGTCAAGGCCGGCCGCACCCACCTGATGGACGCGGTTCCCGTCACCCTGGGCCAGGAGTTCGGCGGCTACGCCGCGCAGGTCCGGCTCGGCGTCCAGCGGGTCGAGGGCACGCTGCGGCGGGTCGGCCAGATCCCGCTCGGCGGCACCGCCACCGGCACCGGGCTCAACACGCATCCCGAGTTCGCCGCCAAGGTCCGCGAGAAGCTCGCCGCCGACACCGGCCTCGAGATCTCCGGTCCGCTCGATCCCTTCGAGGCGCAGGCCAACCGCGATGCCCTGGTCGAGCTCTCGGGCGCGCTCAAGGTCTACGCGGTCTCGCTCAACAAGATCGCCAACGACCTGGCGCTGATGGGCTCCGGCCCGCGCGCCGGCCTCGCCGAGCTGCGCCTGCCGGAGCTGCAGAAGGGCTCCTCGATCATGCCCGGCAAGGTCAACCCGGTGATCCCGGAGGTCGTGATCCAGGTCGCCGCCCAGGTGATCGGCAACGACGCCGCGGTCACCGTCGCCGGCAGCCAGGGCCAGTTCGAGCTCAACGTCCGCGTGCCGCTGATCGCCCGCAACCTGCTCGACTCGATCAAGCTGCTCGCCAGCGCCTCACGCCTGCTGAACGAGAAATGCGTCGCCGGCCTGGAGGCGAACGAGGAGATGACCGAGCGCCACGCCGAGGCGACCCTGGCGACGGCCACCGCCCTCAACCCGCACATCGGCTACGACCGTGCCGCGGACATCGTCAAGACGGCGGCGGAGTCGGGCCGCTCGCTGCGCGAGGTCGCGCTCGAGCAGGGCGTCGAGCCCGCGGTGCTCGAGGAGGCGCTGGACCACCGCCGCATGGCGCGCCCGCACGAGTAGCGGCGCGCCGGGGGGTCCCACCTCGGCGCCCTCCTAACATGGGCTGATGCCGATGCCGATGCGTGGGCGGCGCGGGCGGACGGCGGTGGCGGGTGCCGTCCTCCACGAGCCGACCGACGAGACTTCGATCGATCCGGGGACCGGGGCCGTCACCTCGACCCAGGCCGCCAGGATCGACCTCCCCACCCGCGAGCTCGAAGGGCGCTGGAACGCCGCGAACCTGGAGCGGGTCGCCCGCACCTACTGGAGCACGATGCGCCGGTTCTCGCTGGGGCTGATCCACGTCGAGTACTCCGAGGGCGCCCGCTACGTGGTGCTGATCCATCCGCGCCTGCGGCTGCTGACCTTCAAGACGCCCGAATACGAGATGAACCGCTGCCGCGGGATCGTCCGCTGGCGGATCGAGCGCGGTCTACTCGTCTCCCGGCAGGGAAGGGACGGCGCCGGCTACCTGGAGATCGACATCCAACGGATCGACGACGAGGCCGCGGGCCAGTCGCACCTGCGGGTCGCGGTCGAGGTGGCGAACTACTACCCGGCGCTGAGCGGGATCTCGCGGCGGATCTACGTCCAGACCCAGTCGCGGATCCACGTCCACGCCTGCAACTACTTCCTCCGCCGCCTCGTCCGCCGCGACCTCGACACCTCGCGGATCGGCCGCTTCGCGCTTCCCGACCACGAGGACGAGACGCGGGAGCCGGTTCCGGCCCGGCAGCGGCCGGAGGGAACCGGGCCAGTGGACGGCGGGTAGGGCGGCCGCCTCAGCCCTGCAGCGTGACGAAGCGCTCCTCGGTCAGCTCGTAGACGGCGTAGGCCGGACCCTCGCGGGTGTTGCCGGAGTCCTTGACGCCGCCGTAGGGCTGCTGGTCGGTGCGGAAGGTCGGCACCTCGTTGATCAGGACGCCGCCGAACTCCAGGGTGCGGCCGGCCTGCAGGCCGCGACCGATGTCGCGGGTGAAGACGCCCGCCTGGAGGCCGAACTTGGAGTCGTTGGCCAGGCGCAGGGCCTCGTCGAACTCGGTGAAGGTGTCGATCGTCGCCACCGGGCCGAAGATCTCCTCGCACCAGACCTTGGCCTCTTTCGGCGGCGCCTTCAGCAGGGTCGGGGCGAGGCAGCGGCCCTCGTCGACCAGCTCTCCCCCGGTCAGCAGCTCCGCCCCGCCCGAGACCGCCTCGTCGACCCACTGCTTGACCCGGTCGCGGTCGTCGGGGGTGATCAGCGGCCCGACGTCGGTGCCCTCGTCGAGCGGGTCGCCGACGGTCAGCTTCTCGACGTTGGCGACGAGCCGCGCGACGAACTCGTCGGCGACGGCCTCGTGGACGAGGATCCGTTGGATCGAGATGCAGCTCTGGCCGGCGTGGGAGAAGGCGTGGATCTGGGCTTTGTCGGCCGCCGCTTCCCAGTCGCCGTCGTCGTTGACGATCAGCGGCGCGTTGGAGCCGAGCTCCAGGTTGACCTTCTTGTGCGGGACCTTGGAGCGGATGTCCCAGCCGACAGGGGCGGAGCCGGTGAAGGTGATCGCCTTGGTCAGCGGGTGCTCGACGATCGTGTTGCCGACCTTGGAGCCCGGCCCCGGCACGACCGAGAGCCAGTTCTCCGGCAGGCCCGCCTCGACCAGGATCTCGGCCAACTTCAGGGCCGAGATCGGGGTCTGCCCGGCGGGCTTGAGGACGACGGCGTTGCCGGCGGCGATCGCCGGCCCGAGCTTGTGGGCGACGAGGTTGAGCGGGAAGTTGAAGGGGCTGATCGCGCCGACCACCCCGTAGGGGACGCGCAGCATCACGCCGAGCTTGCCGGCCCCGGCCGGGGCAGCGTCCATCGGCACCGTGCCGCCGGTGAGCTTGCGCGCCTCGACCGCGGAGAACTCCAGCGTGGAGACGCAGCGTTCGGCCTCGACCGTGGCGGTCTTGATCGGCTTGCCGGCCTCGGCGGCGATCGTCGCCGCCAGGTCGTCGCGGCGCTCGGCGACCAGCTCGGCCGCCCGCTCCAGCACCGCGGCGCGCTTGTGCTGGGGGAAGTCGGCGTTCTCGAAGGCCTCGTGAGCGGCCTCGATCGCCCGCTCGGCGAGCGCTTCGTCGCCCAGCGCGACCCGGCCGACGACACTGCCGTCATAGGGGCTCTTCACCTCGCCCCACTCGCCGGTCTCCATCCACTCGCCGGCGGCAAGAAGCTTGTGGTCGGTGGCCGTCATATATCCAGGTTACGTCCCCGGATAGGCAGGCCGCTACTCCTGATTGTTGAATCTGTTGGCTCAGAGATGTCCAAGCTCGTGAGACACCTCCTCCTGACCGCCGCGCTGCTGGTCTTCGCCTGGCCGGCGGCCGCCCAGGCCAACGTCAGCTGGGTCGTCCACGGGCGCGGCTTCGGACACGGGGTCGGGATGAGCGCCTACGGCGCCTACGGCTACGCCAAGGCGGGCAAGAACTACCGCTTCATCCTCGGCCACTACTACACGGGGACGAGCCTCGGCACGGTGGAAAAAGCGCGGGTGGTGCGCGTCCTGCTCGACATCTCCCCCGGCGACGTCGGCTTCAGCGGCGCGACCAGCGCCTGTGGCGAGCGGCTCGACCCGCGCCGCAGCTACGAGGCGCACCGCAACGGCAACTCGGTGCTGCTGCGCAGCTCCGGCGGCAAACGGCTGGCGATCTGCGGGCGGAAACTGCGGGCGGCGGGGCGCGGGACGATCGCGATCGCCGGCGTCGGGACCTTCCGCGGCGCGCTGGAGACGGTGCCGACCGAAAGCGAGGCCGGCTCGCTGAACGTCGTCAACGCGCTGGCCCTGGAGCAGTACGTCAAAGGCGTGATGCCGAACGAGGTGCCTCCCTCCTGGCCGACCGAGGAGCTGAAGGCCCAGGCGGTCGCGGTGCGCTCGATCGCGCTGACCGGCGACGTCGGCGGCAACGGCTTCGACCTCTACTCCGACACCCGCAGCCAGGTCTACGAGGGGCTGGAAAGCGAGTACGAGCGCACCAACGACGCGGTCGCCGCCACCCGCGGCCAGGTCGTCATGTACGGGGGCCAGGTCGCCCAGACGCTCTACTCGGCCTGCTCGGGCGGCCACACCGAGAGCGCCGTCAACGTCTTCGGCTCGCCGGTGCCCTATCTGGTCGGCGTCCCCGACCCCTACGACTACTACTGCCCGCTGCACAAGTGGACGCTCGACTTCACCGGCCCGGAAATCAGCTCCCGGCTCGACGCCTACCTGCAGGGGAAGCTGAAACGGGTGGTGATCACCAAGACCGGGGTCTCGCCGCGGATCGTCAGCGCCAAGCTCGTCGGCACCGGCGGCACCTCGACCGTCACCGGCTCCGAGCTCTCGGTCGCGCTCGGGGGCTACGACACCTGGATGACCTTCGAGAAGGTCGTCGGCTAAAGGGACGCACCCTCTACATATGCGAACGCGGCTTCTCTGACCTCGTCAAATTCGCCCCGACCCAGGGCCTCCAGCGGACGCTCATACTTGAGATAGCGGCTCCGACTGCGCAACCAAGACCCGATCGCGTCCTCCTTCAGGGTCGCAGAAAGAATCTCCGCGATTGCTCGCAAGTCATCGAGCTGGCGGCGGTACTGAGTCGGAGAGGAGCCGTTGTGCCACCAGCGCCTCACGGTGCGTTGGTCAGCCCCGGTAGCCGTTGCAATCTCGTCAGCAGTGAGTGCGAGAAGCTGGTGAGCCATCAAAGCGGCATCAGCGGGCTCTCGAGCTTGCTCGATCTCTTTAACTACATCTGAAGTCATCCGCTCTTCCCTCTTGGAAGACCTATGTGGCTGACTGGCGACCGAGGAAGATAGCTGATGACAATAATTTTGTCAAGGTATATAGCCATTCGAAGTCCGGTGGTTGTCTGGGTAATTGTCAGGTACGATGGGGGGACGATACCCCGCTGCGCGGATGCTTAAAGAAGGAATGCTCGAAGACTCCCTTCACCTCGCGACTGGCCGCCTAGTCGTATTCCGGAATACGCCCTTCGGGATCGATGCGCGGGATCGAATTGGGGAGCCGGCTCGCTATACCGGAAGGTTCCACCGCAAGGGTGAACCCCTGCCCCTTTACGCTGCCGATTCCTTCAGCGCATCGCTGCGAGAGCACGAATTGCACACCGCCGAACCCCTGCACCCAGAACGAGAGGTGCTACGCCGTGTCAGCGCTCTCGCCTTGGCAAGTGGAACCCACTTGTTGCTTGGAGACCACGTTGCCACCCTGAAGGCCACCGGCTTGACCCTCGATGAGGTGTACCACTCGACTGAGTACGCCGCTTGCCATGAGCTGATCAAGTTCGCCCGGAGCATCTCGGGAGTGGTCGCAGTCAGCACGCAATCGAACGCCGATCGGCAGCAACGGACTATCGCCGTCCTTCCCGAGCACGTCCACCTTGTCACCGCTGTGGTCGATTACTGGGAGGGTTCACTCAACCTGCTGAAGCAAGCGATCGCGACTCAGCAGGTGCCATCAGGGCAGCGCTAGCACCGCGTGGATCGAGCGGTGGTCGGAGCCCGGCAGGTCGTCGACGCCGTATCCGACGATCCCCAGACGCTCGTCAGCGAGGACGTGGTCGATCGTGATCACCAGCGGCAGGTCGTGGTCGCGGTTCGGCCAGGTCGGGACCAGCCCCTGCCCGGCAACGTCGCCAGCGTCGCGGTAGCCGCGGTCGAGGACTTCGCGCAGCCGCGAGTGGTCGAGGGTGGCGTTGAAGTCGCCGACCAGGACCCACGGCGGCCCTTCGCCGGTCGAGGGAAGGTCGCCGAGCGAGTCTTCCCAGACGTCGATCCCGGTCCGGCCGGGGGTCAGCGGGTGGACGTCGGCGACCCGGACCCGGCGGCCGCTTGGGAGGCTCAGGGCGGCGCGTGGCTGGCGGAAGAAGGTCGGGGAGCCGGAGGCGATCGGGCGCAGCGGCAGCCGCGAGTAGATCCCGCCACCGGCCGCGCCCTGGCGGACCTGGACGACCGCGTGCGGCAGGCGGCGGAAGATCCCGGCCTCCCGCAGCCCGCGGGCGAAGCGCGGCGTCAGCTCCTGGACGGCGAGCAGGTCGGCTTCGTGGCGGTCGACCAGTGCGACCAGCGCCGCCGGGTCGCCTTTGCCGCGGTAGACGTTGGCGGAGACGACGGAGAGGGTCTCGCGGCTGCCGGGGTCGATCGTCCCGTCGCCGATCGCCCGCGGCAGCACCGCTGCGGCGAGGACGAGGGCGACCAGCCCGGCCACCGCCGTCGCGGCCCAGTTGCGCAGCGCCAGTGCAACGCCGGCGACGAGGAAGGCGGCGATGGCGACGTAGGGAGTGAAGGCCATGATCGGCACCAGCGGCACACCACGGTCGAGGCCGAAGACGCGGATGACCGCCCACGCCACGAGCGGCGCGACGAAAAGCCAGATCCACCAGTACCGCAGTGCCCCCGCTGGGCCGGGGCGCTTTTCCGTCCTCCTGGGTAACAAGAGCGCCCCGTCAGCCGTCGGGGTACGGCTGGATCGGGATGCCGTGATCTTGTTGTTGACCTGGGGTCTCGCGCATCCCCAGCTCGTAGGCGCCGCCGCCGGGCAGGGTCAGCTCGCGCGGCGGCAGGCCGGGGCGTTCGACCGTCAGCTCGAGGTCGGCCACCGAGCAGTTGACGGTGTTGTGCTCGGGGCCCTTCGGGTCGGCGTAGACCCAGCCGACGAAGTCCTTCTCCGGTGCCGCGACGCGGCCGTGGACGACGATGTCCCTGCCGGGCAGCGAGAAGCTGCAGACGGTCGGCTGCTCCTCGATCCGGGCCGAGCGGATCGCGCCGAGGCCGCCGAGCCGATGTGCCTCGCCGTCGAGCACCAGCATCCCGGAGGGGATCCAGGGGCTGACGCGGGAGCCGAGGCGGACGCGGGCGGCGCCGGCGTCGAAGTAGGTGCCGGGGGCGTCGGGGAAGCCGGTGCCCTCGAGCCAGACCCAGCGCTCGGCATGCTCGCTCCCCCAGTTGTGGCCGATCATCCCCGGCCAGCCGCTCAGCTCGAACGGTTCGTCATCGACCGTCAGGCGCCCCTCGAAGCGCGCGTCGGGGAACGGCGCCAGGAACTTGGTCTTCGGCAGCGGCGCCTTGTAGAGCCAGTCGGCCGGCAGGTACTTGCAGGGCGCGGCGTCGCCGGCGAAGGTGAACGACCAGGCGGCGCTGAGCGCCTCGGTCTCGACCGAGCCCTCGGCGCGGCCGGGGCCGATGGTCGCGTCGGCGACGCGGATCCAGTCGCCGGCCGGCGCCTCGAGCTGCGCGGCGGGGACCGTCACCTTGGTCGCCCGCGGCGCCGGCGCCTCGCGGTCGAAGAGGCAGAACCAGATCGAGCCGTTCGGCTCGGCCCCCGGCCGCTTGTGGACGGTGTGGCGGATCCACACCCCCTGCCCCCCGTCTGGGCGGCAGGCCTTGATGTAGAAGCTCTCGTAGTGGCCGGCCTTGGCGGCGACCTCGGGGTACCGGGCCCGTTCCTCCATGCCCGGAAGCCTAAGGGCATGTCGACTTTGTGATCCCTAGGGCCACAAAGTCGACACGGCCTCAGCGCAGGGGAGGCGGTGGCGGCGACTCGAAGCCCAGCATCGCCACCGTCGCCGGGATCACCTCCTCGCCCGAGGCGGCGAGGCGGTCGCCAGCGTCGCGCCGGATCTGGGTCAGCTCCTCGAAGGTCGCCGCCAGCCTGGCGATGGCTTCGTTCCAGCCGCGCTCGTCGAGCTGCATCGGCATCCAGGTCAGGTGGCGGTCGGCGCGCGCGTCGAAGGTGTCTTCGGCGATCGCCCGGTCGGCCCTGGCGATCATCCCCTGCAGCGAGATGCGCGAGAGCTGGCGGCGGCTGGTCCCGTCCATCGCCTCGAATTCGGCGTCGTCGACGAAGACGCCCGCCAGCCCCCGGTAGACGTGCTCGACCGCTCCCCGCCGCGGGATCGATTCGACCACCTCCAGGCACCCTTCTTTCTCCAGCTCGCGAAAGTGGTAGGAGGCGAGCGAGAGAGCCTGCTGGTAGCTGTTGTAGCTCTCTCTCGGAATCAGCCCCTCGGCGACGAACTGGCTGGGGCTGCGCGGGCCTTCGTTGAGGACTTCGAGGATCCGCACCCGCAGCGGGTGCTTGAGGGCGTTGAAGATCGTCACGGTCCGCTTCTTCCCCCCGAACCCGCTCTCCTCCATCCCCTGACCCTTTCGATTGTTCGACTTCACAGGAGCGATCACATTAGGGCATAAATGCTCGGACGATGCGGGAATATGGCTAGCTAGAGCCCTTTACTCGGACCGGTCGAAGTAATAGGAACCGTCATGTCGCCGTGAAGGACGCTTCCGGCGCGGGAAGGAGGTGATGTGTATGCAGTTCAACGAGTGCGGGCAGACCTACCCCGCCACCTCCATTCACAAGGGTGGCTGAGGCCTGATGGGTTCCGCCCCGATGCAGCACCGATCGGCGGGGCGGTCAGGTCTCAGCCGAGCTGCGCCGCGCGGCTCAGACCTTGATCGTGATCACGTCGCCGTCGGCGACGAGGTAATCGCGACCCTCGATCCGCAGCTGCCCCTTGTCACGGGCGGGCGCGTAGCCGCCGCACTCGACGAGCTGCCGCCAGCCGATCACTTCGGCTTTGATGAACGCTTCCATGATCTCGGTGTGAATGGTTCCTGCCGCTTCCAGCGCGGTCGCGCCGCGGCGCAGGGGCCGGGCGACGGCCTCCTTGCCCTCCCCGGCGGTGAAGAAGGTGATCAGCTCCAGGAGGTCGTAGGCGGCGCGGACGAGGCGGGCGAGGCCGGAGCCCTCGACCCCGTAGGACTCGCGCATCTCCTCCGCTTCGGCGGCGTCGAGCTCGGCCAGCTCGGCCTCGATCCGGGCGCTGACCGCGACCACCCCGGCGCCGACCGAGTTGGCGTGGGAGACGACCGCTTCGGGCGGCTCGGCGTCCCCCTCGTCGACGTTGGCGACGTAGAGGATCGGCTTGGTGGTCAGCGCCTGCAGGTTGCGCACCGCGTTCGGCGCGGCTTCCGGCACCGGGATCGAGCGGGCCGGGCGTCCGGCGGCGAGCGCCTCGTGCACGGCCTGCAGCCACTCGTGTTCGACCTGCGCCTCTTTGTCGCCCGACTTCGCCTGCTTGGCGACGCGCGGGAGGCGGCGCTCGACCTGGTCGTAGTCGGCGAGCACCAGCTCGGTCTCGATCGTCTCGATGTCGGCGAGCGGGTCGACGCGGCCGTCGGGGTGCGGCACGTCGGAGCCGGTGTGGCAGCGGACGACGTGGCAGATCGCGTCGGTCTCGCGGATCGAGGCGAGGAACTGGTTGCCGAGGCCCTCGCCTTCGGAGGCGCCTTTGACGAGGCCGGCGATGTCGTGGAAGTCGATTTTCGCCGGCACCCGCTCGGAGGCACCGACGGTCGCGGCGACCTGCTCCAGCCGCTCGTCGGGGACCTGGGCGACGGCGACGTTCGGCTCGATCGTCGTGAACGGGTAGTCGCCCATCTGGGCGCCGCCCTTGGTCAGGGCGTTGAAGAGGGTCGACTTGCCGGCGTTCGGCAGCCCGACGATCCCGACCTTCACCGGGCGCCCCCCATCAGAAGGTGAGCGGGACGATCAGGCCTAGGGCGACGCCGATGAAGGCGCCGGCGAGGACGTCGGAGGGGTAGTGCATGCCGAGGTAGGGCCGGCCGAGCGAGAGCGCGATGGCGACGACGAAGGCGCCGGCCATCGCCGGGTCGACCCGGACCATCGCCGTCGCCACCGCGAAGGAGGAGGTGGCGTGGGCGGAGGGGAAGCTGAGGCTGCTGGGGGCGCCGCCGAGCGGCGGCAGGCCCTCGAGCACCGGCCGCGGGCGCTTGACGAGGAGCTTGATCCCGTAGTTGAGCCCGATCGCGACCGGCCCGAGCAGGGCGCAGATCAGCCACGATTCCCAGCGCGAGCTGTCGATCACGGCCAGCGCCGCGCCGAGGACGAACCAGACCAGGCCGTTGTTGCCGGCCTTGCCGAGGGCGACCGCGGCGCCCTCGAGACCCGGCGAGTGGCCATGCGTGCGCATCCAGCGCAGGACTCTCACGTCTAGTTCGTGCATCGGCGCGAGAGACTATTGGGCAATGCCCTCCGTCCCCGGCTTCACCCACACCCCCGGCAACCACTGCGGCTCGACCGCGCTGCGCAACCTGCTCGCCTTCCACGGCGTGGAGATCAGCGAGGAGATGGCCTTTGGGCTGGGCGCCGGCGCCGGCTTCTACTACCTGGCGCTCGACGACGGCTCGCCGACGCGCTGGTTCAACGGCCGCACCGCGCGGCTGGAGGAGACCTTCCGCGAGCTGACCGGGGCGGCGCTGGAGCTGGCCACCTTCGCCGAGGAGGACGGCGCCGCGGCCTGGGAGGCGGCGCGGGCGACGGTCGACGAGGGCCGGCCGGCGTTGCTCCTCACCGACATCTATTACCTGGACCACTACGGCAACTCGGCCCACTTCCCGGGGCACGCGGTGGTCCTCGCCGGCTACGACGAGGAGGTCGCCCGGCTCTCCGACACCGGCTTCGAGGAGCTGCAGACGACGCGCCTGGAGAACCTCGCCCGGGCCCGCCACAGCGGCCACCCCGCCTACCCGCTCGAAGGGCACATGTTCACCGTCGCGGGCGACGTCGACCGCGCGGCGCTGGAGGCGGCGGTGCCGCGGGCGATCGCCCGCGCGGCGAGCGAGATGCTGGAGCCGCCCTTCGGCGAGTTCGCCGGCGTGCCGGCGCTGGAGCGCCTCGCGGCCGAGGCCGGCTCCTGGCCAGAGGCCGTCTCCGACTGGCAGTGGTGCGCCCGCTTCGCCTACCAGGTGATCGAGCGCCGCGGCACCGGCGGCGGCTGCTTCCGGCTGATGTACTCGAGGTTCCTGGCGGAGGTGGGACGCGAGGAGGCGCCGCTGGCGACCGAGGCGGCGGCCCGCTGGACCGAGCTGGCCGAGGCGTTCCGGGCCGCGAGCGAAGACGACGAGCCTCGACCGGAGCTGTGGGGGGCGGTCGGGGCGGGAGCCGAGCATGTGCTCGACGCCGAGCGCAAGCTCTGGACCGCCCTAGGGACCTGATCGTCCGCACCGGTTTGTCGATCCAAACCCGGGGTATTCAGCCGCCATGACTATTGGAGCAGGCATCTTCCTCATAGCCGTCGGCGCGATCCTCAAGTTCGCGACCAACATCCACGTCCAGGGCGTCAGCATCGACACCATCGGCGTGATCCTGATGATCGCCGGAGCCGCGGGCCTCCTAATAGGCCTCTTCCAGGAAATCGTCTGGTCCCGCCGAACCCGCCCGGTTGCCCCCGGCGAGGTCCCCCCGGTCGAAGAACGCCGCGAAGTTCGTGACCCGGCGTACCGGGATCAGCCGCCGCGGTATTAGACGGCGAGGCACGAAAAAGGGCCCGGGGTACCCCGGGCCCCGCAACCGACGAGCTCGGTCTGGATCCGCCTCGTTGGATGTAAGGCTGAACCCTCGTCCCGCGGGCCTACTCCGAGTGGCGGTCGGCCGGCCTTGAGGACTTACGCATGCACCACTGATCATGAAGGCTATACTCAGTGTTTTTTGAGCTAGTCAACAAGTCCTGAACCTTCTCCTCGGGAGCCTCGCAAATGGCTCTAGAGTCAGGATTTCCTCAACTTCAACCTGACGCGCGCTTGCAGACAAGAGGATTAAGCGTGTAGGTTGCTGTACAGGGTTGAAATGAACCTGACGTCCATTATCCCGCCTGACGCCCGCGAGTTCCGGCGGTCACGCTATCTCGGTGACCCCATCGACCTGGTCGAATGGAACGGGAACTGGTTCGAAAAGGTTCCCGACGCCGCCATCATCGCCGCCCCGGGAGTTCGCTCGACAACGGTGAAGGAGCTGGTTGGGGGCAGAATCCGCAAGACCAGCCGCTATGGCGTTTGGGTGGAGATCGATAGGGACGTGGCCCACTCAGACGAGGACCTCTTGCGGTGGTGCCGGCGGCACTGCAACAGCGAGCTTCCCTCGGGGACCATTCGCCTCTCCCCAAAAACCTGGGAGGAACACTCGGGGGATCCGCTCCCGATGCCCTTCGTGCCCGAGTTCGACCACCCCAGCAGGACCGTCCGCGAGCTGGCCGAGGCGGAGCGGCATCGACGCCATGCAGAGCTGAGACTTCGCACCGCTCGCCTCAAACGCGATCGCCTGCTCCGTGAGGTGAGCCAGGAAGGTCACAGCCGAAGAGAGCTCGCAGATGTCCTCGGCATCTCCTTCGCCCGCGTCCAGCAGTTGGTCAAGGGCCGCTAGGAGCGGGAGCGACGGGACTCGAACCCGCGACCTCCGGCGTGACAGGCCGGCGCTCTAACCAACTGAGCTACGCCCCCGAGGGGTGCTTCGGGATGGGCCGCGCGGCGGCCCGGGGGGCAAATCTAGCGGTTGGCGGGGGGCGGCGGGCTTTGAGCGGTGCGGCTGCGGGGGCGCTGCTGGACTTCGAGCGCCGTGCGGACCACCAGGCCGGCGGAGCCGAGGAGGAGGAAGAGGAATCCCCAGCCGGGCGAGCCGAGGAGGGTCGCCAGCAGGGCCAGGCCGATGGCGGCGTAGAAGAGGACGACGAGGCCCTCGAGGAGCTTGTCGGTTGAGCGCAGGTCGAACGGCATCGGGAAGGGATTCGGCGGCTTGGCGCGGTTCCCTGCCAGGTCAGGCGGCTGCGGGCTCGGCGTGGGCGAGCTCCGGGGCCGCGAAGGGCGCCTCCACCGCGGCGATCTCCTCCAGCAGCTCGCGCAGGGCGGCGATCCGCTCGGCGCCGTAGCGCTCGGCCCAGCGCTTCTCGACCTTGGCGAAGAGCTTGCGGCCGTGGGCCTGGGCCGCTTCGCCGCGCTCGGTCAGGCAGATCAGCTTGGCGCGGCGGTCGTCGGGGTCCGGGATCCGCTTCGCGTAGCCGCGCTGCACGAGGTCGTCGACGATCTCCCCCACCGACTGCTTGGTCAGCTTCGCCCGCTCGGCGATCTCGGTGAGCCGCAGGCCCTCGTCCTGGACGAAGCGGAAGACGCAGCCGTGGGTGGGCCGGATGTCGCCGTATTCGGACTTCTCCAGCTCGGCCCGGAACTCGGCGAACAGCGCTTCGGAGGCGATGTCGAGCAGCCCCGGGAGGGGGATCCAGTCGGAGGCGTTTTTCGAGCCGGGAGTCATTTCGTCAGGGAGCCTGATAAGGTCGCCTTGTTGTAAGGCAGCCTGACCAGGTTACCTTACGAATTGTACTCGATGACCAGGAGACCTCAAATGGATTCGACCCTGACGGCGAACAGCTCCCCCGGCGCCACTAATCGCAAGTGGTGGACGCTCGGCGCGGTCTGCGTCGCCACCTTCATGCTGCTGCTCGACATCACCGTGGTCAACACGGCGCTGCCGGCGATCCAGCGAGACCTCGGCGGCAGCTTCACCGACCTGCAATGGGTGATCGACGCCTACGCGCTCTCGCTGGCGGCGCTGGTGCTGACCGCCGGCTCGCTCGCCGACCGGCTCGGCCGCCGCCGCGTCTTCGCGATCGGCCTCGGCATCTTCTCCGTCGCCTCGCTGCTCTGCGCGCTGGCGCCGGACCCGACCTTTCTCAACCTCGCCCGCGGCCTGCAGGGCGTCGGCGGCGCGGTGATGTTCGCCGTCTCCCTGGCGCTGGTCGCCCAGGAGTTCCCCAGCGGCCCCGAACGCGGGATGGCGATGGGGATCTACGGCGGCACGATCGGGATCGCGGTCGCGGTCGGCCCGCTGGTCGGCGGCGTCCTCACCGACGCCCTCGGCTGGGAGTCGGTCTTCCTGCTCAACGTGCCGATCGGGCTGGCGGCGATCGCCGTCACCTACTGGAAGGTCGCCGAGTCCCGCGACCCGAACGCGACCCGGATCGACTGGGGCGGGCTCGTCACCTTCTCCAGCGCGCTCTTCGTCCTCGTGCTGGCGCTGGTCCGCGGCAACGACGAGGGCTGGGGCAGCGCCCTGATCGTGGGGCTCTTCGTCGCCGCGGCGGCGCTGCTGGCTGCGTTTTTCGCGATCGAGCGCCGCGTCGAGCAACCGATGCTCCCGCTTGGTCTTTTCCGCCGCCGCGCCTTCACCGGCGTGCAGCTGGCGGCCTTCGCGGTCTCGGGGTCGATGTTCGCGCTGTTCCTCTACCTAACCCTCTTCCTGCAGAGCTTCCTCGGCCTCTCGCCGATCGAAGCCGGGCTGCGCTACCTGCCGATCACGGTCGCCTCGTTCATCGTCGCGCCGCTCTCGGGGATGGCGCTGGCCCGGGTCCAGGCCCGCTACCTGATGGCGGCCGGGCTGGCGCTGACGGGGGTCGGGCTGGCGCTGATGTCCGGCTTGCAGGTGGACTCGGAGTGGACCGCGCTGCTGCTCGGCTTCCTGATCAGCGGCGTCGGCGTCGGGCTGCTGAACCCGGTGATCGCCGACGTCGCGCTCAGCGTGGTGCCGAAAGAGCAGAGCGGGATGGCGGCCGGGATCAACGACACCTTCCGCCAGGTCGGGATCGCGGTCGGCATCGCCACCTGGGGAGCGATCTTCCTCGGCGCCGGCGCGGCGAAGACGCAATCGGTCGCGGGCGGCTCGCTCGACCACGACCAGGCCCGCGGCCTCGTCGAGGCGACCTCCTCGGGCGCGCTGCCGCAGGCGGTCTCCAGCCTGCCGGCCGGCGCCCGGGACGCGGCGCGAAACGCCGCCGAACAGGGCTTCATCCACGGCCTGAACGAGATCCTCGTGCTCGGCGCCCTGCTCTCGTTCGCCGGCGCGGCGCTGGCGCTGTGGCTGGTGCGGGAGTCCGACATCGAGCGGGAGACGCTGGTCGACACGGCGTTCGAGGCCGAGCCGGAGCCGGCTCGGGCCTAGAGGGGTCCTCTAGGCTCCGGCCCGTGAAGCTGGTCACTTTCGACATAGGTGACGGAGCACGGGCCGGAGTCCTGGAGGACGACCGGGTCGTCGATGCCTGGGCGCTCCTGGGCGAGCCGCACCGGGGGAGCCTCAAGGAGCTGATCGCCCACGGGCGGGTCGAGGACCTCCGCGGGCGGCTCGGCGACACCGGCGCTCCCTCCCACCCCCTCTCGGCCGTGCAGCTGCTGGCGCCGATCCCCGACCCCGAGAAGATCGTCTGCATCGGGCTGAACTACCGCAAGCACGCGGCTGAGGTCGGGGTCGACGTCGAGGCGCTGCCGGACGTCCCGACGATCTTCGCCAAGTACCCGAACGCGCTGGTGGCGGACGGGGCGACGGTGCAGGTGCCGACCGGCAAGACCGACTACGAGGCAGAGGTCGCCTTCGTCGTCGGACGGCGGGCGAAGGACGTGGATGAGGCCGAGGCGCTCGACCACGTCGCCGGCTACACGCTCCTCAACGACCTCTCGGCGCGCGACCTGCAGGGGGCGACGCCGCAGTGGATGCCGGGCAAGGTGTTCGACGGCTCGGCGCCGTGCGGTCCCTACCTGGTAACTGCCGACGAGGCGGGGCCGCCGGACAAGATCGGGATCGGCCTCACCCTCAACGGCGAGGAGATGCAGAGCGGCGCCACCGACGACCTGATCTTCGGCATCCCCGAGCTCGTCGTCCAGCTCTCGAAGCTGATGACGCTCGAGCCCGGCGACGTCGTTTCCACCGGCACCCCCGAGGGCGTCGGCATGGGGCGCAAGCCGCGCGTCTGGCTCGCCGACGGCGACGAGGTCGTCGTCACCTCGCCGACCCTCGGCCGGCTGACGACGCGGATCAGCGCCTGACCGACCCATTCGTCTGTTCCTTATCGGGGAATAGGACCAAAAAGGAACAGACGAACTAGCGGGACCCTTGGTCCGGCGGGATCTCGTAGGCCTTGGCCGGCAGCCTCGCCGAGAGCGGGCGGGTCGCCGCCTCGGCGCGGGCCGTGATCGTGGTGCTCGCGCCGGCGGCGGTCCAGCGCGGGCGGTAGGGCGTGAAGGCCAGTAGGGCGTTCCAGGTTTCGGTGTCGACGATGCCGTTGGCGGGCAGGCCGCGGGCTTCTTTGAAGAGGCGGACGGCGCGGGCGGTCTGGCGGCCGAAGATGCCGGTGATGGGAAGGTCGGCGCCGGCGGCGACGAGGTGCTCCTGCGCCCAGACGACCATGTCGCCGCTGGCTTTGCGCTTCAGCAGCGGGTGGACGATTTCGAGCCGGTAGCCGGGGACCGGCTGCAGGGCGCTGTCGGCGCCGAGCGCCCCCCACTCCTGGCCGTTGGTCTCCTGCCAGGACCACCAGCTCGGCGCCAGCCCGCCGTAGCTGGCGGCGAAGCGGCGGAAGAGCCTGATCGCGGCGCTGCCGGGCGCTTCGTAGGTCTGGCCGAGCGGGTAGATCGGGTGGCCGTAGATGCGGTTGTAGAGGTAGGTGTGCTCGAAGACGGTGCGGACCGAGGTGCCGATCGTCTTCCAGTACATCTGCGGCAGGTTGTAGGTCGCGCCCCCCGGTCCGAGGAAGACCGAGTAGGGGAAGGACGGGTGGTAGTCGACATAAGGGAAGGCGGCGAGGCCGAGCGGGTAGGCGTCGCCGATCCGGGCGCGCAGGGCGCGGACGTAGCGGTCGGCGGCGGCGTACTTGCCCTCGTAGTCGGCCTCGGCGTCGATCACGAAGCAGTCGGCCCCCTTCTTCACCGCCGCGGCGGCGACCCTGGCCTCGGCGACGGGGTTGTCGCCGTAGACGAACTGCCAGGCGCAGACGCTGAGGCCGCCGCGGTGCAGGGCGGTGACGAGGCCGCGGCTGAACTGGCTCCAGGCGCCGCTGCCGTCGCCCGCCTTTATATAGACGGTGCCGACGTCGTTGCGCTTGGCGCGGGCGATGATCGCGCCGACGCTGCCGCCCTCCGAGCGCGAGACGTACCAGACCCACTGGCCCTGCCGGTCGAAGGCCGAGTTGCTGACGTTGCCGCCGCTTTCGACCTGCCCGGCGCCGCCGGTCCCGGCCGGCGCGGCGCTCGCCGATGCGCCCACGAGGAGCGCGGCGAGGACGACGAGAGCCAGGGGCAGCGCGAGGAGGGTGCGCTTCTTCTGCCGGAGGGGGATCACAACTGGATCGAACACGGTAGTGATGAAATGGGTGCGCCTGCCCGTCTCCTTCTCCCGCAAGATCCTGTGCGCCGCCGCGCTCGCCGCGAGCCTGCTGCTGCTCGCGCCGGCGGGAGCGTCGGCGCGACGCCAGCGCTTGGAGCATGCCGACCTCTTCCAGGCTGGGAGGGAGCTGGTCTTCACGGTGCGCACGGCAAAGCCCGTGGCGCTGGCGAAGCTGCAGGCGCGGCCGGACGTGCGGAACGCGGGCGCCCGCTACCTCTGCCTCGGGCTCAGCCGCGCCGGGCACGAAGGGGAGCGGCGGCTCTGCCTCGGCGGCAGCGATCCGCACCAGCGGATCGGGCTGGTCGTGGTCGACGGCAAGGGCAGCTGGCAGAAGAAGGAAAGCCTCCCGGGAAAGGTCAAGCGTCCGGACGCCGACAAGCTCGTCGTCGCCTTCGATCCGGCCGAGGCCGGGCTCGACCCGCACCACTACAGATGGCGGGTCCTCCAGAGCAACGGCTGCGAGGAGCGCCAACGCTGCGCCCGCTCCCTGCCCGCGCGTGGCACCGAAGCCTTCCGCCTCCGTCCCGTGCGCGCCGTCGGCTGCACCGGCGGCAGCGCTGGCCTGGTCACCAACGGCCCGCGCGACCGCAACGTCGTCGCCCTCACCTTCGACGACGGGCCGAGCGACTACACCGACGACTTCCTCCGGGTGCTGCGCGAAAAGGACGTCGAGGGGACCTTCTTCGAGGTCGGCCAGGTGATGCCGGGGCGCGAGGAGACGATGCGGCAGATCCTCGCCCAGGGCAGCGAGATCGGCGACCACACGATGGACCACGTCGAATTCCCCGGCTATGCGCAGATCGCCGGCGCCGCCTCCCGGATCGAGGACTACACCCACTTCCGACCGTGCCTGTTCCGGCCGCCGGGGGGCGGCGTCGACGCCGGCGTTATCGCGACCGCCGGCAGTCTCGGGATGCGGACGGTCAACTGGGACGTCGACCCGCGCGACTGGTCCACCCCCGGCAGCGAGGCGATCTACGCCAACGTCGTCGGCCACGCTCAGCCCGGCTCGATCATCCTCATGCACGACGGTGGTGGCCCGCGGGGCGAGACCTTGGCGGCGCTGCCGCGGATCATCGACACCCTGCGCGGCCGCGGCTACCGCTTCGCGACCGTCACCGAGCTGCTCGGCGGCCGCATCCTCTACCGGCCGTACGGGTAGCCGACAACTGGTTTGGAGATCCGATGCAACCGAACGGCGGCTTCCTCCGTAAGGAACTGCCGATGAGGATCGCGATCGTCGGAACCGGAATCTCGGGGCTGACGGCTGCCCACAAGCTGGCGCCCGAACACGAGATCGTCGTCTACGAGGCGGGCGGGCGGATCGGCGGCCACACCCACACGGTGCCGGTCGAGGCCGAGGACGGGACCCACTGGATCGACACCGGGTTCATCGTCTTCAACGACCGCAACTACCCCAACTTCGAAGCGCTGCTGGCGGAGCTGGGGGTCGCGAGCCAGCCCTCGCACATGAGCTTCTCGGTCGCCGACGGCCGCGGCCGCTTCGAGTACTCCGGGACCCCGTGGGGCCTCTTCGCCCGCCCCGCCCACCTCCTCAGCCCGACCTTCCTCGGGATGCTGCGCGACTGGCGGCGCTTCAACCGCGAGGCCCGGGCCCTGATTGGGATGAACGGGACCGCGCCGTCGCTCGGCCACTGGCTGGAGCAGCAGGGGTTCTCCCGGCACTTCGTCGAGCGGCTGATCGTCCCCCAGGCGAGCGCCGTCTGGTCCGCGGACCCCGAGCAGATGTGGAGCTTCCCGGCCAGCTTCATGGCCGAGTTCTTCGAGAACCACGGCATGTACAGCTTGCGGGACCGGCCCCGGTGGCGGACGGTGAGCGGCGGCTCGCGCAGCTATGTCGAGGCGATCACGGCGCCCTGGCGCGACCGGGTGCGGCTGCGGGCGCCGGTGCGGCGGATCCAGCGGCTGCCCGACGGAGTGCGGATCGAGGCCGACGGCTGCGAGAGCGAGGAGTTCGACCAGGTCGTGATCGCCACCCATTCCGACCAGGCGCTGGCGATGCTCGGCGACCCGAGCGAGGCCGAGCGCGAGATCCTCGGGGCGATCCCCTACCAGGCCAACGAAGCCGTCCTCCACACCGACGCCTCGCTGATGCCGCGCCGCCGCGCCGCCTGGTCGAGCTGGAACTTCCACCTCTGCGATCAGCCCGCGCGGGGCACCACCGTCACCTACTGGATGAACAACCTGCAGAAACTGCGCGCGGACAAGCACTACTTCGTCACCCTCAACCGGGGAGAGGAAATCGACCCGGCGAAGACGATCCGCACGATCTCCTACGACCACCCCGTCTACACCCGCGAGGGCGTCGCCGCCCAGTCCCGCCACACCGAGATCTCCGGCCCGGACCGCCGCACCCACTACTGCGGCGCCCACTGGGGCTGGGGCTTCCACGAGGACGGCGTCGTCAGCGCCCTCCGCGCCTGCAAAACCATTTCGCCCGCCCCAGGCGAGATCGTTTCCACCCTTGGTGCCCCTATAGGAACCCAAAGGATGGAAACGACCGAAGAGGAGGTGGCAGCGTGAGCGGAGCGGCACCTGCCATCGAGGGAGGAGGGGTGGGGGTCGCCGGACCCTCCCCGCTGTTGTCCGCCGACCCCCACCCCTCCTCCCTCCCGCCCACGTCGCGCACGCCCGCGTCCGCCGTCTACGAGGGCACGATCCGTCATCGCCGCTTCGAGCCCATCGAGCACGCCTTCACCTACCGGCTCTTCCTCATGTACCTCGACCTCGGGGAGCTGCCCGGGGTGCTCGACCCCTACCCGCTCTTCTCCGCCCGCCGTGCCGCCCCGGCCCGCTTCCACCGCGGCGACTTCATGGGCGACCCCGCGCAGCCGCTCGACGAGTGCGCACGCGATGCCGTCGCGGCCGCTACGGGCGAGCGCCCTGAGGGCCCCGTGCGCCTGCTCACCGGCCTGCGCTACTTCGGCCACTCCTTCAACCCGGTCTCCCTCTACTACTGCTTCGACAAGCAGGGTGAGCGGGTAGATGCAGTCGTGGCCGACGTGCAGAACATCCCCTGGGGAGAGCGCCATCCCTACGTCTTGGCACGCGGCGAGCGCCGGGGTACGGTCCTGGGCGAAGAGCTCGACAAGAGCTTCCACGTCTCCCCGCTGATGGGCATGGATCAGACCTACTCCTTCCGCGCCTCGGAGCCCGGCGAGAGCATCGCCGTCCACATCGAGTCCCGCCCGCGGGTATCCGCCGAGACCGCAGGAAGTCGTCGTATAGGCGATCTCTCGCGGTCTCGGCGGCCGAAAACCTTCGACGCGACGCTCAACCTGCGGCGCCGCGAGCTCTCCCGCCGCACGCTCGCCGGTTTGCTCACCCGCTACCCGGCGATGTCGCTGCAGGTGGTGGCGAAGATCTACGCGCAGTCGCTGCGGCTGAAGCTGAAGGGCGCGAAATACCACCCGCATCCCGAAGGCAGCCGCCCGCGGGGGTTCGTCTCGCCATGAGCGCGATCGGGACCCGCGACGCCCTCGCCCGCGCCGGCGTCGGCACCGTCCTCGGCCGCCTGCGCAACGGCCGCATCGACGTCGTCGAAGGCGGCCGGGAACGGAGCTTCGGGCCGCCCGACGCCGAACTGACGGCGCGGGTGACGATCAACGACCCCGCCGCCTGGCGCGACCCGCTGCACGGCAGCGTCGGTCTCGGCGAGGGCTACGTCGAGGGGCGCTGGGAGACCGACGACCTGGTCGGCCTGATCCGCATCGCCGCCCGCGAGCTGCGCGAGATGGACGGCGTCCGCCGCGCCGTCGCCGCGCCGCGCGGGCTCTGGCACCGCGCCCGCCGCCTCGTCCCCGAGAACAGCCGCACCGGCGCGCGGCGCAACATCTCCGCCCACTACGACCTCGGCAACGACCTCTTCGCCTCCTTCCTCGACAAGCGGATGATGTACTCCTGCGCCTACTTCGCCGACGACACGGTCAGCCTCGAGGGGGCGCAGCTGGCAAAGCTCGACCGAATCTGCAACCGCCTCCGGCTCGGACCCAGTAACCACCTGCTGGAGATCGGCACCGGCTGGGGCGGGATGGCGATCCACGCCGCCCGGCGCAGCGGCTGCCGGGTGACGACGACGACGATCTCCCAGCAGCAATTCGACCTCGCGAGGCAGCGCGTCCGCGAGGCCGGCCTCGAGGACCAGGTCACCGTCCTCCTCCAGGACTACCGCGACCTCGAAGGCCGCTACGACCGGCTGGTCAGCGTCGAGATGATCGAGGCGGTCGGCTGGCAGTACTTCGACGACTACTTCCGCCGCTGCGACGAGCTGCTCACCGACGACGGCCTGATGCTGCTGCAGGCGATCACGATCGACGACCGCATCTACGAGCTCGAGAAGGCAGCGAAGAGCTTCGCCAACACCCACGTCTTCCCCGGCGGCTGCCTGCCCTCGGAGGGGATGATCGCCAACTGCGTGGAGCGGGTGACCTCGATGAAGCAGGTCTGGCGCGACGACATCACCGCCCACTACCCGCCGACCCTGGCCGAGTGGCGCGAGCGCTTCTTCGCCGCCTGGGAGCGGCTGCGCGAGCGCGGCTACGACGAGCGCTTCCGGCGGCTCTGGGACTTCTACCTGAGCTCCTCCGAGGCGGGCTTCCGCGAGCGGCGGATCGGCGACGTGCAGGCGCTCTTCGCCAAGCCGGGCGCGGCAGACGTGTCTGAGCTGAAGGGGTCTATGTGACCGGGGAAGTCAGACACGCCCGATGAAAGGCCGCCGCGAGCCGCTGCTGCTGATCCACGGGCTCGGCGGCACCCGCAGCATCTGGGAGCCGGTGATCCCGTTGCTCGAGTCCGAGCGCGACGTCCACGCGATCGACATGCCCGGCTTCGGCGAAACGCCGCCGCTGCCGGAGGAGGTCGAGCCGACCGCCGCCAACCTGGCGCGGGCGGTGCACGAGGAGTGCGCCCGCAACGGGGTCGAGCGCCCGCACGTCGCCGGCAACTCGCTCGGCGGCTGGGTGGCGTTGGAAATGGGCCGCTTCGGCTGGGCGGCCTCGGTGACGGCCATCTCCCCCGCCGGCCTCTGGGCGCGGCCGCTCGGCGAGCCCGGCGGCGGCGCCCGGATGCTGCTGCGCGGCTCGCCGTGGGTGAAGGCGGCGCGCCCGTTCCTCTCCCTCGCCCTCCAGTTCCCGCAGACCCGCCAGGCCGCCTTCCAGTCGATCGCCGCCCACCCGGAGCGGATCCCGCCCGACGCGGCGCGCTCGCTCGTCCTCGGCTGGCTCGACGGCGAGGGCTACGACGGCGCCAACCGGGCGATGCGGAACCACGTCTTCGACCCGTCCGGCTACCCGGAGGAGGTGCCGGTGACAATTGCCTGGTGCGAGCGCGACCGCCTGGTCGGGCCGCCGAAGGCAAACCGCCGCCCCGACGGCGCCCGCTTCCTCGTCCTCCCCGAGGTCGGCCACACGCCCACCTGGGACGACCCCGAGCTGGTGGCGCAGACGCTTCTCGACGGCAGCGCCGTAACCTACGCACCGTGATCGTCGAGCGGACCGAGAACCCGATGTGGCTGTCGAACGCCTACCTGGTCGCCGACCCGGAGCAGAAGACCGGCATCCTGATCGACGGCAACGACGAACTGGGGCCGCTGCTGGAGCGGGCCGAGCGCGACGGGATCGAGATCACCCACGTCCTCGTCACCCACCCACACGGGGACCACATCGCCGGCTTAGCCGAGGCCCGGGCCCAGCTCGGCAACCCGCCGCTGGTCGCCCACGAGGCCTGCGCGGCCGAGCTCGACGAGGAGGTCGACGTCATCCTCGGCGACGGCGAGCAGCTCGACGCCGGCGGCCTCCACGTCGAAGCGATCTTCACCCCCGGCCACGCCGCCGGCCACCTCGCCTTCCTCGTCGACGGCACCGACGTCTTCACCGCCGACGTCCTCTTCAAGGGAACCGTCGGCGGGACGATGGCCCCCGGCGCCAGCGGCTTCGCCGACCTCAAGGCCTCGGTGATGCGGCTGATGGAGCTGCACCCGGAGACGGTCGTCCATCCCGGCCACCGCGAGCCGACGACGATCGGCGCCGAGTGGGAACAGAACCCCTTCGTGCGGATCTGGCGCGGCCTCGACTCGACCGGCGAGGAGCAGGTCACCGTCTGGGGCCGCCCCGCGACCCTGAAGCTCTGGGCTCCCGACTACGACGGCGGCAACAAGGCCTGGGTCCTCTTCGGCGACTCCGGCGAGGACGCCATCGTCGGCGGCTCCCAGGTCGAGAAATAGCGCGAGACCGCAAATGAAGTCGATAGTCGGAGTCCCTCGCGGTCTCGCCAGGCACGACCTTTAGCGATTTCGTCACATTTGGACGGATGTGCGATGGGGGAATCGCACATTTGTCTCCACACTGGTCCGATGGCGACCGACGTGCAGGAATTCTTCTTCAACTGGTACCCCGTCTTCGGGGTCGTCTTCATGTCGATCCTCTGCTTCGTCTTCCTGAAAATGATGCGGGGGATGATGGGCTCGACCAAGCCGGAGACGGTGAAGGCGTCCCGCACCGAGCCGGTCCTCTGGGAGCAGGTCCAGGGAGTCGACGCCGCCAAGGAGGAGCTGATGGACGTCGCCGCCTGGCTGCGCGAACCGGAACGCTTCGCCGCCCTCGGCGCGCAGGCGCCGCGCGGCGTTCTCCTCCACGGCCCGCCCGGCACCGGCAAGACGATGCTCGCCCGCGCCGTCGCCGCCCAGGCCGGGGTCGATTTCTACGCTGCCTCGGGATCGAGCTTCGTCGAGATGTTCGTCGGCCGCGGCGCCGCCCGCATCCGCCGCCTCTTCAAGGAGGCGCGCAAGTCTGGCCGCGCCGTGATCTTCATCGACGAGCTCGACGCGATCGGCGGCTCCCGCGGCGGGGGCGGTGGCGACGGCGGCACCAGCGAGCGCGAGCAGGCGCTGAACCAGCTGCTGGTCGAGCTCGACGGCTTCGAGAAGGACCCGGGAATGGTGATCGTGATCGCCGCCTCCAACTACGTCGACAAGCTCGACCGGGCGCTGCTGCGCCCGGGGCGCTTCGACCGCCTCGTCCTCGTCTCCCCGCCTGACCGCGCCGGCCGCGAGGCGATCCTCCGCAGCCACGCCAAGAACAAGCCGCTCGCACCCGACCTCGACCTCGGCGACGTCGCCCGCAAGACCACCGGGATGACCGGTGCCCAGCTCGCCAACTCGCTCAACGAGGGGGCGATCATCGCCGGTCGCGCCGGGCGCTTCTACATGACCCGGGAGGACCTCGACGAGGCGCTCCTGCGCCAGGCGGTCGGCTCCCAGCAGGCGCGCCGCCTCAACGCCAAGGAGCGGCGGATCGTCGCCTACCACGAGGCCGGCCACGCGCTCTGCCGCAAGCTGCTCGGCCTCGACCCGCCGGAGATCCTCAGCATCGTCCCGCGCGGCCCGGCGCTCGGCTTCGTCGCCCACTCCCCGCAGGAGGACAGCTACCTGAAGTCCCGCGACGAGCTGCTCGACGAGATCGTCACCCTGCTGGGCGGGCGCGCCGCCGAGGAGATCGTCCTCGGCGAGTCCTACTCCGGCGCCTCCGACGACCTCAACCGGGTCCACCTGGTCTGCAAGCAGATGGTCTCCGAATTCGGGATGGGCGTCGCCCTCGATCACGACGGGCCGGCGCCGATCGCGCTGCCGACCGGCGACTACGCCGTCTCCGACCAGACCCGGCGCGAGGTCGACCAGGCGGCGATGACGCTGGCGCGAGAGGCCTACCGCCGGGCCCGCGCCCTGCTTTCGGCCAACCTCGAGGTCCTCGACCACCTCGCCGTCCTCGCACTGGAGCGCGAGACCCTGACCCGCGAGGAGCTCGACGAGATCTTCGACGCCCACGAGCTGCGCGGCCTGGCCGCCCCCGGCTCCGGGGCGGCGCTGGTCGCGATGAGCCGCGAGACGCCGAAATAGGCGAAAAGCCCTTTTCTGCGGTTTGGTCTGATTAGTCGTCCAAATTGCCACTTGTTGGTTAGACTGGCTGGCCAGACGGCCAGTGAGCGACCCCGACTATTACTTCGCACCTGGCCGATCGATGGCCCGCCGCGTCCACGGCGAGCGCTCGGTCGGCCTCCTCTATGGGCAGCGGGCCCTGTTGATCGGCGCCCTCGAACCCCTCACCTACACCGGCACGATGCTCAGCACCAACGCCGGCGACCATCCCTTCACCCGCCTCGCCCGCACCGCCAAGATCCAGGAGACCGTCTTCCTCGGCACCAAGGCCGAGGCCGACAGGGCGCTGGCGGCGGTCCACCGCCTGCATGAGCGGATCAAGGGCGAGCTGCCGGAGGCGGCCGGCGCCCACGCCGCCGGGGCGGCCTACTCGGCCTTCGACCCCGAGCTGATGCTCTGGACCCTGGCGGTGATCGCCGACTCCGGCCGCGAGATGTACGAGACGATGGCGCGCCCGCTGAGCGCGGCCGAGCGCGAATCGCTCTGGCAGGACTACGCCCGCTTCGGCGAGCTCTTCGGGCTGCCGCGAGACTCTGTCCCCGCCACCTACCTCGAATTCAAGGCTTGGTGGGACGGAAAACTCGCCTCGCCCGACCTGCACGCGACCGAGCACGCGCTGGAGATGGCGCCGCTCGTCGCCTTCCGCCAACCGGTGCCGCTACCGGCCCGCCTCAACCTCGAGACCCAGAACCTGATCATCAAAGGCACCCTGCCGCCGCGCGTCCGCGAGATCTTCGGCATCCGTTGGACCGCCGCCCACGAGCGCGCCTTCCGCTCGGTCACCGCCGCCCACCGCAGCGCCCGCCGGGCGATGCCGCGCCCGCTGCGCCGCGGCCGCAACGACTACTTCTTCAACGTCGTCACCCAGCGCGAGAAGCGCCGCGGCGGCACCCGCACGCCGCTGGCACGCAGCGACGCCGCCTGATACCGCCAGGGTCTCAGGCAAACACTCGGGCGTTTTCGATTTAATCCGCTGCCTTAGAGGTCGCCTCAGCACCTCTCTGCGCAGGGACGCCGCCCTCTAATACAGGCGCGCAAAGGTAATAGAAACGTTTTCGCTGCGGTAACTTGTTTAAGCTTATATGCCTTAACAGCTCCCCACTAGTCGGGAGCCGAGTCCTAAAATACTTTGCTGTTCTTGACTAATTAACAAGCCGTAGCTATAGATGACTGGGAGGAGGGGCGATGAGGGGAGCCAGGGAAATAGTCAGGGGTGCGCTTTGGTCCGTGTTGGCCATGTTGCTAGTTGCCGTGCCGGCGCATGCTGAAATCGCTTTCACCCCACCCGAAGCGCTGTTCTCCAACGCGACCGGAGGCCCTGAGATCGCGGTCGACGGCCAAGGGCTGGCGACGGTGGTCGCGCTCGAGCCCGCCTCGGAAGGACCGGGCACCCTGGTCCAGGTGGTGAGGACGGGAAGCACGGGCCTGCCGGGTACCGCCCACACGCTGGAAGAGGTCCCCCCCGGGCAGTGTGTCTGCCCCAAGCTCGCCGCCGCCCCGACGGGAGAGGTTCTCGTCATCTGGCACACCACGGTCGAAGGCGTCACCCGCGTCGCCGGCTCCATCATCGGCGCCGACGGAGTCCCGCAGCCCCGGCAGCTTCTCTCCCCGCCCGAGGTCGACGGAATCCAGGCCGGCGTCGCAGCTGGCAGCGAAGGCTCTTTTGCCGTCGCCTGGAAGGTCTCCGGGGACGAGGGGGGGATCGAAGCGGTCCTGATCGGCGCCGAAGGGAACATCGGCGACGTGCATCCGGTTTCCGAAGTGGCGGGGAGACAACCGCAGGTCGCCGCCGGGCCGGACGGCGCCTTCCGCGTCGCCTGGAACGACAGAGACGGCATCAGCACCGCCCCCCTCGACGACGAAGGAGCACCGGGAGCCGTGCAGCCCGTTTCTCCGGACGGCTCCGCCTCCAACCTCTCCGGGATCGTCGTCGACTCGAACGGAGTGGCGACGATCGCCTGGGGACGCAGCGACCTCTCGGACGCGAGAGCTGTCCGCCTCGACGCCGGCGGGACGCTGGGAGAAGTCCTGACCCTGCAGCCGCCGGATGAAAACGTCACCGGCCCGAAGATCGCGATCGACGGGCAGGATCGCGTCACCGCCGCCTGGCAGAGCTTCGACTCCCGGGTGTTCGCCCTGCGGCTGGCGGCGGACGGGACGCCCGGGACCGTCCACCAGATCTCCCCGGAAGGCCGCCGGGCGGGTTCTCCGCAAATCGCCGCCGCCCCCGACGGCCGCGTCGTCGTCGCCTGGCACCACCCGGTGGTCTTCTCGACTCCCGAGGAATCCTGCGGGGTCACAGAACTCGACTACGAGGACGACGTCGTTCGCGCGGCGGTGATCGGCAGCGACGGCGTTCCCCTTGGCGCCCACGACGTCTCCCTCCACGGCGAGGAGGCAGTGGGAACGAGGCTGGCCCTCGATCCCCTTGGGCTGCCCTGGATCGCCTGGGAGAGCCTCGACGGTGGCTACTTCTGTGAAGTGCCGATGGGTCGCATCCAGTTCAGCCACGCCTCCGAACCGCCGCCTCTTTCCGGCGAGGGCCCGATCGCCCCGCCGGTGGGGGCCGGGCCTCCGCCGCCGGCGCCGACGCTCCGCCTCGCCAAGCGGGGGTTCGCTCGAGACGGCGTGATTCGCATCAGAGCGAGGTGCAACGGCCCAGCGGGCGGAACCTGCGCGGGGCCGATCCGGCTGGCGACTTCCGCCCCCGAGCGGCCGCTCGCACGCGGCAGGTACCGGCTCGCCGCGGGGACGGCTCGGACCCTCACCTTTTCAATCGTCAGGGGCCTGCGCCGGTCTCTGTTCAACGGCGGTCCCGACTGGATCAGCGCCAGCGCCAGCGGCAAGGAATTGACGGCCAAGAGCGTCCGTATCCGAGTCCGCGGCGTCACCCCCTGACCTGGAGACCAGTCGACGGCGATGGGCAGACCCGCGTACCTCCTCCTGCTGTTGACTTTGTTGGTTTGCATGGTCGTCATTGCTGCCCCTGCGCAGGAGGCAGAGACCTCCTCCTACGTCGTCGTTCTCGACGACTCCGTGCAGGCGCCTCGCCACGTGGCGCATAGCCAAATCGACGAGCGGGGCGGGGAGCTGGGGTTCGTCTATCGCCACGCCTTTACCGGGTACTCGGCCAAGCTCCCCGAACAGGCCGTCGCAAGACTGCGCGCCGACCCCCGGGTCGAGAGGATCGTCAAGGACCACCACGTGATGCCGGCGGAAGAAGAAATCGCGATCGACACCTTCGACGACGAATGGGTCGAACCCGAAGAAGCGGTGATCCCGACCGGCGTCAGCCGGGTCTTCGCGACGTCGAACAAAGCGCTCGACATCGACGGCCAGGACGACGTCCGCGCCGACGTCGACGTGGCGGTGCTCGACTCGGGGGTCGACCCGAGTCAGCCCGACCTCAACGTCGCCGGGCGCGTCGACTGCACGCAGGGGGGCGAAACCTGCCTGCCCAACAGCGGCACCCCCGGCGACCACGCGACCCACGTCGCTGGAATCATCGGCGCCCTCGACAACGGCTTTGGGGTCGTCGGCATGGCGCCGGGGGCGCGACTGTGGTCGGTCAAGGTGCTGGGGGCGACCGGTGGAGACTGGACCGCGGTCCTGGCCGGCATCGACTGGGTCGCGGCGCACTCGAGCGAGATCGAGGTCGCCAACATGAGCCTCGGGAGCAGCGACGAAGTCTTCGAACTTCCCGAACGCCTCGACCACGCGAAGGACGAAGGCGTCGTCTACGTGGTCGCTGGCGGCAATCAGAACAGCGACGTGAAAAGTCGAGCCCCCGGAAACGTCGAATCCGTGATCACGGTGTCGGCGATAGCCGACTACGACGGCAAAGCCGGGGGCCTGGCCTCGCCAACCTGCGCCAACTTCGGCCAGGACGACCAGCGCGCGAGCTTCAGCAACTTCGGCGCGGGCGTCGACATCGCGGCACCGGGAGTGTGCCTGCTCTCGACCGAACCGAACAGCGGCTATGGGATGAAGTCCGGCACTTCGATGGCGTCGCCGATGGTCGCAGGGGCAGCGGCCCTGCTGGCCGCGAAGACCAACCCCAACTCGAGCACCGAAGTTCAGGCGATCAGAAACCTGCTGATCTCAAAGGGCAACCTCGACTGGACCGACACCTCCGGCGACGGCATCAAAGAGCGGCTGCTCGACGTCCACGACGAAAGCGTCTTCTCGCTGACCGGGCCGCCCGCGGTGACGACCGGCCCTGTCGGCATCGCCGGCACGGGGTCCGAAACGCAAGTCAGCCTGACCGGGACGATCGAGCCGAAGGGCCTCACCACCACCTACCAGTTTGAATACGTCAGCGCGGCGAAATACAAACCGGAAGCGGAAAACCCGTATGCAGAAGGGGCCAAGATCCCGCTCTCCGCCGCCTCGATCGGGTCGGGCGAAAAAGGGCAGCCGCTCGCGGTCAAACAGGTCCCCGCCGGCCTCGCCGCCGGCACCACCTACCACTACCGGCTGGTGGCGGAAAACTCGAAAGGGGTCACCAAAGGCGCCGACCAGGTCTTCGTCAGCCCGGCCGCCTGCAAAGGCTCCGAAGGCAAATGCTCCTGGTCCGTCCAGAACGCCGTGGCCCCGACTCCCGAAACCAACTACGACTTCGAAGACGTCTCCTGCCCGACGGCGACGAGCTGCGTCGCGGTCGGCTTCGACGGCTACCACGAAGACGGCTACGCCCAGCTGTGGAACGGCAGCGCCTGGAAAAAGATCGGCAGCTTCCCGGGGGCGTTGAAGGCGATCTCCTGCCCGACCGCCACCTGGTGCATGACCGTCGCCAAGAGCGAAGCGAAAGGCTGGCGGCTGGAATCGTTCGAATACGAACCCGGCAAACCGCTCTGGGGCACCACGCAGAAAGCACCGCCGACCCCCGAAGGCGCGACCGAACCGAAACTGCAAGACGTCTCCTGCACCTCCTCCAGCGCTTGCACCGTCGTCGGCCGCTACAGCGTCTCGGGCGCCGAAAAACCGTATGTCGCGCGCTGGAACGGAACCGCGTGGTCGCTGCAGTCGGCGCCGAGCCCCGCCGAAGGGACCGCGGGCGAAGCGATGCTCGGCGTCTCCTGCGCCTCGACGACCTACTGCGTCGCGGTCGGCACCGCGGCGAAAAAACCCTTCGCCGAGCGTTGGAACGGCAGCGAATGGTCGATCCAGTCGGTGCCCAATCCCTCCGGCGCGACCGAAGCGAAGCTCAAGGGCGTCTCTTGTACCTCTTCCAGCGCCTGCATGGCGGTGGGCTACTTCAAGGGAGCCAGCGGCCCCTTCAAAGCTTTGTCCGAGCGCTGGGACGGAAGCATCTGGGCCGCGCTCTCGCATCCCGCCCCGGTCAAAGAAGGGAACGTGATGCTGAGGAGCGTCGCCTGCACGTCGGCAACCTCCTGCCTGGCCGTCGGCGGGCTCGACGACGAACCGCTCCTGCCGAAATGGGAACAGTCGATCGCCGAGTCGTGGAATGGGAGCTCGTGGGCGATCCAGTCCTCGCTCAACGTGGAAGGGAAAGCGCTGACCTCGTTCGCGAGCGTCGCCTGCTCAGCCGCGACGGCGTGCACGGCGGTTGGCGACTCCGGTCCCGCCTGGGCGTGGGAAGGGAGCAACGGAACCGCGGCGCTGGTGGAGCGGTGGAACGGCAGCGCCTGGTCCTTCCAAGCCGCGATCGCCCCGAACCCGGAAACCATCTACGAATTCGAAGACGTCTCCTGCCCAGGGGCGACCAACTGCGTGGCGGTCGGCTTCGACCGCTATCACGAAGACGGGTTCGCACAGCAGTGGAACGGCAGCGCCTGGAAAAAGATCGGCGGCTTCCCCGGCGAGATGAAAGCGATCTCCTGCCCGACCGGCACTTGGTGCATGACGATCGCCAAGCGCGAAACCAAAGGCTGGAAACTGGAATGGTTCGAATACGAACCCGGCAAACCGATCTGGGGCACGAACCAGAAAGCGCCGCCCACCCCCGAAGGCGCGACCGAAGTGAAACTGCAGGACGTCTCCTGCACCTCCTCCAGCGCCTGCACGGTGGTCGGCCGCTACAAAGCCGCGGGCACCGACAAACCGTACGTCGCCCGCTGGAACGGAACCGCTTGGGCCTTGCAGTCGGCGCCGAGCCCTGCCGAAGGCACCGCGACCGAAGCCATGCTCAGCGTCTCATGCGCGTCCTCCACCTACTGCGTCGCCGTTGGCACCGCGGCGAAAAGGCCCTTCGCCGAGCGCTGGAACGGCAGCGAATGGGCAATCCAGACGGTGCCCAACCCCTCCGGCGCGACCGAAGCGAGCCTGAAGGGCGTTTCCTGCACCTCCTCCAGCGCGTGTATGGCAGTGGGCTACTTCAAGGGAGCCAGCGGCCCTTTCAAAGCTTTGTCCGAGCGCTGGGACGGAGGCAGCTGGACCGCGCTCTCGCATCCCGCCCCGAGCAAAGAAGGAAGCGTCGAACTGCGAAGCGTCGCCTGCGTGTCGGCGGCCTCCTGCCTTGCCGTCGGCGGCCTAGACGACATGCCGCTGCTGCCGAAATGGGAACAGACCGTCGCCCAGTCCTGGAACGGGGTCTCGTGGACCGTCCAGTCCCCGCTCAACGTCGAAGGCAAAGCGGTGAGCTCCTTCTCAGGGGTCGCCTGCTCCGCGGCTACGGCCTGCACGGCGGTTGGCCTTTCCGGCCCCGCCTGGGCGTGGGAAGGGAGCAGCGGAACGGCGGCGCTGGTGGAGCGGCTGGGCTGAGCTCGCCGGGTGGCGGCGGTGCTGGCGGTGCGGGCGATCTAGCGCTCGGCCTCAGCCGAACTCGCTACGCCTCTGCTGGTTTTCCTCCCGGCCGGTCCGGGCTTCGTCGCGAACGGCCTTCTCCTCCTCGCGGCCCGCGGACGCCATCTCGCGTTTCAGCCGGACGGTCTCCTCGTCCTCCCGCTCCTCGTCGGTCCCGCGTACGTCGTGTTCGCCCTGGCGCTCGTCTTGCCCGCCCTGGCGCGCGTCGGTCGCGTCCTGTACCCGGTCGCGGTCGCGCTGCTGGGCGTCGTGGGCAAGCTGCCGGAGGCCCCGCGCCGAACGCTCGTGGGCAAAGAACTCCTCCTCCTCCTCCTTAGCGCCCTGTTCTTCCCGTTCCATCCGCGCGCGGTCGGCATCTGCACCGGCCTGCTGATAGTCGAGCTCGCGCTGTTCGCGATCTCCACCGGCCTGGTCCCGGTCGAGACCGGCCTGGTCCCGGTCGAGCGCTTGCTGCTCCTCTTTGCGGTCGCCTATCTCGCCCATCGAGCCACTTTCCCCCCGGAAATTGACTGGTCAAGGCCTCATGTTAGACCCCGCGACACTTCTTACGCCAATCCGGCCGCACGCAGCGCCTCCTCCCAGGTTCCGTGCGCGCGGCCGCGGCGCAGCAGCCCTTCCTCCATCTCGAAGCTCCAGCAGACCTCGACGGCGAATGTCTGCGACCCGCGGGTGTCGAAGACGATCCCGCGGACAGCGCCGCGCTCGCCGCGGACCTCGACGTCCCGGACCTGGATGTCGAGGTGTTCCAGCTCCTCGCCGAACTGGGAGAGCCAGAGGTGTACTCCTTCCTCGCCCCGGTACATCGATTCCCCGCTCCACGCCGTCGGCGACCATTCGGCCCGCGGGTGGACGAGTTTCAGGACGCGCCCGGGTTCGTTTCGCCCCAAAGCCTCGAAGAGGCGCTCGACCACCGTGGTGTTCGTGCGTGCCGGGTGTTTCATGATGGGCGGTACTGGGCTCGAACCAGTGACCCCTTGCTTGTAAGGCAAGTGCTCTCCCAACTGAGCTAACCGCCCTTGACCGCCATTATGGCTCGCGGCGAGCCCCAGTTGAACCCCCGCCCGGCGCGCTCCGTATGACTCGTCATGACGACTTCACTGAAGCGCCCCGCGCTCCTGCTCCTCGTCGCCCTTGCCGCACTCGCCGTCGCAGGCTTCGCGGCGGGCAGAGGCGGCGCCGCTGAACCGACCGCCAAGGCCAGCGCCGCCAAGACCGTCTCGATCGTCAGCTTCGCCTTCAAGCCCGGCACGCTGAAGGTGAAGCGCGGCGCCCGCGTCGCCTTCACCAACACCAGCAACACGACCCACACGGCGACCAAGGCCGGCAGCTTCGACACCAAGGGCATCGCCCCCGGGAAGTCGAAGACGATCCAGTTCGACAAGCGCGGGACCTTCGCCTACCACTGCAAGATCCACCCCTTCATGAAGGGAAAGATCGTCGTCGAATAGCCTCGGCGGGGATGAGCCTCCCCACCTTCTGGCGCGCGGCGTCGATCCAGCTCCTCGCCGTCCTGCTGCTGGCGGGGATGCTGGGCGCCGCCCTCCCCCACGGCTTCTTCGAGGACTGGGGCTGGATCGCCGGGCCGCTCTCCTGGCTGCTCTGCGCCGCGATCACCTCCTGGTTCGTGCGCCTGCCGGTGAAGCTCGTCCTGCTCGGGGCCGTCCTCGCCGGGCTGCCGAGCGTTCTCGCAGTCCTCGTCGGCCTGCACTGGGAGGGCGCCCTGCTGGCGGTGGTGCTCTTCGGGCTCTGGTGCGGCTGGCTGCGGGCTCAGCTGCTGCGCGAATACTGAGCAGCCGCTATTCAACCAGCGCCAGCTCGGCGAGCGCCTCGTCACGATCGGCGAAGACGATTCCTGCCTCGGTCAGGCCGGCGACGGTGAAGATCCGCAGGACCTGCTCCGAGCAGCCGTAGAGGACAAGGCGGCCGCCTTCGCTTTCGAGTTGGCGGCGGACCTGGAGGAAGAGGGCGATCCCGGTCGAGTCGACGAACTCGCAACTGCGCAGGCCGACGAGGATGGCGTCGCTCTCGCGCGCGACCCGCTGCAGCACCGCCTGCAGCCGCTCGACGCTCCAGAGGTCGAGCTCGCCGTCGAGCTCCAGCTCGCACCGCCCCTTGCCGAGATCGTGCTCGGCGATCTGCAGGATCTGGCCCCCCGCCATGCTCAGGATTCTCCCAGGCGGGAGCCTTCAGCCTGCGAGATCGCGGACCAGGGCGGCGGCGGGCCGAACCTGGTCGATCCTCGCCACGGTCTCGCCCGCGTAGAGCGGCCCGGCCTCGACCAGGGTCTCCGGACCGTCGTCGGTCGGGCCGGCGGGGGTGAGGATGCGGCTGCCGGGCCGCTGCGCCTGGACCATTCGCGCCTGCAGCGACTGGGGCGCGTAGCGGATCCCCGTCGCGAGGAGGCGGTTGAGGCCGCGATTGGCGAGCGGCGGCTGCGGGTGGCACTCGGTCGCCGCGTTCCGAACAACGCGATGCGGTGCCGGCCAGCCGGCACCGAAAAGCTCGGTGAGGAGAGTCTCCCGGGCGGCGAGCAGGCGCTCCTTGTACTTGGCGTGGGCGCGGCTCTCCTCGGAGAGGAGAAACCGGGTGCCGGCGACCGCCGCGCTCGCTCCGGCCTCCAAGGCGGAGGCGACGTCGCCGCGCTCGGCGATCCCGCCGGCCAGCAGCAGCGGGTATCCCTCCGGCAGCGCCCCGCGCACCTGCTCCAGCAGCTGCAGCGCCGGGACGGTCCCGCGGACGTGTCCGCCCGCCTCGACCCCTTGCACGATCACGCCGTCGGCGCCCGCCGCGTGCGCCCGCCGCGCCTCGGCAACGGAGCCGCACTGGTGCAGCCAGGCCCCGACGGTCCGCCGCCGCGGCGCGCCCCAGAAGGTGACGACCACGTCGGCTGCGGCGGCCGCCTCGAACCACTGGCGCCGGGCGAAGGGCAGCAGCACGTTGACGGCGAGGGGGCGGCCGGTAAGCGCCCGCGCCGCCGCCAGCTCGCGGCGGATCGCCGCGGCCCCGTTGACGGCGATCGTCCCCAGGCCACCCGCCCCGGAGACGGCCGCCGCCAGCTCGTGCCGGCTGATCCCGCCGCCCATCCCGGCCTGGACGACGGGCAGCTCCACCCCGAGGCGCTCGAGCAGCAGCGGCATCCCTCCCAGTCTAGGCTCGGGTCAGGGGGTGCGGTCGGCCTCCACCCAGACCTCGAGCACCAGGCGCAGCCACACCGCCTCAACGTCGAGCGCCCAGCTGTAGTGGCCTTGCTTCGCGTCCTCCCCGTCGCCGCGCTGGACCGGCCGCAGGATCTCGCTCTTGGCCAGCGCCTTGAGGTGGTAGGCCACCTGCCCCACTCGCTGGCCCATCGCTTCCGCCAGCTCCCTAGCCGAAGCCCGCTCGAGCGGGCCGTCGAGATAGGCAAGGAGGATCTGCCTGCGCAGGGGGTGGCTGACGGCGCTGATTAACTCTGAAGAAGAAGGCGGCATGAGCGAGCCGGAAGAGTCGAGCGTTCAACCCCGCTCCGGCGCTCTGGATGTTATGGCATAAATACTCTAACACTGGAGTCTTTTAATAGAGAGGCTCCGGGGCGATGCCGCCCCCGCGTCGCAGCAAACCCCGATCTCCCGAGCACGCTGCCCTCGGCGAGGCCGTCCGCCAGCTGCGCCTGGAGGCGGAGATGAGCCAAGAGCAACTTGCCGAAGCGGCGGGCACCGACCTGACCCAGGTCGGCGGCGTCGAGCGCGGCGTGCGCAACCCCAGCTACACGACCCTGCTGCGCCTGGCCGGCGCGCTCGGCACCAGCGTCGGCGAGATGGCCAGCCTGGCAGATCGCCTGCGCGGTTAAAGCCCCTCCCGGCATTCAGACGATGCCGTCTCGGTGGTGCGCATTCGGTACAGATGGTTTCCGGGGGGGTCTATCGATGGCGTCCTCTGAGCGCAGCGCAGCCCGACCCGCCCCCACTGGAGAGGAGGTGCGTCTGGTGGAAGCCGCGAAACGGCTTCTGAACGAGATCTCGCGCCTGTCCCCGCTGTGGATCGTCGTCGTCTCGCTTCTCGCGCTGCTCAGCACCCTCGAGGCGACCCGCAACTTCGACGGCGAATTCGAGGTGCATTTCCACGTAACCTCGGTAACGGCGCTGGTGATCGCCCTGGTGTGGCTGCCGGCGCTCGTTCGTGCCGTCGCCCTGACCGGCGGCGCCGTGAAGACGCCGGCGGGCGAGGCAAGCGCCGGTGGGATCCTCGACCTCCTGCGCCTGCTGACGCCGGACGCCAAGCGGGAGATTCTGCCCCCGCTTGCCGCCGCTCTCGATTCGGCGGAGCTGAGCGCCGGATCGAGCCGGACGCGAGGGGAAGCTCGGGCGGTGCGCCGAGACGTCGAGCGTGAGCTGCGCGGCTCGATCGTGATGGTCGGCTCGCTCGAGGAGACGCTGGACGACTACGGGCGCAAATACGAAGAGCTCCGATCCAGTCTTCCACCCGGAGCCGACCGGACGTTTCGGATGGGCAGCTTGATGGCGGAGATCCGCGCCTTGGCGGGGCACATGGCCGTCACTCCGCGGCTCGTCAAAGAGCGGTTCTACTCCGGCCGAGAGGGAAACCGAGTCGTTGCTCTGACCCTGCTCGAGGCCGTCCCCCTCTGGCAGTGCCTTGACGTGGTGATCGACGGCATCCGGAACTCGCGCTCGGCTTTCGAGCAGTTCCAAGCCCTCCGCGCAGCCGAAGAAATCCTTCCCGAGCTCGGCTCCGCCGACCGCCGCCGCCTCGCCGACTGCCTCAAAGCGGAGCTGGAAGACGCCTCCAAGGGCATCGACGAGGACCCCAGCCGTCTCCATCCAATCGAGCTGATGCTGGCGGAGCTGGAAGCCCCGTCCGGAAGGGACTGAGCAGAGTGCGTGTCCTCGCCAACGTCCGTCCGACCCCGGAGCAGCTGCCGATTCTCCAGGACTACCGGCCGGGCTTCGTGTTGATCCGGGGAGCGGCCGGCAGCGGCAAGACCACTACCGCGGTGCTGAGGCTTCGTCACGTCACCGGCGTCTGGGCCAACCAGCGTGACCGGGAAGGCTCCGACACGCCGGTGAGGGTGCTGGTCCTGACGTACAACCGGACCCTTCGCGGCTACGTGAAAGAGCTGGTCGAGTCCCAGATCGAGATCGATCGGTTCGATCTGCAGCTGTCTACCTTCGGCCGCTGGGCCTGGGAGGTCCAGGGGAAGCCGGAGGTCCTCGTGGGAGCACGGCGGGCCAAGAAGCTCGAGCAGCTCGGGTTCGGGCTGGGCTATCCGCCGGACTTTCTTGTCGACGAGGTCGATTACGTACTCGGCCGCTACCTCCCCGATCGGATCGGTGAGTACTACGTCGACCCCGACCATCCCCATTACGACCGTCGGGGACGAGGGCAGGCTCCCCGCGTCAGCCGGAAACAACGAGAGCGTCTGGTCAAAGAGGTGATCGAGCCGTTCGGTCGCTGGAAGGCGGACAACGATCACCTCGACTGGCCCGACATCGACCTGCGCATGGCACAGCGAGAGCCGGCCCCCGAGGAGAAGTGGGACATCGTCGTGGTCGACGAGGCGCAGGATTTCTCAGCCAATCAGCTCCGCGGCCTCTACCGGCATCTCGCCGAGACCCACTCGACGACCTTCGTCCTCGACGCGATCCAGCGCGTCTACCCGCGTGGTTTCGGGTGGCCGGAGGTAGGAATCGAGTTGACCCACACCTACCGGCTCCGGCGCAACCACCGGAACACGCGCCAAATCGCTGCTTTCGCCCTCCCGCTCGTCAACGACCTGCCGCAGGAGGACGACGGAACGCTGCCGGACTTCGAGAGCTGCGACGAGCAAGGCGAGGTCCCCACCATCGTCCGCGGTCGATTCGTGGAGCAAATGAACTGGGTGGTGAACGCGATACGGGAGAAGCCGGAGGGCGAGTCGGTGGCCCTGCTCCACGCTAAGGGCGGCAGCTGGTTCGACTTCACCCGCAGCCGGCTGAAGGAAGCCGGTGTCGACTTCGTCGACCTGCAGCGCCGGGAGGAGTGGCCTCGAAGTGACGAGCAGGTCGGCCTCAGCACCCTCCACTCGGCGAAGGGCCTCGAGTTCGACCACGTCTTCATCCTCGGCCTGGCCGCCCGCCAGATGCCCCATGGGCCCGAGGAAAACGACACTCAGCTCAACAATCACCGCCGGCTGGTTGCGATGGCGATCGGGCGGGCTCGGAAAACCGTCGCCCTGACCTATAAACCCGGCGAGGAGTCGCAGGTCGTCCACCTGCTCGATCCCAGCACCTATCGCGCTATCGACGTATGAAGACCATCGCCGAGATCATCGAGGAGCGAAAGATCGCCGAGGTCCTCCACTTCACCACCAACATCGGGCTTACGGGCATCACGTACAAGGGGGCCATCCTGTCCCGCAAGCGGCTCCCCGAAGAGAAGCACCTCGAGCACGTCTTCGCCCCAAACGCCGAGGTGCGCAAGGACGACGACTGGATCGACCACGTCAATCTCTCGATCAGCCGCATCAACACGGAGTACTTCGATCACTCCACCCGGTGGCACGCTAACGAAGATCTATGGTGGTGCGCTCTGGCTTTCGACCCTTCGATCCTCAGCGACGAGGACGTTTTCTTCGCAACCACCAACAACATCTACACCGGCTGCCGGAGAGAATCGGGCCCCGCCGGACTTGAAGCGTTGTTCGCCGAGGAAGTCAAGCGTTGGAGAGGGCACTATGCGAAACGGGAGGACGGCATGGCCGAAGGCTTGACCACCTGCCATCAGGCTGAGGTGCTTTACCCGGGCGCCCTCAGCCTCGACAGGCTCATCAAGGTCTATGTCGCCACCGGCCCCCATGCCGACATCGCCTCTTCGACCTGCGACATTCTCCTGGCGCCGGACGAAACCACTGAGCTGGCGAGCAAGGTCCCCGTCGTCGTCGATCCCAATGTCTTCAAGCCCTGAGCCACGGCGCCTGCGCCGCATTCGCGCTTCCGCCCTTTGGGCCGCCTGTGGCGACGCGCTGGGGTTCATCACCGAGCTGGCCGACACGCGCGGGGTCGCGCGGCGGGGCGTGGACCTGCCTGTCCGCGAAACCGTTCCATGGCGCCGCCGGGTGGGAGGGCGCTTCGGCCCCACGGTAGAGCTCCCCGCGGGCTGCGTCTCCGACGACACCCAACTGCGGCTCGCCACCTCGCGCTCGATCCGCGGCGACGGCGTCTTCGACGCGGAGACCTTCGCCAAGGTTGAGCTTCCCGTCTGGCTTTCCTACGCCCTGGGCGCGGGTCGCGGCTCCCGCGACGCAGGGGGGAACCTGCGGCGACGGGAGGTCACCTGGGCGACCAACTTCTTTTCCACCGATCGCAGCACCTACGTCAACGGGGGCGGCAATGGAGCGGCGATGCGGATACAACCGCACGTCTGGGGGTCGCCGCGCGGCGCCGAGTGGAAGACCGACGTGATCGTCAACGCGGTTGCCACCCACGGACACATGCGCGGCGTCCTCGGTGCCCTCTTCCATGCCGCCTGCCTCGACCGTGCGCTCAACGACGGCAAGGTGCCCGGCCCCGACGAGTGGCGGGAAGACGTCTCCGCCCTGCGAGAGGCAGCGAGCCTGGTCCGATCCCACGACCTGCTCGAGCATCTGTGGCTCGGGCTCTGGGAGAAGCAGAGCTCCGTCTCCCTTGAGAAGGCGATCGAGGCGGTGGTCGCGGAGCTTCACGGCGAACTCGAAGAGCTGCAGCGGATCGGCACCGGCGTCGGCGGCTACGAGGACGCGGTCGAGGCGCTCGGCGCTTTCCGGCCCGAGCAGCGGGGCTCGGGCACGAAGACCGCTTTGCTAGCCGCGGTGGCGGCCTGGCTCTTCAAAGACAAGCCGGCCGACGTCATCGGAGCGTGCTCGAACAGGCTCGGGACCGACACCGACAGCATCGCGACGATGGCCGGGGCTCTTGCCGGCGCGACCGTCGAGGACGAGCCCGACCTCCCTCTTGTGGAGCGCCCGTACATCATTCGCGAGGCCGAGCGCCTCTGGGCGATAAGCGAGGGCTTGGAAGTACCAAGCTTCCCTTATCCGTCAATCATGACCTGGACCCCGCCCCGCAGCCAGATCGACTGCGTCGGCACCGTCGGCAAGGAACTCGCGCTTGCCGGGTTGGGGCCCATCCAGGCGGTCGAGGAAATACCCGCAGGCTCCGGGAAGACGTCCGATCGCTGGTCGTGGGGAGATCTATGGTTCGGCCAGCGCGTGCTCCTCAAGCACAGGCCGCGTCCGAAATCACTGCCAGAGTCACAGATCGTGAACCGCGACGACCGCTACATCAACGCAAGCCTGCTGGACGCTCCCCCGCGGCCGGTTCGCAGCCGGGCCCGGGACAGGGACGAGATTTCCGTACGACGGCAAGCACAACCGCCGACGCTGCACCAGATCACCGATGAGGTGATCGCCACCGGATTCGACCCCACGGCGGTCGGCCATGCCTTGATCTCACTCGCCGAACGCGACGACGGCATCGAGGCCGCAGGCCAGTACGCGAGCATCATCTCCAAGGCCCTCCTGTCGCGAAGGGACCGTCACCGGCCGAGCTAAGGCCCCTTCGGGGTACAGCTGAACGGGTGGAGGATGGAGAGCTCGGTGTCGTCGCTGAAACGGGCGTGGCCGCGGGTCAGCCAGGTGCCGGTCGGGCAGTTGGCGGTGAGGAAGCTCTTCCGCCGGCCCTTGTAGGCGTACCGGCGGCCGACCTTCAGCTCGAACTCGGTGACCGAGCCCGAGCCGCCGGCGATCCGCGGGATGTCGGCCTCGATCTCGAGGCCGAAGCGGCCGTGGTGGACCCGGGTGATGGTCGCCTTGACGACGATCGCGGTCGGCGCCGGGACGTCGACGTAGGCGTGGAGGAGGAGCGTGGTCGTCTTCCCCTTGGCGCCGGCGTTGAAGAGGACCATCGGGCCGGTCGAGCGGAACGGCGGCTGTTCGGGGAAGGCGACCTCGTCTTGTCGATTTCCAGGTCGAGGCTCTGCAGCGCGGGCGGATGGGTCCCGTCTTTGGTCGTCACTTCCCCGTTCAGCACGGCGGTGATCGGCGCTTTCTCGTGGCGGGGCAGCTTCGTCGGAGAGATGCCGCCGTCGTCGGCGACGCAGAGGTTGTCGACGCACCAGATTTTCCGGCTGGGGCTGCCGGAGGCGGCCGCCGAGAGGGTCAGAGCGGCAAGGGCAAGGAGCGCGAGGAGGATCGGTTTCCGGTTCATGTCCCGATCCTCCGCTCCCGCTGCCGGCGCCGCCTCCCCGATGTGGAGCCTCTCTCGGCTCCGGTGCGCCGATGTGGGAAGCGGGACGGGTGAGCCGGGCTAGCCCTCGAGACGCAGGGCGAGCTCGAGGTCGGCCAGGGAGCCGCGCAGCGGCCGGCCGAGGAGGCCTTCGATCGCGCGCAGGCGGTTGCGCACGGTGCGGCGGTCGACGCCGAGCGCGGCGGCGGTCGAGGAGATGTTCCGCTCGGCCGCGAACCAGGCGCGCAGCGTCTCCCGCGCGACCTTGCCGTTGTCGCGCGACTGCGCCAGCGGCTCCAGATAGATGCGCCGCAGCGAGTCGGCGACGAGGTCGTCGCGGAGGACCGCGGCGAGCACCGCGACGTCGGCGTAGCGCAGGAGCGGCTCGCGCCGTCGTTCTGCGATCGCCAGCGCCGCCTTCGCCTGCAGGTGGCTGAAGCGCCAGCCGGCGAGGGCTTCGGCGGGCTCGCCGAGCGTGACGAAGACGCCCTTGGGATCGAGCTCGCGGAGCGCCCCAAGCGCCTCGGCGGCGTCGAGCTCGCGGCGGCCGCCGAGCCAGCAGGCCCATTTCGCCTCTTCCTCGCGCTGGACGATCAGCAGGCGGCGGTCGAGGCGGCTCGCCAGCTTCCGCATCGCCTCCTCGGCACCTTCGCCTTTGGCCATCAGCGCCAGGTGGTGGCCGTCGAAGTCGTACTCGATCTCGGAGTGGTCGACGAACTCGCCGGCGAGCAGGCTTTTGACGATCTCCCGCCGCCGCTCGGCGGCGCTGCCGCTCGGCCGATTCGCCGCTTCGCGGGCGTGTTCGGCGCTGACCGCGGCGAGCAGCCGGTCGCCGAGCGTCGCCTGCTCGCGCAGCAGCGAGCGCAGCGTCGCGCTCGGGACCTCGGCCCGTTCGGCCTCTTCGGCCAGGAAGTCGCCGAAGTGCGAGTTGCCGGCGAAGTAGCGCCGCAGCACGGTCTCCAGCGGGACCCCGTCGCGCGCGTCCAGGCGCGCCTGAGCCAGCAGCACCTCGGGCACCGCCGGCGCCCGCCGCTCGCCGAGCTCGATCACCGCCAGCCGGTACTCGACCGCGGCGGCCAGCGCCGCTTTCAGCCCCTCCACGTAGGCGGGGTCGGCGACCTCGTGCGGGTCGGCGATCGCATACACCCGCGTCGCCACCGCCGCCTGGATCTCCGGCAGCCGCTCGCGCAGCCGCGCCGCCACCCGGGCTCGGGCGTCCGCCCCGGAGCGGGCTTCGCTGCCGCGCCGCTGCACCCTCGCCTTGGCCACCGGTGCACCTTAGCCGGAGCCTAGGGGCCGGCCGGCTCCGCCTCGAACTCCTCGGAACCCTCGGTGGGTTGGCCCTCGTCGACGTCGCGGGGCACCGTCTTCTCCATCGCCTCCTCGATCAGCCTGCAGAGCAGCTCGCGCCGGCTAACGAAGTAGGCGTCAAACTCGTCCCCGCGGAGCAGCCCGGAATCGATCAGGTGGGTCGCGAGGATCGCATCTAGCTGGGCCGCCGGAATCTGCGCTTTGGACTCGAGCGCGGGCAGGTACTTCGATGGCGCCGCCCCGCCAATGGTGCGATTGGTGCGACCGGTGATCGCGGTCTTGTTCACGATGCTCTCCCGGCGCTCGTCGTCGATTCTCTGCTGAATGCACCAGGCCCGCGGAAAGATGTGGTGGATGTCGGTCTGGAGGGTCGCGTACTGGACCATGTCCAGGGCTTTGTCTTCCATCCAGTCACGTGCGCCGTTGTCCAGCAGGAGCGCGTAGATCCCCTTGTAGGCGGCAGCGTTCCGGCTGCGGAGTGAGTGCAGCCGGGACTCGACAAAGGTGGCGTCCTGGATGGTGCGCGGAGTCTCGGCTCCCTCCTCGTCCCGCGCCCAGGCGGGTACCTGCTCGAGATCGCGGACGAAGCGCGTCTCGATCGCGCCGCCGTAGAGCTCGCCGAGGATCCCCGACCAGAACCAACGGATCAGACGACTCCGAGGACCCAGCAGGTCGGCATCCGTCCCCATGACCACTTTGATCACGGCGAGTGGAACCACCTGCTTCGGATAGGGAACGAACTTGGACTCGAAGATGTGGCGATCTGCGAGGAAGTCGGCCGTCCACAGGAAGGCTTCGCGCAGTGGTGACACCCACTCCAGATAATCGTCCAACGTCAGTTTGAGTACGTCCTCGCGCTTGGCGGAAATCCCTACCGGCTTGGCGCTGATGTCGGCAAGGTTCCGCTTGCGCGTCGCGAGCAACGTCACGGCCTGTAGGAAATCGGTGTTCTCGAGATCGGCGAGAACCGGGCGCTGGGCAAACATCTCCTCCGTCTTCTGCCAGTCCTCGTTGAGCCGAAAGTCGCTGCCGTTGGCGTCGTAATAGTTCTTGTCGCCGGCGAAGGTCGCGGTCAGCAGCTCGAAGACGTTGAGGGCGAGGCCGCCCGTGTTCACCTTCTCGAAGACAGTCGCGACCGCCGACTTGCTGGTCTCCGTGTCGAGCTCGATCGCGGGGATGTTGTAGGTGCGGGCCGGCTGGATGACCTTCGCGTTGAACTCTTTGGCCTGGCCTTTGTCGGGAAGCTCGAATAGCCAGGAGAGCACGTCGTCCGAGAACAGAAGGTTCACCGGGAAGTACCCCTGTGCGATCTCCTTCTCCGGCGTGGAGACGTCGAAGACGATGTCTTTGCCGAAGTTCGCCCGCACGATGCCGTCTCTCGGCAGTGAGTGGACCGCGTCGTCGATCCGGTCTTCGCCCTCCAGCGCAACCGCGATGTCGACGTAGTACCGGCGGGAAAGCCTCTTGCCGCGACCGTCTTTCGTCGCCACGATCCCGTTGCCCTTCAGCGCCTGGGTCAGGGAGGTGAGTCGCTGCTGGCCGTCGAGCAGCAGCATCGAGGGCTCGACCCGGTCGGCGAGGGTGACGCCCTCGATCACTTTCGGCTTAAACCGGATTTGGTTGCTCCCGGTCTTCAGCAGCATCACCACCCCCAGCGGGTGGCCGCGCAGGATCGTCACCAGCAGCGAACGGATCCGCTCGTCTTCCCACTTGTATCCACGCTGAAAATCGGGAAGCTGAATTTTCCCGCTCGTCGTCCAGTCCAGATACTCCGACAACTCGTACAACGGCGTCTGAAAACCCATCTCCCGTCTTCCTCTCCCTACCAGCGTTGATGTGAAACTTCAGCGGCGCATATTCCCACGCGTCCGTGGCTCGCGGGAGTCAGAGCCAGCCGAAGTGGCGCAACGTGTCGTCATGCCGGCGGGTTTGAAGGGTGCGGCCGAGGATGCCGCTCTCTACCAACCTCTCGTCGCGCTCGGCGGGATCGAGGAGGCGGGCCTCGTAGTGGTCGGAGCCAAGCCGGCGGAACAGCAGACAGGCGCCGACCGGTGGGCCGGCAGCGAGGAACGGCAGGTCGGCGTCCAGATTGATCCGCGCCATGCTGTTGTGCGAGTAGTAGACAAGCTGATTGTCGGTGTAGTCGACTCCGTCTACGGTCACCGTGATCGGCCGTTTGGCGGTCGAGACGGGTGAGAAGAACTCGGCTGGTTCACGCGGGATCTCCAGCTGCACTCGGTATCCCCCAGTGCCGCCCCAGTCGATCGCGAGCCAACCGGCAGCAGCGGGATCGGGTCCTTGGGGGGTGAAGGGGGCGGGTCCGGTCGAGCCGTCGGTGTCCTCGTCGGCGATCCGTTCGGTGCGCCCGGCCGGCGGTCGCCTCTCCTCGTAGGCCTCGATCAAAGCGGGGGTAAGGTCCGCAGCCGCCGACCAAAGGTCGTCCCACCACTCCTCCCAGGCCTCCAGACTCGCCGAGGCAGGCTCCCCCGACCAGATCGCCTCATGGTTGGTGGTCAGCGCCGGGTAGGTGAGATTCGCCGAGCCGACGATCGCCCGACACTCTTCGGCGCCACGGTCGGCGACAAAGGTCTTCGCATGAAAGGTTCCCGGCCCCGCGCCGGTCTCGATGACCTTGCACGTCGCGTCGCCGTCGTGCAGCGCCTGCAGGGCCGCCTTGCGGGTGATGCCCATGTCGAGCGTCACCACGATCTCCACCTCGATTGCTCGCTCGGCGAGTAGCAGGAGGCGCTCCAGCGCTGCCACCCCGGCCGGGTTGGCGTAGGCGACGGCGATCCGCAGGCGCTCGACCGCAGGGTCGCAGACCAGCTCGCGCAGGGCGCCGAGCACGCGGCGGGGGTGGCGTGGATCCTGGAAGATCACGGCGCCCGCCGGGTGAGCACGCGATCGGGAGTGGCCACCCCGTAGCTGTCGTAGACGAGATCGTCGGCTCTCGCCTCGAGATTCCGCAACTCGGCACCCGCCGCTGCGAGCCGTTCGACGCTGGCGGTGCGCTCGCGATCGAGCTCCGCACGGAAGGCTCTGCCGCGCGGGTCGAGGTCGAGGCGTTTCGCCGATTTCGCCAGCTGGGCCAAGAGGTCCCCGGTCGGGTGGCGCTCGTAGGCGATCAGCTTGGTCTTCCCCGGCAGCGCCCGCGGGTCGCCGCCAATCCGATCCGCCAACCAGTCGAGGAAGGCGGCCCGCTCCTGCTCGCCGGCCCTCGCCGCCTCGACCAACCGCCTGCCCAGGTCGTCCATCTCGGTGGCGACGTCGGCGCGGACCTTGATCGGCAGGGGAGCTACGAACTGCTTGTTCGCCGACATGTAGTCGCCGCGGAACGGCACCGTGCGGAGGCGGAAGAGGAAATCCAGGAGCTCGGAATTGAGCAGGACGAGCAGCTGCTCCAACGAGGGGCCGTCAACGCTCGGCAGCACACCGTTGACGTCGACGTTGTCGAGGTAGACGCCGCCGGCCTCGTCGGCGGCCGCCCGCAAGCGCTCGCAGAGGCGCGGGATCCCGAGCTTGGGACGGTCGTGGGCGGCGAGGTTCTTTGGATAGACATAGCCGAACCAGCCCGTGTGGTCCATCTTGCCCCGCTCCCGGCCGCGCAGGGTCGCCTCGTGCTCGCGCAGGTAGGCGGCGACCCGCGGCCGTGCCTCGATCTCGCTCCAGTCGAGAAGACCGAAGGCCTCGTCCTCGCCCGGCCCGTAAGGAAAAAGGAGCAGGTGCCGCAGCGAGGCGAACGCGTAGCGGTGGGTGTCGGTGCCGCTGGCGAGCGGGTGCAATAGGTCCGGCTCCAGCTCGATCGGCTCGCCGGATGCTTTGCTGCGGACCCGCCTTAGGCCCCCCACCGTCCCCAGGTCCTCGAAATGGAAGACGCTGTCGGCGCTGGTGATCAGGCCCTGGTAGATCTGCCGGGTCACGCCCGCCAGCGGCTCGGCGCCGGCTGCGGCCGCCTCGACGATTCGCCGCTCGCTCGGTGAGACGAGAATCCAGGGGCCTTTTCCGAGCTCCGCGAGGGAGAACGAAGACGGGGTCGTCCGTTCGATCTGGGCGACCGGATCGCCGTCCGGCGCCGCCAGCTTGCGGTAGCCGAGCGAGGGGTCGCGGCGGGCGGTGTCGAGCTGCACGATGGCGGTGTAGTTGGTGGCGCCGAAGAGCTGCGCGCCGCCGAAGTCGAGGATCTCTTCGACCACCCCCCGCTCGACCAGAAGCGCCCGCAGCTCCTCCCCCATCTCGAGCTTCATGAACTTGTTCGGGACGATGAAGCCGAGCCGCGCCCCCGGACGCATCAGTTCGAGTGCCCGCTCGAAGAAGACCACGTAAAGGTCGAAGGCGCCGGACGCGACCCGATAGCGCTCGCGACAGAACGCAGCGGTCGCGCGACCGAGGCTCTGGATCTGGATGTAGGGCGGATTGCCTACGATCGCATCGAAGCCGCCGCCCCGCCGCGGCGAGCCGTCGGCCTTCAAAAATACCTCGGGGAACTCGACGTCCCAATGGAACGGGTGGCCAATCTCGGGGTCGCCCAGCGGCACCCCAAGCGTCTCGTCGGCGAACTTCTCGATCGGCTGCCGCAGCGACTCGGCGGCGCTGAAGACGGCCGCCTTCTCGTGCACCTTCGCGGTCGTCGTGCTGGGCTCCGCGACGATCATCGCGTGACGGTCGAGGAGCTCGCGGGCGTCGCGCGCCAAGGCCGAGGCGAAGACCGAGGAGTCGCCGTCGAGGAGGTCCTTGACGCTCGTCCCGACGATCGAATTGCCGACCCGTAGGTTCTCCAGGAAGGTAAGCGGCTGCTCGCGGTCGACAGTCGCCAACCAGAGCGAGAGGCGCGCCAGTTCCACCGCCATCGGATTGATGTCGACTCCGTAGATGCAGCGCTCGGCGACCAGCCGGCGAACCGCGCCGGTCTCCAGTACGCGGGCCGATTCGCTGCCGCCGTAGGAGGGGTCGGTGACGATGAACTGGGTGATGTACTCGACCGCGGCGACGAGGAAGTGTCCGCTGCCGCAGGCCGGGTCGCACACCTTCAAGTCGAGAAAGCGGTTCAGAGCCCGGCCCGGCTGAAGGTTGGCGGCGGCGATGTCCCGCGAGGTATCGAGCAGGAGAGGCTCGAGGGTGCGGGCGACGATCGCGTCGACGATCCGCTCAGGGGTGAAATAGGAGCCCGAGCGGTGCTTCAGCGGTGACTCCTTCAGCACCAGGCGACCATCGTCGTCGCTGAGCTCGAAGGCGAGGAGCCTTTCGTAGACCGTTCCCAGGTGGCGAACCGAGAGCACGCTGAAGTCGACGAACTCGCCCTCGATTCGCGACAGCAGGTCGATCGCCGGGGCGATCTTCGGGTCGGGGACCGTGCGACCCTCGAAGTAGGGGTGCTCGACCGGGGAGAAGAGGCCGCCGTTGTAGGCGTTGACGCGGAACGCCGGCTCGCCCTCGTCGACGATGCGAAAGAGGGCCCGCAGCATGCTGTAGAGGCGATCGGAGCGCTCGCTGTAGCTGGTGCCGCCGTCGAGGTGGCGGGCGACTTCGCGCCGCAGCGCCATCAAGCTGTGCGGCTCGTAGTGCGGGTTGTCGACGGGCAAGAGCCCCCGCGACTCGGCGTGGAGGCAGAAGAGCACCCGGTAGAGGAAGGTGAGCGAATTCTCGAAGGCGAGCACCAGATTCTCGGCCGAGCGCTCCTCCTCGCCGAGCAGGCCGGAGGCGATCAGCGGAACCGCGTCGAAGACCTGCTGCTCGAGAGCCTCGCCGACCGCCACCGCGCTGCGCTCCGCCTCGCGGCGCATGCGGTCGAGCAGCGAGAGTCCCTGCTCGTCGGGTTCGAACGCCGAGCGGCCGAAGAAGGCGGCGAACTTGCGGAACTCGTCCTCGTCGTCGCGTTCTAGGAGCGCGATCAGGTCGACGCCATAGTAGGCGCTCTGCGTCGCCCGCTCGTACGAGTAGAGGCGCCAGGTCCGACCGTTGGTGAGAATGCCCCAGGGGACGTGGGTCTCGTTCAGGTAGCGCAGGATCTGCGTGTGTGGGTCCTCGCTCCGCGAGCCGCCGCGACGGGTGCTGAAGGGTCGTTCGAACTCCTTCGCCTCGACCAGGGCGACGGCGTCGGCAAAGCGCTCCAGGCTGTTCTTCTCGAGCCTGGCCGCGATCCGCCGCGCCTCGTCGTTGAGGAACAGCGCGTAGTCGGGGACGCCGCGCCCGCTCGCGGTCTTGTAGCCCGCCTGCGGCGTCCAGGAGTGGCCGAGCAGATCGAGGATCGGCTGCACGAGGTGCTCCTCGACCTGCGCCTCGTTGGCCTGTTCGAGGGAGGCCGCCTCACGCCCCCAGACCGCGCGGATGCGGTTCATCAGCTCCTTGCACTCGAGGCCCGCGTACTCGGGCCAGTCGGGGAGCCTGCCAGTGAGGAAGTTCGCCGAGAAGAGGCCCCCGTATTCGATCGGATCCAGGCCGAATTCGCCCTGCCTGGTGGACTGCCTCACGGTCGGGCGCGGTTCACGCAGCTTCCCTCGGCGCGGCGAACAGCTCACCCTGTCCGTCTTCGCTTGCCAGCAGCTTCAGCGCCCGACGGATCTCCTCGGGATTCTCGTAGTAGGCGACGACGAGGTGTTCGCTGTCGACGAAGCTGGCGGTGTGGTCGGAGAAGGAGCGGATCTCGGCCGACGGCTTGTGCTCGGCCACCGCCTCGGCCAAGCGCACCCGTTCCTCGGCGGGATCGCGTGGCGGGGCGACATCGTGCCGGAAAGTCGTGCGCTCATCGGTATCGAGCCCGCGCAGCTTGACGACGATGGAGACGGTGGCGTTCTCTTGCTTGTTCATTTGCCGTGGACCAATCTGACGTAGGCCCCAGACTATGAGCCCCCACGGCGGAGCCGTGCTGCCCGGGGCACCATTTTGGGTGTTTTCCGCAATCCACCCCGACCGGGGCCGCCTTCGCGACCGACGAGAGACTCGGCTTCGCCTGCTGCCGATGTAGCTCGAAGAAGACTCCGACCAAGAACAGGAGAATCGGGCAATTGCATCGGCCTCCAGGCCATCCAGACGACCGAAGGTTCAAGGAATGCGCCCGACGGGAGTCGAACCCGCGACCTTCGGCTTGAAAGACCGACGCTCTTTGGGCCCCCGAAAGGACCCGTTGACCACTGAGCTACGGGCGCTCGCAGGGAACGATACCCGCGCAAGGGGTTCTGAGCATCCCCGGCGGGGCTAGGGTTGGGAGATGGACCTGGGCCTTGAGGGCAAAGTCGCGCTGGTGATGGGCGCCAGCAAGGGGATCGGGCGTGGCGTGGCGGCTGCTCTGGTGCGGGAGGGCGCACGGGTCGCGCTGGCGAGCCGCTCGCAGGAGCGGCTGGACGCGGCGGTGGCCGAGATCGGAGAGGGGGCCTCTGCCTTCGTCGCCGACGCCACCGACCTCGAGCGCCTGGCGCGGTTGCCGCTCGAGGTCGCCGAGGCGCTCGGTTCCGTCGACATCCTCGTCACCAATACCGGTGGCCCTCCCCCGGGCGGCGCCCTGGACCACGGCTTCGAGGAATGGGAGGAGGCCTACCGCTCGCTGGTCCTCGCCCCGCGCGTGCTCGCCGGCGGCGTCGTCCCCGGGATGCGCGGCGAGGGCTGGGGGCGGATCGTCAACGTCGGCTCGACGACGACGATCGAGATCAACCCCGCCCTCGGGCTCTCCAACGCCCACCGCCTCGCCACCGTCGGCTTCTTCAAGACGCTGGCGCGCGAGGTTGCCGGCGACGGGATCACCGTCAACACCGTCGCCACCGGCCGCTTCGCCACCGACCGGATGGCCGAGCTCGCCGGCTCGCTGGAGAACGTCGAAGCGGCGGCCCAGAACGAAGTGCCAGCCGGCCGGCTCGGCACCGTCGAGGAGTACGGCGACCTCGTCGCCTTCCTCTGCTCGCAGCGCGCCGCCTACATCACCGGCACGGAGATCCCGATCGACGGCGGCCTGCTGCGTGCCGTCTGAGACCTTCTGACGTCGTAGGACCAAGGGGGCAGTGCTCCGCACGACCCGTAGCCGACGGTGCGGCCAGGCGCCGCGTCCTACGACGTCAGCTTGCCGGCGCGGATCTTCTCGGCCATCGCCTTCGACTCCTCGCGGTAGACGCTGCCATCCTCGAACTCGATCACCGGGTATTTGTCCTGCCCGGAGAGCTCCTTGAGCTCGGTGCGCTTGCCGGGACGCAGCGGCCCCGCGACGACCTCGTACTCGATCCCCTGCTCGTCGAGCGCCTTCTGCACTTTCCAGCACGGGTGCCGGTCGATCTTGACGAACATCAGCGAGCAGCGATGGAGTTTCACGGCCATGCGTGCACGCTACCTCAGCCTCTTCCCGTGCGCCACTCCCAAAGCTTCCGCGTTCGGCGGCAGCCGCCCGACCGGGCGGCTGCCGATATGCCGACTGAGTTAGCTCGGCTCTACGTAGAGCGGCGTTTCTTTCGGAGAAATCAGTGTGAATTCCTCGATCCACACGACTTCCGGACAGCAGATGCCGTTCGCGTTGAAGAGCAGCGCGTTGCCGTCGATGACCGCGTCGCCGGTCGCGCTGGCTGTGAGCGTCCCTAGGTCGGTGCCACTGACTCCCATCCCGTAGCTGCAACTCCCGAGGATGAATTTTGTGGCGAATTCGAAGCCTTTGAGGATCACTGTCCCGTTCTCGGTCCCGGTGATGTTTTTGATTTCGATTTCGCCGCCTTTGAGCGTTTCCGTACTCGTGGTGCAGCTACTCCAGACGAAGCCGCTCCCCGGCACGGACAGCTTGACCGCTTCGCTCGCGTTGCCTTCGACGCTGATCGACCCTTTGATCGTCGCGTTCGTGCATGTCTTCAGCGTGGTGCCACTTTTTTCCCGCCACAACGCTGAGGTCCCCGCTTTGAGGGCGAACTCGAGCGCCGTCCCTTTGGTCCACTTCGAGGTACACGGGTTGGTTTTCGTTTTGCAGAGGACGGACGCCGAAGCCGAACCAACTCCTGCAACCGCCATCAAGGCCGTCGCCACAAGAGCGGCGAGGCCGACCATCTTCAGAAACTTCATGTCTCTCTCCTTGGTTGGAGCCCTGGATGGGCTCTTCGCTCAAGGATATTTGAGTATCTGCGAGGTCGCCACCGGGGCCGGTTGCGTCTACTGGCCCAGCTCGCGCATCGCCGGGTAGATGATCACGTCCCGCAGGGTTTTCGCCCCGGTCATGATCATCAGCAGCCGGTCGATCCCGAGGCCGCAGCCGCTCGCCGGCGGCATCCCGTATTCGAGCGCCCGCACGAACTCTTCGTCGTGGGGGTGCGGGTCGGCCTCCGCCCCGATCTCCTGGCGTTCGCGCTGCTGGATGAAGCGCTCGCGCTGCTCGACCGGGTCGTTCAGGTCCGTCCCCCCGCCGACGATCTCCATCCCGGCGACGATGCCGTCGAAGGCCTCGCAGATCCGCGGGCTCTCCTCGTGCACCTTGACCAGCGGCCAGAGCCCGATCGGCAGGTCGATGATGTAGGTCGGCTGGATCAGCTTCGGCTCGACGAACTTGCCCTGCAGGGTGTCGACCACGCCGGCCCAGTCGTCGTTCTCGTCGACCGCGTCGCCCGCCGCCTCGGCCAGCTCGTCGCGGCTCGCCTCGTAGATGTCGAGCCCGATCTCGCGCAGCAGCTCGTCGCGCAGCCGCACCCGCGGCCAGGGCGCGGCGAAGTCGATCTCCACCCCGTCGCGCTGCACCTTCGTCGTCCCCATCACCTTCTCGACGACGCTTGAGACCAGCACCTCGATGAACTCCATGACGCCGTTGTAGTCGGCGCCCCCCACGAACATCTCCAGCATCGTGAACTCGGGGTTGTGCTGGGGCGACATCCCCTCGTTGCGGAAGAACTTGCCGAACTCGTAGACGTCCTCGAAGCCGCCGACGATCGCCCGCTTCAGGTAAAGCTCGGTCGCCGTGCGCAGGAACAGCTCGCGGTCGAGCGCGTTGTGGTGGGTGACGAACGGCCGCGCCGCCGCCCCCCCGGTCAGCCGCTGCAGGACCGGAGTTTCCAGCTCGACCCAGCCGCGCTCGTGCATGTGGGAGCGGATTGCGAACAGCAGGTCGTCACGCTTCTTGAAAATCTCCCGCGAGCCCTCGTTCGCCATCAGGTCGAGTTCGCGCTGGCGGTAACGGGTGTCCGGGTCGGAGATGCCGTGGAAGAGGTCCGGCGGGTCTTTCAGCGCCTTCGCCAGCAGGACGCACTCGCGCACCCCGATCGCCAGCTGTCCGCGTTTGGTCACGTGCAGCGGCCCCTCGATCCCGACCAGGTCGCCGATGTCGAGGTCCTCGACCCGCCCGAACGCCTCCTCGCCGAGCACGTCGCGGCGCGCGTAGGCCTGGATCGTGCCGGTGATGTCGCGGACATCGAGGAAGGCCGTCTTGCCGTGGCCGCGCTTGCCGGTGATCCGGCCCATCACCCGGTAGCTGAACTCCTCGTGCTCGCCCTCCCCCAGTGCCGCCGGGTCGTGGGCGGCCTCGATCTCCTCGACGTGGGTGCGGTCGGGGAAGGAGTGCGGGTAGGGATCGACGCCGGACTCGCGCAGCCGCTCGACCTTGGCGCGGCGCTGCTCCTCGGTGGAAACGGCGACCGAGCGGTCGCCGGACTGGCCCGCCTCCTCGGCGGCCGGACTATCGCTCATCGCCGGCGCTCAGCTCAGGGGGCGAGGCCGACGGTGACCCGGTCGTCACCTTCATAGTCCTGAAGCGTAGTCGCCTCGCCCAACAGCTCGCGCATTGCCGGGCCGTGGTGGGTGTCGTGCTCCATCGCCAGCTTCCAGCCGGAGGGCGTTTCGGCGATCACGCTGCGGATCACGCCGAGCCCGTCCTCGCCGCAATCGCCGGTCACGGCCATCCGCGGCTCCTTCTGGATCTCCGGCGAGCGGTCGAAGATCGTCTCGTCGGTGACGTAGGGCATGTTGGCGATCACCAGGTCGACCTCTTCGGCTTCGAC
>DASSYI010000045.1:0-80618 GCA_035703365.1 Solirubrobacterales bacterium
GCCGGTCGCCTACCTCGACAGCGGCGCCAGCGCCCAGCGGGTGCTGGCCTCGATCCAGGCGGTCGACCGCTACGAGCGGCGCCACCACTCCAACGTCCACCGCGGCTCCCACACCCTCTCGGCCGAGGCGACCGAAGCCTACGAGGGGGCGCGGGCCACGGTCGCCGACCACATCGGCGCCGCCGACCGCCGCGAGGTCGTCTTCGTCCGCAACGCGACCGAGGCGATCAACCTGGTGGCCCGCGCCTGGGGCGACGCCAACGTCGGCACCGACGACCGCCTGCTCCTCACCGAGATGGAGCACCACTCCAACATCGTCCCCTGGCAGCAGCTTGCCGAGCGGGTCGGGGCCGAGATCGACTGGGCCCCGGTCGACGAGGAGGGGCTGCTCAACATGGATGCCTTCGCCGGACTTCTGGAGCGCGGCCCGAAGCTCGTCGCCGTCACCCACGTCTCCAACGTCCTCGGGACCGAGAACCCGATCGCCGAGATCTCCCGGCTGAGCCACGAGGCCGGCGCCAAGGTGCTGGTCGACGGCGCCCAGTCGGCGCCGAAGATGCCGCTCGAGATGGCCGCTCTCGGCGCCGACTTCTACGCGATCACCGGCCACAAGCTCTACGCCCCAACCGGGATCGGCGCCCTCTGGACCAAGCTCGACGTTCTGCGCGAGATGCCGCCCTTCCTCGGCGGCGGCTCGATGATCCGCAAGGTCACCCGCGAGGGGACCACCTACGCCGATCCGCCGGCGCGCTTCGAGGCGGGGACCCCGGCGATCGCGCAGGCGATCGGGATGGCCTCCGCCCTGCGCTGGCTCGACATGATCGGGACCGACGCGGTGCGCGAGCACGAGGAGCAGATCGCCGACTACGCGCTGGAGCAGCTGGCAGGGGTGCCGGGCCTGCGCGTCTTCGGCCCGCCGCGCGGCGCCGGCCGCCTCGGCCCGGTCTCCTTCGAGATCGAGGGCATCCACGCCCACGACATCTCCGAGATCCTCGACCGCCACGGCGTCGCGGTCCGCGCCGGCCACCACTGCGCCCAGGTGTTGATGGACCGCCTCGGCGTCGCCGCCACCGCGCGCGCCAGCTTCGGCGTCTACACGATCCCCGAGGAGATCGACCGCCTGGTCGAGGGCCTCGAAGACGCCCGCCGGGTCTTCGGGCTCTAGCCCGCCGGCAAGTACCGCACCGCTCGGAACGGGAGCGGTCCGGTGACGCAACGCTCCCCGTCGGGCTCAGAGGTACGAACCCGGCGGTAGGTGCCGAGGACCGCATCCCCCCGGATGCGGCCGGCGATCGCGATGGTTTCCTCGAAGCGCCTACCGGAGCGCATTCTCCCCTGGTGCGTGACCCGCCGCAGGAAATGGCTCCCGTCTTCCAGCTTCGCGAACGCGGGACGGCGGAAGAGCGCGTGCTGGGCGGGGACCGACCTGCTCTTGCCGAGCGGGCAACGTGGGACGAAGGTCCCGCGGATGCCGCCGACTTCCCCGCCCGTCTTGCGGAGGAAGATCTCGATCGGCCCCCGCTTCCCGTAGTACACGCGTTTTTCGCCACGTTTCGGCGACCCCGCCAGGGCGCTGCCGATCGGCCAGTAACGCGAGGCTTCGAAGGGCTTCTGGGTGAAGCCGGTGTCGCAGTGGAAGCTTTCTTCGCTTTCCTCGTAGGAGTACTTGCCGATCACCGCGTCGCCGGTGAAATCTCCTCGGATTTCGGCGATCGAAAGGGAGTAGGAGTCGCCGCCGTATTCATGGGCCGCGAAGCCGTGTGGACCTTCGTGCATCAGCTTGGGAGCCGGGAAGGCGCTGAACCCGCCTCCCCCCACGCTCTCTTCGGGTTCGGTGTAGTAGCAGTGCGTCCTGCCCGCGAACTGCATGACGTAGCGCTTCGCCCCTTCGGCTTTGAAGGCGACCGAGTACTTCTCGGTCGATCCCGCGTAGAGGGCGGCGGCGGAGGCGCTGCCAGTGCCGGGGAGCATCGCCACCAGTGCAACCGCGAGCACCCGCTTCGCGCTGATCCCGCGTCTGCCCCGAGCCGTCGCCACGTTAACCGCCCGCCGGCAGGTAGCGAACCGCGCGGAACGGGAGCGGGCCGGTGACGCAGCGGTGCTTCGCCCCGTGGGGAGGCTTGACGGTGCGAACCCGGAGGTAGGTGCCGGTGACCGCGTCCTCCGCGACGGTTCCGCTGACCGAGATCCTTTCCTTGAAGCGAGCGTTGCGGTGGATGCCGCCGCGGACGAAGGCAACCGTTTCGAAGCTGCCGCCTTCGCCCAGCTCGGTGAAGTCCGAGGGTTCAGGGAAGAGGCTGTGGCTGGCCTGGATCTTTCGCCCCCTTCCGATCCGGCACCGGGGGACGAAGGTTCCGCGGATGCCGCCTACCTTGTCTCCGATCACGCGCATGAAGGTCTCGGTCGATGCGTCTTTCCCGTAGTAGACGGGTCTTTCCCCGCTCGCCGGAGCCCCTCCGCTGCCGAACGGCAGGTAGCGCGCCGCCTGGAAAGTCCTGTCCGGGAGGGTTTCGCAGTGGAAGCCTTCTTCGACGATCTGGTGCAGGTAATAGCTGCCGGATATCGCGTCGCCGACCCATTCGGCCCGCAACTGCCCGAGGCCGCCGGGAATCCCCGTGGTCAGGCCTTCGGAGCCGCTCTGCATCAGGAACGGCTCCGCGAAGGAGCTGAAGCCGCCCGGACCGACGCCTTCGCGCGGTTCGGTGAAGAAGCACTCGGTATCGGCGGCCAGCTCGAGGACGTAGAGCTGCGCTTCTTCGGCTTTGAAGGCGATCGCGTACTCGTCCGTGTCGCCGACGTAGAGCGTGGTTTCGGCGCGTGCCGGCCCGGCGGCGAGGAGCACCGCGAGCGCGACCAGCACTGAGGCGACCGTCTTCATCCTCTACCCCTTCCCCGTAGGCGGCTTCGCTAGCCTCGAAGCATGGACGAGCTCTACCGCGACCAGATCCTTGAGCACTACAAGCGGCCGCACAACTTCGGCCATCTCGAGCACCCCGACCTCGAGTTCGAGGACACCAACCCCTTCTGCGGCGACGAGCAGCATGTGACCATCGAACTCGACGGCGACGACAAAGTCGCGGCGGTCGCCTTCGAGGGCAAAGGCTGCGCGATCTCCACCGCGGCCACCTCGCTGCTGACCGACGAGCTGGTCGGGATGAGCCGCGAGGAGCTGCTGCGGCTGCCGAAAGAGTTCGTCCTCGAGCTGCTCGGAATCGAGATCTCGGCCACCCGGATGAAGTGCGCGATGCTCGGCCTGAAGATCGTCAAGAGCGCCTCCCTCGGCCAGGCGGCCGAATGGGAGGACGAGGGCGAGACCGGCGACCCCTCCGAAGCGGTCGCCGACCTCGGCCAGATCTAGCCGAAACCGCAAAAAGTCGTCGTATAGACGTATTCCTGCGGTCTCGGCATCAGGAGTTCAGGCGGATCACGGAAAACACCGCGCCCCAGGGGTCGTGGACGACGGCGATGCGGCCGACCTCGACATCCATCGGCCCCATGACCTTGGCGCCGCCCCCCGCTTCCACCTGCGCGATCGCCGCCTCGGTCTCCTCGACGGCGAAGTAGGTGTTCCAGTGCGGCGGCACCTCGCTCGGGATCCGATCGGCCATTGCCAGCATCCCCGCTACGCGCTCACCGTCCACCATGCAGATCACATAGCTGTCGGCGTTCTCGGTCTCCCGGTCTTCGAACTCCCAGCCGAAGACCCGGCCGTAGAACTCCTTCGCGGCCGCGGCGTTGCCGGTGTTGAGCTCGTTCCAGGCAAACGCCCCCGGCTCGTTGACCAGCTCGGCCCCGGCGAAGTCGGCGGGCTCCCAGATCCCGAAGAAGGCGCCCTCGGGGTCGGTGAAGATCGCCAGGCGGCCGTAAGAGGCGACCGACATCGGCTCGGCGATCATCGTGCCGCCGTTTTCCTGGATCGCGCGGCCGATCGCGTCGGCGTCGTCGACGGAGACGTAGGTGCTCCAGGCCGGCGGCTGGCCCTCCTGCATCAGCGGCATCGCCCCGGCGACGTCCTTGCCGTTCAGTTTGGCCCGCCGGTATCCGCCCATTTCGGCCGAGTTCGGCAGCTCCGGGATCTCCCAGCCCAGCAGCGGGCCGTAGAAGTTCTCCGCCGCCTCCAGATCCGGGGTCGCCAGGTCGACCCAGCAGGGGGTCCCCGGGGCGTAACTCGTCCTCTCGCTCATTCTCAGAATCCTTTCGTCGCAGGGCTTCTGTAGATAAGACCAGAGCGACGGGCGAAAGTCATCGCCCTGGTGTGAAGGCCCACCCGGGCGCCCCGCTAAAATCCGACCTTGTAAGTAGGATTAAGTCTCGATCCGCACTAGCCACTGCCGCAACCGCGGCGACTGGAGCACTTCCCCCTCTTGACCGACACCGCTGGAACCAAGATCCCCGTCTGCCCGGCAGCCGAGCTGGCCACGGGAGAGATGCGCCTCGTCGAGCACGACGGGCGCAAGATCGGCGTCTTCAACTGCGACGGCACGCTGTACGCGATCGAGGATCGCTGCTCCCACGACAACGGGCCGCTCGCCGAGGGTGAGTTCGACCAGGCCGCCTGTACGGTCGAGTGCCCCCGCCACGGTTCCCTCTTCGACCTCAGCACCGGTAGGCCGAAGACGCTCCCAGCTTTCCAGCCGGTGCAAACGTTCCCGGTAGCGATCGAGGACGACACCATCACCCTGGAGGTCGACTGAAATGGCAACGCCCGAGGTACTCGCCGAGAAACGCGAGCTGGCCGGCATCAACGCCGACTACAAGGAGAAGTTCGGCTTCCACGACTCGGAGACCGGCTACGCCTACAAAGCCCCCAAGGGACTCTCGCGCGAGGTGGTCGAAACGATCTCCGACTTCAAGGAAGAGCCCGCCTGGATGCGGGACTTCCGACTCAAGGCGCTGGAGCACTTCGAAAGCCGCCCGACCCCGAAATGGGGCGGCGACCTCGACCAGATCGACTTCGACGACATCCACTACTTCGTCCGCGCGTCGGAGAAGAACAGCCGCGACTGGAGCGAGGTCCCGGACGACATCAAAAACACCTTCGACCGCCTGGGCATCCCCGAGGCCGAGCGTAAATTCCTCGCCGGGGTCGGCGCCCAGTACGAGTCCGAGGTCGTCTACCACCAGGTGAACGAGAAGCTCGAGGCCCAGGGCGTGATCTTCACCGACATGGACACCGCCCTGCGCGAGCACGAGGACCTGGTCCGCGAGCACTGGGCGACGATCATCCCGCCGAACGACAACAAACTGGCGGCTCTGAACAGCGCGGTCTGGTCGGGCGGATCCTTCGTCTACGTCCCCGCCGGGGTCAAGGTCGAGATGCCGCTGCAGGCCTACTTCCGGATCAACACCGAGAACATGGGCCAGTTCGAGCGGACGCTGATCATCTGCGAGGAGGGCGCCGACGTCCACTACATCGAGGGATGCACGGCGCCGGTCTACTCCAGCGACTCGCTGCACTCGGCAGTGGTTGAGATCGTCGCCAAGAAGAGCAGCCGGGTGCGATACACGACCGTCCAGAACTGGTCGCAGAACGTCTTCAACCTCGTCACCAAGCGCGCGGTCGCGCACGAGAAGGCGACGATGGAGTGGGTCGACTGCAACCTCGGCTCGAAACTGACGATGAAGTACCCGTCGATCTACCTGCTTGGCCCCGAAGCCCACGGCGAGATCCTCTCGATCGCCTTCGCCGGCGAGGGCCAGCACCAGGACGCCGGCGGCAAGATCATCCACGGGGCGCCGCGCACCTCGTCCTCGATCTTCTCCAAGTCGATCTCCAAAGACGGCGGCCGGGCGACCTACCGCGGCCTGCTCGAAGTAGCCGACGGGGCGAGCGAATCGCGCTCGAAGGTCGTCTGCGACGCGCTGCTGCTCGACGAGGACTCGCGCTCGGACACCTACCCGACGATCCGGATCGACGAGAACGACGCCGACATCGGCCACGAGGCGACGGTCTCCAAAATCGGCGACGAGCAGCTCTTCTACCTGCAGAGCCGCGGGCTCGACGAGGAGGAGGCCTCGAAGATGATCGTCAACGGCTTCATCGAGCCGGTCACCAAGGAGCTGCCGATGGAGTACGCAGTCGAGCTCAACCGCCTCATCGAGTTGCAGATGGAGGGCTCAATTGGCTGAGCAGGCCTTGGCTCTCCCGCCGCTTCCCACCGCCAAGACCAAGGGCTGGGAATTCACCGACATCTCGGCGCTCGACTTCGACGCCTACGAGGCGACCGAGGCGGTGCCGGTCATCGCCGGCGGCAGCGGGGCCACGGTGGTGGACCTCGCCGAGGCGAAGGATGCGCGCCCGGACCTGATCGAGGCCCTTGGCACGCTCGTCCCGGGCGATGACCCGTTCGTCGCCCGCAACGAGGCCGGCCAGCACAACGGCGTTCTCGTCCACGTCCCAGCCGGGGTTCGGCTCAGCGAGCCGATCCAGGTCGAGGTTCCCCTCGACGCCGACGGTGCCGCTGTCAACTGGCGGACGCTGATCGTGCTCGAGGAGGGCGCCGAAGCCGAGGTCTGGGAGCACTGGTCCTCGCCCTCCGACGACGTCGACGCCGTCCTCAACAGCGTCGTCGAGCTGGCCGTCGGCCAGGCCGCGACCCTGCGCTACGTCAACACCCAGGACATCTCCGAGAAGGCCTGGATCTTCGCCACCCAGCGCGCCGAGGTACAGCGCGACGGCCGCCTCGATTGGGCCGCTCTCGGCTTCGGCTCGGCCCGCGGCAAGGTGCGGATGGAGACCAAGCTGGCCGGCCCGGGCTCCGAGGCCCGCGTCACCGGCGGCTACGCCGGCGGCGCCGGCCAGCACCTCGACTTCGACACCCTGCAGGAGCACGCGGCGCCGAACACCAACTCCGACCTCGCCTTCCGCGGCGTCCTCGCCGCCGGCTCGACCGCGGTCTGGCGCGGGATGATCAAGGTCGACCCCGGCGCCCAGCAGACCGACGCCTTCCAGGAGAGCCGCAACCTGCTGCTCTCGCCCGAGGCCCACGCCGACGCGATCCCGGGCCTGGAGATCCTCGCCGACGACGTCCGCTGCACCCACGCCGCGGCGATCGCCCAGGTTGACAAGGAGCAGCTCTTCTACCTCACCTCCCGCGGCCTCGACGCCGCCGCGGCGAAGGCGCTGATCATCGAAGGCTTCCTCGAGTCCCTGGTCGAACGGCTGGCCGAGGGCCCGGTGCGCGACAGCGTCTCCGAGGCGCTCGAGACGCGCCTCGCCGAGATTCTTTAGAGAAAAACGGTTCGATCCGTCAGGCACGTCGGCGATGCTTCATCACCGTGAAGGAGGACGTGCTCGAGCAGGTCGTGGAGGACTATCTTCAATTTCAGGGTTACTTCACGATCCACAACGTGCCGTTCCATCCCGACAAACGGCACCCCGATTTCTGCGCGAAGGATGATTCGGTTCCCTCCGACATCGACGTGATCGGCATCAATCCACGGAAGCGGGGAGCCGATCGGGTAATCGCCGTCACCTGCAAGTCATGGCAGGGTGGCTTCCATGCGGAGCGGCTGCTCGCCCAGCTGCGAGGCGAAAGACCAAACCCCAAACGGGAAAGGTGGCGTCAATTCCGGGAGCTCTGGGTGCCCAAGTGGAGCGCCGCCTTCCGTCAGCAGATCGAGGATCGAACCGGCGCCACCAAGTTCGCCTACCGGATCGCGGTCACCCAAATGAAGGGAAATCCCAGCGGCTGGCACTCGGAGCCGAGAATCGCCGAAAACCTTCCGGACTGCTCCTTTGGATTTCTTGAGATGGGTCAGATGTGGGAAAAGATCCTGACCGAATTGACGCAGAGGCCCGCGGCCAGCGAGTTGGGACGCCTGGCGCAGCTGCTGAAGGCCGCCAAAGTGACGCCCGGCTAACTGTCCTCTCCACCCCGCCGCTGCGCGATGGCGCTACGGACAATCGCGCCGACGACGACCAGCACTGGAAGGACATACAGAAACCAGAGTGCGTAGTGGCCGGCGTGGGCTAGAGGGAGCACTCCCTGTCCCTACCCGTTGGCGACCGAGAGCAGGTAGAGGCCGAAGCAGGTGAAGGCGACCATCACCGCCAGCATCCAGTACTGCGAAGCGGTGGCGCGGCGGTAGTTGGGCCAGTAGACGAGGGCGCGGTCGTGGGCGAGCATGAGGCCGATCACGTGACCGATGACGAGGGCGGCGACCTGGACGTACCAGATCGCGTTGGCGCTCAGGACGTTGTAATCGACCCCGGCGCTCGCGGTGCCGAAGAGGTCGGTGTGGCCGGTGCCGAGCGGGTCGGAGAGGAGGTAGGCGAACTGGGCTTGCTCCTGGAAGACGAAGAGGCTGAAGTAGTGGGCGACGAGGTAGGCGAGGGCGATCGGGATCAGGGTGTGGGCGAAGCCGACCCGCAATTTCGCCAGCGGCGGGGCCCCGGGCACGGTCCTCATTCCGCGCACGCCGAGCAGGTAGATGAGGCCCACCCCGGCGAAGGTGAGCAGGAGGAAGATCGTGTCGGTGGCCCTGACCGCGGCGAGGGAGGTGCCCGCTTCGGCGAACCAGCCGGTCACGCTTTCGATCGGGTCCTGGTAGGCACCGTCTTTGGCGCCGTCGAAGCTGGTGCTGGCGATCGAGGCGAGGACGACCGCCGCCGAGCCCGGGATGACCGCCCAGCTGGTGGCGGCGGAGAAGGGGCGGCGGCGGACCAGCCGACCCGATTCGTCGCTGCCGAAGATCCCCAGCCGGCCGAACATCCCGAAGTAGACAGAGAAGACCTCCCCGCGCTCGCACCAGGTCTCGACTCCGAAGGCGGCCATCATCGCCAGCGTGTAGGCGCTGTAGAGCAGGGCGGCGGTGCCGACGGCGTCGGGCGAGAGGCCGACGGCGACACCGGCGCCGCCGCCGTAGATCACCTCGAGCCAGACGACGGCGAGCAGGCCGATGGCGGCGGGCCAGCGGCCGAGGCGCTCCGGATACCGGAGGTGCGCGGGAGGCTCGCCGGCGATCGCCTGGAAGCCCGCCCCCACCGCGCGGCCGATCGCGCGCCATGGGTTGAAGGGGCGGAAGAGGTCGCCGAAGATCGCCGAGAAGAAGGGGAAGCCGAGCCAGCAGGTGACGAAGAGGAAGGTGAGGGCGAAGTTGCGATCCGGCGCCGAGGACCCGTCGAGCCCGGCGTAGACGGCGAAGCCGAGGAGGAAGACCCCGATCGCGCCGCAGACGACCTGCGCCGGCAGGCCGAGGAGCGCGGCGGAGAGGCGCTCGCCTAGCGGCCGCGCGCGTTGGTCCTCGAACTTCGGCTCCCGCCAGGCGGCGGAGAGCGCGAAGAACGAGACGATGAGAACGATCGATGCCGCCCACGCGAACAGCCAGGCGGGGACCGGGAGGTCCTGCCTGGATGCCAGCGCGTGGGCGAACGGGATGAAGCTCACGGTTCGACCTTCAGCTCCACGATCTGTTCGCCGCGACCCTCGAGCTCGGCCTCGAAGACCCCTTCGATGTTCGCCGGGAGGTCGTAGGTGACGGTGCCGCCGCCCTTCGGGACCTCCTTCGCCACGTCGTAGCCGTGAAGGTGGATCTCTTCTTGGAACGGGACCTTGACCTTGAAATGGATCTGGTCGCCCTTGCGGTAGACGAGTTCCTGGATGCCTCCGACAGGGTGCCCTTCCTTGTCAACGACGACCGTCGGGACCTGGCCGGCATCGGTGGTGCTGCTCGAGTCGCTGCTTTCGTCGCTGCCACCGCCGAGGACGATGAAGAGGACGACTGCGACGACGAGCAGCGCGACGCCGATCAATGCGGTTCTGGTGTTCATCTCTCGCTCCTTTGCTGCGCGGGGCTGCCCGCGCGCTTGCCTAGTCGGTCGGGATCAGGCGGGGAGCGGCGGCGGGCGCTGGGCGAGCCCGAGGGCGATCAGCAGGCCGCCGGCCGGCGCGGGAGCGCGGAGCGGCTTCGGCAGGGCGGGACGGCGGTCGGCGTCGCGGGTGCGGCGGTGGCCGGCGATCCGCTCGGAGAGGCGGACGATCGCCTCGCAGCCGGGGTAGTGGCCGAGCAGCAGGGTGAGCAGCAGTCCCAGCAGCGGCAGCGCCGGCAGCAGGAATGCGAGGAGCTCGGTCACGCGGCCAGGATACTGTCCCGCCTCAAGCCCTCGTAAATGCGCCCTGGACGAGACAACATCGCCGCCCCAGACCTGCCGCCCGGCCTCGCCTGGGTCGGCGTCGAACCGGAGTCGATGCCGGCGCTGACCGCCGGCGGCCCGGCGCTCGTCCACTTCGTGGAATACGCGCAGCTGAACAGCGTTCGCACCCTCCCCTACCTAGCCGAGTGGCAGCGCCGCTACCGCGAGGCGGGCCTAAGCGTGATCGGCATCCAGGCGCCGCGCTTCCCCTTCGCCGCCGAGCCCGGGAACGTCGCCGGCGGCCTGGAGCGGCTCGGGGTCGAGTTCCCGGTCGCGATCGACGCCGACCACGAGCTCTGGAGCGCTTACGGGTGCGAGGGCTGGCCGAGCCTCTTCTTCTGGAGCCTCGGCGGCTCGCTCTCCTGGGCCCACTTCGGCGAGGGCGAATACCGCGCGACCGAGGAAGCGATCCAGGCCGAGCTGCGCGAGATGGACGCCCTGCAGGAGCTGCCCGAGCCGATGGCGCCGTTGCGGGCGACCGACGGCCCCGGGGTCCACGTCATCCCCCCTACCCCCGAGCACTTTCCCGGCGGCTCATGGCAGCAGCCGTGGACCGCCGGCGCCGACGGCGAGGATCTGGCGATCGACTACCAGGCCGGCGGCGCATTCGCGACGGTCGAGGGCGAGGGCGAGATCGAGGTCGAGATCGACGGCGAGTGGACGACGCTCCCGTCAGATCCCGTCCCGGGCCTGCGCACGCTTGCCGAACACCCGGGCCACGAGGCCCACAGCCTGGTCCTGCGGCCCGGGCCGGGAATCAAGGTCTGGTCGCTCAGCTTCGCGCCAGGCGTACCCTGATCCGAACCACCCCAGATCGCGAGGAGGAAGCGATGATCACCAAGACCGACTTCATCGGCATCCCGTCGACCGACGCCGAGCGCTCTCGCGCCTTCTACGTCGAGACCCTCGGCCTGCGCCCCGACGACCGCGGCCGCTTCGAATTCTGGGTCGGCGACACCTGCTTCGCGATCTGGGAACCGGCGAAACAGGGGATGGAGTTCGCGCCGCAGAAAAACGCCCATCCGGCGCTGCACGTCGACGACGTCGAGGCCACCCGCAAAGAGCTGGAAGGCAAGGGCGTCGAGTTCTACGGCGACACCTTCGACACCGGCGTCTGCCACATGGCCTTCTTCACCGACCCCGACGGCAACGACCTGATGCTGCACAGCCGCTACGCCCCGTACGACAGCTGAGCCGAAGGCGGAGCGCTTTAGGCGCGGGCGGCGACCTCGTCGCGGATCTCCTTCGGCAGCATGAAGCGGACGTCCTCATGGACGGTGCGCAGCTCCGAGACGTCCTCGGCGCCGCGCTCGCGGAAGAAGGAGACGAGGCGTTCGACCAGCTCCTCGGGCGCGGAGGCGCCGGAGGTGATGCCGACCGTCTCCACCCCCTCCAGCCACTCCTCCTGGACCTGGCCGTGGTTGTCGATCAGGTGCGAGGCGGCGCCGTGTTCACGCGCCACCTCGACCAGGCGGTTGGAGTTGGAGGAGTTGGTCGAGCCGATCACCAGGACGAGGTCGCATTCGCGGGCGAGCTGCTTGACGGCGATCTGGCGGTTGGTGGTCGCGTAACAGATGTCGTCGGACTTGCTGCTGACGATGCCGGGGAACTTGGCGCGCAGGGCGGCGATCACCTCGGCGGTCTCGTCAACCGAGAGCGTCGTCTGGGTGATGAAGGCGACTTTGCCGGGGTCCGGGACCTGAAGGCTTTCGACTTCGTCGGCGGTTTCGATCAGGACGATGCTGTCGGGCGCCTCGCCGGTCGTCCCTTCGACCTCCTCGTGGCCCTCGTGGCCGATCATGATGATCGTGTAGCCCTGGGCGGCGAAGCGGCGGGCGGAGACGTGGACCTTGGTCACCAGCGGGCAGGTCGCGTCGATCGTCCGCAGGCCACGGGCGGCCGCGTTCTCGTGAACGCTGGGGGCGACCCCGTGGGCAGAGAAGACGACCATCGCGCCCTCGGGCACCTCAGTCTCCTCCTCGACGAAGATCGCGCCGCGCTTGGCCAGCTCCTCGACCACGTGCTTGTTGTGGACGATCTCCTTGCGGACGTAGACGGGCGCACCGTGGAGCTCGAGCGCGCGCTCGACGGTCTGCACGGCGCGGTCGACGCCGGCGCAGTAGCCGCGCGGCGCAGCGAGCAGCACCTTCTTCGGCCCGGTGGCGGTGGCAGGCATGCCTTCAGGGTACCGGGGGGCGTGTCTGAGCTTGACCGTCATATATGTGGGTAAAGCTCAGACACGGTGGTGAGATTGCGAGTAATCGAGCGGGAAAGCTCCGTTTTTGCGGCCTAAGTAGCCTTGACGGATGGCAACTTCCGGACGCCACCTCGACCGCCTCACCGCCGTCGACGCCTCGTTCCTGACGAACGAGAGCTCGAGCAGCCACATGCACGTCGGCGCGACCCTGATCTTCGAGGGGCCGCCGCCGAAGTACACCGACCTGGTCGAGCACGTCCGCAGCCGGTTGCCGCTGGTCCCCCGCTTCCGCCAGAAGTTGGTTGTGCCGCCGCTGGAGGCCGGCCGGCCGCTCTGGGCCGACGACGTCAACTTCAACCTGACCTACCACATCCGCCACACCGCGCTGCCCGAACCGGGCGGCGAGGAGCAGCTGAAACAGCTCGCCGGGCGGGTCTTCTCCCAACAGCTCGACCGCTCGAAGCCGCTCTGGGAGCTGTGGCTGGCGCAGAACCTGGAGCGCAACCGCTTCGCGATCCTGACCAAGACCCACCACGCGATGGTCGACGGCATCTCCGGCGTCGACATCGGCACCGTCCTCTTCGACCTCGAGCGCGACGCGCAGCCGGTGAAGCTCGAGGACGACTGGGTGCCGCAGCCCGAGCCGGGCACGACCGAGCTGGTCGCCCGCGGGATCGCCGACGCGGTCGCCGCCCCGGTCAAGCTCGCCGAGCGCGCGGTCGAGGTCGTCCGCAGCCCGGAGACGACGGCGCGCAAGCTGGTCGAGGGCCTGGAGGGCGTCGGCGAGATCGTCAGCGCTTTCGCCGACCCGGCGCCGGACGTGCCGCTGAACGAGGAAATCGGGCCGCACCGGCGGTACGTCTGGGCGCGCTCGGAGCTGGCGACCTTCAAAGCGATCAAGGACTCCCTGGGAGGGACCGTCAACGACGTCGTCCTCGCCGTCGTCACCGGCGCCCTGCGCAAGTGGCTCGACGGCCGCGGCGTGCGCACCGAGGGCCTCGAGCTGCGGGCGCTAGTGCCGGTCTCGATCCGCAGCGAGGACGAGCGCGGCAACCTCGGCAACCGGATCGCGCTGATGCGCGGGCCGCTGCCGGTCTACATCGAGGACCCGGTACGGCGGCTGCGCACGATCAGCGACGCGATGGCCGGGCTGAAGCGCTCCAAACAGGCGCTGGGGGCGGAAGTGATCTCCCGCTTCAACGACTTCGCGCCGCCGACCCTGCTCGCCCAGGCCTCGCGGATCAACTTCTCCACCCGGCTCTTCAACCTGATCGTCACCAACGTGCCGGGGCCGCAGATGCCGCTCTACGTGCTGGGCAAGGAATTGGAGGAAGTCTTCCCGGTCGCCTTCCTGCCGCAAAACCACTGCCTGGCGGTGGCGATCATGAGCTACAACGGGAAAGTCGGCTTCGGCCTGCTCGCCGACTACGACTGCATGGAGGACGTCGAGGTCGTCAGCAACGGCCTCAGCGAATCCCTGGCCGAGCTCGAGGCCGCAGCCGGCAAGGCCGCGAAGGCCGCGTAAGCGGCTCTCTAGGCTTTCCCCATGCCCCTGCTGCTGATCCTGCTGTTCATCGTCGTCCCGATCGCGGAGCTCTACGTGATCATCCAGGTGGGGCAGGCGATCGGCGTCGTCCCGACCCTGATCCTGCTGCTGGCCGACGCGCTGCTCGGCTCGTGGCTGCTCAGGCACCAGGGGCGGAGCGCCTGGCGCCGGTTCAACGAAGCGCTGGCGGCGCGGCGCTTCCCCGGGGTGGAGGTCGCCGACGGGGCGCTGATCATCGTCGGCGGCACGCTGCTGCTCACCCCAGGCTTCATCACCGACATTTTCGGCCTCTTCCTCCTGCTGCCGCCGACCCGGGCGATCTCCCGGCGGCTGCTGAAACGGCTGACGATCGGGCGCTTCGCGGTCGTCACCACCGCGGGAGGCGCCTTCGGCCCCTTCAACCCGCCGAGCGGCGACGGCCCCGGCCACCCCAGCCGCGACTACGACTTCGAGGGAACCGCCGAAGAGGTTCCACCGCAGAGCAACGGCGACCCCCGCCTGCCGCGCAGCGACCAGAGCTGAGACCTTGCCCGAGGAGCGGCAGACCGAGCGGCTCCTCCTCCGCCGGCCCACCGAGGACGACCGGTCCGCCTACCACGCCCACTTCACCCACCCCGAGGTCGAGCGCTGGTTGCGGCCCTCCCCCCTGCCGCCCTTCAACTCCGGCGCGATCGAGGAGCTGGTCGCAGGCGACCAGGCCCACTGGACCGACCACGGCTTCGGCCCCTGGGTCCTGATCGAGCGGGAGTCCGGCGCCTTCGCCGGCCGCGGCGGCCTGCACTGGACCACGGTCGAAGACGTGGCCATGGTCGAGCTTGCCTGGAGCGTCGAGCCGCGCCTGCACGGCAAGGGTTACGCCACCGAGATGGCGACCGCGGCGGTCGAGCGGGCGCGCGAGCTGGAGATCGAGGAGCTGATCGCCCTGGTGCTGCACGCCAACGCCGCCTCGCGGCGGGTGGCGGAGAAGGTCGGGTGCGAGCCGGCCGGCGAAGTCGAGCACGCGAGCCTGCCGCATCTGCTGTTCCGCCTGCCGCTCGCCTGACCGCGGCTTCGGGGATTCCGTCGCCGACTTTGTTGGAATCCCCGGATGGAGGGGGTTTCGCCCCGATTTACGTTGCGGACATGAGGGAGCGCGACGGCAGCCATTCGGCAATCGGGCAAGAGCCCGGCGCCCCGCTGCTGAGCGCGGTGGGCGTCCAGCGCTCCTTCGGCGAGGGCGCGACCGCCGTGCGGGCGCTGCGGGGCGTCGACCTGGAGGTCGCGGCCGGCGAGCTGGTGGCGATCATGGGGCCTTCCGGCTCGGGCAAGAGCACCCTCCTGCACATCCTCGGCGCGCTCGACCGGCCCGACGGCGGCACCGTCTCGATCGCCGGCCGTCGCTACGACAACCTCGGCGACAAGGAGCTGACCGAGCTGCGCGGGGACGTCTTCGGCTTCGTCTTCCAGTTCTTCAACCTCCTGCCCACCCTGACGGCGGCCGAGAACGTGCTGCTGCCGGCGCTCGTCAACGGCGAGCGGCCGGGGCGCTACGCCGAGCGCATCGACGAGCTGCTGACGCTGGTCGGCCTCGGCGACCGGGCGGCCCATCTGCCGACCGAGCTCTCGGGCGGGGAGCAGCAGCGGGTCGCGATCGCCCGCGCCCTGCTGCGCGATCCCCGCCTCGTACTTGCCGACGAGCCGACCGGGAACCTCGACTCCGCCAGCGGCGCGGTCGTGATGTCGCTGCTGCGCAAGGTCGTCGACGGTGGCCAGACCGTGGTGATGGTGACCCACGACCCCCGCGCCGCCTCGCTCGCCGACCGGGTCGTGTTCCTCCGCGACGGCGCCATCGCCGGCGAGGTCGCCGGCGGCGACAGCGACCGGGTGATCGACGCCTTCCGCGAGGTCGAGAGCGCCAGGCAGACTGCCCCCGCCGCGCCATGAGCGCCGGCGCGATGCCCCGCGGCGCCCGGCTGCGCACCTTCAACGGGATCGGCCTGCGCTCGCTGCGGGCGCGGCCGCTGCGCTCGTTCCTCACCGCCGGCGGGATCGTCCTCGGGGTCGGGATGGTCTTCGGCGTCCTGATCCTCGTCACCACGATCCACTCCAGCTTCGAAGGCCTGTTCGACGCGATCTACGGCCGCACCAGCGTCGTCGTCTCCGGCAAGTCCTCGATCGGCTCGGTCCCGGAAGGCGAACTGGCGAAGATCCGCCGGGTCGAAGGGGTGAAGGCGGCCGAGGGCGACGTCTTCGGCGTCTTCCGCACCGTCGGCGAAGAGGGCGCGGCCAACAGCGGCCGCGACTCGATGCTATTCGTCGCCGGGGTGAACATGAAGGGCTACGACACGGCCGGCTCCGAGGTGATCGAAGGGCGGGAGCCGCGCGGGCCGCGCGAGATCGAGCTGGAGGAAGGCTGGGCGCGACAGCAGGGCCTGGGCCCCGGCGACACGCTGCGGCTGGCGACGCCGACCGGCCGGGCGACGACGACGGTGACCGGCGTCTACAAGCTGCAGACGAGCCTCGACCTCGGCGGCTACGGCACCGCGGCGATGCCGATCGCGGGCGAGCGAGAACTGACCGACAAATACGGCACCTTCGACGAGATCAACGTCGTCGCCGAAGACGGGACCTCGGCGGAGGAGCTGCAGCGGCGGATCGCCGCCGTCACCGGCCCGGGGGTGGAAGCGGCGACGCCCGCCGGCAAGGGCGACGAAGCGAACGAATCGCTCGCCGGGCTCGACATCGTCCTCTACTTCTTCTCCGGGATCGCGCTCTTCGTCGGCGCCTTCCTGATCCTCAACTCGTTCAACATGACCGTGCTGCAGCGGATGCGCGAGATCGGGACGATGCGCGCCCTCGGCGCCTCGCGGCGGCGGCTGGCCGGCGGGGTCGTCTTCGAGGCGCTGATCCTGGCGGTGCTCGGCGCCGCGCTCGGCCTGGCGCTCGGCCTCGGCCTGGCGGAAATCCTCGCCTCGGCGATGCGCAGCTTCTTCGGCCTGCCGATCTCGGCGCTGAAGGTGACCACCGGGGCCGCGGTCGTCGCCATTGCCGTAGGGCTGCTGGCGACGCTCGCCGGCGCTCTCTACCCCGCCCTGCGCGCCGGCCGCATCCCGCCGATCCGGGCGCTGACCGGCGGCCGCACGATCGAGCGCCCGCCGGGGCTGCGGCGAGCGATCGTCGGCCTCGCCCTCTTCCTCCCCGGCTTGGCGACCGGCGGCCTCTACTGGTTCAGCAACCAATCCGGCGGGGTGCTCTCGGCGCTGATCGGGGTCGGCTCGACGATGGTGATGTTCGTCGGCATGGTGCTGCTGGCGCCGTTCGTGGTGATGCCGCTGATCCGCCTCCTGGCGGTCCCGGCGCGGGCGCTGATGCCGGCCGAGGGCCGGCTCGCCTCCGACTCGGTGCGCGCCAACCCGCTGCGCTCCTCGGCGACCGCCTCGGCGCTGGTCGTGACGCTCTCGGTGGTCGTCGTCAACGGGATCATGAGCCAGAGCTTCGTCGGCTCGATCTCCGACGAACTCGACAAGCGGTTCACCCGCGACCTGACCGTGCAGCCCGCCGGCTACAACGAGTACGGCGGCGGGCCGGGGACGACGATCGCCCGGCCTCTGCGCCAGCGGATCGCGGCGATGCCCGAGGCCGGCACGGTGACGCCGATCCGCTCCGTCTACATGCTGAAGCTGCCGGCCAGCGAGGAACCGGGGCTGCTGGAGGCGGTCGATCCCAAAGCCTGGCCGCAGGTCGACCGCAGCGAATACGAAGGCGCGAGCACGGCGAAAGCGATGGCCGGGCTCGCCGCCGGCGGCGCGGTCGTCGGCAAGGGCTTTGCCGACGAGACCGGGATCGGGGTCGGCGACAAGCTGCCGCTGAAGGGAGCCTCAGGCGCCCGCCGGGTGCCGGTGGTGGCGACCGTCGACACCTTCGAGGCGAGCGGCAACACGGTGACGATCTCGCTGACGACGATGAAGCGCGTCTACGGGATCACCACCGACTCGGTGCTCGCCGTAACCGCCGCCTCGCCGCAGGCCCGGCGCCTGCTGGGGACGAAGATCCATCGCCTGCTTGCGACCGACTACCCCGGCTACGAAGCCGTCTCCAACACCAAGTTCAAGCAGCACTACGAAGACGCGATCAACCAGCAGTTCGCCTTCTTCAACGCGATCATCGGTATCGCCGTAATCGTCGGCCTACTGGGCATCGTCAACACCCTCTCGATGTCGGTGATCGAGCGCACCCGCGAGATCGGCGTCCTCCGCGCCCTCGGGGGCAGCCGCTGGCGCGTGCGCCGCACGATGCTCGACGAGAGCCTGCTGATCTCCCTCGGCGGCTGCCTCGCCGGGATCCTCGCCGGCCTGGTGGTCGGGATCGTCTGGATCTACTCGGTGCGCGCCAGCACCCTCGTCGGCCTCAACCTCCACATCCCGGTGAGCATGTTGGTGATGACCGCCGTCCTCGGAGTCGTGATCGGCACCCTGGCCGCGATCCTCCCGGCGCGGCGAGCCGCGCACCTGGATCCGCTGCGGGCGCTGACCTACGAGTGACGCACGGTTGGTGAGTTAAGGGCGCTATAGCACCTATAACTCACCAATCGTCAGAACCCGAGGGCGAACTTGGCCTCCTCGGTCATCATCATCGAGGATGCTTGAACCAAGATCCCTGCATCTAAGGGGGCCGATGAACTCGTGGGGACGGCCTTGGGGACGCAGGCACAAGGACGGCCCGGACAACAGGCTTACCTGTGGGAGAACACGCCGACACCGAAAGCCACCGCCGAACCGGCGACGCCACGATTTTCAGTCGTGTGTCCGACTAGCTGGGCGATCTCGCCGATTCGCCTCTCAAACCGCTCATCGCCGATTCAAGGCCCGAGAACTAGATCAGGGACAGATTGATGAGCGCAGCCTCGTTGAGCGCAATAGTCGACATAAAAGCGCGGCCCGGTCAACGCCAGCGGCTCGATGCCGGGGAACTGGACGGTCAGATCTCCCTCCCAGGTGAACACCGATTCCGGAGTTCGCTGGAAGCTCGCGGTTCCGCTGAACGGCGGCGGCGGGCGAAAGACAACGTTTTCGGGGGTTGCCTTGGGGTCTGGGACGACGAAGGTCGAATTGTCGGCGACTACCCGGGCCGAGCGGTAGATCACGACCCCGTCCTCGAAGGAGCCCGTGTAGACACCAAAGGCGACCTGTCTCGAAGCCGGTCGCAGTCGCTTCGAATAGCGCTTGACCGAGAAGATGATGTTGGGCTGAGCTTCGTTGAAGGCGAAGAAATTGGCAGTCCACTTTCGGGGCCGATGGCGCCGATCGGGTTCGAGAATGCGGCAACGCATTCTCGGCCAGGTTTCGACCTCGGCCTTTGCTCGCATGGCGGCAATGCTCGTGTACTGCTCCTCCCCGACAAACCGAATCTGCCCCACGACCCGACCATCAAGCATCACTCCGGCCGGCCCGTCGCACCACGGCGGCGGCGAGACGTGGCGCTCTTTGCCATTTGGGATGAACCGAAGACGGACTTGCCCGAACCCTGAGAACTTGGCGATGGCGCCGTACTTCCCATACCTGGCTCCTTTGGTGCGGTATTCGGTGGTCACCCCGTCTTTGCTGACCTTGATTCCTACCGCGCCGCGATATCCAGACCAGAGGCTGGCTTGGTAGCCATTGGAGGCTGGCAGCTCAACGCTGGTGGTGTAGCCAGGGTCGGCGACGTAGTAATGCCTGTCGGCCACAGCCGAAGTCGGGATCGCAAGTAGGCCGCCAATGACCAAGGCGAGAACAAGGGTGCGCCTACTCACCGATGCCTCCGGGCACAGGGAGGCCGAGCCGCGCATTGCCAACCAGCTTCGGCCTGAGAAAGTCGCACCCGTCGGGCGCCTTGAGAGGGCTTACGACACAAAGGCTCGTCTTGAACCGCGGGCCGGTAAGCGACACATCCGAGCCGGGAAGGGAGACGGTCAGATCTCCGGTCCAGCTGTGGGTGGTTGGTGAGCTTTCCAGATAAACGCCTTCCCCTTGGAACGGAGCTGGCGGTTTCAGGGTGGCGGAGGCCGGATGCTCGCCGGGCATGCTCGTGGTAAAGGTCCCCGGGGCTTCCTGGTTCCCGAATACCGACCGGCCGATTGCCATGCCATGACTCAGTTCCAAGACCCGGACGTCAACCTCGGCGCCAGCCGACGCGCCCGCGCCGTGGGCTACGCGGATTCCAATCGTTCGCCTGGCGGTCCTCTCCGCTGCGTAGAGAAGAGCGATGCTCCCCCTACCCGGCGAGAAGTTGAATCCGAACCTCGGCGCCACGTAATCCCAACGGGGGTCGATGTCCTCGTCCCGATCGGCTTCACCGTCGCAAACCGAGCGCGGTACCTGGGTTAAGGCGCCACCAACCGATCGGGTAGTGATCTCAAAGTAGCCACCCTCACCCTTGAGTGCGACCTTGCCTCGGAACGTTCCATATTCGGTCACCTGGGGCTTCCCGTGGCATCTGCCGCGCTGTAAATGCGAACGACGCTTTCCGCTTGGCTTGAAGTGCAGCGAGACTCTCCCTAGGGAAGGGAACACCGCACGAACAAGACCCCTGCGAAGTGGATTCCCTTTAACTCGCACTGCATATGCAGTCTGCAAAAACACTGGGGGCTGATCGCCGCCCTCTACAGCTTCAGCATCCCCAATTCTGTAGGCATACAGCACCGCGATCTTCGAGTCTGGGATGGAAAGCCCGATGCCATAGCCGTGACTCCTCCCGAGATAGATCAGCGCGCCCGTAAACGCCGGCCGCACTTCGGACTGGACTTGCGCTCGAGCATCGGCTTGGGATGACCACATGGAAGTCAACCCGATGGCTAGGGCCACGCAGAGATTGCTGAACTTTGCGGTTGATCTCATTAAGTAGGTCCAGCCACACCAGTTGGTGCTCGACTAGTCGTACAGCCTCTTTCCTGACAGCCGTTGGTCGGAGAAGTGCAACTTCCACCTTCCATTCCCGTACCACAGGCGTTCGTTGGTTCCGAAGTCGAGCACCTGCCAGTCTTCGGTTTTCCCGAGCTCATGTTCGACGGCCCCCCTCGAGCTCCCAAGTTTCAGCGCGCGGATCTTGCGATCAAGAGGAGCCACTGGTCGATCCCCAAGGCGCTCGCCGGCGAGGTACCTACGAGAACGCTTATACAACGACGGACTAAAGGCCACCTCCCACAGCCCGTAGGTAAGAGCGGTCTCCGGGCCTCCGACTTCGAGTTCAAATCGTGCTTCGGGCTCCCCTAATCGCTCTTCGACCTCTTCAATGGAGAGACCACTTGGAAGACGCGGAATCATCCGATCCAGATCCTTAGGCCCAGCCGCCTGAGAAGTATTTTGCCCGCATGCCAGCGACGATCCGATCAAGAAAACGAGCGAGATGGCCACAACTCGGATCTTCAACGACTTCTCCCCTCTCAATATCGCACCTTGCAGCCCATTTGAGCTCTAACCGTCAGGGACTGCTCGTCGCCTGCTCCAGCTCCTTGACTATAAAAGTACTTGATAGTCAGCTCGATCTGATACTGAGATCCTCCATTGCAAGCAAAGGTCCCTCTGGCGTCATGGTTTTCAGCGCAAGGATCGGTTCCCCTGCAATCTCCTGGCAGTCCTGGGTAGTTGTTCAGGTAGTGAGGCGGGTCCATCTTGACAAAGCCTTCTTTGTAGATATCCATCGGTTCGTCCACCCAATAATCGATGCGAACCGAGTCAAGCATGATCCCCCCCAACTCGCGGTTGGTCCTCCAACGCATCCGGACGCCCATGCGACCGCCTACCCGGGACCACATCCAGATCTCAAGCTTCACCTGGCAATTGATGATGCCCCGATCACAGTCTTTGTCATATCCATATGGCGCCGAGCCCGAAGGATCGAATTGATTGACCGGATCAGCGTTCCCATAGTCGTAGGCATTGGCCGAACCCCCGGCAATCGGGTCACTGGACAAGTATCTGCCAATCGTGGGGGCGTAGCTACGAGCTCCCATTTGGACGATGCCGGATGGCAGTTCGGTTCGCCGCTGCATGCCGCCAAGCCAGCCATAGCGCCCAGCAGGGGTGCCGGATGCCAGGTTCCCGAACTCGTCATAGGCGTAGGTTCCTTTCAGTGCCGTAACCGCCGGGTTGATCGCTGCCGTTGCGACCACATCTCCGTGCAGGTTGGTCAAGGGGAGCGTGATTTCTTTGCCGCTCTCCTGCAACGCTGCCAGTTCCCCGCCGATGCCGACGATGTTTCTCGTCCACACCGAGCCGCGCTCGGTCCACGCCGGAGAATCTCCAGGGTTGTCGTAGTGGAAGATTTCGGTTCCTTCGAGACCAGCGCCTCCTTGAAGTCGCGTGCGCTGGCGCAGCATTGAGTCGAGTTCGAAGGTGTTCGTCACCCCACCCTGTGACTGAGTGGCAACCATGTCGGTGCCGAAGTAGGTGGTCGTCAGGGCTTTGCCTCCTGCATCGGAGGCGGGGAGGCTGGTGATCCGCCCAAAGTTGTCGTAGACGACACCGGAGTCGACCAGATGATCGGCTTTGTCGTAGCTGTATTTCTTTTCGGTTGCTGACCCCGTCCCGCAAGCCCCCCCGAGCGTTGACGGTACCGTCGTCAACGCGAGGCGGTTAGAGTCCTTGTCGTAGCCGTAGCTTCGAGTGGTGCAGTTACCTCCCACGGGGGTTTCCTGGGCTTCGATCAGCCGCCCAGCCCGGTCATAGGCGTAGCGGTCGACGCCGAGAGTCCCGGTTTCGGTCAGGGTCTGGCCGTAGATCGACTGATCTGCAGAAAAGCTGAGCCAGGTGCAGCTCGCGCCGCAATTCGATGCCTTGGTGTAAGTGAGGGCGGTCGACGCCCCGGTCGCGTCGAAGGTGGTTTCGGCCGTGAGGCCGTTCGGGAGACCGCGTTTGACCATCATGCCGTCCGCGTTGTAGCTAGCGGTGAAGATGCCGCCCGCCGAGTCGGTGAGTTTGGTCAGGAGGCCAGTCGCCGAGTCATATTCCATCGTCTGAGTGCCTTTGCCGTTCACGAACGAGGAAGGCCGGCCGAACCCGTCGTATTTCGTTTCAGCTTTATTGCCATCAGCATCTTCGTAGGAGGTGACCCGGCCGAGGGCGTCATAGCTCGTGGTGGTCGCCTGGGTGTCGAAGCCGGCGCATTCGCCCGTTTCGCAGACGAACCGCTGGGTCGTCCGCATGCCGTTGGTCGAGCTGTAGAGGGATTCGACCTTCGAGACCGACTGGCCTCCGCCGATGATTTTTTTCCAGGTCAGCCGCCCGGCACCGTCGTAGGCGGCAACCTTTTTGCGGGTTCCAGCTTCACCGGCGCCCGGGGTTTCTTCGACAATTTCGGTCGCCTGGCCGTAGGGCGAGTAGGACTTGATCCAGGTGATCGGCACCCCCGGGCCTTCAGGGGGCTGAGCGGCGGGCTTGACCTTACATGGGAGTCCCGCCCATTTCACGTTCAGGGAGCAATCGGCATCAAGAGAGGAATATTCGCCGTAGTAGATCGTCTTCGTCGCGCCAGGGACATTGCCGCTTTCTTCGGAAGCTTTCGGCTGGCGGACTTCGGTCGGCAAACCGGTACTCGCGTTGTAGCTGGTCTTCCTCTTGATGTTCAGGTGACCGGTGCCGGCGTCGGCGATCGTTTCGATCGGCGCCCGTAGCGTCCAGTTGTATTTGGTTTCGCTTACCCGCTGATCGGCTTCGATGCCTTTGTTGGGGAAGATGGCGCCGGACACTTCCCTGGTCGGAAGCAAAGGCGCTGGGTCGAGTTTTTCCGGGTTGTCGTAGGCGATGGTTCGATGCAGTCGCGCTTCGGCGAGTTCTCCGGTTTCCTGCAACTTCACCCGGTGCAGGGGACCACGTTCGTCGAGCAGCACGGTTCCATCGGTCGAGTAGGTGAACTTGCTCTCAAGCAGGTGAGAGCGTTCGACAGTTTTCCCTTCGGGGTCGGCCAGCGCGCGAAGGCGGTTTTGCGCGCTCAGTTCCCGGGTGACGTTGCCGAATTCATCGGCTTCGGTCGTCGTGATCGCCGGACCGCTCATTCCCGCCCCCGCCGGGGTTGCAGTATTGACTCCGAACCCTTCGGAGTCCATATAGAAGACGGTTGCCTTCGCGTAGGACCCTGCCGGTTCGCCCGGCACTTCGGTGGGCGGGAAGACCGCGGTCGCGTCGGTCGGAATGTCAGTCTGTCCCCAGGCGGAAACGTCGGCGCTACCCATTTCGTAAGGTGCCCCGCTGCCACTGACCGGAACTTCGTAGCGGATCGAGGTCTTCGTTTCACCGCCGAGAAGGTTGGAGCGCTTCACCGACTTCAACCGCGAAACCTGGCCGGTTTCGCCGTCGAGCTGCGGCGTGTATTCAAAGGTCCACGGTTCCTGTCCGGGAGGCGTGACTTTCCGCAGCTTTTCGCCTTCGTAGGTGTAGGTGGTTTTGATCGTCGAGCTTATCTGGGGGTTCCACTCAGTGACGAGCCGGCCGAGCGCGTCGTAGGAGTAAGCGGCGACTTCCAAGTTGGTTGCCCCGGGTCCGAAGTAACTGACCTTTTCCAACCGATCACCGTAGCTCGACGGCGCACCCCATTTGGTCGCAGACGCATAGGTGAATTCGAGGGTGTTACAGCCGGTCGTCGTCGTCGGGTTTTCCGCGCATTCCGACGAGCTCCGCGCGGCGGTCGGGGCGACCATTCGCACCAGTCGCCGCTGCCCGTTGACAAACGCCCACGTCATCACCGTCGAATGCGGGTCGCTGCCCGTCTGCGTCACCGAGAGGGGTAGATATTCGGCCGAGTTCCCGCTGTTTTCATTACCGAAGGTCGTCCTGTTACCGGCGGGATCGCTGAGGACGAATTTGCCTTCAGAGAGGACCAAGGCATATTCGGGCAGTTCCGGCGGGGCTTCGTAGCTTTCGCCGACCTTTTCGAAGGAGATCTCCTCCCCCTTGATGCTTCTGAGGGTGGCATATTCGAAGGTGTAGGTTTGTCCTTCGATCGTTTCGCTTGCCGTCGTCGTCTTGATATTGGCCCAAGAGGAGCCCCCGCTTGCTTCTGCGCCCGATTTCCAACCCTGACCGAGGATGCTCTTTTCGCCGGTCGTACCGGGGACTCGGGTGTCGTAGGAGCGAGAGAAGCCGAGTGAATTGAAGCCGCCGATCGAGACATCTCTTGCCGATAGCGACAAATTTCCGGTGAGGAGATTGAGCGTTCCGGGTCCGACCTGCGTGGCTTCGTCTTTCGGTCCGCCGAGGTAGCGGTCGACTTCAGCTTCTACAGGCTCGCTGTACCCCGCACCGGTTCCACCTTCGAAAAGGGCGCGGACTTGGACAACCCCGCCTTTGCTTTGTAGTTCGCTGGTGGCGTGGGCAGCATCGAAGTAGAGCGGCACCGACTGACAGCAGGATTCGCTGACCGCGAGTTCTTCGATCGCTTCGCCTTTGGCATTTCGCAGGAGCGCCGCCGGGATATCGGCGAACTGGCCTTTTTTGCCGGCCCGATATTGGAAGCGAACGCCACTCACCCCGGGCGCCCATGCGGCCTTCAGCTGCAGCCGCCGTGCGGTCGTGGTCCCTTCAGTGGGGGAGATCATCTGGTTGGTCGCCGGGGCCTTGGGGAAATAGGTGACGGCGAGTTCGGGCTTGTTCGAGGCGGCTGCGCTCGAGTTGAAGCCGACGAAGCGGCGCGGGCAGTTGGCTGAGTTGGCGATGCATTCGGCGGTTTTGGTCTCGTCGACCTGCTTCACGACCACCCCGTAGTTGGGGAGGTATTCCGGCAGCCAAGCCCCGGTGTTCCACGCCCGGACCAGATCCCGCAGAGCGCTCGATTTGAAATTCCACCAGCCGAACCCCGATGCTCCCTGTTCAGCGGGCGTGAGGACGGTTTTCCCCTCGACACCAAAGTCCCCGCCAGGGGTAGTCCATTTCGAGAAGGCGTCGAACCGTTCCCAGTTCACGCTCGTCGTCCAGTTCTTGGTCACCCGCTTGGTTTCGAGTCCGAGCGGGCTGTTCTCGGCGGCTTTGGGCGAATAGAGCCGCAAGGTGGCATCGGAGATATAGGCGTTTTCGGGTAGGGGCCGCGGGAAGATGCCCGTGACGTTGAACCGCAGGAAGGTTCGGACCGGCTGGTCTTCTTTTTGGCTGTAGGCGACTGACAGTTCCGGCGTTTGCGGCGGACCACCCCAGACGGACGGCGAGCCGCAGGCGGTCCACCCTTTCGGCAGCGGTGCGCTGCCGACAGAGCAATCCTGGGTGGTGGTGAAAAAGGCAGAAGGGTCGATCGTCACCGGCCAAGCGCGATCGGAATCAGAGAGCCAACTCGCGTCTGCTTCAACGGAGAGGGTCCAGTGCCCTTCTTCGGAGCCTTTTTGGAGGGTGTAGTGAACGACGTCGGAAGGCGAGCTTCCGCTCGCGTCAGCGATGGTCGGGGCGGGAAGGGTCGCAAAGATGGCCCCCTCAGAGTCTTGGACCGCGATCGAGCCGTCCTCGCGAAGGTTCGGAGTGAGGCCCTGGGAGAAATCGAGGGCGAAGCTGTAGCGCCTGGGCTGGGAGCTGTCGGCCAAGACGATCTCCTCCTTGAGGCCATTGGCGAGGCTGTGGAGCTCGAAGGAGAGATCGCCATCGGGGGAGTCGTAGACCGCGGTCGCGCCTTCCACTTCGGCCTGCTCGGTCTGCGCTTCGAGGAGGCGATAGGAGAGCCACTCGTCTTCCAGCGAAAGGCGGACCGGGCCGGCACCCATCTGATCGGGAAGCTGTAAATCAAAGCTGTTTGCCGCGTTCGTCAGGCCCCCACTCGCTCGTTCTTCGAGGCTATCGTCGATCGGCTTCCAGTCTCCGCTTTCGTCGCGGTAGTTGACGGGACTCTGGTGAAGACGGGTTTCAAGCTGCCCGTTAGAAAGCTCGAAGGTTCGGGAGGTGGCGGTTCGCTTGTCGACTATCTCGGAAACGACATGCGGAGCCGGGGTAGCCGAGACTTTCTCGCCCGCGTCCTCTCCGCTGGCGGTGCCCAGGCCGACGACAGAAACCAGGCCAAGAAGCGTGAGGGCTGCGGCCATCGCGACGATCTGAAGGGACCGCCGAACTCGTGATCGCGGGATGTCGATGCCATCCTCTGCCGTGCCGCGCTTCGTGTTCACTGCTCCCCCTGTCGTTAGGAATGGACGCCAAGGGGCCGACCCGATGGCTGCCGGCGGTACCCAACAGGAACGAGGGCGGTTTTGAAATACCGAGAATTAGCGTTAAATCCCGCTAAGCGGTAATCGGACTGTCTGTCTAAGCGGGGAATTACCCTTCCTGGGTCCTCCGGGGCTGCAAAGCACTGCTCAGTGGACGCGGTGACTTGTTTGGCTCAAGCCTTACTTCTCCCCAACATCAGAGCCCCAGCAACTCCACCTGCGCCGGAGCGGCGCCATAGCGAGCCGGATAGCCACCAGAGCGGCGTGCTGCCATTGTGACTACTCGGCTACCTGTGTCGGAGACTCGTAACCAAGCAGCGAGGCGGTCATCCGGAACGTTTCCGCTCCTTCGGCTTGACGGGCCGCCGCCTCCACTTCAACCTCGCCGATTCGCTCGTAGGCGACCCGCAGCGCGTCGTTGACGTCCTGCCAACCCTGATCGTCAACGTCCAGTTTCATCGTGATCAAGGTCCGGTCCATTCGTCGGTCGAAGGTGCCCGCCTCCATCGCGTCCGCAGCCCGGCGGCTGACTTCGTTCATGGCGTTGATGCTGATGCCGGTTCGGACCGCCTTTCCGAGGCGCTCCCAGTCGGGGGTGTCGAGGAGCATCTTCGTCGTCGCGCGATAGCGGGTCTTCATGGCGCCCCGGACCTGTTCTTTGCCTACCACTTCGACGCACTTCAATTTGAGCAGCTCCTTGGTGTGGTAGCTGACGTTCGACAGGGGCTCATCGAGCATGTCCGCCATTTCCCGTGGGCTCGCGCAGGCATCGCTGAGGATGGCAATGATCTCCGTCCGCAGCGGGTGGTTGAGCGCTTGCGCCAGCCGTTTGTCAAGGCGTGGAATTCGGCCCGTTTTTGGCTGATTCTTCTTGCTCGGGGTCACGTTCTCTATTCCTTCCGGTCGGGTCTACGTTTGGCCGATGAAAAAAGAGTATTAACGCTTTCTTGACCTAACTAGAACAGGTAGCTGAATTGGTCGAGGTGCCCTAAGCAATCCTACGAGCTAACGCAAGCGACTCGTAGGAAGGGGGTGAGGGGCATGGTCATGAAGAGCGTCGACGCGACGGTTCCGGCTGTCTCGATCACCAAGCAGGGCTAGCTCCCCGGCGGGCGCCCTGACAGGCATGTCGGGGTGCCCGCTATTGAGGCGGTAGTTGTGCGTAAGCTCCCCAAATGCAGAGCGATGATCCGGCATATGTGGCCTATGAGGCGCTCGCGCCGATCTACAACAGCTTCACCCATGCAAACGACTACGAGATGTGGGTCGGCCAGGTCCTCCTGCCGGAGCTATATCGGCGGGGATTGCCGACGGGCGGCAAGATGCTCGATGTCGCTTGTGGCACCGGTCGCGCATTCGCCCCGCTCCTGCGCCGCGGTTGGCAGATCCACGGCTGCGACCTCTCGCCGGCGATGCTCCGGCTGGCTGCTCGGGAGGGGGGATCGGAGGTCGCACTGCGGGTCGCAGACATGAGGAAGCTGCCGACCATCGACTCCTTCGATCTTGTTCTCTGCCTGAACGACTCGGTCAATTACCTGTTAGGAGACAACGATGTTGCGGTCGCACTTGCCGGGATGCGTCGCAACCTGGCGGCCAGTGGACTGCTGCTATTCGACGTCAACAGTCGCCTTGCCTACAGCAACTATCACGAGGAGGAACGGGAGATCACATACCACGGGGCTCGATGGTTATGGCGCGGACACGGGGAGGTCGCTCCGGGGATATACGAGTCCAGCATCGAAGGTGATGGGATCCCCGTCGTTATGCACAGAGAGCGATTCCGGCCGCTGGGTGAGGTTCGTGATGCGCTGGCTGCGGCTGACTTGGATTGTGTAGCCGCACTTGGCATGAAGGAGGTCGAGGGGAAGGCCGTCCTCAGCGACTCGCCCAACGAAGCCGAGCACTACAAGATGGTCTTCATCGCTCGCTCGAATCCCCGGGCTTAATCAGCAGTCCCACCCGACCACTGCAGCAATCATCAAGCTCTCCTCGAATCGGCACTTCAGGAGGACCCGTCTGCGACGCACCTGTCTCACCCAGGGCATGATGAGGCTCAACTCAGCCTCATCCCTCCAAAGCGCCAGCCCTCACAGCAGAACCCCTCACGCCCTATCACCGGGTGGTTCGATGCCCTCCCCGGAGGGGCGGAAACACGCCCAACCCCGGCCTAGCGCGGCCCGCTGACTCCGCGCCATCTCCTTCGCACTAGACCGACCCTTTCCAAGACAGATTCGCCGGCAGCCAGGTCCGCCCCATTGAGGGGCGGCACCGTCTGCCGACTTCGGTGCGAGCCCGACGCCCGGGTGGGCGCGTCCCACATTCCGCAACCGCCTGCTACCCGCTGAAGCGAGGTCGAACCCGATTCTCAGAGCTGTCCTGGCATAGCAGCGACTCTCCGGCGATTTTGGTGTCTCAGCGCCCCCAGGATTGGCAATCCGAATCCCCTAGCTGAAGACCGGGCACTCGGCGCCCGGCCCGATGCCGGGCAGGGGGCGTCTGGCGCTCTGGCGGCATTTACCCCGGCATGGATGCCGGCACCGTGCAAATCGCTTCCCGCGGTGGCACTCAGGGCATGGAGCCGATGCATCCGCCTGCCCCGCCGGACAGCAAGGGCATGGCTCTACCCGCTCACCGCCCCGGAGACCGGCGCTGATGCTCTCGATCGGCAAGCTCGGCCGCGGCCAGGAGCACTACTACCTGGAGAAGGTCGCCGAAGGCGCCGAGGACTACTACTCCGGCGAGGGCGAGGCCGAGGGCTACTGGCTCGGCGACTCCGCCGAGGATCTCGGCCTGCAAGGCAAGGTCGACCCCGACCAGCTCGTCGCGATGCTGACCGGCAACGACCCCGCCAGCGGCGAGCCGCTCGGGCTCCAGCACGTCTCCGGCAAAGGCCCTGTCCCCGGCTTCGATCTCACCTTCTCGGCACCGAAGTCGGTCTCGCTGACCTATGCGCTCGCCGGGCATCCGGTCGGTGCTGAGGTCAAAGCCGCCCACGCCGAGGCGGTCAAGGCCGGGCTCGACTACCTCCAGGACACCGCCTGCCTCACTCGCCGCGGCAAAGGCGGGCGGGAGTTCGTCAAGGGCAACGGGTACCTCGCCGCCGCCTACACCCACCGCTCCTCCCGCGCCGGCGACCCGCAGCTGCATACCCACGTCCTGGTCGCCAACGCGACCAAGGGACCCGACGGGCGCTGGACCCGTCTCTACCACCCGGCGATCTACCACCACGCGAAAACCGCCTCCTACATCTACGAGGTCCACCTTCGCGACGAGCTGACCCGGCGCCTCGGGGTCCGCTGGCGCGAGGTCCGAAACGGGCTCTCCGAGATCGAGGGCTTCGACCCCGAGCATCTGCGGGCCTTCTCCACCCGCCGCGCGGAGATCCTCGAGGCGGCCGGCGGCGAGGGCGCCTCGGCGCGGGCGATGCAGGTAGCGACGCTGGAGACGAGGGAGGCCAAGGCCGATCTCGGCGACGAGAGCCTGCGCGAGCTCTGGCACACCAAGGCGAGGGAGATCGGTCTTTCCCGCGAGGCGATCCACGCCACCTTCGGCCAAGGACGGCAGGCCCCCGAGGGCCGCGTCGCCGTCGCCGAGCTGGAGCGCTCGCTTGTCTCGGGCGCTTCGCACTTCGACCGCCGCGCCGCGATCCAGGCGGTCGCCGACAACCTTCCCGCCGGGGCGCCCGGACCGGAGGTGATCGAGCTGGCCGATGCCTACCTCGCCCGTGCAGACGTGATCCGCATCTCCGAGTCGCCCAAAGGCGAGCGCTACACCACCCGCGCCATCTGGGAGCTGGAGCAGAAGGCGTTGGCTAGCGCCGAGGCGATGGCGGCGCGCACCGACCGCGGGCTCGCCGAGGAGCTGATCGTCTCCCGCGTCCTCGCCCAGCGCCCCGGGATGAAGCCCGATCAGGAGGCGATGGTCCGCCGCCTCCTTACCGGCGGCGAGGGCTTGGCCGTCGTCCTCGGCGAGGCCGGGACCGGCAAGACCTACGCGCTGGTCGCCGCGGCGCGGGGATGGTCTGCCGAAGGCGCCGAGCTGCGGGTCGCGGCGCCGACCTGGCGGGCGGCCAACGTCCTGCGCTCGGAGGGCTTGAACGCGACGAGCGTGGCGCGCCTCTTGGCCGAGCTTGATCGCGGAACCGCCGCAGGCGAGCAGGCGCTTGCGCGCGGCTCGGTCGTCGTGGTCGACGAGGCCGGGATGGTCGACTCCCGCGCAATGGCTCGCTTGATCGCCCACGCCCAGGAGGCCGAGGCCAAGCTAGTGCTGATCGGCGATCCCGCCCAGCTCGGCGAGATCGAGGCGGGCGGGCTCTTCGCCGCGATCGCCAACCGCTCGGAGCCGATCGTCCTCGATGAAGTGATCCGCCACCGCCACGAGCTGGAGCGCGAAGGCGCGAAGCTGATCCGCTCCGGCGAAGGCAGCGAGGCGATCTCGATCTACCAGGGCGCCGAGCGGGTCACGGTCGCCGATGATCCCGCGGCGCGGCGGGAGGCGATGGTCGCCGACTGGTGGGAGAGCTTCCAGCGCGGCGAGGACGCGCTGATGATCGCCAAGCGAAACGTCGAGGTCCGCGAGCTGAACGCGATGGCGCGAGAGCGGATGCGCGCCGAAGCGAAGCTCGGCGGCGAGGAGATCGCGGTCGGCGAGGCTCGATTCGCGGCCGGCGATCAGATCATCACCCGGATAAACGACCACCGGGCTCAGATCTACAACCGGGAGCGCTGGTGCGTGGCGGAGGTTGAGGCGGAGTCCGGGCGTTTGGTGTTGGACGGAATCGACACCGCTAGGCGGTTGTGTGTCGATTCCGTCATCTTGGAGCGGGTCAATCCTCGCGATGGGGCGCCGGCCGTCGAGCACGCCTACGCGGCGACGATTTACCAGGCGCAAGGAGCGACGCTCGATTCGGCCTTCGTGATGGCCGACCCCTCGATGACGCGGGAGGAGTTCTACGTCGCGACCTCGCGGACCCGCGGTGAGACCTACCTCTACGCGACTCCCGAGGTTCAGCTTTCCCGCGAGGAGATCGCGCCGCCCTCGGCCGACCTCCGCCACGGCCTCGATCACATCGCCGAGGCGGCCGAGCGGGTTGGCGCCCAGGTCGCCGCCCACGACGAGGCGCTGCGCTCGCGCTATGCGGAGCTGTCGCCCACAGAGCTAGCCGCCAGGTTGCGCGAGCTTGCTTCGGAGGCCGGAGCCGAGCGGGCCAACCAGACGGTTCACGACCTCCACGCGGAGCGGGTGCGCCAGAACGCCGAGCAGCGACAGCAGATCGAGACCGAGCGCCACAAGATGGCGGAGCCGGGGCGGCGAGAGCGGCGGGCCGAGCGCGATGCGCGCCGGGAGTCCGAAGCCTTTCTCTCGACCCGTGAGGGGTTGGTGCGCGAGCAGGCCGAGCGGTTGGCCGGCGAGGCCCGCGAGCTGCCCGAGGTTCGCCACGAGGCTCGCGCCGAGGCCGCGGTGATCGAATCGGTTCTCGCCGAGCGCGAGCGGCTCGCCGCCGCCGCGGCCCGACTCTCGCCTCCCGATTACCTCACCCGCGAGCTGGGTGAGCGGCCGGGCGATCCCCGCAAAGCGGCCGAGTGGGACAAGGCCGTGCGCGGGATCGAGGGTTATCGACTGCGAAATGGCGTCGCGGATAGAGACAGCGCTTTGGGTCCGAAACCACAGGACCGCAACGCAGCGCGCGAGCAGGCCGATGCCCGACGGCAGATCGAGCGAGCCCAGCGGCAGTTGCAGGTGCAGCGCCAGCGGGTGCAGGCGCAGGAGATCCACTTGGGGATCGGGCGATGATCGGCCGGGGCTCAGAGGGGTCTTCCACCCCGGACCGCGGAAAGCGGCGACTGTCGCCTCCGCGTCTCGGTTTGACGGTTAGCGAGGCTGCCCAGGCAGTGGGGATGAGCGAGTCGTCCTTCAAGCGTCATGTTCAGCCTGAGCTTCGAATCGTCCGCCGGGGGAGCTTGCGAATCATTCCCCTTTCGGAGATCGAACGATGGTTGGAGCAAAACGCCACCTTCGCCGGCTCGCCCGGAGGCCGAGTAAGATGAACGGATCAATAAAGCGCCCCCGCACCGTTGGAGCGGCCGGGGGCATGGCCCACGGAGGTGTGACTCCATGAGCAACGCGAAGCGTAGCCCTGCGCTGCAGGGCATCGAATTACGAACGGACGCTAAAGGGCGCAAGCGCTATCGAGGCACCGCCCGAGACAGGTCGGCGGGCCGACACCTCAAGGGACCCTGGACGCCATCTCTGGCAGCCGCCCGCTCTTGGCGGATAGACGCGCTTGCTCGGATCGAGGCAGGGACCCTCTCGGCTGTCTCAGGACCCACCGTCGAGGAGGCGGCGGCGATATTCATCGAGAGCATCGGGTCAGGCGCATTCCGACAGAGGAACGGCCACAGCTACAAGCCAAGCGTGGTGCGCGAATACCAACGGATACTCGACAAGCAGGTCGTCCCGGAGTTCAGGCCGAAGCATCTCGCCCGCCTTCAGCGACCCGAACTCCAACGCTGGGCGGACGGCTTGACGGTCGACCGCTCGCCGTCAACCGTTCGCAACATCGTCGCTTCGCTGCGAGCGCTGATCGCATTTGCAGAACTTCGAGGCTGGGTCCATGTCAATCCGAGCGATGGGCTGCGGCTTCCCACTGGCGAGCGGCAGCGCGACCGCATCGCCTCTCCCCGTGAGGCTGCCGAGTTGATCGAGGCGATGCGCTCGACGGATCGAGCTGCCCTGGGATGCGCCGTCTACGCCGGCCTTCGTCTCGGAGAGCTACTAGCCCTGGACGTGACCGCGGTCGATCTGGAGGGAGGCTGGCTGCACGTCCACCGCAGCTGGGACCGCGGCGCTAAGGAATTCGTGACGGTCAAGAACCGGAAGCCCCGCAAAGTTCCGATCATCGAGAAACTTGCCGACATTCTCGGAAACCATCTCGGTCTCCTCGACGACCCCGAGGAGGGGCTCCTCTTCCCGAGCGCGAACCGTTCGGACTGGCCGACGGACCCGGGCATTCTCCGGCGGCGCACGCACAAGCGCTGGAAGGACGCCGAACTCACGAGCCTCGGGTTCCACGAGGCTCGGCACACCTACGCGAGCATCGCCATCGCGGCAGGATTGAATCCGAAGACGCTCAGCACCTACATGGGCCACTCAACGATCACGATCACCTTCGACCGCTACGGCCACCTGATGCCCGGAAGCGAGGACGAGGCCCGGGCGCTCCTAAATTCGTATCTAGACGATGACGTTTGACTGAAACTCCTCGACCCCGTCATGTGTCAGCGCAATACTGCTACCTGTGTTGCAAGTATCCAGATCGTGGCAACGAAGGAGGAGTAATTCACGCCATGACCAGAAGGACCGTCTGGGCTTAGGCGATGGCAGCCGACGCAGGCTTATGGCTTGCGATCGGTTTTGCTCTCTACATCGTCGCGATCTCTGTCGTCGGGGTGGTGCTGTGCCGATTGGCGCCTCGACTCGGGATCGAAGCCGAAGTAGAGATCAAGGGGCCATCGTTTCGCCTCAAATTTCGCGCCCCCTATCCGGGCGCTGCAACGGGCGCGCAGGAATCTTCAAACCGCCTGCCGCGGGAATTCAGTCGTCAGCAGCAGACGCCTAGTCCCGACACACGCAAAAACTGACGCAGAGGCCGCGATATCGCGGCCTCTGTTTTAGGCGGTAAGCCGAGCCGCGACCGCCAGCGCTTGGGGACACCCGTGGGGACGGGATGGGGACAGAACTGACCCCGACTGACCCCCCCTGACCCCGCAATCCGTGCCTAGAACCCCAGTGCGAACTTGGCGTCCTCGGTCATCATCTCCGGGGTCCAAGCGGGGTCGAAGACCATCTTGGGGTGCACGGAGTCGACGCCGGGGAGGTCGCCGACGAACTCGCGCATCTGCTCGGAGACCTGGGGTCCGATCGGGCAGGCGGGGGTCGTCAGGGTGAAGGTGACGTAGACCTCGGAGCCCTCGATGTTGACGTCGTAGACGAGGCCGAGGGAGACGAAGTCGAGGCCGAGCTCGGGGTCGATGACCTCCTCCAGCACCTCGTAGACGTCCTCCTCGGTGAGGGCTTCGTCCTGGGCGTCGGGCGTGGTCGGGGTCGGGTCGGATGCGGCGGGGTTCTCGGACATGGGCCAATGGTAGCCGGGCGCTACCGCGGCTCCGGGGGAGGCCCCTCCCCCGCCGGGGCCAGCTCCAGCTGGTACCAGCCGACATCGTGCCAGGCGCCGTGCTTCCAGCCGATCTCGCGGTTGATGCCGGTCTGCTCGAAGCCGAGGCTCTCGTGCAGGCCGACGCTCGCCTGGTTCGGCAGGGTGATGCCGGCGCAGGCCATGCGGAAGCCGCGCTCGCGCAGGCGCTCGAAGAGCGCCTCGTAGAGCGCCCGGCCGAGGCCCTCGCCGCGGGCGCCCTCAGCGAGGTAGACCGAGACACTCGCGCTCCAGCGGTAGGCGGGCCGCTCGTTGAAGGCGTTCGCGTAGGCGTACCCGAGCACCTCCCCCTCGCGTTCGGCGACGAGCCAGGCGTGGCTCGCGCCGTAGCGCTCGATCCGCGCCGCAAGCTCGGCCGCGTCCGGCGCCCGCTCCTCAAAGGAAACGACGCTGCTCTCGACGTGCGGCGCGTAGATCGCCGCGCAGGCGGCGGCGTCGCGGGCGGGGTCGGCATCTCGGATCGGCAGGTCTGACATGGGAACGGCAATCTATTTCGCTGTGATCGCGGCAGAGGTTAGGTGCCCTATAGGGGCCATAACCTCTGCCGCACCCACGTGCGATCGCCACTAGGCTGCCGGGCATGAGCGAGAGCGGGCCAGTGGTGCGGCGGTCGATTGGGATCGTCTTCTCCGACGGTGGCCTGTTGGCGCTCAGCTCGACCCTCCCCGCCGGCGCCGAGGCGCACGGCGAAGAGGAGGTCGCGGCGGTCTTCTGCGACCCCGACGGGGCGCCGCTGCGCTTCGAGGAATCGCTGCTCTCGACCGAGTACGGCGAAGACGGAGTCCAGCGCCGGGCGACGCTGGAGCTCTGGCCCGACGTCGAGGAGATGCGGCCGCTGCGCGGCGCCGGCACCCTGATCAGCTCGGTCAACGTGCGCCGGCAGGGGCTCGAGTCGGAGATCGCCTTCTTCCGCTGGTCGGTCGAGGGCCGCGAGGGCCTCGGCACGTACGAGGTCGCCCGCAGCGCCCATGGCTGAAATCGAGGCGATCGTCTCCGACTTCGGCGGCGTCCTGACCACCCCGCTTCTTAGTTCCTTCCTCGCGGTCCAGGACGAGATCGGGATCACCCCCGAGGATCTCGGCAAGGCGATGCGCGCCGCAACCGAGTCCCGCGGCGAAAACCCCCTCTTCGAGCTGGAGCGCGGCGAGCTCGCCGAGACCGAGTTCCTCGAGCTCCTGAACGAGGCGCTCGAGCCGCTCGCCGGCCACCGCCCCCACCTGCACCGCTTCCGCGAGATCTACTTCGAGGCGCTGCACCCCAACGAGGAGATGATCGCCCTGATGCGAGAGCTGAAGGCGAGCGGGCTGAAGATGGCGATGCTGACCAACAACGTCCGCGAGTGGGAGCCGCTCTGGCGCTCGATGCTGCCGGTCGACGAAATCTTCGAGGAGATCGTCGACTCCGCCTTCGTCGGCTGCCGCAAGCCAGAAGCCCGGATCTACGAGCTGACCCTGGAGCGGGTCGGGGTGCCGGCCGAGGCCTGCCTGTTCATCGATGACCTCGAGCCGAACATCGCGGGCGCCGAAGCGGCCGGGATGCGCGCCGTCCACTTCCGCGACAACGCGCAGGCGATCGCCGAGATCCGCGCCGCGCTCGGCTAGGCGGCGACCGGCGCTTCGCGCCAGCGGCGGGCGAACGGCAGCCGCCAGCTGTGGGGGGCGATCAGGGCGCCGATCTCCGACGGCCCCCAGGAGCCCTGCGGGTACGGTTTCACCGGCGGCGGGTCGCGCAGGAGCGGTTCGGAGACTTCCCACAGCCGCTCGATGCCCTCGGCCGTGGTGAACAGCGTGCGGTCGCCGATCATCGCGTCGCGGATCAGCCGCTCGTAGGCCTCCACCGTCTCGCCCCCGTAGCTCGTTTCCTCCAGCGAGAACTGCATGCTCGCCTTGTCGAGCACCATCCCCATCCCCGGCCGCTTGCCGTAGAAGGAGAGCGAGACGCGCGAGGACTCGTCGAGGTCGAAGGTGAGGTGGTCGGGGCCGTAGCGGCCGACCCGCGAGTCCTGCGGGAACATCGCGTGCGGCGGCTCGCGGAAAGCGATCGAGATGATCCGTGCGCTTTCCTCCATCCGCTTGCCGGTGCGCAGGTAGAAGGGCACCCCGCTCCAGCGCCAGTTGTCGAGCCCGCAGCGCAGGGCGATGAAGGTCTCGGTGCTGGAGGCGGGGTCGACCCCCGGCTCTTGGCGGTAACCCTCGTACTGGCCGCGGACGACCTGGGCGGGGTCGAGCGGCTGCAGGCTGCGAAAGACCTTGTTCTTCTCGTCGGTGATCGGGCCCGGGGCTAGCGCCGTCGGCGGCTCCATCGCGACGAAGGCGAGGATCTGGAACAGGTGGGTGACGACCATGTCGCGGAAGGCGCCCGTCTTCTCGTAGAAGGCGGCGCGGGAGCCGACGCCGACCGTCTCCGGCACGTCGATCTGGATGTGGTCGATGTGGCTGCGGTTCCAGATCGGCTCGAAGAGACCGTTGGCGAAGCGCAGGGCGAGGATGTTCTGGGCGGCCTCTTTGCCGAGGAAGTGGTCGATGCGGAAGACCTGGTCCTCGTCGAGTACTTCGTGGACCATCGAGTTGAGCTTGCGGGCGCTGGCGAGGTCGGTGCCGAACGGCTTCTCCATGATCACCCGCGAGCGCTCCGAGAGCCCGCAGGACTTCAGCATCTGGATGACGTCGGGGGCGGCGGTCGGCGGCACGCTGAGGTAATGGAGCAGGTGCATCTCCGGGCCGAGATCCTCTTCGGCCTTGTCGACAGCCCGCCTCAGCCCCTCCGGCGCCTGCGAGTGCGGCACGTAGGAGAGCCGGCAGGAGAACTCGTGCCACTCCTCGCCGCCGAAGGCGTGGCGGGCGTGCTCGCGGCAGGCCTCTTCGGCGATCGCCCGGAAGCGGGCGTCGTTGATCTCCTCCATCGAGACCCCGATCACCCGGAACGGCGGCATCAGCCCGGCCTGGTGCAGGCGCAAGAGCCCCGGCAGCAGCTTGCGCCGCGCCAGGTCGCCGGTGGCGCCGAAGATGACTATCGCTTGCGGGGGAACGTCCAAGGAGCGAGCTTAGCCAGCGCTGAAGAGGGGATTAGTGGATGTATCCATTTCGCCCGCCTGCGCTGAAACTTATTGTCGTCTTTTGCTCTATCCTATTGACACGGAGAGCAGAGGCCGCGAGGCGCGGCAAACGCCTGATAAGCGTGAGGTCGGTTAATCACCGGCAGGGGTTCGAGTCCCCCGCTCTCCGCCACAGATTGACCCGTCAACGCGGAAGTCGGTTGAACGCACGCCCCATTGATACGATTGAGGGGCTTATCAGGCGTTTGTGGGCTGATTACCCACCTTGCAACTAGACCCGCGCAGGCGGGTCTTTTTGTTCGCTGGACGGCAGCTCTTCGACTAGAAGTCAGCCGCACTCGGGAAGCGAAAGCAAGTTGTCCGGCGAGTAGCCGTCTGCTTCCGTCTTCAGGTACTTGCGCCCTTCTTGTTCGGCAACGATCAAGGATCCAGAACGTCGGCGGGCCTAATGACGACGGAACGCGCTGGCGGATCACGCTCAATGAGGCGATTTCGTGAGGGCTGTAGCGGTCGTCCTTGTTGATGCAGTCGATCCGGTAAGCCACGACTTCTCCTCCCGCTAGGTTCTATCGGTACGAGAATAGTTCCGCGTCCGGCGAGAGGACCGCTAAGGCTGCACCCGAACTAGCCGCCAGTCAGAACGTGTTCGATGAACCGGATCATGAAATGGAAGATGAGCGCTTCTATTGCTCGCCGCCGGAAGGTTTCCTCGGGAGCGATGTTTTCCAGCAGCTCTTTCAGCCGCTCATAGATCGCTTGCGGGTCGACTTCACGAGGCTCTAGTTCGCTTTCGTTCAGCGTTGCTTCGGCTGCCCCAGCCGCGTCGGTTGCGCCTGCTTCTCGTGCCGCCTCCGCAAGCTGCTTCAACGACTCAAACCACTCGCCGCCAGGCCGGAAACCGGTGAGCTGATTCAGGCGCGCGAAGTCGATGCCAATCGGCGGAACCTCAGGGCGAACCATCTTGCTGATTCGCTCCATATCGAGCCGAAGACTTTTAATAACCTCGGGGTCGCGCAGCCCCGGCCCTTGAATCTTCGGATTCGCTTTCACGGTTTCAGCGATCCGCTTGTTCGTCTGCATCATCTGAATGTGCGCTGCTTCTGAGATAGGCAGTTTCGGAATAGCCGGGGTCATCGCCTTCAGAACATCTTTCGGGATCGCCGGCGCGATTTTCGGAAACGTCGGCAGGATGGAAGTGCGGATCGTCTCGCTCATCTTTTCCCACCGTTCCCGCTCCTTCGTCTCTATCTCTTCCAGCTCGGGAACAAGCTCGTCAGCCGATTTCGCTTTCAGTTTCGGCACCTTGGCGACAGCAATGACCCGAGGCAGGAGTCGGGCAAGATCGGCGTCCTCCCAGTCGAAGCTCGGCGTGTGCGCGGTCACCTGCTCACGGATAAAGGCCCAGGCCACGTCCTCAGCGTTCGCGTCGCCCGCCCGATGGGCTTTCAATGCTCGTTCAACTCGGGTCGCATGAACTGAGACCCACTGCTCGACGGTCAGGTTGGCGCGGCCATAGCGGACCTTGCTAGTCGCCCGCAGTTTGTCTAAGTCAATGACTCGCCTTTTCCTAGCCATCGAAGGCCTCCCTACTGCTGCTCGGCGCGGGCGACCAGCTCAAAAAGCATTAAACCGCGGGCTTGCGCGAGCTGGCCGACCAAGGGTTGCGCTGCCTGTTCTCGACTCCGCTCAAGTAGGTCACGTGGAGGCCAGCCTTCTCAGCTAGGGGCCGCTTGGGTCAGGCCCTTCTCGTCCCGGTCAGCTCTGATTGCCTGCCGAAGGCTTTGGGCGAGGGCTTCGCTTTGCCGGGCTTAGCTTGCACGGAGGAGACGAAACCACAAGGGCCGGTGGGGACGCTCCTCGCGCCCAATCTCAGAGAGCTTCGTCCAAGATCGGCTCTTGGTCGGGAACGTCGCGGACGTACGCCACTTGGGAAGGGTTAACGAGGATCACACCCTCGCTCTCGGTCTGGGCAGGAAACCAACCTGGCGCTAGCGGAGTCCCGGTACTAGACGAACGAATCTCTTCTCCTCTGATTGCGCGATTGAGGCCTTGGATCAAACCTTCGGCGTTCGTGCCGCTGACTCGAATTTGATGCCCATCGCTGAATACCAACTCGGTTCCCATAGCGCCGCATCGTAGCTCGCCGCTGCAGGCTCTGACAATCCGCCGTTGGGGAGTCCACGGCCACTTGGTCACGCGCTTCGGCTTGCTCAAGGCGAGTCACCGATCTCAAGATCGCGTCCGCAAAACCCCAGCAAATACCTGAAAAAAGGGCCTAACTGGAAACAAGGAGCGACTAATTGTCGCTACCCGCGCGGTCCCAGACGTAGAGCTCCAGCGCCTCGGCGGCGAGCTCCATCAGGCGCGGGGGGCCGAGCAGGCCGAGGACCAGCTCCAGCGCGTCCTCCTCGGTGACGCCGGAGTCGACCGCCTCCTCGCCGCGGAAGCCGGCGGCGAGCTTGAGGGCCTCGCGGCGGTTGTCGCCGAGCGAGCTGAAGGCGGCCATCAGGAAGTCGCGGTTGGGGACCGGCTGCCCGGCCTCCAGGGACCCGTGCCAGGCGGCGAGCATCGAGAGGTCGTGCTCGTCGAGCTCGGAGATCGCCTTCGCGTAGTGGACTTCGAGCTCGGACTCGGGGATCTCGTCCACCCAGGCGCGCACCGCCTCCCCGAGGAGCTGGCGGCGAGCCTCACGGCCGACGGAGTCGGCAATGGCCCGGATGGCGTCGGCTGGGTCTACGAAACAGAGGGACATCGGCTGGGAGGAAATCTAGGGGCGCGCCCCGACGCCAAAAGATGCCCGCTAATCCCCCACTTTGCGGGGTCGTGCCAGAAGCCCGGGAGCGTACGCCGGACCCGTGCGTAGGCTCGGGCGGGTGCCCCTGAAACTGATCCACGGGCCGCCCAACTCGGGCCGCGCCGGCGTCGTCCGCCGCGCCTTCACGGCGGACCTGGAGCGCGACCCCGTCCTGGTCGTCCCCACCGTCGACGACGTCTTCGCCTTCGAGCGCGAGCTCTGCGCCGCCGGGGCCGTTCTCGGCGGCTCGGCGATGACCTTCGGCGCCCTCTTCCGCACCGTCGCCACCGCCGCCGGGTCCCCGCCCGGGGCCGAGCTCTCCCCCGCCCAGCGGCTGCGGGCGGTCGCGGTGGCGATCGCGGCGGGGCAGAGCCGCCTGGGGCCGCTGCGCCGCTCGGCCGCGCGCCCCCGCTTCGCGGGCGCCCTGGAGCGGCTGCTCGACGAGCTGCAGGCCGCCGGAGTCGAGCCCGAGGAGGTCGAGGCCAGCGCCGCGACGCTGGAGGGCTCGGCCTATCTCAGCGACATCGCCACCCTCTACGGCGGCTACGAGGAGGTCCGCCGCCGCAGCGGCCGCACCGACGCGCACGGCATCGCCCGCGAGGCGATCGCGCAGCTGCGGCGTGACGGCTCGTTCTGGGGCGCGCGCCCGGTCCTCCTCTACGGGTTCGACGACCTGACCGAGAACCAGCTGCAGCTGGTCGCGGCGCTGGCGGAGCGGGCCGAGGTGACCGTCGCCCTCCCCTACGAAGAGGGCAGCGCGGCGCTGGCGGCGCGCGGGCGCCTGCTGGGGCGGCTGCGGGAGGTCGGCGTTTCAGATGAGGAACCGACCGCGGCCGACCCCGCCAACACCGAGAGCCCGCTGCTCTTCCACCTCGCCCGCCACTTCGGCTCCCCGCGACCGCCGCGGCTGGAGCCCGACGGCAGCCTGACGCTGCTGCGCTCGGCCGGCACCCGCGCCGAGGCCGAGGCGGTCGCCGCCCACGTCTCGCGCCTCCTGCAGGCCGGCGCCGACCCGGCGCAGGTCGCGGTCGCCCTGCGCGACCCCGCCCGGCGCGGCCCCGAGATCGCCGCGGCGCTGGAGGCGAATGGGGTCGCGGTCGCGCTCGAGGCCGAGCTGCCGGCCGCCGGCACCGGCGTCGGCGGCGCCCTCCTCGCCCTGCTGGAGACGGCCTTCGGCGCCCGCCGCGCCGCCGACTTCCTCCGCTACCTGCGCGGTCCCTCGGGATGGCGGCCGGACACCGTCGACTGGTTCGAGCGCTCGCTCCGCCGCCGGCGGGTGCGGGACGCGGAGACGGCGCTGCTGACCTGGGAAGGCGAAGGCCGCGAGGTGCCGCGCGACCTCCAGCGCCTGCGCGAGGCCGGGGAGCGCTCGCCGCAGGCGCTGGCCGCCGAGGTCGGCGCCCTGGCGGCGACGATGGCCTCGCGGCCGCTGCGCGAAGAGGGCGACGGCCCGCGCCCGCGGCGGGGCGAGGGGCTGGAGCTGCGCGCCGCCGGCGCGATCGCCGCGGCGCTCGCCGAGCTGGGCGAGCTCGGCGGGCTGGCGCCGCGCCCCGACGAGCTGGCCGCGATCCTCGCCGAGCTGCGTTTCCGCGCCTGGTCGGGGCCGGTCGAAGGCCGGGTCCGGATCGCCGATCCCTACCGCCTGCGCGCCGCCCGCTTCGACCATGTCGTCGTCGCCGCGCTGCAGGACGGCGAGTTCCCGCGCCGCGACCGCGGCTCCGACCCCTTCCTCTCCGACTCCCAGCGGGCGACCCTAGGGCTGGACCCGCGGCGCGACAGCGAGGCCGAGGAGCGCTACCTCTTCCACGCCTGCCTCGCCCTCCCCCGCCGCAGCCTCGTCCTCTCCTACCGGGACAGCGACGACGACGGCGCCGCGACGGCGCGCTCGCCGCTGCTCGACGACGTCCGGGCGCTGCTGGCGCCGGCACCCGACGGCGTCGCTCCCGACCCGGTCGAGGAGGCGATCACCGTCGGCCGCGACCTCGCCCGGGTGGTCGCGCCGCTGGCCGAGGCCCCCTCCGAGGACGAGCTGGCGCGGGCGCTCGCCGCCCACGGTCCCGCCGCCGACGCCCCGGCCCTGCTGGAAACGGTCGGGGTCGGCGCCGAACCGGCGGCGCGGCTGCTGGGGAGGCTGGCGCAGGCGCGCCGAGCCGAGGCCGCCGCGCGGGCGCCGGGCCCGCTGAGGAACCCCGCCGTCCTCGAGTCGCTGGCGTCCGTCCCCGCCTACGGCGGCACGACGCTGGAGGAGTTCGACGTCTGCTCCTACCGCTGGTTCGCCGGCCACGAGCTCGACCCCCAGCTGCTCGAGCCGGTGCCCGACCCGCTGGTCCAGGGCGGGTTGATGCACGAGGCGCTCGACCGCCTCTACCGCGAGCGGCCGGGCGGCGACCCGCTGCCGCGGCCCGGCAGCCTCGCCGCCTGGCGCGAGCGCGGCAGCGAGCTGGTGGCGGAGATCGTCGCCGAGCGCGAGCTGGGCGACCACCCGGCGGAGCGGGCGATGGCGCGGCGGGTGGAGCGGCTGCTGGAGCGCTTCCTCGGCGAGGAGGCCGAGCGCGAGACCGGCGGCTTCGAGCCCTGGCTGCTGGAGGCGCGCTTCGGCGAGCACCCCGACGCCGAGCGGCCGGTCCTCGACCTCGGCGGCTGGGGCCTGCACGGCGCCGTCGACCGGGTCGACCGCGCCGCCGACGGGCGTGCCGTCGTCGTCGACTACAAGCTCGCCGGGTCGGTCACCCCGCGGGAGAAGTTCGAGGAGCGGGCGAAGCTGCAGCTGCCGCTCTACGCCCTGGCGGTCGCCGAGCACTGGGGCGCGCGGCCGGTCGGCGCCCTCTACCACCCGCTGCGCGGGACCTCGGTGCGGCGCCCGCGCGGGGTCGTCTCCAGCGAGGCCGCCGAGGACCTCGCGGGCTACAACCTCTACCCCGGCGACGTCGTCGAGCCCGAGGGGCTGGAAGAGGAGCTCGAGGCCGCGCGCCAGCGCGCCGGGGCGATCGTCGCCCGCATCCGCGGCGGCGAGATCCGCCGCGACCCCGGCCCCCGGGAGGGGCTCCGCGGCCACGACGTCTGCCCCGCCTGGTGCACCTTCGCGCCGATCTGCCGCCGCGACCGCTCGCCGCGCTACGAGGAAGACGACGAAGGGGACGAGCGGTGAGCGCCGAGCAGGCCAGCGCCGCGCCGCCGCGCCAGCCAACGCCCGAGCAGGCGGCGGCGATCGCCGCCCGCGGCGAGGACGTGCTGCTCGAAGCGGGCGCCGGGACCGGCAAGACCGGGGTGATGGTCGAGCGCTACTGCCGCCTGGTCTGCGACAGCGGCCTCTCCCCCGACGCCGTCCTCGCCTTCACCTTCACCGACAAGGCGGCGGCCGAGCTGCGGCAGCGGATCCGGGCCGAGCTGGCCCGCCGCGCCGAGCGCGGCTCCGAGCGGGCCGCGGGCGTCCTGGCCGGGATCGGCGGCGCCTGGGTGACGACGATCCACGGCTTCTGCAACCGCGTCCTCGCCGCCCACCCGGTCGCCGCCGGGGTCGACCCCGGCTTCCGCGTCCTCGACGCGCCGGAGACCGGCCGCGCCGCGCGCGAGGCCTTCGACGACGCCCTGGTCGACTTCCTCAAAGCGGGCGGGCCCTCGCATGAGGAGACGGTCGCGGCCTTCGACGTCGAGGGGCTGCGCGGGGCGATCGTCGCCGTCCACGCCGAGCTGCGCAGCCGCGGCGTCGCCGCGCCGCGGCTGCCCGACCCGCCCGCCGCCGACCCCGAGGCGGCGATCGCCCGCGCGATCGAAGCCGCCGGCGAGTGCCTGGCCGAGCTGGAGGAGAAGAACGGGAAGCGGAGCGAGGGCGAACGCGAACTGCTGGCCCGGGCGCTGGAGCGGCTCTCGGCCCCCGGCGGCCCGCCCTCCCTCGACGAGCTGCGGGCGCTATCCACCTCCAGCCGGGCAAAGACGCTCTCCTCCTACCGGGAGGCGATCGAGGCGGCGACGCGCGCCGTCGCCGAGGCCGGCGAGGGCCGGGTCGCCTACGGCCACCTGGCCGAGCTGCTGGAGCTGTTCACGGCCCGCTTCGAGGCTGCAAAGGAGCGCCGCGCCGGGATCGACTTCGAGGACCTGCAGATCATCGCCGCCAGGCTGCTCGAGCGAGCCGAGATCGGCGAGCACTACCGCTCCCGCTTCCGCCAGATCCTCGTCGACGAGTTCCAGGACACGAACCGGCTGCAGCTGCGGCTGATCGAGGCGCTGCGCGGGCCGAAGACCGAGCTGGTGGCGGTCGGCGACGAGCTGCAGTCGATCTACGGGTTCCGCCACGCCGACCTCGAGGTCTTCCGCCGCACGCGTGAGGAGGTCGAGCGCCGCGCCGATGCCGCGCTGATGCGCCTCAGCGGCAACTTCCGCTCGCGGCCGGAGGTCGTCGGCGCCGTCAACCTGCTCGGCGAGGCGCTGCTCGGCGAGGCCTACCGGCCGCTGCGGGTCGGCGCCGAGCCCGCGCCCGAGACGCGAGAGATCGCCGGTTCGAAACCAGCCGTGGAGCTGCTGCTGACCGCCCGCGACGGCTGGGACGGCGAGGGGATCGAGCTGGAACCGGCGATCGACGGCGCCACCCCGCTCAACTGCCTGGCCGAGGCCCGGTTCGTCGCCGAGCGCCTGCGCGAGCTGGCCGAGGCCGGGGTTCCGCGCGGCGAGATGGTCGTCCTCCTGCGCGCCTTCACCCACCTCGACGCCTACGAGGACTCGCTCGAACGGGCGGGCCTGCGGCCCTACGTGGTCGGCGGCCGCGGCTACTGGTCCCAGCAGCAGGTCGCCGACGTCTGCGCGCTGCTGGCGGTCATCGCCAACCCGCTCGACGACCAGGCGCTGTTCGGCGCCCTCGCCTCCCCCGCCTGCGGCGCCGCCCCGGACACGCTCTGGCTGCTGCGCGCAGCGGCGGGCCGGCGGCGCCACGTCTGGCCGGCGCTCGAACGGGCGGCGGGGGCGGAGCACTCCGAGCTGGCCGAGCCCGAGCGGCTGGGCTCGATTCCCGAGGACGAGCGAGCGCTGCTGGGGACCTTCGCCGCGCGGATCGCCTCGCTGCGCGAGCGCGCGCCGCGGCTCCCGCTGCCAGCGCTGGTCGAGGCGGCGGTGACCGAGACCGGGTACGACCTGGCGGTGCTCTCGCGGCCGGCGGGCGAGGCGCGCTTCGCCAACGTCCGCAAGCTGGGACGGCTGGCGGCCGAGTTCGAGTCCCGCGAGGGCCGCGATCTGCGCGGCTTCCTCGACTTCCTCGCCGCGCGCGCCGAGGGCGAAGCCGAGGCGCAGGCGGCAACTGCCGCCGAGGGCCACGACGGGGTGCGGATCATGACCGTCCACAACGCCAAGGGCCTGGAGTTCGGGGTCGTCGCCGTCCCCGACCTGGCGCGCGGCCTGCTCGCCGGCGGCCGGGCGCCGCTGCTCGCGGTCGGGCGCGAGGAGGAACCGCGGGTGGGGATGCAACTGCGCCGCCTCGGCGCCGGCGCGATCAACCTCTTCGGTTACGCCGAGCTGCTGGAGGAGGCGCGCGGGCGCGACTCCGAAGAGGGGCTGCGCCTGTTCCACGTCGCCGCCACCCGCGCCGAGCGCCACCTGATCCTCAGCGGGGTGGTCAAACCGGAGCCCGGCAAGGAGATCAAGCCGGGCACGCCGGTGATCGAGCGCCTGGTCGAGGCGCTGGGGATCGAGCGCGACGCCGACGCGACCGTGCCGGTGGCGCCGCCCTCGCCGCGACCAGGGCTGGAGGCGAGCTTCGAGCCCTCCGAGATCGCCGTGCGGGCCAACCTCGCCTCGCCCGAGCGAGCGGCCGAGCTGCGGGCGCTGCGCCGCCGCGAGGCGAGCGAGCGGCCGCTCGGAGATGGACCGCCGCCGCTGGCCGAGCGCGACCCGCCGATCGTCCCCAGCCGCCCGCTCTCCTACACCGCGATCTCGGCCTTCAAAGAGTGCGCCTACCGCTTCTACCTGGAGCGGGTCCTCGGGCTGCAGAAGAACGAGGAGCGATCGGGGGCGGGCGGCGAGCCTTCCGCGCGCGAAGACCGGACCGCCCGCGGCGCCGCCGTCCACGCACTGCTGGAGTGGAGCGAGGCGAACGGGTGGGCGGAGCCGTCTGAGGAGCTGGTGCTTCGGCACGCCGCGGCGGTAGGGCTGGGGACGGGGAGTCCTTCTCCAGACACATCTCGCCAATGGCTCGATGTTGAGTGTCTGGAGAGGGGGTCCCCGCCCCCGCGGCTAGCGGAGGAGTTGCTCGATCCTGTCCGGAGGTGGATCGGCTCTCCGCTGCGGGAGCGAATCGGAGCTGAAGCGATCCGGACGCGGGCGGAGGTTCCCCTGCTGCTTGGGGTTGGCGACACCGTCTTGCGCGGGTCGATTGATCTGCTTGTGGAGCGCGAGGGAGCGCCGCCGCTGGTCGTCGACTACAAGACCGACCGCCTCGGCGCGGCCGAGCCGGCCGAGCGCGCCGGCCGCTACGAGGTACAGCGCTCGATCTACGCCCTGGCAGTCGCCGAGGCGCTGGAAGCGCCGGAGGTGGAGGTCGCCTACGTCTTCCTCGAGCGCCCCGACGAGCCTGTCCTCACCACGGTCGGCCCCGCCGAGATGGTCGCCGCCCGGCTGGAGCTGGAGGACGCGATCGCCCAGATCGGCCGCGGCGAGTTCCCGGTCGCGCCACCGGAGGAGCGATCCTGGGATCTGTGCAGAGGCTGCCCGGCGCTGAAAGGCCTTTGTTCAGGCCCTGAGTCCGAGTCAGCCGACGTCTGAAGCGCTGTCGAGCTTCGCTGCCAAGTCGTCGAGCCTCAGCTCCTTCAGCCCCGCGCCGACCTCGTCGAGCTCGGCGGCGCAGTAGGTGACGAGCTGCTTGCCCTCGCCGCAGAGGTCGAGGGTCTCGCGCAGACCGGCCTGGCCGGAGTCGAGCCGGTCGATGATCTCCTCCAGCCGCTCGACGGCGGCCTCGTAGGAGTCAGGCTGCGCCGTCGCGCTCGGGTCTCGCTCGGACTCGTCCATCGCTGAAGCGAAGGCTAATGCGCTCTGCGGCGCCGGCCTCCGCGGCGCTCGTCAGCGGCTCGCCGCCGTCGCCCTCGACCAGGGCGTAGCCGCGCTCCAGGGTGCGCTCGGGCTCGTGGGCGCGCAGGGCGACCGCCGCCCGGTGCAGGGCGGCGCGGCGTTTGTCCATGTCGGCGCCGATCGCCCGCCGCCGCGCCCGCTCCAGAACCACCGTCCCGATCCGCCGCTGCGAGTCGAGGCGCCCGGCCAGGCCGCGTTCGGCGGCGGCGCGGATCTCGCGGATCTTCTGGTTCAGCTTGCCCCGCTCGCGCTGCAACGCCCGCGCCGGCCCGCGCGCCAGGGCGCCGAGGTGCCGGGATCGGGTCCCGATCGCCCCCTCCCCCGCTCGCCGCAGCCCGACCGCGCAGCGCTCCAGGCTCTCGCGGGCCGCGAGGCAGTCGAGCGGCACCGCCGCTTCGGCCGCGTGCGTCGGGGTCGAGCAGGCGACCGCGGCGACGTCGTCAATCAGGGTGCTGTCGCGCTCGTGGCCGACGGCGCTGACCACCGGGACCCGCAGCATCGCCACGGTGCGGCAGAGCGTCTCGTCGCAGAAGGCCCAGAGGTCGGCGAGGCTGCCGCCGCCGCGGGTGACGACGATCGCCTCGACCTCCGGCCGCGCCGCCAGGTCCTGCAGCGCCATCCCGATCGCCGGGGCCGCGTGGCGGTCCTGGACCGGGGCGAAGCCCCAGATCACCGTGCCGCCCCAGCCGCGCCGCTCCAGCGCCGCGAGCAGGTCGCGCCGCGCCGCGCCGCGCTCCGCGGTGACGACGCCGATCGCCTTCGGCAGGACGGGCCGGTGCAGCTGCTTCTGCAGCTCGAAGAGGCCCTCGGCGCGCATCTGCTTGCGCAGCGCCTCCAGTCGCGCGATCAGGTCGCCTTCGCCCGCCAGCCGCACATGGGTGGCTCGGAAGCAGAAGTTGGGCGAGGCCTGCCCACCGCCGGGGTAGTAGTCGAGCCCGCCGGAGATCACGACTTCGGCTCCGTCGCGCAGCCCGGCTCCATCCAGCCCCGCTTTCTCCAGATCGTTGAGCCAGATCGCGCAGGGGACCGCACCCTCGGCGTCGCGCAGCTCGAAGTAGGCCTGGACTTTGCTGCGGCCGACCCCGGTCACCTCGCCGATCAGCTGCACCCGCGCCCGCTCGCGCATCCAACCCTGCAGCTTGCGCGCGTAGGTGCCGACGGCAAACGGCCCCGGGAGGCCCGGCACCGCCGACCCCTGCGGGGCTACCCGGCTTTCTTCCACCGTCTTGCCCAGGACTTCAGCTCGCTGAGAACCGGGTCGAGCTGGCGGCCGGCCTCGGTCAGGGAGTAGGTGACCCGCACCGGGGACCCGGCTTCGACCTGGCGCTCGACCAGGCCCTCATCCTCCAGCTCCCGCAGGCGCTGGGAGAGCAGCCGATCGGAGAGGCCGGGGATCGCCTTGCCGAGCTCGCGGTAGCGCATCGAGCCCTCGTTCAGGGCGCAGACGATGGCGCCGGTCCAGCGCTTGCCGATCAGCTCGATCGCGTGGTGGAAATGGGGGCACACCGCCCCGCTCCCCGCCTCCGTCCTTACCTCCGCAGAGCTGATCGGCTCCATCTCGCGAGCTTACCGAACGTAAGTGACCGCCTTTTCACCCGTTATCCCGTGCAGGGGCCGGTGCCGGTCCCTTCGGAGGTGTGGTTGAGCGCGTCCCGCACCTCCTCGGCGGGGATCGCGAAGCCGCCGCGGGGCCCGCTGGTGGTCGCCGCGAAGACCGTCCCGACGACCCTGCCGCGCGGGTCGACCAGCGGCCCGCCGGAGTTGCCGCTGCGCACCGAGCCGCTCATCGCGACGATCGTCCGTTCGACCGGGCCGTTGCCGTAGGAGTCCTCGCTGACCGTCTCCCGGGTCTCGCCGATCCGCGCCGGCGCCAGCGAGTAGGGGCCATTTTCGGGATAGCCGAGGACGGCGCCGTCCTCCCCTTCCCGGCGCTCGGAGCTGACCGGCAGCGTCGGCAGCGCCACGCCGACCCGCAGCAGGGCCAGGTCGCGGCGCGGCTCATAGTAGATCGGCGTCGCTTCCAGCTCGACCCCGTCCTGAGTCGTCACCGTAGTGTCGTCGGAACCGGCGATCACGTGGGCGTTGGTGACGACGACCTCCGGCTCGACCGCCCAGCCCGAGCCCTCGATCCCCAGGCCGCAGGCGGTGCTGAGGACGCGGACGACCGAGTCGCCGGCGTGCAGCACGTCCGGGTCGGAGGCGATCTTGTCGTCCGGCGGGGCGACCGGGGCCGCCGGGCCGAGCACGGTCGGCGCCGGGTCGACCCGGTCGAGCGCGTTCAACAGCGGCCCGGTCGGCGGCAGCACGTCGTTGAGGCTGCGGAGGATCAGCGACTGCTGGATGTCCGCCCGCAGCCGCGCGGTCGAGGGAGCGTGGAGGAGGACGGCGCCGAAGACCCAGGCGAGGCCGAGGGCGACCGAGGCGATCAGGGCCGCGCCCCCGGCCCCGTCGGCGGCGTTGAGGAAGGGGCGGCGCACGAGTCGTTCCCGCAGCCCGAGGGCGAAGCTCTCCACCGTCACCGCCATCAGCGCCCCGACCAGGAGCGCGCCGAGCGCCGCGCAGAGCGGCGCATAGGGGGAATGGGCCCCGCCCGTCAGCAGCAGCGGCCCGATCCGGCTGCCGAGGAAGGCGCCGGCGCCGAAGCCGAGCAGGGTCAGGGCGCCGACGATCAGGCCCTGGCGGTAGCCCCAGAGGGCCAGCGCGAAGGTGAAGGCCAGGATTGCCCAGTCCAAGACAGTCACCCGGTGAATAGAAGCATGCCGGGAAGGCACCGTTTACCTTTCGCCGGTGAGTTCATCCCGGAACGAGGCGGAGCGCCGCCGCCGCCTCCTCACCCGCAGCCTGCCCCTGGCTCTGATCGCCCTCGTCGCCTTCGTGATCGGGATCGTCGCCGGCACTCCCGGCTCGCCGGAGAAGGACGCCGCCGGCCGCTTCGCCGAAGCCTGGGAGGCGGGGGACTTCCGGGCGATGTACGCGGAACTGAACGAAGCCTCGCGGGCGCGGGTCGACCGCAAGGAATTCGAAGCCGCCTACCGGGAAGCCGAGCAGGTCTCGACCGCGCGGACGCTGGAGGCCGGCTCCCCCGGCGACCCCGAACACACCGACGCCGGCACCACCGTGCCGGTCGAGATGACGGTCGGCACGGTCGCCTTCGGCAGCCTCGAAGAGGCGCTGGAGCTGCCCTTCGCCGACGGCGGGGTCGAATGGGACCCGAGCCTCGCCTTCCCCGGTCTGCGGCCGGGCGAGGAACTGGCGGCCGACGTGGAACTCGCCGAACGGGCGCCGATCCTCGCTCGCGACGGGACGGTGCTGGCCGAAGGCCCGGCGGCGGAACGCGAACACCCGATCGGCAGCGCCGCGATCGACGTCACCGGCGAAGTCGGGGAAGCCGACGAAGAAGAACTGGCCCGGCTCGCCCGCCACGGGTTCCCGCCGGAAACGCCGGTCGGCATCAGCGGGCTCGAGCGGGCCTTCAACGACCGGCTGGCCGGCAAGCCCGGCGGCTCGCTGGTGGCGGTCGCCGGCGACGGCTCCTCGGTGCGGACGCTCGCCAAGTCCAAGCCGAAGCCGGGAGCGCCGGTGAAGACGACGATCGACCCCAGCCTGCAGGAAACCGCCGTCGCGGCGCTTGCCGGCCGCTCGGGCGGCGTCGCCGTCCTCGACACCCGCAACGGCGACGTGCGGGCGCTTGCCGGGCTGGCCTTCTCCGCTCCCCAGCCCCCCGGCTCCACCTTCAAGGTAGTGACCACGACCGCGGCACTGGAAGCCGGCAAGGTCAGCCTCGACGACGAATTCGAAATCAGCGACGGCGTCAACGTCGGCGGCCGCTTCCTCAACAACGCCAACGGCGAGTTCTGCGGCGGCACCTTCCGCGAATCCTTTGCCGAGTCCTGCAACGCGGTCTTCGCGCCGCTGGGCCCGGCGGTCGGCAACGACAAGCTGGTCGAAACCGCCGAAGCGTTCGGCTTCAACTCGCCGCCGTCGCTCTACGCGCCGCGGATCGTCGCCGAAGTCGAACCGGGGGAATCGACGATCCCAACCGAGATCGGCGAAGAAATCGACCTCGGCGTCTCGGCGATCGGCCAGGGCGAAGTGCTGGCGACGCCACTGGAGATGGCGAGCGTCTCGCAGACGGTGGCCAACGACGGGGTGCGGCTGCCGAACTCGATCGTCCTCAACAAGAAGCTGCGGCCCGACGCCGAGCCGGTGCGGGTGATGTCGAAGAAGACCGCCGGGGAGCTGACCGAACTGATGATCGGCGTCGTCACCGAAGGGACCGGGACCGCCGGGGCGATCGCCGAGGCCCAGGTCGCCGGCAAGACCGGGACCGCCGAGCTCGGCCCGAAACCGGGCGAAGAGGAATCCGAAAACCCGGTCCAGATCAAGGACGCCTGGTTCACCGCCTTCGCGCCGGCGGAAAAGCCGCGGCTGGCGGTCGGGGTGCTGCTGATCGAAGCCGAAGCCGCGGGCGGGGAAGTCGCCGCCCCGATCGCCTCGGAAATCCTCTCGGCCGGGCTCTGAGAAGTAGCGGGACCTAGAGGTCCAGCGTCACTTCGGCGCCCTCTTCCCCTTCTTCGTCGGGGATGTGGAGGGTCAGCGGCCGGTTCTCGGAGGCCGATTCCGGCAACAGGAAGATCGCCAGCGAACCCTCGATCGGCCCCAGCTGGGGGGCGGTGTCGAGGCGGGGGATCTGTTCTTCGGATTCGACTTCGCCGCCAAACGGGAGGGCGAAGATGCTTTCGCTCGGCAGCACCTCGAACTCGTTGTCGTCGACGTCGGTGATCGTCAGCGAGGAGGGCAGCACCTGCGGCTCGTCGCTTTCGTTCTGGACTTCGAAGAAGACGCCGAAGTAGGTCTCGCCTTTCGGGGCTTCCTTCTGGCCGACGAGGTAGGCCTCATCCTCGTTGTCGTTGGGGTTGAGGTAGCGCGAGAAGGTGACGATGTACTTCAGCTCCCCGAGCTCGACCCCCTCGCCCTCGACCACGTGCTTGGAGTCGCTCTCGTAGCCGCAGGCGGAGACGCCCACGGCGAGCAGGAGCAGCGCCAGGAGCGCGAGCAACGACAGCAGTGGGCGGCGGTGCTGGGACATCGGCGGCGCGGAGTCTATATATCTGCGAAGCGCTTTTAGGGGATGCCCGTCGCGTACCGGTTGCCGCCGGCGACGGCGATGCGCTCGGCGGCGGGCCGGTCGGCCTCGAGCTTGTCGCGCAGGCGGCGCAGCGCCTCGCGCCAGCCGCGGGCCTGGAACACCGAGCCGGCGCTGAGCAGCTCGAGCCCGCGGTCGAGCGGAGGCGGCTCGGTCCAATGGGAGACGCGCACCGCGGTCAGCCCGCCGGCCGACTCGGTCAGCTCCCAGACGGTGTGGTTGGGGATCCGGTTGGCGCGCCCGCCGCGGCCTTCCTCGACGATTCGGAACGGCTCCTCGAGGTCGACGACGACGGTGTCCATCCAGACGCTGCGCAGCGGCCCCTTGGCGCGGAACCGGGCTCCGGCTCCCACCCCGGTGGACTCGATCCGGGTCAGGTGGAAGCCGGTGAGGAAGTGGTCGGTGAAGGCGGGCCGGGCCGCGAGGTCGGCGAGCGTCGCGAAGGCCTGCTCGCGCGGCACGTCGATCTCGATCTCGGCGCTGATCGGTCCCATCGGGCGCGGAGTCTAGATGTCATCCCCGGAAGCCACCGCATTGGGAAATTTGAGTGCTTTCTACCCAAGGCCGGTCTAGTATCGGGAAGGGTCGCCGGAAGCGGTCCGGGAAGGAGTGATTCAAATCTTCAACACCGCCGGCACCAGCCCGGCCGGCGAGGCTTTCGCCACCGGCGCCATGCCCGGAGAGGGCACCTACTTCTGCCTGGTCTGCGGCACACAGGTCTCCCTGCACGAGACCGACGCGCTGCCGTCCTGCGCCCGCTGCGGCGCCTCCCGCTTCCGCCGCGACTCGATCTTCTCCTCGCTGCAGGAGCACGGCTCCCCCACCGTCGAGTTCGCGATCGAGGGCGAGCCCGAGCCGCCGCCGTGGCTGGAGGAAGCGCAGGCGCGCCTCAGCGGCTCCGGCCCCTACCTGGCGATGCGCGAGCGCGGCCGGATCGAGACCTTCGCCCTGCGCGAAGGCTGGACCCGTGTCGGCCGCTGCTCGACGGCGCAGATCTGCCTCGACGACCCCAGCGTCTCCCGCCGCCACGCGATCCTCAACGTCAAGGAGGGCCGCAACCCCCGCGTCCTCGACGACCGCAGCCTCAACGGCATCGCCGTCAACGGCCGCAACGTCGACGTGGCGGAACTGGAGCCCGGGGACGAGCTGAAGATCGGCCGCCTCCGCCTCTACCTCCTCCAGGCTTAAGAAGCACCCCCCTTTCGCCGAAACCGCAAGAAAGCGTCTATACGACGACTTTTTGCGGTCTCGCGGTGCTCAGGCCCCGGTTCCGGCCACCCTCGTCCCTACGATGCGAGCCGGTGAGCGCTACGCCCCCGGACGATCCCAACCTGCCCTCGGGAGAGGACTCGATCTCGGCCTCGGCCGAGCGCGCCCGTGCCGAGCTCCACGCCGAGATCGAGCGCGTCCGCCGCGGCGTCGAGCAGATGCTCGACGAGCAGAACGCACCGCTCAACAGCGACATCCGCCGCGAGCTCGACACGATGCAGGAGGACCTGCGCCGCTACGTCAAGGCCCGCGTCCGCAAGTCCCAGAAGCGCACCGACCGCCAGGTCCGCCGCCTCGAGGACCGCACCGCCGCCCTGGAGCAACGCCTCGACAGCATGGACGCCGAGCGCCGGATGACCGAATGGCGCATCCACTCCGACACCGAGCGCATGCTCGACGGGCTGCTCGGTGAGATCCGCGCGATCGCGGACCGGCTGGAGGGGAAGCCGCCTCCAGCCCCGTAGGGCTTCCGTCCATCCGCAAAGGCTGGGTAAACATACTCAGCTGTTCTTGACTTAAAGCACCACGGCCGTTACTACTCCTCGCGTACCCATGCGCGTCAGCGCAATACACGGGGAGGAGAGATGTCGACCCTCAGAAGGTGTCGGGCTGCGGCCATAGCTGCCTGGTCGGGCACCACAGACGGCACAGCTCAGCTCCCAAGCGCAGGAATAGCACTGTTATCAACAGCTTTTGGCGTGTTAGCCCTCTGCAGGACCGGGCCTGGCACCGACCTCGGCACTCTCACGGGGCAACTAGATGCGTCGACCTGCAGCATCGCCCTCAACTAGGAGGAACCATGAAATACCTCATGAACTGCACCCTGCCGGCAACTGTTGCGATCGTCCTTTGTGTGGTGGTCGGGCCGACCAATGCTTCAGCAACCACACTGGAGGTAGGAAAAGTCACTCAAAGTAGTTCTGTGACGATGAAATCAAGCTTGACCGCAAAAACGTCCACCTCATTCGTAGATTCGAGTGGCACTCCGGCAGACACATGCTTCGAATCAGAAATCTGGGCAACGACCGAAGCTCCATACAGTGGCGCAACGATTAAAGGCCTCTCAACGAAACTAACGCTTAGCGGTTGTACCCATGTTACGGCTGTCCTCAGTGCAGGTCAGCTATCTGTCACTTGGACCTCTGGAACAAATGGGTTCGCTATTTCGTCCGGGGCTGAATGGACCATACTAGTGACAGCCTTCGGCGTCACTGCGACCTGCAAAACCGGCTCTGGGACCACTATCGGCACCCTTACAGGGGTTAGCTCCGGCAACGCGACACTTGATATCAACACCAAAATCAGCTGCGGCATCCTCGGTACGTCAACCTGGGCCGGCACATACACTCTCACAAGCCCAACTGGGCTCGGAATCGTCTCCTAGCGGAGATCACTCTGTCGAGACGCTCGGGTGCCTGAATTTGAGTCGCACCATCATCCAGTTGCCGGTCGCGTCGGCGGCCAGGTCGAGGGAGGCGCTCCGCTCCTCGGCCTGGCCGGTGGCGCAAGTCCCATCGGGGTAGCCACTCAGAAGGTCCTCGATGCGGGCCTCGGCGACTGGGTCCTGGAGCAAGTTCACGCAAGTTTCCTTGACTAAACCGTCGTTTGGCGCTACGACTAGAGCCAAAGTCGTGAATCGGCCGGCGTTGGAGAGGAGCTTGAGCATGAGGATTCTCAAGAAGCAAGGCATCGGCATAGCGGTCGCGCTCGCTGTAATGGGCGTCGGTGCCGCCTCAGCTTCGGCGACCACATTGGAGGTGGCCGGGACCGCGAAAAACCAGTCGGTCACCTTCTTCGCGACCCTCGCCTCCGGGGCCACGACCATCATCGCCGACAACGCCAAAACCACGCTCGACACATGCAGCGCCTCGGAAATGCAAGCCAGTACCGAAGGCACGTTCAGTGCAGCGTCGGTCAGCGGGACCGTGACCGCCTTGGCCTTCGGCAGCTGCACCCATCTGACCTCGGTGCTGAAACGAGGGACCTTCTCGATCAGTTGGACCTCCGGCACAAACGGCATCCTCAGCTCCGGCGGAACAGAAGTAACAGTCTTCTGGACAACCTTCGGCATGTGGACCATCTGCAAAACGGGCGCGAGCACCGCTCTCGGCACCATCACCGGATCCGGCTCCGGGAAAGCGACGATCACCGTCAACACCAACCTGAACTGCGGGGTCGCCGGCATCGCCAGCTGGAGTGGCACCTATACCGTCACAACGCCGGAAAAACTCGGGGTCGTGAATTAGATCCGGAGGAAGGGCCTCCCCCGGTCCTCACTCGGTCGAGATGCTCGGGTCCGCCTGGACCTTGAACGGCACGATCATCAGGAAGTTGCTGGTCGCATCGGCGGCCAGGTCGAGGACGCGGTCGGCCTCCTCGTCCTGGCCGGTGGCGCGGAGCTCTTCGGCGTAGCCGTTCAGCAGGTCGTCGATGTCGATCAGGGCCTCGGCGTCGAGGTCCTTAAGCTCGACTTTGGCGCCGCGGCCGAGGCGGCGTTCGATCGCGGCGCGGTCGATGCCGAAGGCGTTCTGGCGGACGTATACGCGGCCACCGGTCATCCCGGCGCAGGCCCAGGGGCCGATGTCGCCGAGGACGAGGGCGCGGCCCGAGGTCATGTACTCGAAGGCGAAGCCCTTGATGTTGGCCCGGTTGGCGAGCGAGCCGCGGCTGTCGTCGATCGGGCCCTCGGGCTCGCCGGCGATCACCACGTCGGCGCCCGAGAGGCGGATGCAGAAGCGCGAGTCGGCACTCCCCTGGACGTAGAGCTTGCCGCGCTGGGCGCCGTAGGCGAAGGACTTGCCGACCGAGCCGTTGACGCGCTTGCCGCGCGTACCCTTGCCCTTGAGGATCGAGATCCGCCCGCCCAGCATCGTCTTGCCGACGCCGTCTTGGGCGCCGCCCTCGACGCGGATGTTCACCCCGTAGGAGTTGAACGCGCCCAGCCCCTGGCCGGCGACCGAGCCGCCGTTGAACTCGAGGCTGGCGAGGACGTCGTCTTCGCTCCCCTCCGGGCCGTCGTCGAAGATCCGCGAGCGAGCGATCGCGCCCGCCAGCTCGGTCCCGAGCACGCGGTCGTTGGCGTCGGTCGCGCGCGGGAACTGGCTGCGGACGGTGCTGCCGGAGCAGACTTCCGGCGCCAGCGCGGCGATCTGGCTCGAGGCCTCCTTGGCCTCCATCCGGATCGGACGGGCGACGACGAGGCCGGCTTCGGCCCGCGCCTCGGCCTCCGCGGCCACCGGCATGTCGAGCGGTTCGAGGTCGAGGTGCTCCTCCAGCGGCTCGATCAGCGGCGCCAGGTCGATCGAGTCCTTCGCCGCCACCTGCTCCAGCAGGTCGTAGCGGCCGACAAGGTCCTGGGCGCGGTCGTAGCCGAGCGAGGCGACCACCTGCTTGACCTCCTCCCCCATCGAGGAGAAGAAGCGGGCGCAGCTTTCGGCGGCGCGGTCGACCTCCTGCGGGGTGAACTTCTTCAGCCCGTGGGCCTCGGCTTCTTCGGGGGTCTCGATCTGGGTCGCGATCCCGACGTGGCAGGTGTCCAGCTGGCAACCGCGGCAGATGGTGCAGCCGAGGCTGACCATCGCCAGGGTGCCGAAGCCGACGCGGTTGGCGCCGAGGCAGTGCAATTTGACGATGTCGTGGCCGGTGCGGTAGCCGCCGTCGGCCCAGATCTCGACCCGGTTGCGCAGCCCGGCCTCCATCAGCGCCCGGTGCACGGCGCGGGTGCCGATGTCGCTCGGCAGCCCGACGTGGCGCAGCGCGTGCTGGCGCGCGGCGCCGGTCCCGCCCTCGAAGCCCGAGAGGGTGATGATGTCGGCGCCGGCCTTGGCGATCCCGAGCCCGATCGTGCCGATGTTCGGCACCACCGGGACCTTGACCGAGACCCGCACGTCCGGGTTGACGGTCTTCAGCTCGTCGATCAGCTCGGCCAGGTCCTCGATCGAGTAGAGGTCGTGGTTGTTGGAGGGCGAGATCAGGTCGGTGCCGGGCGCGGCGTTACGCGCGGCGGCGACCTTCTCGGAGACCTTCTTGCCGGGCAGGTGGCCGCCCTCGCCGGGCTTGGCGCCCTGGCCGATCTTGATCTCGGCGACGTAGGAGCTGTTCAGCATCTCCGCCGAGACGCCGAAGCGGCCCGAGGCGACCTGCTGGCCGCGCCAGTTGCGGTACTGGCCGTACATGTCGCGGATCTCCCCGCCCTCGCCGTTGATGCAGAGGATGTTGGTCGCCTTCGCCGCGTCCGCGTAGGCGCGGAAGGCCGGCTCGGACTGCGAGCCGAAGCTCATCGAGGAGATCACGATCGGGTAGTCGTGGTGTCCGACGCCGGCATCGACCGTGCTCGGGTCGACCGGGTCGCGGTCGCCCTTCAGCCCCATGATGTGGCGCATCGAGATCGGGCTCTGCTTCTCCAGGTCGCGGACTTTCTGCGAGTACTCCTCGTAGGTCCCCGAGCCGTTCGCGGTCGCGATCGCGGCCTTGTAGACCTTCGGGTAGAAGCGGAACGTCTTCGCCGGTTTCGCCGCCGCGTCGTCGCCGCTGAGCGCGTGGGCGCGGGCGTTGGTGCTCTCGTCGAGCTCGGCGAACCCGGTCCCCGCCTTCTCGGAGGCGGCGTAGTGCTCGGTCTGGAAGATCTCCGCCAGCTCGGGCTTGATCCCGATCGAGCTGAACTGGCGCGCGTAGCCGCGGACCTCGTGGATCCCGATCGTCGAGATCACTTTCTCGATCCCTTTGCGCAGCGCCGCGCAGAGGTTGGCGACGTCGGACTCGTAGTCCTCGACGCAGATCACCTCGACCATCGTGTACGGACAGACGCCGTTGGCGCCGAGCCCGAGGGCGAGCATCACGTCGTGGACGTTGCGGATCGCCGCCGAGCGCAGGACGAGCCCGCAGCGCCGCCGCAGGTTGACTTCGCCGCGCTCGACCTTGAACTGCTTCAGCGCCTGGTCGATCGCCGAGGTCGCCAGGTGCGGGTCGAGGTAGCGCCGCTCGGAGTCGTAGACGGTGCGGTCGGTGAGGACCAGCAGCTCGCAGCCGTTGCGGACCTTCTTCACGGCCTCCTGCTTGACCCGGTCGATCGCGCCCTTGGTCGTCTCCGACTCCAGCAGGGAGATGTCGACGACCGCGGCGCGGCCGCGGAACTCCTCCCAGAGGTCCTCGAGCAGGTAGGTGTCGTGTTCGCGGGCGATCTTCCGGTAGGGGCCTTCGGCCAGCGGCGCCAGCTCGTGGTGGCCGCCGAGGATCACCGGGAACCCGGTTTCGACGGTGCCGGTGTCGGCGCTGGCGTCGTCGAGCGAGGGCCGGCGGCCGAACAGGGTCCGGGTCGAGAAGTGCTCCATCTCGCGTTCGCGGTCGATCGCCGGGTTGGTGACCACCGCGACCGTCTCCTTGAAGTAGTCGGCGAGGTTCTGGCGCTCGGGCGAAAGCGCCGCCAGCGGCCCGTCGTACCCGAGCGAGCCGACCGGCTCGGCCCCGTTGGAGGCCATCTGCTGGACGAGTTTGACGTCGTCGCGCTGCCAGCCGAAGCCGGCGAGGACGCGGTCGGAGACCTTGACCGGCTCCTCGGGCCCGGCGTCGGAGTAGCCGGGGACGTCCTGGCCCTCGAGCGGGCCGCCGGTCTCCAAGGCGCGCTCGTAGCCGGCGACGGCCTCCACCCCGTTCCGCGCCAGCCAGCGGTCGCGGACGATCCGCAGCATCTCGTCGTGCGGGTGCAGGGTCGAGGCGCGCGCCGCGCGGTCGATCACGACCAGCGCCTTCTCGCCCGGGGCGAGCGGCTTGGGCTCCGAGCACATCTTCTCGACCGAGACCACGCCCGGCTCGGAGCTGAAGACGAAGTCGTCCTCGGTCTCGACCTGCCAGAGCGGGCGCAGGCCCATCGCGTCGGCGGAGAAGACGCACTCGTCAGCCTGGCGGGCGATCAGCGCGACCGGCCCCTGCGCGAAGGGGCCCATCGTCTGGTGCAGGTACAGGTAGAAGGCGTGCAGGTCCTCGGGCAGGCCGCGGACCTCCTCGATGATCGGCGGCACGATCATCTCCATCGCCTCGGCGAGGCTGAAGCCCTCGCGGCTGACCAGGGTGTCGATCGTGCGGTTGAGGTCCTGCGAGTCGGAGGAGTCGGGCTGGATCGGGACGGCCAGCATCTTCGCCTCCTGGCGCAGCTGCTGGATCGTGTTGATCTCGCCGTTGTGGCCAAGGACCGAGAACGGCTGCACCCGCTTGAACGAGGGCCAGGTGTTGGTTGAGTAGCGGTTGTGGCCGAAGCAGCCGATCGTCTCGAAGCGCGGGTCGCGCAGGTCCGGGTAGTACTCGCCGAGCACGTTCGGCGCGCCCATCACCTTGTAGACGCAGGTCGTGGCGGAGAAGGAGGGGACGTGGACGCCGAGCTCTTTCTCCAGGCAGATCATCAGGTCGAAGAGGACCGCGTCGCGGCTCTCGGCGTCGGGGACGAGACCGGCGAGCTGCCAGAAGATCGGCTCCTCCTCGCGCGCGGTCGGGCCCAGCGCCGGCGAGTTGACGACGCCTACCCGCTCGGCGAGAACGCGAAAGCCGCCTTCGGCGAGCAGCTCGCGGGCGTCGTGCTTGATCTTCTCGACGTCCTGGGAGCGCTCGATGAAGACGTGGGCGACGGCGAAGGCGTCGTCGGTGGCCAGGGAAGGATCGTGCCCGCCGGAGCGGACCTCCTCAGCCCAGATCTTGCGCGGGATGTCGAGCAGGAGGCCGCATCCGTCCCCCTCGCCGTCGACGTTGCCGGCGCGGTGGAGCATCTTCTGCAGGGCGGGGATCGCCAGCTCGATCGGCTCATGGCTCGGCGTCGCGTCTTTGCGGACGGACGCGTAGATGGCACAGGCGTCCTTGTCCTCCACGCTCGGCGGTGAGACGAGGGGCCGGTAGGGGCGCTCTGGCGAGTAGCGCTCGACCTGAGCGCTGCGATCGGACTGGGTCTTCAATTTTGACCTCCCGGGTTCCACGCCTTCTTCGAGCGGGCGCGCGACGGGGTTAACGAGTTTCCGGATTATAGGGACGATCCTCCACCCCACCCTTCGGTTTCGCCTTTTGCTGCGTTATGCGGGAAAAAGCGGGCTCAGGCCCAGGACATCGGCTCGTAGCCGCCCTCGGGCTGGACCCCGATCAGCATCGCCAGGACCGGGGCCTCGGAGCGGTTGAGGATCGTGCGCGTCGCTGCCGGCTCGATCGAGGCGAAGGTGCCGGCCGGCGCCGGGTGGTCCTCGCCGTCGAGCCGCATCGTCGCCTCGCCCTCGAGGATCACGTAGAGCTCGACCTGGCCGCTGCCGGACTCGTCGTGCTCGGGGATCTGCCCGCCTGGGGCGATCTCGACCAGGTTGTAGCCGAAGGCGGTCGTCCCGCAGGCTTTCCGCGCCAGCATCCAGGTGCACTCGCCGGATCCCTCCATGCGCTCGAACTCGTCGCGGTGCTTGATCGTGAAGTTGCTCGCCATTAGGTTCGACCTTAACCGCCGATGACCGACCAGGGCAAGGACTCAGCCGAGGCGCTGCACGAAGCGATCGACCGCTACAACGCGGCCTGGAACGAGCACGACCTCGATGCGATCGTTGCCATGCACGCGACGGACATGGTCTTCGAGAACCACACCGCCGGCGAGGCGACCGAGGGCGAGGAGGTGCGGGCGCACATTGGGGCAATCTTCGAGAGCTGGCCCGACATCGCCTTCGCCACCCGCCGCCTCTACGTCCGCGAGGGGCTGGTCGTCCAGGAATGGACCGCCTCGGCGACCCACACCCAGACGATGCGCCGCGGCGACCTCGTCGCCGAGCCCAGCGGCAAGCGGATCGAGTGGGACGGCCTCGACGTGATCCCCTTCGAGGACGGCCTCGTCAAGCGCAAGGACGTCTACTCCGACAGCGTCACGATCCTGCGCCAGGTGGGCCTGCTCGACTAGCGGTGTCGAGTTTGTCCCCTGGGGGGAGACAAACTCGACAGCCTCACCGGCTCCAGCTCGGTTCGAACGCTTCCTTCACCAGCGTCTTCGGCTTGCCGCCGGAGTACGGGACGGTCTGGACCTTGTGGTTGCGCAGCCCCGGGTCGAAGCCGCCGTTGAAGCCGAGGACGAGCTTGCCGTCGGAGGAGAGGTCGGTGCCGACGAAGCCGCTCTCCCCCGTCCCCGCCACCAGCCGTTGCGCGCCGGTCTTGGGGTTGACGGTGACCGCGTAGCTGACGTCCTGGCCTTGGAACTCGGTCAGCAGGCGCGAGCCGTCGGCCGACCACTCGGTCGGGAAGAGGCCCTGCAGGAGCGGGTCGACCTTGGTGTGGGTCAGGCGCTTGATGCCTTTGCCCTGCGGGCTCATCAGGAAGAGCTCGTTCTTACCCCCGTACTGGCGCTTCTTGCCTTCCAGCGCTTTGACGAAGACGATCTTCTGCGGGCCCCAGAGCGGCTGGGAGGAGTTGTGGTCCTTGGTCAGCCGCACCGGTTCCGGGGCGCGCACGTTGACCACGCCGGGGATCGGCACCGGAAAGCGGAAGACGTCGCTGCGCGGCGGGTACTTTTCCTTCTGCGCCAGCGCGTAGGCGATTTCGGTCCCGTCAGGCGAGAAGCTGAAGCCGCTGAAGAAGCCGGTGGCGACGACGCTCTGCAGGCCGGTGGCAACGTCAACGAGGACCAGCTTGCGCTTGCCGAGTTCGGGTCCGCGCAGCGCCGCGATCGTCTTCGAGTCCGGCGACCAGGCGACGTAGAAGGCTTCGCGCACGTTGATCATCAGCGTCTCGCCGGCCCCGCCGCCTGCGGAAGCGACCTTCAGTTCCTGCGCACCCTTCGCCCCTTCGTGCAGGTAGGCGACCGAGAGGCCGTCGGGGGCGACGTGCGGGTTGTGGCCTGCCTCCACCTTGCGGGCGCCGCTGCCGTCGTCGCCCGCGACGAAGACCGTCGCGTTGAACGGGTTCTTCACGTAGGCCAGCGTCGCGCCCGCGGCGGCCGGCAGTGCCAGCAGCGCAGTGAGGACCAGGGCGGGCAGGAGCAGCTTGAGCTTCGGAGAGGTCGGCATGGCGCCGATCCTAGATCCGGCTTCGGCGTTCAGGGCCCGACGACCGCGGCGACGACCAAGCTGCCGCTCATCGCAACGAACGAGACCGCCGCCAGCGCCCGGTACCAGAGCCGTTTGTCCACATTGGGAGCGAAGGCGAGCGGGACGAAGAGCAAGGGGTTGACGAAGGTGCCGAAGACGAGCGCTGCGGCGACCGCGGTCGGCAGGTCCGCGACGGCGAGGCCGACGCCGATCAGGATCAAGCCCATCATCACGTAGTCGAGGTGGACCTGGCGGATCCGCTGCGGGGCGACGACCCCGATCCGCCGCAGCCACTCGGGCCGCTCGTCGCGGACCACCATCGCCCAGCCCAGCATGCCCCCCAGCGCCAGCTCGACCAGCCCGATGCGCACCACCCAGTCCATCGCCTAGAGCTCGGGGACGTCGGCGCCGAGGGGGTCAAAGGGCGGGCGCGCGACGGGGTTGCCGAGTCGCCGAATCACAGGGGCCACATCCAGGCCGCCAACAGAGCCAATCCGGACGATCTCGGCGGCGGGTGTCCGCCACCCGGTCCACTCCGCCAGCCCGCTCGACAGCTCAGTCGTTCGCCACCCCGGCAGTATCGGTCCCGTTGGCGTCCCAATCGCCGGCGAGCGGGGTCGCCCAGATGCCGCCTCCATATTGGAAAGAGTAGTCGGGGTTGCCCCCGCACATGCAGTGGCGCAGGTTCCAGTTGCCCGCCTGGGGGTCGAAGACGCCGATCCCGTCGGCGCCGATGCCGTCCCAGTTGCCGGCAATCGGCTTTGACCACACGCCGCCGCCAAATTGGAAGGCGTAATCGGGGTTGCCGCCGCAGACGCATTCGCGCAGGTTCCAGTTGCCGGAGCTGGGGTAGTAGACGCCGATCCCGTCGGCGCCGATGCCGTCCCAGTTGCCGGCAATCGGTATTGCGGAGGCCCCGCCGTATTGGAAGGCTTGGTTTGCTGGCCCTTCGAGGTTGCTGTTGCGCAGGCTCCAATTGCGAGCGCTCGGATCGAAGACGCCGACGGTGTCGATCCCGTCTCCGTTCCAGTCGCCGACAATCGGGGTGCTGAAGGAGCCGCCGCCGAATGTGAGCACGACTTCGGCCGGACCCTGGCCATGGGCGTTGCGCAGCATCCAGGTACCGGTGCTCGAGTCGAAGGTGCCGACTGTAGCGCGGCCGTCGCCGTCCCAGTCGCCAACTACCTCCCGCTTCCCGCTCACCCCGAACATAAACGACAGGTCGGGAGCGCCGGAGGTGTTGGAGTTGCGCAGGTTCCAGGCGGTAGACGTGCCGGGTTCAGAAATCGTGTTGGGCAGGATCGAGCCGACCTTGAAGTTGGCCAGGCGGGTCAGGTTGCCAACCGCCTGCACGCCGGCGTAGCCGCTCGAGAAGGTCGAGTCGACGGCGCCGAGTAACTGGACGTAGCCGGCTCCCGTGTCAACCCATCCCGACACCGAAGTGCCCTTGTCAACGAGCGCCAGCGAGTTGCCGTTGGCAAAGGAAACGCCGGTTTTGGTGGCCAGAGTGGTCTGGCTACCCGCCGACCACCTCGACAGGCTTATCGAGTAGGTGTTGCTCGAGGTGTAGGTGAAGCGCAACTCATAGCCTCCGCGCGTCGCGGCGGACGGGCTCGCCATACCCAGCCACAGTGAAAAGGAGCGCCCCGTGAAGCCCGGATTGGCCGCCATCTTGGCAGCGGCGGCGATTCCCTTCTCATCGACGAAGGTCAGGTTGCTGAAGGCGCCCTGGACCGTGGGGTATTCGGCGACCGGGCGCCAGCCGGCGGTCGTGTCTTCGCCCTTGCCTGCCGCCCAGCCGAGGCTCCCCCAGTTGGAGTTGAAGTTGGCTTTCGAGCTTGAGCTGCCGCTGAAGGGCTGCACGACTGGCATGGCGGTGAGCTTTCCACCGGTGATGTTATCCGGCGGGGTGGGGAAGGTCATGTCGGCGCCAAGCTGCTTGCCTTCGGCGCTCTCGGCGACGAGACGGTAATGGTAGGTCGTGTCTCCCAGTAGGCCGGTAATGGTGCTGGCGACGTTCAGGTTTGTCGTCCCCAAGCCCGCTTTGGCAAAGGAGACAGGGGCGCTGTTGCCGTAGGCCGTCGTCGCGCCCCATTCGAAGCGGTAGCGGGTGGCAAACCCGTTCGGGTTGACAGTGCCGTTGAGAGTCGCCTGACCCGAGTCGATCGCGCTCGCCGGTTTGCTGGTGACCTGGGGGGGGCGCGCGGCGCTGATGAATTCGCCGTTGTTGGCGAGCAGCCCGGGGGTCGCGGTCCCGTTGCCGTCCCAGTCTCCGACGACGGTCCCGAACTGTGAGCCCCCGTATTGGAAGGAGATGTTGGGAGCGCCGGAGCTGTTTGAGTTGCGCAGGTTCCAGTTGCCGGCCTGGGGGTCATAGACGCCAATCGTGTCGACGCCGTCGCCGTTCCAGTCGCCCGCCAGCGCCTTCTGCCAGACCCCGCCGCCGTATTGGAAGGAGTAGTCGGGGTTCCCCCCGCACAGACAGTGACGCAGGTTCCAATTGCCCGCCTGGGGGTCATAGACGCCAATTCCGTCGGCGCCGATGCCGTCCCAGTTGCCGGCGATGGCTTTGCTCCAAGATCCGCCGCCGTATTGGAACGAGATTTCGGGGGTCCCGCTCGAATTAACGTTGCGCAGGTTCCAGTTGCCGGCCTGCGGGTCATAGACGCCGATCGTGTCGACGCCGTCGTTGTTCCAGTCGCCGACGATCGGGACAGACCAAGGGCCGCCGCCGAAGGGGAATTCAAGGTCGGGATTCTGCTTGGAGTTGGTATTGGTGAGCCGCCAGACGCCGTCCACCGGGTTATAGGTGCCGAGCGTCTGGAAGCCGTCGCCATTCCAGTCGCCGACCACGCCGATCTGGCCGGGGAGGCCGAAGAGGTAGCCAAGCTCCGGGGTCCCGCTCGAGTTGGAGTTGCGCAGCTGCCAATTGCGTTCAACCGTCGCATCGGCGTCGGTGAGCGCGGGGGTCGTGGTCCCGTTGCCGTCCCAATCCCCGACGACGGTCCCGAACTTGGGGCCGCCATATTGGAATGAGACGTCGGGACCGCCGGTGGTGTTTGAGTTGCGCAGGTTCCAGTTGCCCGCCTGGGGGTCGTGGACGCCAATCGTGTCGGTGCCGTTGCCGTCCCAGTCGCCGACGATCGACCTGCTGAAGACCCCGCCTCCGAACTGGAAGGAAACGTCTGGGGCACCGTTTGAGTTGGAGTTGCGCAGGTTCCAGTTGCCGGCCTGCGGGTCATAGACGCCGATCGTGTCGATTCCGTCGCCGTTCCAGTCGCCGGCGACCGGGTTCTTCCAGACTCCGCCCCCATACTGGAAGGCGATGTCTGGGGCACCGTTTGAGTTGGAGTTGCGCAGGTTCCAGTTGCCGGCCTGCGGGTCATAGACGCCGATCGTGTCGATTCCGTCGCCGTTCCAGTCGCCGGCGACCGCCTTGCTCCAGGGCCCACCCCCATATTGGAAGGAGATGTCGACTTTCCCGCTGCGGCTGAGGCTGTTGCTGAGGCTCCAGATGCCGATCCGCGGGTCATAGCTGCCGGGCGTCTCAACGCCATCGCCGTCCCAATCGCCAGAGACGTGGATGTGCCCTGGCAGGCCCGACCAGGCGACCGCATCCGCCCCGCCGGAGGAGTTGGAGTTGCGCGCCAGCCACTTGACCCCGGTCGTAAAGGTGCGGTCAGAACCGTAGGTCGTGCCGAAGGAGTTGGTAGCAACCAGGCGGTAGTGGTAGTGGCTTCTCTTTTCGAGGTCGCCCAGGAACTTGCTGACGACGACGGCCCCCTGGCCCGATCCAGCTACCTCGTCGGGCGCGGGGACCGATCTGCCGTAGGAGGTCGTCATCCCATACTCGAAGCGGAAGGTAGTTGAGCAGCCGTGCGCGTCGACGGTGCCGGTCACCAGCGCTTCGGTGTCGCGAACCTCCGGCGCATCGCCTGTCTCGACGAGCGGCGTGCCTTCGCAGGTCGGGGATGGCGGGGGGCTGGGATTGGGCGCGAGGGTAACGCCGAGGTCTGCCGCTGCTTCCCCTATATCCACATAGTTCAGCAGATTTCCGGAAGCGCAATAGCCGCGGGTACCAAAGGAAACAATTCCGAGCGCATAGTGGTTGCTGAAGACCGATCCACCGCTGTCGCCACGTTCAAGACAGAGATTGTCGCCCGATTGCCTATTTTCGACTTCCCAAGTGTCGACTATCGTTCCTTCGGGTCCTTCCGTGGGATTGAAAGCTTTTTCGAGCCGGGTGATCGTTCCGCAAGAGGTGCCGGTCGCTATGCCGGAGTGACAGGCTTGATTGCCCACCTGGTTTTCTGCGATTCCGTTTATTGCGTATGCCTCGTCTACGACCGGCCCCTGTTCGCCTCGACTCCAGTAGGCGATCGTGTTCGACGGCGAAGTGTCTCCCCAGGTATTCGTAACGTCGATTTTTGCCCAGTCGTGGTGAGGGAAGTCCCATTGCGTGAGCAGCCCGATCGATTGGCCCGTACCCGTAATCGGGTCCCACGTCTCCCATCCCCAGGTAACCTTTTCCCATTGTTGCACTTCGTTTTCGTTTAGATCCTTTACACAATGGCCGGCGGTCAGCCAGTAGCGTCTGCCATCGGTTTTGCCGGTGGCGCGAAATGCGGCGGTACAAAAGCCAGCGGGAGACGTGCCATAGCCGCTCGGCCGGATACCGACTCCCCCGCGCAGGGGCTGTCCACAGAATTTCTCATAAATTCCGTTGTTAACGCACGCTAACAACCCCTTCTGAAACCGCTCGTCGATGACGGGTTGAATTTTCACGTTCACCCCAACACCTTCGGTGCGGCGCGCTATCACAGGGGCAGAGCCACTTGCGCTCTCGGGTACTCCAACAATCACAGCATTAGCGATCGGATCGATCTGAACGCGAGCCATGCGGTGCTCGATCAGGTCTCTCAGCCTCTCGCTTATCTGATCGCCTGCGTCAAGAAGGGCTGACCAGCTGGAATCGACGGTCGAGGTCCGGTACGCCGAGCCGCCTATCGATGCAGCGGCAAGCTCATTCGCAATGACGCGGCGGTCGGCGCTCTTTCCTTTAGCGCCTGAAGGGATACCGATGACGTACTCGCCCGTTTCGTTGTCGAACCATAGGCCACCAAAGTCATTTCGGAGCCTTTCTTCGAGCACGGCGCCGATATGAGCTTTGCTACCGCGGGTTTGGACTTCGAGCCGCTCCGAGGCTACGGATCGCGAAACCCCAAACTGATCTTGGTAGGCCGCAGCTTCGGCGGGCGTAACTTTTGCCGTCGCTTCCGGGGTGGTGGCAGCAAGCACCACGAACGCCATCATCACTGCCACCCCCGCCATGGTCTTTCCTCCGCCTACTCCACCCACGTCTTCTCCCTCCACCACCATGTAAAAACAGTCAAGTAATCACAATGACTGTTCCTTTTCGGCTCCAACTATCCCTTGCCAGCGTGAGTATAGACACCAGTGTTTGCAAAGGTCGCCTGCCTTCAGAGCTCGGGGACGTCGGCGCCGAGGGGGTCGAACGGCAGCCGGCGCACCTCGGCCCAGCCGGCACAGCGCTCTTCCAGCGCCGCGGCGACGTTGCCGGCGTCCTGCCAGGTCGTCCAGACGAGGACCGTCGGGCCGGCGCCGGAGATCGTCGCCCCGAGCGCCCCCATCTCCCGCGCGGTGTCGACGATCTCCATCGAGCGCGGGTAGAGCTCGCGGCGGCGGTCCTGGTGGATGCTGTCCTGCAGCCCACGGGCCAGCAGGTCGAGGTCTGCGCTCCGCAGGCCCAACACCAACATCGCCGCGGCGGAGACGTTGGCGACCGCGTCGGCGAGCGGCACCTCGGCCGGGATCGCCTCCCGCGCCCGCTCGGTTGAAACCTCGTCGGGCGGGATCACGACGATCCCCTCCAGCCCCTCCGGCGGGTCGAAGCGGGCCGCCGTCGGGCCGCCGTCCCCCGCCCCGCAGACGACGAAGCCGCCGTAGATCGCTGCGGCGACGTTGTCGGGATGCCCCTCGATCGCGGTCGCCCGCGCCAGCATCTCCTCCCGGGACAGGGCCAGCTCGTAGAGGTGGTCGGCGGCGGCCAGGCCGGCGACGATCGCCGCCGCGCTCGATCCCAGCCCCCGAGCTAGCGGGATCCCGCTGCGCAGCCGGAAGGCGATGCCGTCGGCGGGCCGCAAGCTCTCGAACGCCCGCACGATCAGGTTGTCGCGCCCGGTCGAGACCTCCAACCCGCCGGGGTCGAACGAGAACTCGCCCGCCTCTTCGACCTCCAGCTCCAGGTGCAGCGCCATCGCCGCCGCCATCGCGTCGTACCCGGGCCCGAGGTTGGCCGAGGAGGCGGGGACGCGGACGAGCCGGTGGCGCGCAGTCATCGCGAGCGTCTAGTCGAAGACCGCGCGCTCGACCGCGCCGAGGCTGTTGTCGCAGTTGATCACCGGCGGCGCTTTCGAGAGCGCGGTGTCGGGGTCCTTGAGTCCGTGGCCGGTGAGGACACAGACGACGGTCTCGGGACGGGCGGCGCCCTCGACCACCGGCAACCCGTGGGCGAGCAGCCCGGCGACCGAGGCGGCGCTGGCCGGCTCGCAGAAGACGCCTTCGTTGTCGGCGAGCCAGCGGTAGGCGCCCAGGATCTGCTCGTCGGAGACGGCGGCGACGCGTCCGCGCGAGGCGGTGAAAGCGGCCATCGCCTCCTCCCAGCGCGCCGGGTTGCCGATCCGGATCGCCGAGGCGACGGTCTCGGGATGCTCGACCGGCTCGCCGCGGACCAGCGGCGCCGCGCCCTCGGCCTGGAAGCCGTAGAGGACCGGCGCCGCACCGACCTCCTGGAAGCCCCGCCAGTAGGCGGTGACGTTGCCGGCGTTGCCGACCGGGATCGCGAGGGCGCCGGGCGCCTCGCCCAGGTCCTCGACCACCTCGAAGGCGGCCGTCTTCTGGCCTTCGATCCGGTGCGGGTTGACCGAGTTGACGAGCTCGATCGGGTGCTTCTGCGAGAGCTCGCGGACGATCCGCAGCGCGTCGTCGAAGTTGCCCTGCAGGGCGACGACGCGGGCGCCGTGCATCAGCGCCTGGGCGAGCTTGCCGATCGCAATCTTGCCCTCGGGGACGATCACCGCCCCGCGCAATCCCGCCCGGGCCGCGTAGGCGGCGCAGCTGGCGGCGGTGTTGCCGGTCGAAGCGCAGATGATCGCCTCCGCCCCTCGCCCCTTCGCCCGCGAGACGGCGACGGTCATTCCCCGGTCCTTGAACGATCCGGTCGGGTTCAGGCCCTCGTATTTGAGATACGCCTTCGCCTCGATCCGCTCCGAGAGCCGCGGGGCCTCGATCAGCGGCGTCGCGCCCTCGTTCAGGGTCACCACTGGGTCGCCCGGCTCGAGCGAGAGCCGGTCGCGGTAGCGGTCGATCAGCCCCGCCGCCATCAGTACTCCTCCTCGATCACCCGGATCGAGCGCGGCGGTGAGCGCAGGTCCTCGAGGCGACCCAGCTCCTCGACGGCCGCGGAGAACTTCGACTCCAGGCACTCGTGGACGACCATCACCAGCCGCGCGTCGGAGCCGGTCCCCCGCTGGACGAAGCTCTTGACCGAGATCGAGTGATCGCCAAGCACGGTTGCCACCGCTGCCAGCACGCCGGGCCGGTCGGCGACCTCGAGGTGCAAGTAGAAGGAGGAGCCGATATCGGCGATCAGCGGCAGCTCGACCCGGGTCTCGTGGACCGGCGCGTCGCCAGCGAGGATCGAGACGACGTCGCCGAGCACCGCCGAGGCGGTCTGCAGGCCGCCGGCGCCCGGGCCCGACATCGTCACCTCGGTGATCTCCGGCGCCTCGACCATCACCGCGTTGAACGGCCCCTCGATCGGCGCCAGCGGGTGGCCGGAGTAGAGAAAGCAGGGAAAGACGCGGACGCTGACGCCGCCGTCGCGTCGTTCGGCGACGCCGAGAAGCTTCAGCGAGAGGCCGAGCTCCTTCGCGTAGGCGAGGTCGTCGGGCTGAATCGCCTCGATCCCCTCGTAGGCGACCTCGGAAAGCGTCACCGGGGTGTGGAAGGCGAGGCGGGCGAGGATCGCCATCTTCGCCGCCGCGTCGGCGCCGCTGACGTCGTCGGAGGGGTCGGCCTCGGCGTAGCCGAGCTCCTGCGCCCGCGCCAGGACCTCGTCGTAGCCGGCGCCGGTCGCCGCCATCTCGGTGAGGATGAAGTTGGTCGTTCCGTTGACGATCCCGAAGACCTTGGCGATCTCGGTGACGCCGAAGCTCTCCTGGATCGTCCGCACGATCGGGATCACCGCCGCGACCGCCGCCTCGAACCGCAACTGGACGCCCGCCTCACGCGCAACCGCGAAGAGCTCGTCGCCATGCTGGGCGAGCAGCTGCTTGTTGGCGGTAACCACCGGCTTGCCGGCCCGCAGCGCCGCCAGCACGTGCTCGCGCGCCGGCTCGGTCCCCCCCATCAGCTCGACCACCAGATCCGAGCCGGCAAGGATCTCCTCGAACTCGCCCTTGCTGCGGGTCAGCGCTCCCGAGATCTCCGGGCGACGCCCGGTTGCCGCCTCGACCGCGTCGGCGCGCTCGGCGAGCAGCTCGGCGAAGGCGGCGCCGACGGTGCCGCGTCCCAGCAGCCCGATGCGCACGGGTTTGGAGCCCTCCGAGGCCATCGCGCTCAGACGTCCCTCGCCGTCAGGTCCTCGTAGGTCTCGCGCCGCACGACGACCCGCGCTTCGCCGCCGCGGCAGAAGACGACCGGCGGCCGCGGCACGCCGTTGTAGTTGTTGGCCATCGCGTAACCGTAGGCGCCGGTGGCCGGGGTGACGAGCACGTCGCCGACGGCGGGCTCGGCCAGCATCGCGTCGCGGACGATCACGTCGCCGGACTCGCAGTGCATGCCGGCGATCGTCACCAGCGTCTCCGCCGGGGCGGCGGCACGGTCGGCGATCAATGCCTCGTACTTCGACCCGTAGAGCATCGGCCGCAGGTTGTCGGACATGCCGCCGTCGACGGCGACGTAGGTGCGCACGCCCGGGATCTCCTTGACGGTGCCGACGCGGTAGGCGGTGAGACCGGCGTTGGCGACCAGGGAGCGGCCGGGCTCGACCAGGATGCGGACGCCGGAGCCGAAGACCTCGGCGACGCCGCGGACCTTGACGTCGACGTAGGCGTCGATCGAGGGCGGCTCGTCCTCGTGGGTGTAGGCGACGCCGAGGCCGCCACCGACGTTGACCACCTGGCACCACTCGCCGGCGAGGTCGCCGAGCGCCCGGATCGCCAGCGTGTAGGGCTCGAGCTCGAAGATCTGCGAGCCGATGTGGGCGTGCAGCCCGACCAGCTCCAGCTTCTCGGAGGCGAGCACGCGCTCGATCGCCCGGGCCGCGAGGCCGTCCTCCAACCCAAAGCCGAACTTGGAGTCGAGCTGGCCAGTGGTGATGTAGTCGTGGGTCGAGGGCTTGATCCCTGGGGTGACCCGGATCAGGACCTTCTGCGGTTCGTCGAGCAGCCGCTCGCAGCGCTCGATCTCGTCGAAGGAGTCGAGGATCAGATGGCGGATGCCGGCGCGGGCGGCGAAGAGGATCTCCTCGTCGGACTTGTTGTTGCCGTGCATGTGGATGCGGCCGGGGTCGAAGCCGGCGCTGAGCGCCATGTGGAGCTCGCCGCCGGAGGCGACGTCGACCGAGAGCCCCTCCTCGGCGAACAGCCGGTAAGCGGCGGTGCAGGGCAGCGACTTGCTGGCGAAGAGGACCTCGAAGTCCGCCTCACGGGCTTCGAAGGCCTCTCGGTAGGCGCGGGCGCGGGCGCGCATGTCGTCCTCGGCGTAGAAGTAGGCCGGGGTGCCGAACTCCTCGGCCAGCTCGATCAGGTCGCAGCCGGCGACCTCCAGGTGACCTTCCTCGTCGACGCGCGTGCCCCGCGGGAAGACAGCCGATCCCGCGATCGGATCGCTCGCCAACGACCCCGCCTGTCCTTGCTCCGCCATAGGACGGGCATTTTGACGATTAGGAGGTGAGGGGGCGGAACGCTTGCCCGGCGAGCGCTATTTGCCGCCGAGGATGTTTTCGACGGCGCCGACGGTTTCGTCGACGACCTTGCCGACCGGCGTTTCGGGGCCGGCGACCCCGTTGACGGTTTCTTCGGTGACCTGGGTGACGCCGGTTTCCTCCAGGGCGCCGCCGGTGACGGTTTCGTCGACCTGGTCGACGGTGTCGTTGACGGTGCCGGTGACTTTGTCGGAGGTCGAGGAGGTGGTCGTCCCGCCGCCCCCGCCGCCACCGGTCGATCCGCCGCTGGAGGCAGTGCCGGAGCCGCCGGAGGTGCCGCCGCCCGGCTGGCCCGGGGTCGAGCCGCTGCCGCCAGAGCCCGGCGCTTCGCCACCGCCGGCCCCACTGCCGCCGCCGGAGCCGCCGGGTTGCTGACCCGTGCCGTTGAGGCCTTGCTCTCCGCCGGTCGCCGAGCCGCCGCCGGCCGCGTCGCCTTTGGCTGCGTTTCCGCCGGCATTGGAGCCGTCGCCGCTCGCTCCGGCACCCCCGGCGGTCGTGCCGCCGGCACCGGTGTCCGCCGTCTCCGCGGCGGAGACGGCCACCTCGTCACCCCCGCCGATCAGACCGCGGATGGGGAAGTTCTCGAAGACCTGCGCGGAGACGAGGAGCACGAAGGCGACGACCGCCACTGCGATCAGTCCCGCTCCCGACATCGCGCCGAGCAGATATGTCCTTGCCTGCCTGATCATCCGCCGTTCGCCTACCCACGGTAGTCAGCCGAAAACGAGCGGTCAGGAATTCCTCCTAAAATTAAGTAGGCCGAACGTTTGGCTGGGCATTCTCGACGTGGAGGAGCTCCTGGCTCGCCTCCTCCTCCATCTGCAGCGTCGTGTGCTCGATCCCATAGCCCTCGCGCAGGGCCAGCTCGAGGCGGCGGCGGATCAGGTCGCGGTCGGCGCCCTGGGCGACGACCACGTGCGCGGCGATCGCGCCAAAGCCGGAGGTCACGGTCCAGACGTGGAGGTCGTGCACGGAGCGAACCCCCTCCTCGCGGCAGATCTCCGCCCCGACCGCGTCGACGTCGACCCCCGCCGGCGCCGCCTCCATCAGCACGTCAACCGGCTCCTTGATCAGGCGCCAGGACGAGGCGAGGACCAGACCCGCGATCAGCAAACCGACGATCGGGTCGATCACCGGCGAGCCGCCGAGCAGGACGAAGGCGCCGGCAAGGACGACGCCGATCGAGCCAAGCGCGTCGGCGGCGGAGTGGCGGAGGACCCCCTCAAGGTTGATGTCCTCTCGCTGGCCGCGGGCGAGGACCACCGTGGCGGCGATGTTGCCCGCCAGGCCGAGGACGCCGAGGGCAAGCACGCCCCAGCCGTCGATGCCCGGCGGGTCGGAGAAGCGGCCGAAGGCGGCGATCGCGACCCCGATGCTGACCGCGACGAGAAGCAGGCCGTTGACCAGTGCCGCCAGCACCTCGGTGCGCTGGTAGCCGAAGGTGCGCCGGCCGGCGGCGGGCAGGGAGGCGAGCCGCGCCGCAATCAGAGCGAGGACGATCGAGCCGGCGTCGGAGAGGACGTGGCCGGCGTCGGCGAGCACCGCCAGGGAGCCGGTGAGCACTCCGCCGACCGCCTCGGCCAGCAGCAGGCCGAGGTTGATCCACAGTGCCCAGCGCATCCGCGCCCGGCTGTCAGCGCGGCGCGCGTCGAGGGCGTGGCTGTGGCTATGACCGTGGCCGGGCCCGTGCATCCCCCGAGGATACGACCGCCGATGGGCCTAAAACGGTCCTATATAGATCGTTTTAGGCCCATCGGCGAAAAGCTAGGCGGCGACGGGCTCCTTCTTGATCGTCTCCGCAGCGATCTCGGCGGCGTAACCGAGGCGCTCGGCGTACTCGCGCGCCTGCATCCGCGAGATGACCATCCGCTGGATCTCGGCCGTGCCCTCGAACAGCTGGTAGATCTTGGCGTCGCGGAACCACTTCTCCAGCGGGCACTCGGTGCTCTGCGCGTAGGGGCCGACCAGGTCCATCAGCGTCGTCGTCGCCCACATCGTCACGTCGCCGGCCTTGAGCTTCGACATCGAGCCCTGGCCGCCGGTCATCGGCACGCCGTTGCGGCCCATCCAGGCGGCGCGCTGGACCAGCAGGCGGGCGGATTCGATCTCGGTGGCGACGTCGGCCAGCGTCTGCTGAATGCGCTGCGCCTGCAGCATCGGCACGCCTTCGTAGGACTGCCCGTCGAGGTACTCGAGGGTCCACTCGTAGGCGGCCTGGGCGATGCCCAGCGCCGAGGCGCCGACCAGCGGCCGGGTGATCTCGAAGGTCGCCAGCGCGTCGGCGCCGCGGGATTTCTTCCCTTCGCGACCGCGCTGGAGCTTCTTCTCGAGCTTCTCCTCGCCGCCCAGCAGGTAGTCGACGGGGATGCGGCAGTCCTCGAGGACGATCTCGGCGGTGTGGGAGGCGCGGATCCCGAGCTTGGTCTCCTTCTTGCCCTGCGAGAGGCCGGGGGTGCCCTTCGGCACGACGAAGGAGGCCTGGCCGCGGGTGCCGAGCTCGGGGTCGACGGTGGCGACGACGACGTGCACGTCGGCGATGCCGCCATTGGTGATGAAGACCTTGGTGCCGTTGAGGACCCACTCGTCGCCGTCGCGCTTGGCGGTCGTCTTCAGGCTCTTGACGTCGGAGCCGGCCTGCGGCTCGGTGACCGCGTAGGCGCCGAGCTTGATCTCCTCGCCGGCGCCGAAGCACTCGGGGACCCAGCGCTGCATCTGCTCGGGCGTGCCGGAAGCGGCGATGCCGGCGGCGGCGAGGCCGGAGCCGCTGATCGCGAGCGCGATCCCGGCGCAGCCCCAGTGGAACTCTTCGGCGGAGATCACCTGCATCTGGCCCTCGGGGTCCGACGCGTTCCGCTGGATCGCCTCGAGGCCGCCGAAGCCCTGCTTCCGCGCCTCTTTGATCGCCTCCCAGGGGATGCTCTCCTCTTCGTCGTGCTTGCGGGCGACCGGGCGGATCACCTCGCTGGCGAACTTCCGGCAACGTGCTTTGAACTCCTGCTGTTCCTCGTTGAGTGCGAAATCCATCGTCTCCCTCTCTCTGCCGCCTACCGATTGACTGGTCAGTCAGCCAGTTTGGAACTCTACTCCTCCGGGAGGGATGCCCATCGGTACGTTTCCCCGGTGATCCCGAAGCGGCCGATCAACGCCGACGTCCCGGCGGAGGACGAGAAAGTCGGGAAACCGGCATCCGAGAAGGCGGAGAAACCGGAGCCGCAGCCGAATCCCGAGGACAGCGGGGGCGACCCTCCCGGGCCGGGGGCGCCGAAGATGCTGCTGGCGCTGGTGGCGCTCGCCCTGGTCTTCATCGTCGTCGCGATCGTCTGGGGCACCAGCGGCGGCGAGGACGGCGGCACCAGCGCGACGCCGGCCCCCGCCCCGCCGCCCGCGGCCGAGGACAGGCCGGACGAAGCCGCCGCCGATCAGACCGCCGAAGCGCTCGGCTATCCCGGCTTCGCGACGAACAACACGACGCGCATCGGCGGCTCCGACCCGGCGGCGAACGCCGCCGGCGCCGCGCTCGCGGTCTTCCCCTCCACCACGCCGGAGCAGCGCCCCGCGGCGGTGACGATCATCGGCGAAGAAGACTGGGCCGGCGCGATCGCCGCCGCCGTGCTGACCGCAGCGCCGGTGCGGGCGCCGATCCTCTACTCCGGACCCGACGAGATGCCTGAGGTGAGCGAAGAAGCGCTCGCCGCGCTCGACCCGCAGGGCAGCGAGGAGACCGGGCAGGCGTCCCTCTTCGCGATCGGCACCGTCGCCTACCCGGGCAAGGCGGCGCCAGTCGACTCCGGCGACCCCGCCAGCACCGCCGCCCAGCTCGCCACCCTGCGCGACCGCCTCTTCGGCGAACCGCCAAAGCACATCGTCGTCGCCTCCGACTCGCGTCCCGACTTCGCCGTGCCGGCCGCCGCCTGGGCCGCCCGCTCCGGCGACCCGGTCCTCTTCACCGACGCGAAGAAACTGCCGGCGCCGACCGCGGCGACGCTGAAGGCGCACCCCGACGTGCCCGTCTATGTGCTCGGTCCCTCCTCGGTCGTCTCCTCGGAGGTGGTGCGCGAAATCGCCAAGCTCTCGAAGCAGGTCAAGCGCGTCGCCGGCGAGGACCCGGTCGCCAACGCCCTCGCCCTCGCCCGCTACCGCGACGGCAGCTTCGGCTGGAACGTCAACGACCCCGGGCACGGGTTCGTGCTGGCCCGCAGCGACGCGCCGACCGACGCCGCCGCCGCGGCGCCGCTCTCGGCCTCCGGCACCTGGGGGCCGCTGCTGCTCACCGACGCCGCCGACCAGCTGCCGCAGGAGGTGCGCAACTACCTGCTCGACGTCAAGCCCGGCTACACGAACGACCCGACCCGGGCCTTCTACAACCACGTCTGGGTGATCGGCGACCAGGACGCGATCGGGGTCGGCCAGCAGGCGGAAGTCAACGAACTGGCCGAGCTTGCGAAGATCGGGGAAGGAGAATGAGCGAGTCGGAGAACCCCCAGCTGCTCGGCAGCGAGAAGGAGATCACCGTCGAGGACATCCGTGCCCTCGCCGGCCCCGTCACGCCTCACTTCTCCCTGCAGGTCCGCAACCGGATCCGCCGCCTGATCGAGCCGCTGCCACCCGACCACCCGGCCCGGGTCGAAGGCGAGCGCCAGATCGCCCGCCTCGAAGAGCTCTCCCGCCACAGCGGCGAGCCCCGCGACGGCCTCGGGATCTCGCATTGAAGTACCTCGCCCCCGGGGTCTGGCGGCTGAAGGAGTCGCCCCGCCCGCTGATCAACGTCTACCTCGCCGAGGACGTGCTGATCGACGCCGGCCGGCGCTGGGACAAGCGGCGGATCTTCGCTGAGCTCGAGGGGCGGGAGATCTCGATGGTGGCGCTGACCCACGTCCATCCCGACCACCAGGGCTGCGCCAAAGCCGTCTGCGAGGCGCGCGGCGTGCCGCTCGCCTGCCACGCCGACGACGTCGACGCGATGGAGGGGCGGCGGCCGGTGGCCGCGACCTCCAACCCCGGCGCCAAGTTCTTCGCCCGCATGTGGGAAGGCCCGCCGCACAAGGTCGACCGGGTTCTGCACGAGGGCGACGAGGTAGCCGGCTTCCGCGTCGTCCACGCCCCCGGCCACGCGCCCGGCGAGGTGATCTTCTTCCGCGATTCCGACCGGGTCGCGATCTGCGGCGACGTGATCCGCAACCTCACCTACGTGACGACGCGGACCAAGCTGCTCGAGCCGCCCGAGGAACTCACCCCCGACCCGGCCGAGAACCGCCGCTCGATCCGCAAGCTGGCCGAGCTGAACCCCTCCCTGATTCTCCCCGGCCACGGCCCCGCCGTGACCGACATGGGCGCCTTCGAGCGCTTCGTCGCACAGCTTCCCGGGTAGAGCGACCGCACCGACCCGCCGCCTGGCGGGTTACCGAATTTGAGGTACTCGTTCGCTACTGGAAGGGAGTCCAGGATGAAGACGCTTTCGAAGAGGCGGCCGTCGCCGGCGATGGTGGTGGCGCTGATCGCGCTGGTCGCCGCGCTCGGGGGAACGGCGTACGCGGCGCAGTCGATCAACGGCGGCGCGATCCAAAATCAGTCGATCGGCGGCGGCAAGCTGAAGAAGAAGACCCTGACGGGGTTCCAGATCAACACCAACAAGCTCGGCACGGTGCCGTTCGCGAAGGTCTCGACCCACACCTTCTGGGCGGTGATCGACAACCCGGCGAGCCCCGGTAACGCGGCACTGGCACGGGCCAGCGGCCCGAACATCACCGCCACCGAGGGCGGCGGCGCGGTGACGGTCACCTTCCCGTTCAACGTCTCCGGCTGCGCCAACGTCGCGGGCCGCAACAACGCCGGCACCTCGGTGCCCAACTCGGGCTACGCCCAGACCAACGCCTCGGCGGCGAACCCGAACGCGATCGAGGTCCGCACCCGCGGCAAAGACGGCGACAACGAGGACGCCGACTTCCACCTGGTCGTGATCTGCCCTTAAGGAGCCGGAAGGCGGGCGCGTCCCATGTCGACGCGCCCGCCCCGGAACGGGACGCCCTCGGCGCGGAGCAGCCACCGCTGGCGGTCGCCCTTGGCGAGCGAGCCGTCGGCGCGGACGACGCGCCACCAGGGCAGGTCGGGCTCGTCGACCTGGAACAGCACGGTGCCGGCGAACCGAGGCGCCCCCGGCGACACGTCCCCGTAGGTCCTGACGAACCCCTCGGGGATCGCGCGCACCCGCTCCAGCACCTCGAACTCTCGAGACCGCAAAAACTCCTCTTCAGGAGGACTTTTTGCGGTCTCGGCGCTCACGCCTCCGGGCCGAAGGCGTCGATGATGCGGTTCTGGAACTCGCTCAGCTCCTCGGGGGAGATGAAGTAGGTCGGCGGGGTGAGGAACAGGCCGTCGGCGCGCTCGGCGGTGGCCTCGACCCGCGCCCGGACCTTGTCGAGGGGGCCGGCGGCGCAGTAGGCCTCGACCATCTCGTCGCTGATCGCCGCCGGCACCGCAGCGAGGTCGCCGCGGCGGAAGGCCTCCCCCGCCTCGACCGCGTTGTCGGCGAAGCCGTGCAGCTCCCAGAGCGGCATGTAGGTCTTGACCGTGGCGTAGAAGGAGATCGTTCGCCGGGCCATCTCGATCGCCCGCGCTTCGTCGTCGTCGATCGCGCAGCAGACGGTCGGCAGATAGTCGAAGTCCTTGCGCTCGCGGCCCGAGCGGCTGAGGCCTGTCTCGAAGGAGTCGACGACGACCTCGTCGATCCAGCGCAGGCTCTGGATCGGGTGGCCGATCAGCCCGTCGGCGACGTCGCCGGCCATTCGGCACATCCCGCTCTGGATGCCGGCTGTGTAGATCGGCACCGACTCGCGCGCGGCCGGGTGCGGTCGGATCCAGCCCTTGATGTCGATGTCGTAGTAGTCGCCCTCGTAGCGGATCGGCTCCCCCTTGCCGGCCTGCTGCATGATCAGGCGGGTCGCCTCGATCGCCTCGCGCAGGTGCGGCGCCGGTTTGCCGTACTCGGCGTTGTGCCAGGTCTCGTTGAGCCGTTTGACGCCCGAGCCGAGCCCGAGGCGGAAGCGGCCG
>DASSYI010000065.1:0-48518 GCA_035703365.1 Solirubrobacterales bacterium
GAGAAGTTCGACTACCGCAAGGGCTTCAAGTTCTCGACCTACGCGACCTGGTGGATCCGCCAGGCGATCGCCCGCGCCCTGGCCGACAAGGCGCGCACGATCCGCATCCCGGTCCACGTGGTCGAGAAGCTGAACAAGATCGGCCGCGCCGAGCGCAAGCTGGTCACCGAGCTCGGCCGCGAGCCGACCCCCGAGGAGATCGCCGAGGTCACCGGGATCGACCCCGAGGAGGTCGACTCGATCAAGCGCTCCGCGCAGGCCCCGGTCTCCCTCGAGAAGCCTGTCGGCGACGAGGAGGAGTCCGAGTTCGGCCAGTTCATCGCCGATGAGAAGGCCGAGTCGCCGTTCGACCGCGCCGCGGACCTGCTCACCAAAGAGGCCCTCAAAGAGGCTCTCGAGAACCTCTCTGACCGCGAGCGCCGCGTCCTCGAGCTTCGTTACGGGCTCGGCGGCGAGCACCCGCGGACCCTGGACGAGGTCGGCCGCACCTTCAACGTCACCCGTGAGCGGATCCGCCAGGCGATCGCCCGTGCGCTCGCCGACAAGGCGCGGACGATCCGCATCCCGGTGCACGTCGTCGAGAAGCTGAACAAGATCGGCCGCGCCGAGCGCAAGCTGGTCACCGAGCTGGGCCGCGAGCCCACCCCGGAGGAGATCGCCGAGGTAACCGGGATCGATCCTGAGGAGGTCGACTCGATCAAGCGCTCCGCCCAGGCTCCGGTCTCCCTCGAGAAGCCGGTCGGCGACGAGGAGGAGTCGGAGTTCGGCCAGTTCATCGCCGACGAGAAGGCCGAGAGCCCGTTCGACCGGGCCGCGGACCTGCTGACCAAAGAGGCGCTGAAAGAGGCCCTCGAGAACCTCTCCTACCGCGAGCGCCGCGTGCTCGAGCTCCGCTACGGGCTCGGCGGCGAGCACCCCCGGACCCTGGACGAGGTCGGCCGCACCTTCAACGTCACCCGCGAGCGGATCCGCCAGATCGAGAACCAGTCGCTCAAAAAGCTGCAGTCGCTGGGTGAGGCCCAGAAACTGCGCGAGGTTGCGTAACCAGGATTAAGTGATCGAACGTCCCGGCCGATACAGGCCGGGATGTTCGACGTCGATTCAGCGCTGCGGACTCTGATCGAGCGTGGGGGGTCCGACCTCCACGTGAAGGTCGGCGTGCCGCCGACCGTGCGGCTGCACGGTGAGCTCGCTCCGCTCGAGGGCTACCAACCGCTGACGCCGAAGGACACCGAAAAGGCCTTCCACGACATGGGGGAGGTGCGGTCCCTGACCGAGTTCGAGGAATGCGGCGAGGCCGACTTCTCGTACTCGATCCCGAGCCTGTCGAGATTCCGCGTCAACGCTTTCAGGCAGCGCGGCTCGATCTCGATCGTCTGCCGGGCGATCCCCTTCGACATCCGCTCGGTCGAGGAACTGGGCCTGCCCCCGGTCGTGACCAAGCTGGCCGAGGAGCAGCGCGGAATCATCCTCGTCACCGGCACCACCGGCTCGGGCAAGAGCACGACGCTGGCGGCGATGATCGACCACATCAACCGCACGCGGAGCGATCACATCGTCACCCTCGAGGACCCGATCGAGTATCTGCACCCGGACAAAAACTCGATCATCAACCAGCGCGAAGTCGGCTCCGACACCGAAAGCTTCGCCCGTGCGATGCGCCGAGTCCTGCGCCAGGACCCCGACGTGATCTTAATCGGCGAGATGCGCGACGAGGAGACCGTCCGCACCGCGCTGTCCGCGGCCGAGACCGGCCACCTCGTCCTCTCGACCGTCCACACCCTCGACGCGACCGAGACGATCAACCGCATCGTCGACTTCTTCGAGCCCCACCAGCAGCACCAGGCGCGGGTGATGCTCGCGGCGACCCTGAAGGGCGCGATCGCCCAGCGCCTCGTGCCGGACGTGACCGGCGACGGCCGCGTCCCCGCTTCGGAGATCCTCGTCGTCACCGGCCGGGTTCAGGACCTGATCATGAACCCGGAGGAGACCGGCAAGATCACCGAAGTCATCGCCGAGGGCGAGTACTACGGGATGCGCACCTTCGACCAGTCGCTGATGCACTACGTGATGGAGGGCAAGGTCGCCGAGTCGGTCGCCCTCGAGTTCGCCTCCAACCCCCACGACTTCAAACTGATGCTGGCAGCGGGCGGCCAGCGGGCGAGCGGCATCGAGCAGCTCGCACCCGCAACTGACTAGGGCGGGCGTCCAGGTGGGCGAAAAGCTTGCAGCGCGGGGCTCAAGGTCGGCGCTCCCGGTGACGATCAGATGACGCGAATGGCCGCCATAGATCACTTCATCCTGCTGGTCGGATCGCTACGCCGAAACGAGCGCGGCATGGCGCTGCCGACCGTCCTCTTCGCGATGGTTGCGAGCATGGGGGTGGCGGGGGCCGCCGTCGTGGCTTCGGTCGACGTCCAGCAGGGCTCAAAACGCGACAGCGGCTCGAAGAGCGCGATCGCCGCCGCCGATGCCGGCGCCAACGTGGCAACGATGCGCCTGGCTCGCTACTCGAAAAGCCTAGTCAGTTCGCAGTGCATAGTTGACTCCGGCGGCACCTTGGCGACCGCTAAAGCGGTCACCACTGGGGGGCAGTCGTGGTGCCCTCCGGTGTCCGGCACCGTGGGACGCGGTACCTACACCTACTGGGTGAGCCCGGCGGGCTCGACCTGCGGCGGCTACGCACTTTGCGTCGTATCGGTCGGCAGTGTCGACGGCGTCAGCCGGCGGATCGAGCTGACCTTCAACGAATCGGACCTCGAAGGTGGTGGCGGAGGCACGGAAGAAGAAGACGAAAAAGGCGGTTCCAGCAGCGTCGGCTTCGAGGGCCTCATCGGCCAGGACAAATTCACGGTCACCGGCAATGCGGACATCAGGGTCGGGATCGGCACGAACGGCGAAATCGTCGGCAACAACAGCGCCGCCAACGTCTGTGGCGACATCCGTGTCGGCATCGGCAAGCCGAAACCGTCCGTCAAGCAGTGCAGCGGCTACAAAATCACCTACGGCAACGTCAACCTGCCGCCGGTATCCAGCTTCATGCCCTCAAATATCGCCACCGTCAACTCCAATTACAGGTTTACGACCTGTAGCAAAAACCTCCCCACTGGTTGCCAAACCGACGGATTCACCGGCAGCTGGAAAAAGGAACCCTTCAAGCCTTCCCCCAAGACCCTGTCGCTCGGCGCGCAGGACGCATTGACCGTCGGCGGGACCGACTACTGGCTATGCAAGCTGTCCCTGCAGGGCGGCTCGGAATTGATCATGAAAGCCGGCTCGAAAGTCCGGTTCTTCTTCGACTCGCCGCAGCACTGCGGCATGTCCTCCGGCGCCACCCAGCTCGAAATGCTCGGCACCTCCAGGATCACCTCTACCGGCTACCAAGGGACCCCCGGCAAATTCGACATGCCTGGCTTCTACTTCAGCGGCAACGGCCGGGTGTACATCGGCGGCAACAACGGCACCAACGAAATGGTGGTCTACGCGCCCGAATCGGAAGTCGAGCTGAAAGGCAACGCGACCTACAAAGGCCTGATCGCCGGCAAGACCCTGGTGGTAACCGGCAGCTCCACGGTCAAAGCGGATCCCGGTTACGAACTCCCCCCGGAACTGCGACCGCCGCCGAAAACCGGGGAAGACACCTCCGGGGAACCCGTTCGCACCTCGCGGCTCTATACGCCGCAGACCTACGTCGAGTGCGAGGGCGTTGTCGCGACGGGCCAGGCGCCCAACACCAGCTGCTGAAGCTCCGCGGTCGCGAAAGACCAGCGCTCAAGCTCGCAGGTCCTTCTGTCGAGCTAGATAAGCGTACGTATGAGAGAGCAGCTGAACAACAACCCGGTCGCCCAGCTCGGCGTCGTCGCGGTCCTACTGGTCGCGGGCGCCTTCCTCTTCATTTCGATGACTGGCGGCGGGGAAAGCGAATCGGAAGCCGAAAGCGGAGTCACCACGCCGGCGACCGAATCGAGCCTGGGCGCTGCCCCTGAAGCAGCGGAAGCGGGTTCGGTCAGCGGCTCGCCCGTGGAAGCTATTCCGCCGCCCACGGTGGCGCCCCCCGCCGAGGTCATCTCCGCCTGGAAGTCTGGCGCCACGGTGGTTCTTCTCTTCGTCCACGACGGAGGCATCGACGACGACTTGGTGCAGAGGACCACCGAGACCCTGTCGGGGATGCCGGGAGTGACCGACTTTGTGGTCCCAGCCGGCCAGATCGCCCGTTACAGCAGCATCACCGGTGGCGCCGGGGTCGAACGAGTCCCGGCTCTTGTCGTGATGACGCCGAAGGACGTGGCCAAAGGAAAACTGACCGCTTCGGTCCGCTACGGCTTCCAGGCCCAACAGGCGGTCGTTCAGGCCGTCATCGACGCCGGATACGACGGACCGACTCTCGCCTATCACCCCTGACATGGAGGGGAGGGAATTTCCGGGCCATCTGCGGCCGGTGCCCAGCTCCGGAGATTCGACCGCGCCTAAGTTGCAGCCCGAGGCTGAGGGTACGCCGGGTCTGACCCCGCCGCGGGCCCGAGCTCGCTCCCAGGGCTTCATCACCGATGTCTTGGTCGAGCTGGGCTACGTGGCCGAGGAGCGGGTCCAGCAGGCGATCGACGAAGCGCGGAACGCAGGGGCTCCCCCCGAGGCGCTGCTGCTGACCCAGGGGGTCATCTCAGGCGACCAGCTTTCGCGGGCGGTTGCCGAACGCTACGGCCTCGACCACATCGACCTCTCTGCTTACCAGGTGGACATGGCGGCTGCGAACCTGATCCCAGTAAACACCGCCCGTCGCTACCGGGCGCTGCCGGTCGGGTTCATCGACGCGGGGACGCTGCTGGTGGCGATGGCGGATCCGACCAACGTCCTCGCCGTGGACGACATCCAGATAGCCACCGCCCTCGACAGCCGTGTCGCCGTCGCGGCCGAAGAGGACATCGAAGCCCTGATCGCCCGCCTCAACACGCTGCAGAGCGCAGTGACGGAGGCGATCGAGGACGAGGAGGACCCTGAGGCTGACCTCGCTGAGGTCGCCGATTTCGAAGTCAGCGCCGAGGACGCCCCCGTCATCAAGCTCGTCTACAGCATCCTCGGACAGGCGGTAGGAGAGGGGGCTTCGGACATCCACTTCGAGCCGACCGAGGGCCAGATGCGCGTCCGGTTCCGGATCGACGGGGTACTTCGCGAGGCTGCCCACGTGCCTGCCCGGATGGTCAGCGCCGTCATCTCCAGGGTAAAGATCATGAGCGACCTCAATATCGCCGAGAAGCGGATCCCGCAGGACGGCCGCGTCAGCCTTACCGTCGAGGACCGACGGATAGACCTCAGAATCACCACGCTGCCGACGCAGCGGGGAGAGGGGGCGACGATCCGCGTCCTCGACAAAGAGAACGCGCAGCGAACGCTAGACGACCTTGGCATGGACGGCACGGCGCGGGAGCGCTTCGCGCACGCCTTCCAGCAGGCCTACGGCGCGGTCCTCGTCACCGGTCCGACGGGTTCGGGAAAGTCGACGACCCTCTACGCGGCCCTGCAGGAGCTGAATCACGTCGAGAAAAAGATCATCACGATCGAGGACCCGGTCGAGTACCGGCTCGACGGCATCAATCAGATCAACGTCAACCGCAAGGCAGGGCTGGACTTTGCCACCGGACTCCGCTCGATCCTCCGTGCCGACCCGGACATCGTGATGGTCGGCGAGATCCGCGACGGCGAGACCGCGCGGATTGCGATCGAGGCCGCCCTGACCGGACACATGATGCTCACCACCCTCCATACCAACGACGCGCCCGGGGCGATCACCCGCCTCAGCAAGATGGGCATCGAGTCGTTCCTCACCGCCTCCTCCGTCGACTGCGTCGTCGCCCAGCGCCTGGCCCGCAAGCTCTGTGGTCACTGCAAGCGACGCACCGTGGTGCCCCAGCAGGCACTGGCCGATGCTGGCTTCCGCGTCGCCACCGAGATCGAGGCCTACGAACCGGTCGGCTGCGCTCGCTGCAACCAGAGCGGCTACCGGGGGCGGGTAGGCATCTACTCCGTGATGAAGATGAGCGAGCGGATCAAAGAAATGACCGTCGACCAGGCCTCGGAGGCCGACATCGCGATGGCGGCGCGCGAGGAGGGCATGCTCACCCTGAGGGAGGACGGCCTCGGGAAGGTGCGAGCTGGCCAGACCAGCCTCGAGGAGGTCCTGCGTGTTACCGCTTGACCCCGACCGCGGCTTGAGAAATCCCCCGCGCCTGCCGATGTAGACCCCGATGTCTTTGGACTTCTCAGAGGTGCTGCGAAGAATGGTCGAGGTGCGTGCTTCGGACGTGCACCTGACCGCGGGCTTCCCGCCGGCGATGCGGGAGAAGGGCGAGATCACCCCCATGGAGGGGTTCCCCGTGCTGAGTACGCAGGAGACCCGTGAGATCGTCTTCAGCATCCTTAACGACGATCAGCGGAAACGATTCGAGAACAACAAACAGCTCGATTTCGCTTACGCGATACCCAACGTCGCCCGCTTCCGCGTCAATTGTTTCATGCAGCGGGGTGCGGTCAGCGCTGCCTTCCGGCTGGTCCCGCAGGAGATTCCAACCCTGGAGTCGCTGAAAGTGCCGCAAGTGCTGCGCGAGCTGGTTAAGAAACCCCGCGGCTTCGTTCTCGTCACGGGCCCGACCGGTTCGGGCAAGAGCACCACGCTAGCGGCGATGATCGACGTGATCAACCGCGAGCGTCGGGATCACATACTTACCATCGAGGACCCGATCGAGTTCCTTCACCAGCACAAATCTTCAATCGTCAACCAGCGCGAGGTCGGTGCTGACGCGGAGGACTTCGCGCTCGGGTTGAAAGCCGCCCTACGAGAGGACCCCGACGTGATTTTGGTCGGCGAGATGAGGGACCTGGAGACGATCTCCACCGCCCTCACCGCGGCGGAGACCGGCCACCTCGTCTTCGCCACCCTCCACACCCAGTCGACCGCGCAGACGGTCGATCGCATCATCGACGTCTTCCCCCCTCAGCAGCAGGGGCAGGTCAGGACCCAGTTGTCGATTGCCCTGCAGGGGATCGTGACCCAGCAGCTGCTTCCAACCGCGGATGGCATGGGCCGAACGGTGGCCTCCGAGGTCCTGGTCCCGACTCCGGCGATCCGTAACCTGATCCGCGAGGGCAAGACTCATCAGATCTACGCCGCGGTTCAAACCTCGGGCGCGGTAGGGATGCAGACCATGGACGCCGACCTCGCGCGCCTGGTCAGGATGGGCACGATCACCCGGCAACTTGCCGAACAGCGCGCCTCGGTCCCCGAGGAGCTCAAACGCTTGCTCGGCAGCGCCCCGGCCCAGCCGGCCGCCGACCCCTACGACGGCAACGGGGGGGCAACCCCCTCTTACCAGGCACCGCCGCCGGCCTACACCCAGGGGGGCTAGTCAATGGCGACTGCAACCACCTTCGCGTTCCGGGCCATGGACGTGGCCGGAACCTCGACGGCCGGCGAGATCGAGGCCGAGTCGAAGGCACAGGTCAGCGAGCAGCTGCGTCAGCGCGGGCTGATCGTCCTCGATGTCACCGAAAAGCGCGAACCGCTGAAGATCGAGAACCTCTGGCGGACCTGGAAAAAAGTCGACACCAGGGAGCTGGCGGTTTTCTCGCGGCAGTTCGCGACGCTGGTCGCCTCGGGCATGCCGATGCTGCGCAGCCTGAGCACCCTGGAGGAGCAGACCCAGGACGAACGGATCAAAGAGGCAATTGCCGGCGTCCGCTCCGACGTCGAGGCGGGCAGCACCCTCGAGCAGGCGATGGAGCGCCATCCCGAAGTCTTCGACAGGCTCTACCGGGCGATGGTCCGCTCCGGAGAGCAATCGGGACGTCTGGAGGATTCGCTCGACCGGATCGCCTATCAGGTGGAGAAGTCCGACGCCCTGCGCCGTCAGGTCAAATCCGCACTCATGTACCCGGCGCTGGTGCTCGGCTTCGCGATGGTGGTGCTCGTCGCGGTGGTGGCGTTCGTGATCCCGGTGTTCGCCGGGATATTCGAAGAAATGTCCGAAGAAAATCCCGCCGAAGAAACTTCCCTCCCGATCCCGACCCAAATGTGCGTGAGCGCCTCCGAACTGCTTACCGGCTACTGGTACATCCTGCTGCCGGGGTCAATAGCTCTTGCTGTCGGCTTCTTCAGGTGGAAGCGCTCGAAAAGCGGGAAAGAAGTGTGGGACCGCTTCGTCCTACGTCTCCCGGCCCAGATCGGCGACGTGATCCAGAAGGTGGCGCTGGCTCGCTGGTCGCGGACCTTCGCAGGATCCGTCTCCGCCGGTGTCCCGATGCTGCAGGCGATCAAGCTGACCGGCGAATCTTCCGGCAACGTCGTCCTGGAGCAGTCGATGGAAGACGTCTACGACTCGGTCAAGCGAGGTGGTTCCCTGGCGCGGCCGATCCAGGCGAACCCGATCTTCCCGCCGATGGTCGGCCACATGGTCGCGGTCGGCGAGGAAACCGGTCAGCTCGAAAACCTGCTCTCGAAAATCGCTGACTTCTATGAGGCGGAGGTCGACGCCAAGGTGAAAGCCCTGACCTCCCTGATCGAGCCGCTGATGATCGTCTTCGTTGGCGGCATCGTCGGGTTCATCGTGATCGCGATGTACCTGCCGATGTTCAGCCTCTACGAAAACATCCGCTAGGCGCGGCTCTAATCGCTTTTGGTCGGTTCGCCTGGACGGGCGTACAACCCGTCTAAATTTTCGGTCCAAGCAGCCCCAATTTCAGGGATCAAGTAACTCGCCGAGGGGCCGATGAAGGGCAGGTGATGAATCTGCCAGTGCTTCGGTGCAAAAGGCAAACCCGTCGTGAGGCGGGGGCGCAAAGCCGTCGGGACTCTTTCCGAGTCAGCCGGGCTACCACCGGGGTCGACAGACACCACGTGGCTTCACGCGACGGGGCTCTGGCGCAAACGATTAGGACCATAGGAGGTCTCTAATGTTTCTCCAGAATCTCCGGGCCAAAGTTGGCGCCCGGCTCAACGGCGAGGGGGAGAGCGGCTTCACGCTGATCGAGCTCTTGGTCGTCATGCTCATCCTCGGCATCCTGGCTGCGATCGCCATCCCCGCCTTCTTCAACCAGAAGGAAAAGGGAACCGACGCGCAGGCCAAGGAGTCGGTCCACGCCGCCCAGGTCTCCGCCGAGACCTACTCGACCGAGAACGGCGGTGACTACGACGGCATCAGCGCAGGCGAACTCGAAAGGATCGAGCCGACCCTCGCGGACGTCGCCAAACTGACGGTTGACGGCGAAGGCGACGAATACGAAGTCACCGTCGAATCCGACACCGGAACCGACTTCACCGTGAAACGGGTTGGTGCGATCACCACCTTCACCTGCGCCCCCGAAAAAACCGGCGGTTGCCCGGCTGAAGGTAAATGGACCGAGTAAGGCCACGGCTCTTCTGAGCTTCGGATGGTCCTAAGCGAAGGGCGGGCATCCTTGCCCGCCCTTCGCGCATTTGGTCCGAGGCTAAAAGCCGCGACCGAGATGGCCGATACACAAGCAATGCGATTTTCGACCGCGAGATCCTTGCGTGCCATCGCCAGCGCCTCGGTGCTGTGCGCTTTTGCCCTTTTCGCCCCCTTTGCCGCCGCGGCCCCTCCCACCTTCAAAGGCGCCTCGGATGACGGCAAGTACCTGTTCTTCGAGGCCGAAGAACAGCTGGTCCCGGGAGACACCGACAACAAGCGCGACGTCTACGTCCGCTCTTTCGACCCTGGGGTCGGGGCCGAAGGCGCCTTCGTCACGCGCGAGGTCTCGGTCGGCCCGACCGGCGGCAACGACTCCTATCCGGCGGTGTTCGAAAGGGCGAGCGCCGACGGCAAAAAGGTCTTCTTCTCCACCGACGAGCCGCTTGTGGCTGCCGACCACGATCGTCGCGCCGATGTCTACGTGCGCGAAATCGGCGGCGCGACGAAGCTCGTCTCAAGCGGGGCACCGGGTTGCCTGCCCCTCTGTGGCAACGGGACCTTCGACGTGGGTTTCGCCGGCGCCAGCGCTGACGGCAACGTGGTTTTGATCGTCACCGCCGAGCGCCTGGATCCGGCGGCGGACGAAGACGAAGCGGTCGACGTCTACGAGCGCGATCTCGCCACGTCCGTCACGACCCTGGTCTCTGCCGGTGCCGAAGACTGCACTCCAGCGTGCGGGAATGGCGAAGTCGCCGCCACCCTGCGGGGCACGGCGGCAGGGGGCGACCGTGCTTTCTTCGCGACCGCTGAGAAGCTCAGCGACGCCGACAAAGATGGTGCCCTCGACATCTACGCCCGCAACCTCCCGGACGGCCCCACTGTGCTCGTCTCCGCCGGCGATCCGGCATGCTCGCCCTGCGGCAACGGCGGCTCGGCGGCGATCTTCGCCGGTTCGTCAGCCGACGGCAGCCGCGTCTTCCTCGCGACCAGCGAAGGGCTCGTCCCCGGCGACGAAGACGCCGCCAACGACATTTACCAGCGCTTCGAAGGGGCGACCGCGCTGATCTCGGCGGGGGACGAAAGCAAGCCTGCCAGCTTCGCCGACGCCTCGCTCGATGGCACCCGAGTCCTCTTTACCACCTCGGAGCCACTCGCTGCGGGCGACGAAAACGAAGCGAGCGACGTCTATATCTGGGCAGGCGGGCCGCCCCAGCTGGTCACCTCGGGCGCTTGTTGCAGCTCCAACTTCGGCGCAATGACTCCGGACGGTGAATACGTTCTCTTCACCACCACCGAGTCGCTCGCCGCGGAAGACCTGGATGCAGCGGCCGACGTCTATGATCAGGCTGTCGCAGGAGGAGCACCAGTCCTGGTCTCCGCCGGCACCGGGGGTACTTCCCCGGCCCGTTTCAACCGGGTCTCGACCGACGGCGGCAGGGTCTTCTTCACCACCGACGAACCGGTTGGCCCCCAGGACTTCGACAGCGACGACGACATCTACGCGCGTGACATCGCCGAGGAAGAAACGAGCCTCTGGACGCCGCCGCCTGGCCTCTGCCCGCAGGCTAGCTGTGACGCGATTCTCGTCGACGCCTCCAGCGATGGGCTGCACTTGGTTTTCCAGACGGAAGAGCGGCTGGCCACCGAGGACACCGATGCGGAAGCCGACATCTACGAGCGCGCCTATGACGAAGCCGCTGGCGGCGAGGTCACCCGCCTGGTGTCGACCGGCAACTCCAGCACGCTTGACCTCGGGCCCGCTCCGCCCTTGCTCACCGGCACCTCGCCGGGCTCTCCCGGCGTTTCAACTGAACCGTCGATTCTGGGGTCGGCCGAGAGCGGCTCGCTGATCAAGGTCTATCCCACCTCGAACTGCTCCGGCGAAACTGTGGCGGCCGGCACCGCCGAGGACCTCGAAGCAGGCGGCATCGCCGTGAAGGTCGAGAGCGGCACCAGCAAGACCTTCTGGGCCACCGCCGAAGCGGAAGGCTTCACCTCGCTGTGCTCGAATCCGGTCGGCTACACGCAAAAGGATCCCGAAGCGGAACAGCCATCCGGCGAAGCCGGGGCCGGAAGCCAAAGTGAGCCTGCCGCCGGCTCGACTCCCTCCGCGGGTATCGGTGGCAACAAGCCGGTCAAGGGGCACGATGGCGTCCCCTACGTCAAGCCGTTGACCAAGATCACCTTCGGTCCAGCCGCCAAGACCCGGAAACGCCGTCCCGTCTTCCGGTTCGCCGACGAGTCCGGCCAGCCGGGAACTGAGTTTCGCTGTCGAATTGACCACGGGCGCTGGAAGGGATGTAATTCCCCGACGAAGTTGAAGCGACTTTCGCTGGGCCGGCACGTTTTCCGGGTCAAAGCGGTGAATGCTGTCGGCGTCTGGAGCGAGCGGACTGCGAACCGGGCTTTCAAGGTGGTGGCGAAGTGAAGCGGGTTGCGCGACGCCTGCGCAGGGAGGAGACGGGGCTGACTCTGATTGAGCTCCTCGTCGCCGCCTCGATCGGGATCGTCGTCCTTGGCGCCACGAGCACGATGCTGATCAGCGTGGTTCGCACCCAACCGAAAATCAGCGACCGGGCGCAGGTCGCCTCGACCGGGCGCTGGGTTCTGGAGCGGATGACCCGCGAGATCCGAAACGGGGTGAACGTCCGGTCGGGTTCGTCGGTGTCGAAACTCATCTTCACCGCTCAGGTGCGGCACTCCAGCTGCGGCAGCAGCACCGAGCTGCCGCCCGCCAACCCCTCACTTGAATGCAAGGTCACCTATAGCTGTAGCTCAACCGCTTGTACCCGTAGCGAGACGACGCCCGGGGCGGTCGGCTCCGGAACCCCGGTGACGGTCTTCACTGGGATCAACAGCGAAAAAGTCTTCAGCTATTCGCCGGAAGTGAGCGACGCGGAATTCGTTGGCGTGACCCTCCGGTTCCCCAATCCCGACGGAGGGGGAAATTTCACGATCTCCGACGGCGCCACGCTCAGAGGCGGTGACCCCTTCGGCTCATGATGCGCCTGCGTCGACAGCTGCAGCACGCCGACAGCGAGCAAGGGATGACGCTAGTCGAGGTTGTGATCGCCGCGTTGGTGCTCGCGATGGCGGCGATGGCGACCTTCTCCCTGCTCGCTTCGGCAACCAAAAACGCCCAGCGCGCCCGCCAGACCCAGGTCACCCTCGACCTCGCGCAGGAAGAGATCGAGCATCTGCGCAGCGTCCCCTACGACGATCTCGCGATCAGCAGCTCGCCGGCGCCTTCGGCAAGCAAGCAAAACCCCGGCTACCGGGTGCAGGGGAGCACGTTTGCTCTGAAACACTCGCCGGTGGGCGAATATGCGCCGCTCGTCGTCAGCGAAGTTGGGTTCAGCCCGCGCTCGGAATTCGCGAGCGGAAATCCGGCCACCGGCGGTATCAGCGGGACCATCTATCGCTTTGTCGTCTGGCGCAACGACGCCAGCTGTCCCGAGTCCCAGTGCCCTGGCCAGCAGGACTACAAGCAGGTGGTAGTGGCGGTGCAGCCGAAAGGGCTCGCCGGAGAAGGGGAAAGGGGCTACGTCGAAGTCCAGGCGAAGCGGATCGACCCCAAAGCCCTGAACGAACCGCCGCCCAGCGGCGAAGCGGGCGAAGAAGGGGAAGCCGGAGGGCTGACCGCGCAGCAGTTCTACCTGTCCGATACCTCGTGCTCGGCGACCGGTGTGACCACCCGGCAGACGATTGCGTCCGACCACCTGTTGCACAACACGCTCGGTACTTGCGCCAGCGGTCTTAAGACCGGCTCGGCCCTCGGCGCACCCGACACCCTGCTCACCACTGGCCCCCCCGACCCGGATCCGGAAAACGAGCTGATCCCCGCCTTCTACGACTACTCGGACGACCTCTACCTCGAGCCGACCCCGGACACTGACAAGGGCCTGCAAATACGCCACGACGACAGCGAAGGCTGCAACTACAACCCGACCGGGACCTCCAACCCTGAGTCTCAGGTCCACCGCTGGGTCAGCGACCCGATGAGCAAAGCCTTCGTGATGAGCGGGTCGGTCACGCTCGAGTTCTATACGCGCACCTTGAACGACGCCATTTACACGGGCAGGCTCTGCATCTATCTCTTCGACCGCTCCGAATCCGGCGGCGAAAAACCGGTTGCAAAAGACGTCTTTCTGAAAGACAAAAACGGAAACCCGTACTGGATCTACGAACCGGGAGACGGGGTCGGCTTCTGGCCGCGAAATATGTGGACCAAGATTCGGCGCCAGATGGATATTGCCGAAGCTCCCTATGTGATCCAGCCCGGCCACCGACTCGGCGTCGCCCTCAGCGTCGACCTCGCCAACACCACCGGCGACGCTCTCGCGATCATGTACGACCACCCGAACTACCCGACGCGGCTCGAGGTGGAGACCACCGCTTCCTCGGGCGGCTAGCCGTGGCAGCGGCGGCGGTTTTTGCCTTCCTCGGAGGGTTGCTGATCGGCAGCTTTCTCACCGTCGTCGCGCACCGGGTTCCGCGACGGGAATCGATTGTCGGCCCCCGCTCCCGCTGCACTGCCTGCGGAGTCCAGATCGCCGCCTACGACAACCTGCCGGTGGTCTCCTGGTTGGTGCTGGGCGGCAGAGCACGTTGCTGCGGGGCGGGGATCTCGAAGCGGTATCCGTTGACCGAGCTGGCGGTCGGCATCCTCTTCCTTGTCACCGTGGTGGTCCTCTGGGGCGAGGCCTGGGAAGTGGCTCTCGGCCTCGTCTTCGTCAGCGCTCTGGTCGCCGTCACCCTGACCGACCTCGAGCTGAAGGTGATCCCCAACCGCATCCTCCTGGTCGCGACTGCCTTTGCCCTGGCGATCGTCGCGCTTGGGGATCCCGGCAGCTTCCCCGAGCGCCTGGCCGCCGCCACGGCAGCTGGCGGGCTGCTGTTCATCGCCGCGCTTGCCTACCCGCAGGGCATGGGCCTAGGCGACGTCAAGCTGGCGGCGGTGATGGGCCTGTACCTGGGGCGAAGCGTGGCTCCGGCCCTGCTCGTGGCCCTGTTCGCCGGCTCGGTCGTCGGCCTGGCGATCATCGTCAGGGAGGGACCGGCTGCCCGCAAGCGCGGGATCCCGTTTGGGCCGTTCCTGGCCCTGGGGGGCATTGTCGGCCTGTTGGCGGGGAACGAGCTCATCGACCTCTACCTCGACACCTTCGCCTAGTCGAAAGAACCAAGAACTCGGTACTTGCAGGACGAAAGTTTTGCTGGCTTTCTGTCGATCAAGTGAAAACCGCCGTGAAAACCATGCAGCTAAAGCTCCCGAAAAAGAAGAACGCAGGTTCGACCGTCGGCCTCGACATTGAGGCTGGCAGCGTCGCTGCGACCGAAGTCACGCTCAACGGCACTGCCACCGTCAAGGCCTCGGCGATCGCAAGCCTCCCCCCTGGGACCTTCCACGAGGGGGAGGTGGTCGAGCCCGATCGCCTCGCCGCTGCGCTGAAAGCTCTCTTCTCCCAGCACAAGCTCTCCAAGCGGGTCCGGCTCGGGGTCGCCAACCAGCGGGTGATCGTGAGGACGGTGCGCCTTCCCGCGGTCGAGGACCCGAAGGAGCTGGATGCCGCCGTGCGCTTCCGGGCCCAGGAGCAGATCCCGATGCCACTGGACCAGGCGGTGCTCGAGCATCAGGTGGTCGGCGGCGTGCCGGCGGAGGAGGGTGGCGCTCCGCAGGTCGACGTGATGGTCGTCGCCGCTCGCCGGGAGATGATTGCTTCTCTAGTCGCGCCGATCCGGGAGGCAGGCCTGCAGCCCGTCGGGATCGACCTCTCCGCCTTCGGCATGATCCGAGCTCTGGCCACTGAGGTGGCTCCGGCGCCGACGGAGTTAGGGCAGGCTCCCGACCACGCGGTCCTCTACTGCAATTTCGGCGACGTAACCAACCTTGCGGTGGCTCGCGGCACCTCCTGCCTTTTCACGCGCACCTCTCACGTCGGGATCGGGCCGATCGTCACCGAGCTTGGGTCGGGCCTCGGTTTGACCCCCGAGCACGCGACGCAGTGGATGACCTACGTGGGCCTCGAGCGGGCAGCGGAGGAGCTGGAAGGGGATCCGGCCATCCTCACCGGCGTCCGCCGGGCGCTCGAGGGGGGCGTTTCCGCCCTTGCCGACGAGATGCGCCTTTCGCTCGATTATTACGGCGCCCAGGATGGTGCGCTTCCGGTCGAGCGGGTCGTGCTCTGCGGTCCCGGCAGCGCGATCGGCGGCCTGAACGCTGTGGTGGAAGCAGCACTTAGCCTGCCCGTCGCGGCGGCAAGGCCGGCGGCGCTCGGCGGCTTCGACGACTATTCGGCGGCGCGACTGACGCTCCCCTACGGACTGGCCTTGGAGCACTGATGCGCCCCGTCAACCTGATCCCTCCGGACGAACGGCGTGGCGAGCAGGCGCCGCTGCGAACTGGTGCTCTCGTCTATCTCGTCGTCGGCGTCTTCGTGGCCACGCTGATCGGCGTGACCTCGCTGGTCCTGATCGGCAACAAGATCAGCCAGCGGCAGACGGACGTCGTCGAACTTCATCGCGAAAATACTGCCGCGCAGCGCAAGGCGCAGCGCCTCGCCTCCTACACCCAGTTCAGCACCCTCAGCAGGCAGCGGGTCGAAACGGTCAAGAACCTGGCCGAAAGCCGCTTCGACTGGGAGCGGGTCATGCGGGAAATGGCACTGGTCCTCCCTGACGACGTCTGGTTGGTCAATCTGACCGCCACCGCCGCGCCTGGAGTCAGCTTCGAGGGCTCGTCCACCGGCTCCAGCGGGCTGCGTGACGACGCCGCTGGCCCCGCGCTGGAAGTCAAAGGGTGCGCCGTCGGGCAGCAGGCCGTGGCCCGCTTCGTGACGGTGCTGAAGGACATCGACGGAGTGACCCGGGTGGGGATGAAATCGTCGGAGCTCCCCGGCGAAGACGAAGGGGCGGGCACGAATGCCGGCTCAGAAAACAGCGGGGACACCCAGGACTGCCGCACCCGGAAATTCATCACCCGGTTCGAGATGGTCGTGGCTTTCGACGCTGCGCCGATCCCCGTAAACAGCTCCAGCGACGTCGAAGTGACGACTGCTGAAGCGGCCGAAGAAAGCGCCGGATCCGAGGAAGCGGAAGAAGGCTGATGAAGCTCGACATGAAATCCACCAACGGCCTGATCGCCGCGATGCTCGTGATTGTCGCCGGCGCGATCGGCTTCTGGGTCCTCGGCGTGAGCCCCAAGCGGGAGGAAGCGGCGAAGCTCGACAAACAAGCGGCGGCGCTCGAATCGGAGCTAGTCGCGCACGAAGAAGAAATCCTGCGCGGGGAAGAAGCTCGGCGTGAATTCCCGACCGACTACGAGAAGCTCGTCGTCCTCGGCAAGGCCGTACCCGGTGGGGACGACACCGCTTCGTTGCTGGTTCAGATCAACCGCATCGCCGCGCGTAACAAGCTCGAATTCCGCCAGATCGAACTCGAATCCGAGGGCGAAGAAAGCGAAGTCTCGGCCTCCGTGACTGGGGTGCCGCCGACCGAGGCCAGCGCTGCATTGATGCCCCTCGGCGCCACCATCGGCGCAGCGGGTCTCGGCGTCATGCCCTACTCGATGACCTTCCACGGCAACTTCTTCACTCTGGCGGACTTCATCGAGGAAGTCGACGCCCTGGTGAAGACGGAGAACGAAGACGTCCTCGTCGACGGCCGCCTGATCACCCTCGACGGGTTCGCGCTCGAAGCCGACGAAGAAAAGGGTTTTCCGGCGCTGGAGGGCAAATTCGCCATTACCACCTATCTGGCGCCGCCCGGACAGGCAGCGCCAGCGCCGAGCGCGGAAGCGCCTGAAACCGCGGAAGGCACACCGGCCTCGGCATCGATCGGAGCAGCGCCATGAAGCGGCTCGGGCCCGAGCTGAAAATGCCCAAGGGGCAGGTCCCGCCGGTCCTCAGGGATCTCTATCTCGATCTGCGCGACCGGCGCCTGCTGCCGCTGCTCGCCTTGGTTGTCGTCGCCATAGTTGCGGTTCCGTTTCTCCTCTCGGAAGGCTCCGAGGGGCCGAGCGTCTACCCCGGCGGAAGAGTCGCCGTCGGTGCCGGCGGCGACAGTAAAGAGGCGGCGCTGACCGTGGCCAAAGCGACGCCGGGGCTGCGGGACTACCGCCGCCGGCTCAACCGGCGCGATCCGCGCAATCCTTTCCGCCAGCACTACACCTCCCCCGTCCTGAAGGGTGCCGAGTTGTCGGAAAGCGACACTTCCGAATCCTCCTCCTCGTCGACTACCGCCGCGGAAGAAGGCACCGGCGACGGCGGATCTTCGCCGGCGGGAGGTGGTACCCCACCCGTGCCGGGCCAGACCGACGGCAAGGTGCGGCTCTTCGACGTGACGATCAAGGTGCAGATCTCGCGCACCGAAGAAGACGAGGCCGGAAACGTAAAGATGGGGCCGCCCTCGGTGCGAGAAGGGGTTCGCCCGCTCACTCCATTGCCCGGCGAAAAGGCGCCCGTCGTCACCTATCTCGGACCGAATTTCGAGACCGGCAAGGCGCTGCTGATGGTTTCCAAAGAAGTGACCGCGACCTTCGGCGAAGCCCAGTGCGTCTCGGGCACCGCCAGCTGCGAACTCGTGGAAGTCACGCTTGGCTATCCCGAGACCTTCGAGTACGGGCCGAACCACGTCCGGTACAAGATCAACGTCCTCAAATTCAAGCTGCTACCAAGAGGAAAAGCCTGATCGCAGTGCGGTTTCGCCCATGGCTTCAGTAAATGAAGCCATGGCGCTACACTTGCTGAAGCGAGGCAATTGCCACTACCTGTCTTGCGATCCGACCATGAGTGCCGAGAGCAACTCGACCTGCCCCGTTTGTAAGACCGCTGAAGTCGTCTGCGGCAAGTGGACCCTGCTGCTGATCCGCGACCTGGCCGAGGGCAGCGCCCGCTTCTGCGAGCTCGAGCGCTCGCTGGCGGGGATCAGCCCGCGGACGCTGTCGCTGCGCCTGCGGGCGCTGGAGGAGGAGGGCATCGTCGAGCGCCACACCTACCCCGAGGTGCCGCCGCGCGTCGAGTACGCGCTGACGGCGAAGGGCAAGGCCCTGGTGCCGCTGGTCGAGGACATGCGCAGCTACGGCATGCGCTGGCTGCTGGGCGACGCCGCCGAAGCCGGCGAGCGCCAGCCCGCCGCGGTCTAGCCGCCCGCTGCAAGCGATCGTGCACACGCAGGAGCGCCCGCGCCCAGGCGAAAGCCACAGGCGTGCGGGACTTCCTCCTCAACGAATCGATCAAGCGCCTGGCGACCGAGGCTGCGACGCGGCTGAGCTCGCTGGTGGCGATGGGGGAGGAGATCCCGTTCGACGTCGCCGCCGACAGCGGCGACGACTCGGCCTTCTACAGCTACGTGCCGATGACCGGGCGCTACGTCGCCGACCACGCCGACGAGCTGCGCGGCCTGCCTGGATTCGGTCCAGCCCGCGACGCCACGGTCGAAGCCGGCGTCGCCGCTCCTTACCTGGAGGCGCGCGGCCAGGGGGTGCCCGCCGACCCGGGCGCCCGCGCCGAGCTGATGCTGATCACCTTCTTCGCCGAGCTCTGGGAGGGCTCGGCCGGCTTCGCTCTGGACCGCGAGCGGCTCGAGGCGGCGCTGGCGACGCTCGACGCCGAATCGCGCGACGCCGACGACGCCGAGCTGCTGATGGCGCCGATCGTCGGCCTGCGGATGCCGATGCCCCGCCTGCAGTTGCCCCACGACGTCCGCATCGTCCGCGCCGACTCGATCGAGGCGCCGGTCGAGGCGATGCGCAGCGAGGGCATGGGCCGCGCCGCCTGGGAGCCACAGTACCTGGCGGTCGCCGAGCAGGACGAGGGCGGGGTCGAGTCCGCCCTGCAGCAGCTGCGCGAGCTGATCAGCGTGATGAGGCTCTTCAAGGGCGGCGGGATCGGTCTCGGCCCCTACGCCTTCGCGCCCACCGGCGAGGGCTGCTGGCGGCGGATCGCCACCGGCGCCCCCGCGACCCGGCCCGGCGGCTTCCGCCTCAGCGAGGAGGAGGCCGAGGAGCTGATCGAGTTCGGCACTGCGCTGGAGGCGCGACCGGATCCCGACAACGCCCTGAGCTGGGCGGTCGGCCGCTTCGAGATGGGCTGCGAGCGCCCCAGCGCGCTGGAGGGCATGAGCGACCACCTGCTGGCGATGCGGGCCGTGCTCGAAGGCCACGGGCCCGTCGGCGCCTCGCTGCCATTGCGCGCCGCGGCGCTGATCGCCGACGAGGGGATGGACCGGATCGAGGCCGGCGAACGGGTCGAGCAGGTGCTCGAGCTGGAGCGAGCGATGATGAACGGCCGCCCGGTGGAGGGCGCCGTCGCGCTCGCCGGCTGGCTCGAGGAGAACGCCCGCAAGCTGCTGCGCCAGGCCGCCCTGGGAGAGCTCGGCAACGACCTCAGCACCGTCGCCGACGAGACCCTGATCGTCAGCGGGCTCGCCGAAGGCGACGCCGAGATCATGGTCTCGGTTGAGGAGCAGGCGCCCGAGCCTGAGATCGAGCTCGACTCCGAGCCCGACGTCGTCCCCGAGCCCGAGCCCGGCCAGATCTCGATCGAAGCGGTCGAGCCCGAGCCTTCCGCCGAACTTCAGCTGCCCGTCGACGAACTACCCGAGGAGGAGTACGTGGAGCAGGAGACCCGCATCATGGAGCCGGTCCCGGCCCCAGACGAGATCAGGATCACCGCCACCCCGTGGCTCGAGGAGGTCTCCGACCCCCGCGGCGGCGACACGATCCAGTGGCCGGCCGACTCCGACCGCGACATCCAGCACCGCGAGAAGATCGACACCCCCCGGGTGCGCCACCTCTTCCCGGTTCCCGAGGACGCCGACTGGGAAGTTAGCCACCTCGAGTTCGAGTACTCGCGCAACCGCGCGCGGTAGCGCTCAGGCGCGACCGGCCGCGATCTCGACCCGCTCCTCCGCGGTAGCGAAGAGGTAGCGGTCGATCTCGGTCAGGCCACGGAGGTCGTGGACGTCCTCGTCGAGGTAGGGGACGCGGATCACGCAGCTGGTGCGGAGCTCGCCGGCGAGGTGGTCGATGTTGCGGGAGTCGCGCTCGGCGAGCGCCTGATAGTCGGCGAAGTTGGCGGCGACGCGCTGGGCGAGCTTGGCGTCGCCGAGCTTCTCGGCCAGGGCGGCGGGGAGGTCTTCGACCTCGGCGCGGAGCTCGTCGGCGGGGTAGTGGACCTTGTTGACGATCACGCCGCCGAAGGGGAGCTTGGCCTCGACCAGTTTGCGGTGGAAGTAGACGGCCTCGTCGATCGGCTCGCCCTGGGGGCCGCAGACGACGAGGAAGCAGGTCTCGGGGTCGGAGAGGAGCTGGTTGACGCGCTTGGCGCGGGCCTGGAAGCCGTCGACCATGCCGCTGAAGGCGTTGAAGAACTCGGCCAGGTCGGCGATCAGGTCGAAGCCGACGATTTTCTTGAAGACGCTGAGCATCACCGAGACGCCGCGGCCGGTGACCTTCGCCGCCAGCCCGGTCGGCTTCATGAAGACGCGCAGGGATTTGCCCTCGATGAACTGGGTCAGCCGTTTCGGCGCGTCGAGGAAGTCGAGCGCGTTGCGGGTCGGCGGCGTGTCGAGGACGAGCAGGTCGAAATCGCCTTCGGTGTGCAGCTCGAAGAGCTTCTCCATCGCCATGTACTCCTGCGAGCCGGCCAGGGCGCTGGAGATCTGCTGGTAGATGCGGTTGTTCAGGACCCGGTCGCGGGACTCCTCGTCGGGTGCCTGGCGCGAGACCAGCTCGTCGAAGGTCGCCTTCGCGTCGAGCATCATCGCCCACAGCTCGCCCTTCATCTCGACGCCCTGCTCCTCGAACAGGGCGGGCTCGACGCGCCGCGCCTCGTTGCCGAGCTCGTCGAGCCCGAGCGAGTCCGCCAGCCGCTTCGCCGGGTCGATCGTCAGCACGCACACCTTCAGCCCCTGCGCCGCCATCCCGGTCGCGATCGCCGCCGAGGTCGTCGTCTTGCCGACGCCGCCGGAGCCGGCGCAGATGCAGATCGACTTGCCGTCGAGGACTTCGCCGACCGAGGCCATCAGCCGAGCTTCCCCGCCAGCTTGCGCGCCGCCTCGAGGTCGAGCTCGGGCTCGAAGAGGAAGGGCAGCGATTTGACCGGCGCCTTAACGCCGCGCTTCAGGCGCGCGAGCTGCTGGCGCTGCGAGCGGGCGCGGCCGAACTCCGAGAGGGCCGCGCGCGCCGCCGCCCGGGTCGCGCCGTCCTCGCTCTCGGCCACCTGCGCCAGCTTTTCGGCCTCGTCTTTCTTGAACCGCTCCGGGTAGAGGCCGTTGAGGTAGACGCGGTCGACCGCGACCCCGACCTCGTCGCGCAGGTCCCGCTCCAGCGAGACCGACTCGTTGACCGGCATCTCCTCCGGCAGGGCGACGATTGCGGTGCCGGTGTGCTCGTGGTCGGTGATGAAGCGGTCGAGGGTCACGGCCTGGGAGTGGATCGGGCCGACGCGGGCGATCGAGGCGAAGGTGCGCGGCGTCTGCAGGAAGCCGACGCCGTGGCCAGTGGCCGGCGCGTCGACGATCACCAGGTCGTACTTGCGCCCGCTCTTCACCTTGCGGTCGAGCTGCGCCAGCTCCCAGATTTTCCCGATCGTGACCAGCTCCTTCAGCCCCGGCGTCGCCGCGGCGAGGTAGTTGAAGATGCGGCTGCGGAAGAGCATGTCCCGCATCGCCCGCACCTTCAGCTGCAGCAGCACGTACTCGCGCATCGACTCGTCGGGGTCGATCGAGATCGACCAGAGGTTCTCCTCCATCTCGACCTCGTGGAAGCCGACCGCGGTGTGGTCGAAGATCCGCGAGGTGTTCTCCTGCGAGGAGACCTCGCAGACGATCGTCCGCTTGCCTTCGCTGGCGGCGCGCAGGCCGAGCGCAACCGCCACCGTCGTCTTGCCGACGCCGCCCTTGCCGGTGACGATCACGAGTCGCTTGTCTAATAGATCGGGGATTGGCTGATTCCTAGCAATTTCAGGGGGCGGCAGGAAAAGCGGCGTCCCATACGAATATCCGCGCAATGGGATTTCTAAGCCGCAAGAAGCCGAAGCCTGCTCCCGTCGAGATCCATGAGGAGCGTCCGATGGAGGACGAGCTTCAGGGGATGGAAGAAGCTGTGCCTGAGCGGGTTGATGATTCTTTCAGGGACGATGGGGATTGGCCCGCGGGTCCTGTCGACGCAGGGGACCCACCCCCAGCTGCAGAGCAGCAGGGGGTCCCCCCTACGACGCCACCCACGGGAGAGGCCGTCGAAGCTGAGCCGTCCGAGTTGGTGGGTGAGGTTGAGCCGTCCGAGGTTGGGGATGAGGCTCCCTTGAACTCCGAGGTGGCGGAAGAGGACGACGGGCGGATGAAGGCTGTGGACCTGATTGCGCCCACCCGGCTGGACTTCCTGGCGGAGAAGGAGGCAGACGCGGAGCAGCCGACTAAGACTGCCGAGGTCATCGCCTTCGCCAATCAGAAGGGCGGGGTCGCGAAGACGACCACGACCCTGAACCTCGCCGTCGCCTTCGCCGAGTCCGGTTACCGGGTGCTCTGCATTGACCTCGACCCGCAGGGGAACCTGACGATGAGCCAGGGGATCGACCCCGACAAGGTCGAGAAGAGCCTCTACGACGTGCTCGTCAACGACATGCCGATCTCCGAGATCATCGTCAAGCGCGAGATCGACATCGCCGTCGCCTCGATCGACCTGGCCGGCGCCGAGATCGCGATGAGCACCAAGATCGGCCGGGAGCGCTCGCTGGAGAAAGCGCTGAAAGAGGTCTCCGGCGACTACGACTTCGTCTGCATCGACACGCCGCCCAGCCTGGGCCTGCTGACGATCAACGCGCTGACCGCCGCCAACAAGGTGATCGTCCCCGTGCAGTGCGAGTACCTCTCGATGCGCGGCCTCGTCCAACTGCAGAACACGCTGAAGATGATCCAGGAGAACCTCAACCCCGACGTCCGGATCGAGGGCATCCTGCCGACGATGCTGGACTCGCGGACGATCCACGCCAAGGAGGCGGTGGAGATCCTCGAGGAGAACTTCGGCGACCTCGTTTTCCAGTCTCGGATCAAAAAGGCGATCAAATTCGCCGAGGCGCCCGTCAAAGGCGCCTCCGTGCTCAAGTACGATTCAACCTCGAGCGCGGCGAACTACTACCGGGATCTGGCGAAGGAGGTTCTGTCCCATGGCTCGGCGTAACAAGCGGGCAAGCATGCGTGAGGGACCGCTGTCCGACCTCTTCAGGTCCACGTCCGAGGACGCGCCGGTCGATCCGCCCGAGGCGCCTCGTTATGGGCGCCAGGATCCAGCCGAGGCGAAGAAGGAGCAGGACGAAGGTGGTCGGGACGCGGGTCCTGTCGCCGCAGGGGACCCACTCCCAGCTGCAGAGCAGCAGGGGGTCCCCCCTACGACGCCACCCGCGTCAGAGGCGCATTCCGCTGACGTTCCACTGCAGCAGGAAGAGGCACCCGCTTTCTTCGATCAGGATGTTGAGGGTTCAGGGCGGGATATCGAGACTTCTGGGGAGTCGGCTCCCGAGCGGCTGAAGCGGGTCTTCAACGAGGAGCCTTTGCCACGGCGGGAGCAGTTCGTGCCGGAGAACCCGCGCTACGGGCGGGATGAGCCTGCTTATGAGCCGCCGGGAAGCGGCGAGCCGCACCAGCCGGTGATCAAAGTCGTCGGCGTCGGCGGGGCCGGCGTCAACGCCGTCAACCGCATGGTCGATGCCCGCATCCCCGGGGTCGAGTTCATGGCGGTCAACACCGATCTTCAGTCGCTGCAGCTCTGCGTCGCCGACGTCACCGTCCACATCGGCGACGAGCAGACGCGCGGCCTCGGCGCCGGTGCCGACCCCGAGGTCGGCCACCGCTCCGCCTTCGAGGAGCAGGACAAGATCAAGCGCCTGCTGAAGGGCTCCGACATGGTCTTCGTCGCCGCCGGCGCGGGCGGCGGCACCGGCTCCGGCGCCGCTCCGGTCGTCGCCCGCCTCGCCCGCGAGGTGGGGGCGCTCACGGTCGGCATCGTCACCAAGCCGTTCAGCTTCGAGGGCAGCCGCCGCGGCGACCAGGCGAACAAGGGCATCGAGGAGCTCGCCGCCGAGGTCGACACCCTGATCGTCGTCCCCAACGACCGCCTGCTCGACGTCCTCGACCAGCAGACCTCGATGGTCGAGGCCTTCAAGGTCGCCGACGACGTCCTCCGCCAGGGCGTGCAGGGGATCTCCGACCTGGTCACCCTGCCGGCGGTGATCAACCTCGACTTCGCCGACGTGCGCTCGATCATGTCCGAAGCCGGCCGGGCGCTGCTCGGAATCGGCATGGCCTACGGCGACGACCGCGCCGTCCTCGCCGCCGAAAAAGCGATCTCCTCGCCGCTGCTGGAGACCTCGATGGAGGGCGCGCGCTCGATCCTGCTCTCGATCACCGGCGGCGCCGACCTCTCGCTGGTCGAGGTCTCCGAGGCTGCCAAGGTGGTCGGCGAGGCCGCCCACCCCGACGCCAACATCATTTTCGGCGCCAACGTCGACGACGAGCTCTCCGAGCAGATCTGGGTCACCGTCGTCGCCACCCGCTTCGACGGGCGGGCGCAGCCCCAGCGCCGCGCCACCGAGCCGACGATCCGCCGCACCAAAGACGCCGAGCCCCAGCGCCGCGGGCGCGGGGGCGACCGCGAGCTCGGCATCGACGTCCCTGAGTTTCTCCCCGGCTAAAAGCCCCTCATGCGAGGGGTCGTCGCAGCCGGCCATCCGCTGACCGCCGAGGCCGGCGCCGGCGTCCTGCGCGAGGGCGGCAACGCGGTCGACGCCGCGGTCTGCGCGGTGCTCGCCTCCTTCGCGGTCGAGAGCCCACTGACCGGGTTCGGTGCCGGCGGCCACATGATGGTCCACCAGGGCGGCGAGACGACGCTGGTCGACTTCTTCGTCGCCGCCCCCGGCCTCGACGGGATCGAGCGCACCACCGAGCTGGTTCCGGTCCCCGTCCGCTTCGACGCCGAGACGACGCAGACTTTCTTCGTCGGCCCCGCCTCCTGCGGGGTGCCCGGCACCGCCGCCGGGCTCGCCCACGCGCTGGGGCGGTTCGGGACGCTGCCGCTGGCCGACCTCGTCGGGCCGGGGGTGCGGCTCGCGCGCGAGGGCGCCCCGGTCAACCACGGGCAGGCCTACATCCTCGACATCCTCGCCCCGATTCACGAGCGGATGCCGGGGACGCGGGAGCTCTACGCCCCCGAGGGCCGGCACCTGACCGAGGGCGAGACATTCCGCTTCCCGGAGCTGGCGACGGCGCTGGAACGCTACGGCGCCGAGGGCCCGGACCTTTTCTACAAGGGCGAGATCGCGGCGGCGATCAGCGACTTCGTCGTCCGCCACGGCGGCATCGTCGGGCCCGGCGACCTCGCCTCCTACGAAGCGATCGAGCGCAAGCCGATCGACGCCCCCTTCCGCGGCGCCGAAGTCCTCACCAACCCGCCGCCTTCCTCCGGCGGCATCCTCATCGCCTACTGCCTCGGCCTGCTTGAGCGCCTCGGGCCCCGCAGCGGCCCGGAGCAGCTGGTCGCGGCAATGGAAGGCGCCAACTCGCGTCGCGACCTCGCCTTCGCCGAGTCCCTCTACGAGGAGGGGATGGAGATCGGGTTCCTCGACCCGGCCGGCCTCGACCTCGCGGTCGCCGACCTGCTCGGCTCGACGACCCACATCTCGGTGCTCGACGCCGACGGCAACTGCGCCTCGGTCACCTGCTCCAACGGCTCGGGCTCGGGCGTCCTCGTCCCCGGCACCGGCGTGATCCTCAACAACATGCTTGGCGAGGAGGACCTCAACCCGGCCGGGTTCCACCTGATCGCGCCGGGGCGCCGGGTGCCGTCGATGATGGCGCCGACGGTGGTCCTGCGCGACGGCGAGATCGTCCTCGCGCTCGGCAGCGCCGGCTCCAACCGGATCCGCTCGGCGATCCTGCAGACGGTGGTGCGGGTGGTCGAGCAGGGCTTCCCCGTCGCCGCCGCGATCGAGGCGCCGCGCCTGCACTTCGAGCAGGGGATCGTCCAGGCCGAGCAGGGGGTCGACGCCGCTGCGCTCGACCGCATGGAGGCGCGCGGGCGCAGGGTGGCGCGCTGGCCCTCGCTCAACCTCTTCTTCGGCGGCGTCCAGGGGGTCGCCCGCGACCCGGCGACCGGCGAGCTGAGCGGCGGCGGCGACCCCCGCCGCGGCGGCGCCGTCGCCTACGCCGACTGAGGCGGAAGAATCCCCCTCGTGGCGGGCGCTGACATCGACTTCGAGGCGGAGGGTCTGCTCGACGAGCTCGAGGGGGACGCGCGGCAGGCGCGGCTGGTGCTGCTGGAAGAGCTGGCCGCCGACGGCGTCTCGCTGCAGGAGCTGCGCGAAGCGGTCGCCGCCGGCCGGCTGGCGCTGCTGCCGGTCGAGCGGGCGCTGGCCGGGACCGGCCGCCGCTACACGGCGCGCGAGGTCGCCGAGATCGTCGGCATCGACCTCGAGCAGCTGCGCCGCTTCAGCGCCGCCCTCGGCGTCCCCTACACCGACCCCGACGAACCGCGCGGCACCGAGGCCGACCTCGAGGCGGCGCGGCGGATGAAGGCCTTCCTCGACGCCGGCCTGCCGGAGGAGGGGATGCTGCAGGTGGCGCGGACGATCGGGATGGGGACCTCGCGGATTGCCGAGGCCAACCGCGAGCTGGTGATCCGCACCTTGACCCAGCCGGGCGACAGCGAGCGCGACGTCGCCCTGCGTTTCGCCGCGGCAGCCAAGGCGATGATGCCGCTGGTCGGCCCGACCGTCGTCCACGCCCTACAGGCGAACATGCTCGAGCAGATCCGCCGCGACGTGATCGCCCACGCCGATCTTGCGACGGGGGCTGTCGGCGGCACCGCCAACCTCACCGTCTGCTTCGCCGACCTGGTCGAGTTCACCCGCCTCGGCGAGGAGATCCCGGCTGAGGAGCTGGGCCTGGTCGCCGGCCGCCTGGAGGAGATGGCCAGCGCCGTCGCCGAGCCGCCGGTGCGGCTGGTGAAGACGATCGGCGACGCGGTGATGTTCGTCTCCGCCGAGACCGGGCCGATGCTGCGCGCGGCGCTGGCTCTGATCGCCGCCGCGGAGGCCGAAGGCGAGCAGTTCCCCTGGCTCCGCGCCGGCCTCTCCTGCGGCTCGGTCCTGCCGCAGTCGGGCGACTACTACGGCCGCCCGGTCAACCTCGCCAGCCGTATAACCGGCGTCGCCCGCCCCGGCAGCGTCGTAGTCGACGCGGCCGTCAAAGAGGCGGCCGGCGAGGGCTTCACCTACACCTACATAGGCGAGCGGAGGCTGAAGGGCATCGACGCCAGGGTGAAGCTCTTCCGCGCCCGCCTCGCGAAACCGCGAGAGATCGTCGTATAGGCAGTCTGACGCGGTTTCGGCGGCCGCTTAGAGCGGCTTGCGCGCCGAGACCAGGAGGTTGTAGAAGAGCTCGGCGGGGAGGTAGGGCTCGAGCACGCGGGTGTCGACCTTCTGCAGGGCGATGTAGCTGTTGAAGGCGAAGCGGCGCCAGCCGAAGGAGATCGACTCCGGCTCGGCGCTCGACTCGACCGTGCGCAGGCCCCAGCCCCAGGCGTTGGAGAGCAGCTCCTCGCCGCCGACGTGGCGCTTCTCGAAGCCGGCGTCGCGCAGCAGGCGGCGGAGGTCGGAGGGGGCGAAGGCGTGGACGTCGACCTCGGCCTCGAGCGAGTGGTCGTGCGACTGCTCCCCTTCGGCGACGGCGCGCTCGGTGGCGCCGACCGCCCGGCGCCAGAGCGGCGCCAGCGCCAGGCCGGCGCGCTTCGGCAACGCGGCGAGGGTGTCGCCGTAGCGGGAGGGCTCGCCGGCGAAGGCGATCATCCCGCCCGGCCGCAGGACGCGGCGGAATTCGGCGAAGGCCTTGTCGAGGTCGGGGATGTGGTGGAGGACGGCGTGGCCGAGGACCAGGTCGAAGCTCTCGTCCTCGAAGGGCAGGGTCTCGGCCTCGGTGGTGACCGTGGTCACGCCCTCCAGGCCGAGCGCGTCGGCCGTCGCCTTCAGCCGCTTCAGCATCCCCGGGGAGATGTCGGTCGCGGTCAGACGCTCGATCACCCCGAGCTGGACGAGGTTGAGCGAGAAGTAGCCGGTTCCCGAGCCGATCTCCAGCGCGTCGCCGAAGGAGCGGCCCTTCGACCCGCCCAGCGCCTTGACCAGCTTGAGGCGAACCTGGCGCTGGCCGACCTCGCCGAAGTCGATGCCCCACTTGGCGTCGTACTCCTCGGCGGCGGCGTCGTGGTAGCGGGTGTTGACGTCCTTGATGTGCTCGTGGGTGGCGGTGGGGGAGGCTGGCATGGAGCGGGAACTCTAATAGCGTCCCGCCCGTGGAGCGTCACTACCTCCAGGAGAACCAGCCGCCCGGGGTGCCGCCGCTGCCGCTGACCGGCGAGCGGACGCTGCCCGACGTTCCCGAGGAGAACTACTGGTTCCGCCGCCATCTGGTCGTCTACGAGTGGATCGCCGGGCGGGTCGGGGGCAAGCGGGCGGTCGACATGGCCTGCGGCGAGGGCTACGGCTCAGACGTCCTCGCCGGCGCCGCCGCGAGCGTCGTCGGCGTCGACGCCAACCCCGAAGCCCACGACCACGCGCGGCTGCGGTACCGGCGGCAGAACCTGCGCTTCGAGCGCGATCTCGTCGAGTCCTTCGCCGAGCCCTGCGACGCCGTCGTCTTCCTGCAGACGATCGAGCATGTCCAGGACCCCGGCGCGATCCTCGAGCACTTCAAGTCGATGCTCGCCCCCGGCGGCGTCGCCTACGTCTCGACCCCCAACCTGCTCACGCTCGCACCGCCCGGGGCGGAGAAGTCCGACAACCCCTGGCACGTGAAGGAGTACCGCGCCGAGGAGTTCCAGGCGCTTTGCGAGGCGCACTTCCCCCAAGTCGAGATGCTCGGCCTCTTCCACGCCCGCAAGCTGCGCGTCCACGAGCTGGCGATCAAGCTCGGCTGGGACAGCGTCCACAAGCACCTGCACCTGACCAAGCCCTTCTACAACCGCTTCACCCCTGCGATCTCAAGCTCCGATTTCAGCTTGAGAAAAGAGAATCTCGACGGCGCCCTGGATTTCCTCGCCGTCTGCCATGCGTGACTTAAGTGCGCCCCTGCCGGCGGGTGGCGCCGATTTGGGGGACCACCCCGAAAGGGGTGGTGGAACCAAATCGGGGACAGGACCCGCCGGCCCAGACACCCATGGGGACCTAGCCATAGTCCTCCACAGCCACATGCCCTACGTCGAGGGCTTCGGCACCTACCCGTTCGGCGAGGAGTGGCTGTTCGACGCGGTGATCCGCTCCTACCTGCCGGTCCTGGAGATAGCGCGGGACCTGACGATGACGGTCACCCCGGTGCTGGCCGACCAGCTCGAGGACGCCGGCGCCGCCGAGCGGCTGCGCCGCTTCCTGATCGAGTGGCGGATCGGAGCCGCCGAGGCCGACCTCGAGCAGGTGCCGGCGGAGTGCCGGGCCGCCTGCGAAGGCGAGCGCGACCGGTACAGCCGCGCCCTCGAGCTGCTCGACGCGGCGGGCGGCGACCCGCTCGCGCCCTTCCAGCGCGCCGCGGCCGAGGGCCGGATCGCGCTGGCGGCCTCGGCTGCGACCCACGCCGTCCTGCCGCTGCTGGCGACGCGGGCGGGGATGCGACTGCAACTGCGGACCGGGACCCGCTCGCACCGGCGGCGCTTCGGCTGGGACGGCGGCTTCTGGCTGCCCGAGTGCGCCTACATCCCCGGTCTCGAGTGGCAGCTGGCGGAGGAGGGGGTGCGCTGGTTCTGCGTCGACCAGAGCGCGCACACCGAGCCCCTCGACGCGCTGGCGCCGGTTCGGACCCCGGCGGGGCCGGTGGCGCTGCCGATCGACTGGGAGGCGATCTCCTGGCTCTGGTCGCTGGACGGGTATCCCTCCGACCTCGCCCACGCCCAGTTCGCCGGCAAATCGCTGCGCGGGATCCGGATCTGGCGGGTGGGCGGCGGCGCGTATGACCCGGCCGCGGCCGAGGCCGCGGCGCGGCGGCAGGCGGGCGAGTTCCTCGCGGCCGCGGCGGCGCGCCTCCGCGCCTACGCGCAGGAGCGCGGCCGCCGCGGCCTGCTCGTCTTCGCGATCGACACCGAGCTACTCGGCCACTGGTGGTCGGAGGGGCCGATCTGGCTGCGCGGCGTGCTCGAGGGGGCGGAGCAGGCGGGCGTCCGCCTCCTCACCGTGCCCCAGGCGCTGGCCGAGCACGAGCCGGTCGAGAGCTCGCTGCAGCCCTCGACCTGGGGCGAGGGAAAGGGCCTGCGGACCTGGGACTCGCCGCCGGTCGCCGACCTCGCCTGGGGTGCCCGGCGGATGGAGCTGCGCCTGCTGCGGGCGGTCTCCGGCGGGCTGGAACGAGAGAAGCTCGCGCGCGCCGCGCGCGAGCTTCTCGCCACCCAGGCGAGCGACTGGGCCTTCCTCGACCAGCGCAAGCAGGCGGGCGACTACGCCTACCAGCGCGCCACCGATCACGCCCGGGCGATGTTGGAGGCCATAGACTGCGACCGCCCCCCCGATCCGCGTATGCGATCCCTCGCCCCGGACCTCAGCCTCGCTCCGCTCTTGGAGCCGTGAACCAGCCACCCGAATGACCCGAGTCCTGATTCTTTCCTGGGAGTACCCGCCGCTGATCGAGGGCGGGCTCGCCCGCCACGTCCGCAAGCTCTCCGAGGCCCTGGTCGAGCGCGACGTCGAGGTTCACGTGCTGACCCGCGGCGGCGAGGAGTCGCCGGCCCAGGAGAACCGCGGGGGAGTGGTCATCCACCGCATCCGCGAGCCGAAACGGCCGACCGACCTCGGCGAGTTCGTCGCCTGGATCGAACGGATGAACTCCGACATGCTCGCCGCCGGCGTTGAGCTCGGCGACCGCTACAGCTACGACCTCGTCCACGGCCACGACTGGCTCGTCGCCAACGCCTGCGACCACCTCGCCAAGCGCTTCGGCGCTCCGTTGGTGACGACGATCCACGCCACCGAGTACGGCCGCCACCAGGGCTGGGTCGACAAGCACCCGCAGACCTACATCCACGGCGTCGAGCGCTGGATCACCAACCGCTCCGACCGCGTCATCGCCTGCTCCCACTACATGCGCGAACAGATCGCCGACATCTTCGGCGTCGAGGAGGGACGGGTAAGTGTGATCCCCAACGGGATCGACCCCGACGACCTGCCCGCCCAGCCGGAGGCCGAGCTGGCCCGGCTGCGCTCCGAGTTCGCGACGCCGGACGAGAAGCTGGTCCTGCTGATCGGCCGCCTCGTCTACGAGAAGGGCTTCCAGTTGGCGCTGGAGGCGATGCCGCGGGTAATCGAAGAGGCGCCGGGGACGCGGTTCCTGGTCGCCGGCTCGGGCACCCACGAGGCGGAGCTGAAGCGCCAGGCGCAGGAGCTCGGCCTGATGGAGCACGGCACCTTCCTCGGCTGGATCGGAGACGACGTGCTGCACTCGCTTTACCGGATCGCCGACCTCACCGTGGTGCCCTCGATCTACGAGCCCTTCGGCCTGGTGGCGCTGGAGGCGATGGCCTCGGGCTGTCCCTGCATCGTCGCCGACACCGGCGGCCTGCGCGAGGTCGTCCCCCACGAGGAGGCCGGCCTGCGCTTCCGCGCCCACGACCCCGAAGCCCTGGCGGAGGTGGCGATCCGCGTCCTCTCCGACGACGAGCTCGGCCGCCGCCTGGTCGCCGAAGCCTACGAGCACCTGCGGCGCTTCGACTGGGGCGACGTCGCCGAGCAGACCGCGGCGGTCTACGCCGACCTGGCCGGCGCCAAGACTCCCTAACAGCGCTTCGCTGCGCTCAGCAGCGCTTCACTTCGCTCAGCCGCGGCGGGCGAGCGAGCGGTCGGTGATGCTGAAGCTGCCCTCGGGGTTGTTGCCCGGGGTCCAGTGGATGCCGTCGAGCAGCTCCAGGGGCGAGATCGAGAGGGCGCCCGCAAGCTTCATCAGCGTGTCGACCCGCGCCAGGCGGGTGCCCTGCTCGAGCATTCCGATCTCGGTCCGGTGCAACGAAGCGAGCGCGCCAAGTTCTTCTTGCGACATCGCCGCACGGCGGCGGCAGCGGAAGAGGTTGCGGCCGAACTTCACCGCGACCTCCTCCGATCGCAGTCTCCCGTCGGGGGCCATGCAGACACTGTTTCGCGAACGGCGCATTGTCGGCCAGACAATACGTTTCAAGCCTGACGGATTCCTTGCAGACAAGAGATCTCGGTCTGCCGGGCGTGTCCTTTCTAGGAGATCGCGCGCCTGAGGAAATCGACCTGGGTCTGCTTGCGCAGGATCAGGTGCTCCAGCAGGTGCTCCAACGCCTCGGAGCGGCCCTCGCGGCCGGTGGGCTCGATCGCCTGCTGCAGCGCTTCGACCACGTCCTCCTCGTTGTCGGCGAGTGAGCCCAGCGCGCCCTCGACGTCGCTTTCGAGCCGCAGCTCGGCGACGCTGGTGGTCGGCTCGCCACCGAAGGAGACGATTTTCTCGATCAGGCGACGCACGTCGGCCAGCTCGGAGTCTCCGAACTCGGTCAGCTTGGGGCCGAGCGCCTGGGCCTCGATGCCGGTCAGGCTGGACGACACGACCGAGTACTGGAGGGCGGAGCGATACTGCAGCTCCAGTGCCGCGTTGAGGCGCTTCACCGCCTCTTTCTGGTCGAGCTTCTCTTCCTCGGGCACGATCTAGGCCTACCCGCGCACGGAATTCGCTACTCGTCGCGTCCCGCGTACTCGGGCGGCTGCATCGTCGTCCACGCCCCGGGGTCCGGTTCGACCGGGCGCTCCCAGCGCAGCTCGGCGGGCGCCTCGCGCATGCGGATGATGCGGGCGGGGATGCCGCCGACGACGGCGTTGGCCGGCACGTCCTTGGTCACCACCGCGTTGGTCCCGATCACCGAGTTGTCGCCGACGCTGACCCCGCGCAGGATGCAGGCGCCGTAGCCGATCCAGACGTTGTTGCCGACCTCGACGTCGCGCTTGTAGATCCCCTGCATGCGGATCGGCCGCTCGACCTCGACGATCCCGTGGTCGAAGTCGATGAACATCGCCCGGTCGGCGATAACGCACTCCTCGCCGATCCGCACCCGTTGGTAGGCGGAGATCGTGCACTCCTGTCCCATCACGGTCTTCGCCCCGATCTCGACCACACCCTCGTGGCAGCGGATCTTGCTCCCGTCGCCGATCCAGACGAAGCGGCCGAAGCGGATCTCGGCGCGCGGCTCGATCTTCAGTTCCAGCCCCCGGCCGAGGAAGAACGGCCCGTCGGAGCTCCAGCGCCGGCCCGCGGGCGTCAGCAGCCGCCGCCACAGGTAGCGCCAGAGGAGCCGCGCGTAGCGCGGGGTCAGCATCCGGTTGCGGGCCAGGAAGCGGAGCACGGCGGGGCAACTTTAGAGGCCGCCTCTTAGACTCACCCGCCCGTGGCCGACGTCGCCAAATCCGCCCCGCTCGCCGAGCGCCTCCTGGCCGGCGAAAAGCGGGCGCTGGCGCGGGCGATCACGCTGATCGAGTCCGACGACCCCGCCGGCTGGGATCTGGTCCGCGAGGTCTACCCGCGCACCGGCAATGCCCGGATCGTCGGCTTCACCGGACCGCCCGGGGTGGGGAAGAGCACGCTGATCGGCGCCCTGACCGGGGAGCTGCGCAAAGCCGAGCGCGAGGTCGCGGTGCTCTCGATCGACCCTTCGAGCCCCTTTACCCGCGGCGCCCTGCTCGGCGACCGGATCCGGCTCACCGAGCACTTCCTCGACCCCGGCGTCTTCATCCGCTCGATGGCCTCCCGCGGCGCCCTCGGCGGCCTCTCCGAGGCGGCGCTGCAGGTGGCGCTGATCATGGACGCGGCCGGCAAAGACGACGTCCTGATCGAGACCGTCGGCGTCGGCCAGGCGGAGATCGACATCGTCGACCACGCCGACACGATCGTCCTCGCCCTGATGCCGGGTTCCGGCGACTCGATCCAGGCCCTGAAGGCCGGGGTGATGGAGATCCCCGACGTGATCGTCGTCAACAAGGCCGACCACCCGATGACCGACACGATGGTCCGCGAGGTCCGCGGCGTGCTCGCCCTCTCCCAGGACCCGGAGGGCTGGAAGGTGCCGATCCTGCGCACCGAGGCGGCACGCGGCGAAGGGGTCGACGAGTTGGCCGCGCAAATCGACGCGCACCGAAAGTTCATCGAACAGGCGGGGACGCTGGCCGAGCGCCGCGCCCGCAACCTGCGCAGCGAGGTGCTCGGCATCGCCGCCTCGCGGATGCGCCGCCGCCTGGAGCAGACGGTCGCCGAGGACCCGGCGACCGCGGACCTGCTCGACCGGGTCGTCCGCCGCGAACTCGACCCCGCCACCGCGGCGAGCGAGCTGCTGGAGAAGCACGTCGATGGCTGAGGAGGCGCCGGCCCCGGCGGCCGAGGCGATGCACTGGATCGGCGCCGAGCTCGCCGGGCTGGGAGGAGACTCCGTCGGGCAGGTGCAGGGCTTTTACGTCGACGCCGAGAGCGCCGAGCCGGTCTGGCTGATCGCCCGGCTTGGCCGCCGCCGCCGCGCCCGGGTGGTCGCCCTCCCGTTCGCCAACTGCGCCGGCGCCCCGTTCGGTGTCTGGGTCGCCCAAGAGGCGGACGCGATCCGCAGCGCCCCAGTGGTCGACCCCAGCCGCCCCCTGCGGCGCGAGCACGAGCTGATGATCTGCGCCCATTTCGGGATCGGCGAGAAGGTGGGCCGGGCGGCCTCGGTGGCGGGTCGCCCAGCGGGAGACGTCACCGCCACTCCGACCTGAAGGGCTATCACTTCGTAGAATCTGAGTAATGAAGATTCGCTCGTGGCTTGCGGGGCTGGTGGCAGTCGCGGTTCTGCTCGCGGGGTGTGGCGAAGGGAGCAAAGTCGCGGACGCCGAATCCGCCCCCCTACCGACCTCAGAAGTGAGTTCGTCTGGGCAGGAAGTCCTGAAGCGGTCGAAGTGCCGATCCCCCGCCCGGGGTTCCCTGCGGGTCTCGCTGAACAGCTACGTAGGACCGGACAACGTCGCGGTCTGGGTGGCCAAGCTCAAAGGCTTCTTCTCTGACGTCGACGTTCGGACGCGGGTGCTCACCCCCATCGTCCCGAATCGGCCGGTGCGCTACCTAACGCTCAGGGTCGACGACGTTGCGCTCGCGCAGGTGCCGCAGGCGGTGATCGCGAAGGCGGCGGGAGCGCCGATCATCGTGCTGGGAACCCTAATTTCCCAACCCACCGCGGCGATGATCTGGTTGAAGAGCTCTGGGATCAACTCGGTCGCTGAGATGAAGGGCAAGACGGTCGCCTACCCCGGCGTGCCCTTCCAGAAAGCGTTCCTGGAAGAGATTTTGGTTCGGGCAGGGCTCGAGCCCGCAGAGGTCAGGCTCGAGCCTGTCGGTTACCGCCTGATTCCGACTCTGCTGTCGAGGGAAGCCGACGCGGTCTTCGGCTCGTGGAACATCGAGGGGATGACGCTCGAATCGCGAGGGGCGGCGCCGGTAGCCGAACGCGTCGAGAAGCTCGGTATACCCGGTTATCAGGAGCTGGCGGTCGTTGCACGCACCGAGTGCGTGGCGAAGTACCCCCGCCTGTATTCCCGCTTCATGGCTGCCCTGACTCGCGGTGTGGCCGCGACGCGAGAGCATCCCGCGTGGGCGACCAGGCTAATCGAGGAAAATGGCGAACGAAACCGGGAACTGGAGGAGCCGGAAGTCGATGCCCAGGTCGCGGCCACCCTGCCGCTGCTTGTCCGCGACCCTCGCATCGACCCCGAGCAGTCCAGGCGATTGCTCGCCTGGATGTACCAAAGGGGTCTGATCGAGCGGGAGGTGCCCGCCTCGGAGATCTTCACCAACAGCTACCTGCCGTGACGGGGGGGCGTTCGGCAAAGGGCGCGGTTTGCCTCGTGGCCCTAATCGCCGTTCTGCCGCTTATCGGCTGCGGTGGGAGCAACGATCGGAAGGCCGTTATAACCACCCGCGATGCCGCCTACAGTCAGGCGCATCCCAAGAAGCTGCGTGTCACCCTCGAGAGCGAAGAGAGCGCCCAGAACGTCGGCATCCTGATGGCCGATCAACGGGGCTACTTCGCGGACCTCGGTCTCGACGTCTGGGTGGGGTCGCCGCTGGAACCGAGCCGCCCGGCCGCCTACGTGGCCAAAGAAATCGACGACCTCGGGGTGGTGCCGCTTCCGCAGGTGGTGGTCGGCAGAGAAAAAGGGATGCCGATCGTCGCCGTGGGCAGCGTGGTCTCCCGGCCGACGCTGGCGATGATCTGGCTGAAAGGCTCGGGAATCGAGGGAATCGCCAACCTCGAGGGAAGGACCATCGCGATCCCGGGGGCCCCGTTCCAAGCAGGGTTCCTCGAAGCCGTCCTGGCGCGGGCAGGCCTCACGCTCGACGACGTGAAGCTGAAGCGGGTCGCCTACGATCTCGTGCCGGCTTTGGTTGGAGGAGAGGCGGATGCCATCTTTGGCGGGCCGGCGAACATCGTGGGGCCCGAGATCCAGGCGCTGGGCGACAAGCCCGTCGTCACCCCCGCCGGGGATCTAGGGATTCCCGACTACGAAGAACTGGTGCTGGTCGCCCGGACGAAGATGGTGGCCGACGAACCCGCCCTGATCGACGACTTCTTGGGGGCCGTGGAACGTGGAACTGCGACGGCGGTCGCTCACCCCGAGCTTGCCCTCAAAGTGATCAGGAAGGCGCTCGAATCGGTGCCGCCGCCCGATCGCAAGATGATGGAAGCGCAGATCGAGACCACCCTGCCGCTCCTCGCTAAGAGCCGCGAGATAAGCCCTGGCCGGACGCAGCGGCTGCTCGACTGGATGAACGCAAACCACCTGACCGAGCGAAGCTGGACGGCCGAGGAATTGATCGACAACTCCTCGCCTTGACTTCTACAGCTGCAGGCTCTTGACCTGCAGCAGCTCCTCGATCCCGTAGCGGCCGTTCTCGCGTCCGTGGCCGGACTGGCCGTAGCCGCCGAACGGAGCGAGCGGGTTGAAGGCGCCGCCGTTGATCTCGATCTGGCCGGTGCGGATGCGGCGGGCGACGGCGATCGCGCGCTCGGAGTCCGCCGACCAGACGCCGCCGGCGAGGCCGTAGGGGGTCGAGTTGGCGATGCGGACCGCGTCGTCCTCGCCCTCGTAGGGCTGGATCGCCAGCACCGGCCCGAAGATCTCCTCCTGGCCGATCGTCATCCCGGCCTCGACCTCGGAGAAGACGGTGGGGCGGACGAAGTAGCCGTGCTCGAGGCCCTCCGGGGGCTCGGCGCCGCCGGCGATCAGCCGAGCGCCCTCCTCGACCCCCTTCTCTATGTAGCCGCGGACGCGCTCGCGCTGGACGTCTGAGACGAGCGGGCCGAGGCGGGTCGAGGAGTCGAACGGGTCGCCGGGGGTGAAGCTCTCGGCGGCCGCTCTGGCCAGTTCCTCGGCCTCGGCCAGGCGCTGGCGCGGGACCAGCATCCGGGTCAGGGCGCTGCAGGTCTGGCCGCTGTTGAGAAAGCACTTCGCGACTCCGTCGGGGACCGCTCTGGCTAGGTCCGCGTCGTCGAGTATCACGTTCGGCGACTTGCCGCCGAGCTCCATCGCCACCGGCTTCACGGTCTCGGCGGCAAGCTCGGAGACGCGGCGCCCGGCGCGGGTCGAGCCGGTGAAGGAGACCATGTCGACGCCGGGGTGGGCGGCGATCGCCTCGCCCACCTCCGGCCCGAGGCCGGTGACGAAGTTGAAGACGCCGGCGGGCAGGCCGGCGGCCTCGATCACCTCGGCGAGCAGGAAGGCGTTCAGCGGCGTCACCTCGCTCGGCTTCAGGACGACGGTGCAGCCGGCGGCGAGGGCGGGGGCGACCTTGGCGGCGATCTGGTTCAGCGGGAAATTCCATGGGGTGATCGCGCCGAGCACACCCACCGGCTCGCGGAGGATGCGGGAGTTGCCGACCTCCTCCTCCCAGGCGACTTCCTCCATCAGCTTCGGCATCGAGGCGAACTGCGAGGTGGGGAGGCCCACCTGGATGATCCCGCTCAGCTTCAACGGCATTCCCAGCTCCTGGGTGATCGTCGCGGTCAGCTCCTCGGCGCGCTCCTGGAGGCCGGCGACGATCGCCTCGATGTGGCCGGCTCGCTCCTCGCGCGAGGTTCGCGACCAGCTCTCGAACGCCTCGCGGGCGGCGGCGACGGCGCGATCGGCGTCCTCGGGCGCGCAGGCGGGAATCGTGCCGACGACCTCCTCGGTGGCCGGGTTGACGACCTCGATCGTCTCGCTGCCGCTTGGCTCGACCCACTCGCCGCCGATGAAGATCCTGTCCTTGACCTGAAGCCCAGCCGCCGTCGCCATTCGTTCCTCCTCGTTGCCCTCCGGTTGCGCGAAAACTAGCTGATCGGCTGGCAGCGCGTTTATGCGATAATCGCTTATACGCTATGAGTCTAGAACCTGGACGACTGCTGCGCGAAGCCAGAATGAGGCACGGCCTGAGCCAGGAGCGCCTGGCGATCCGAGCCGGCACGACCCAATCCGCGATCTCACGGATCGAGCAGGAACGCGGCTCGCCCACCGTGCGAACCCTGGAAGAGCTTCTGCACCTGATGGGTGAGGAGCTGGTTTTGGGCTTCGAGAAACGCGACACGGGCATCGATCTGACGCTGAACCGGGCGAACCTTGCGCTCACCCCAAGCGAGCGGGTCGAGCGGGGGCTGCATTTTGCGGATCTCGTGAGGCGGAACCGGGGGGAAGTCGTGGCTCCCCGGCGACTTGAGGAACTATGACTCCAGCAGACCTGGGGAAGCCGCTCGAACCGAAGCCGCTGTTGGAGGCCCTCGACCGCAACGGCGTGGACTTCGTGGTGATCGGAGGCCTTGCCGGGCTAGCGCAGGGATCCTCGTACCCGACTTACGACCTTGATGTCGCCTACGCGCGGGACGCGGGAAACTTGGGTCGCCTGGCATCTGCGCTGGGGGAGATCGGAGTGAGCCTGCGGGGCGCGCCCTCGGACCGGCCGTTCCAACCGGATGAGCAGACTCTCGGACCCGCGGCGAACTTCACTTTCGAAACTGCCCATGGAAGCTTCGACGTCCTCGGCGACGTCGCCGGGATCAAGAATTACAAGCAGTTGCGGTCGAATGCGCAGCTCCAGGAGATCGTTGGGGTGAGGGTGCGGGTCGCCTCGCTGGACGATCTGATCGCCATGAAGCGCGCCGCGAATCGAGTCAAGGACCAGCTCATGGTCCTCGAGTACGTCGAGCTCGCCGACGAGATCCGGCGACGGGAAGCCGAGGAGAAGAGCGGCTAGGCGACGGCCGCGGACTCGCCCTCGGGGACCTTTGCCCCGGGCCCAGGCACCTGCTTCGCATCCCGCGCCGTCAGCAGCTTGCCGCAGGCCTCGCAGATACCGCGCTCGCTGACGGTGCCGCCGCACTCCTTGTGGACGATCAGCCGCCGCGGGCCCTCGGGGCTGGGGGAGTAGCGGTCGCCCCAGTTCAGCAGGGCGATCAGGGCGGGCCAGAGGTCGAGGCCCTTCTGGGTCAGGAAGTACTCGTAGCGGGGCGGGCTTTCCTGGTAGGCGCGGCGTTCGAGGATCTCCTCGTCGACCAGTCGCTGCAGGCGGGCGGAGAGGACGTTGCGGGCGATGCCCAGCGACTCCTGCATCTCGCCGAATCGGCGGTTGCCGTGCATCACCGAGCGGACGATCAGCAGCGACCAGCGCTCGCCGATCACCTCAAGGGCCTTGGCAACCGAGCAGTCGAGGGCGGGGTAGTCGCGATGCAGCACGGTGTGATCTTCGCACACTTGGTTGCATCAAGCAACTGACTCCGGTAAGCTCGCGCCGTCCAAGGTTGCTTCATGCAACCAAGTCCGATCGGAGGCCCAGGATGAGGCTGATTCCACGACACAGACAGCACCGGCGCCCGAAGGCGGCGCGGATCGCGATCAGCGAGGCGGAGATCAGCGCCGACCTGCACTACCCGGCGCAGCCGTCGCGGCCGCGACGCACCGCCGACCTCCAGCGGCTGGAGATCAGGTGAGCGAGAACGGTCTCGTCACCGCGCCGGAGGGCAGCGCGGCCGAGGTCGCCGAGGCCTTCGCGGCCGCCGACCCGGAGAGCTCCCGCAGCCGCACCCTCGTCTGGCAGGACCCGGTGCCGACGGCAGCGGCTGGCGCGGGGATGACCGGGATGGAGTACATGACCGCGGTCGTCACCGGCAAGGTGCCGCCGCCGCCGATCGCGGTGACGATGCGCCTGCGGCCGGTCGAGCTGGAGGAGGGGAGGGTGGTCTTCGAGGGCGAACCCGGCGAGGAGCACTACAACCCGATCGGCGTCGTCCACGGCGGCTACGCCGCGACCCTGCTCGACTCGGCCCTGGGTTGCGCCATTCACACCACCCTGCCCGCCGGGGTGGGCTACACCTCGCTCGGGCTCGAGGCGAAGTACGTGAGGCCGGTCACCCGCGACACCGGCCGCGTCCTCTGCGAGGCGCGGGTCCTCTACCGGGGTCGCAAGCAGGCCACGGCCGACGCGAACATGGTTGCCGCCGAGAGCGGCAAGCTGCTCGCCCACGGCATCGCCACCTGCATGCTGCTCGGGGGTTAGGCGGAGTGGCTTCCTGCGCTGAGATGAAGGGCGAGCTCGACCAGGAGCCGCACCCCGAAGCCGCTGGCTTCGTTGCCGACGTACTCGCGGCCGGTGTCCCACGCGGTGCCGGCGATGTCGAGGTGGGCCCAGGGCGTCTCGCCGACGAATTCCTCGAGGAAGGCGGCCGCGGTGAGGGTTCCGGCGAGCCGCTTCTTGCCGAGGTTGGAGAGGTCGGCGACCGATCCTTTCATCAGTTCCGTGTACTCGGGGTGGAGGGGCATCCGCCAGAGCAGCTCGCCGGTCGCCTCGCTGGCGCGGAGCGCCTCGGCGGCGAGACCGTCGTCGTTGGCGACCAGGGCGGCGTAGGTCTTGCCCAGCGCCACCTCGACGGCGCCGGTCAGGGTGGCGATGTCGACGATCCGCTCGGCCCCCAGCTCGACCGCGTAGGCGAGCGCGTCGGCGAGGATCAGCCGGCCCTCGGCATCGGTGTTGTTGACCTCGACCGTCTTGCCGTTGTATTGGGTGATGATGTCCCCGGGCTTGACCGCGGTGCCGGAGGGCATGTTCTCGGTCGTCGGGACCAGGGCGATCAGGTCGACGGGCAGCCCCAGCTCGGCGATCGCGGCGACCGCCTCGAGTACCGCGGCACCGCCGGACATGTCCATCTTCATTTCCTGCATCCCGGCGCCGGGCTTGAGCGAGATGCCGCCGGTGTCGAAGGTGACACCCTTGCCGACGAAGGCGACGGTCGGCCCGGAGTTGCCACTGCTGTAGCGCAGCGCGATCAGCTTCGGCTCCTCGGCGCTTCCCTGCCCGACCGCGACCAGGCCGCCCATCCCTTTCGCTTCCAGCTCGGCGCGGCCGGAGACATCAACATCGATCCTGTCCGAGCCGGCGGCGATCTCTTCGGCCCGGGCGGCGAGGAAGCTCGGGGTGGCGACGTTGGCGGGCGCGAGCTGCAGGTCGCGGGCCCGGTTCTGGGCTTCGGCGAGGACGGTGGCGACCGCGGCCGCGCTCTCCAGGTCGGCAGGGGCCAGCAGGGTCAGCGACTCGAGCCGGGGGGAGTCGTCGCCGTCGCCCGACTTGAAGCGGTCGAAACGGTAGGCGGCGAGGATCGTGCCGGTGACCAGCGCCGCCGCGCCGGCCTCGGCGTCCTCGGTCTCCGGCGGCGCCCAGGCGAGCGAGGTCGCCTGAAGGCGGGAAGCCTCTTTGGCGGCGACCGCAGCGGCGACGCGCAGCCTCTCGGCGTCGATCTCGCCGCGCTTGCCGAGGCCGACGACGAGGACCGGCGGCGTCCCCTCCGGTCGCAGCAGGGCCAGCTTCCTGAACCCGGGGCTGGCGGAGTCGGCTCCTCCCGCGGCGGTTACCGCGGCGGGCAGCTCGCCCTCCTCGAACAGACCCACGGCAACCAGATCGGCGCCGACTGCGGTCAGCCCTGCCTGCTTCACCTCGACCTTCATCGGCCGCGAGTTTACGTTGCCCTGTCGGTATCGTCATCCGCTGGACCTGGCGGACAGGGGCCAGGCCAGCGAACTTCGGAAAGGAAAGGCAGTAGATGCCCAGCTCAGTGATCCTCGGTACCGCGCGCACCCCCTTCGGGAAGATGGGCGGCGGACTCTCCTCCCTCGACGCCACCGATCTCGGCGGCACCGTCATCGAGGCCGCTCTCGATCGCTCCGGGGTTGCCCCCGAGCAGGTCGAGCAGGTCGTCTTCGGCCAGGTCCTGCAGGCCGGCCAGGGCCAGATCCCCTCGCGCCAGGCCCAGATCAAGGGTGGGATCCCCAAGGAGGTCCCCTCGGAGACGATCAACAAGGTCTGCGCCTCGGGCATGCGCTCGCTCGGCCTCGCCGACCAGGCGATCCGCGTCGGCGATTCGAACGTCGCCGTCACCGGCGGCATGGAGTCGATGAGCCAGGCCCCCTACCTGCTGCCGAACGCCCGGTTCGGGTTCCGGATGGGCGACGTCAAGGCGCTCGACGCGATGACCCACGACGGGCTCACCAACCCGTTCACCAACAAGCAGATGATCAACGAGGCCAGCGAGGTCGGCAACGAGCTGGAGATCACCCGCGTCGACATGGACCGCTTCGCCGAGCGCTCGCACCGGCTCGCCCACGAGGCGACCGAAGCCGGTCGCCTCGCCGACGAGATCGTCGGCGTCACCGTCAAGTCGCGTAAGGGCGAGTCGACGGTCGAGGCCGACGAGGCGATCCGCCCCGACACCACCCTGGAGACGCTCGCCAAGCTGAAGGCGATCGGCGGCGATGACGCCACCCACACCGCTGGCAACGCTCCTGGCGTCAACGACGGCGCCGGCGCGATCGTCGTCGCCTCGGAGGAGTGGGCCGAGAAGGAGGGCAAGACCCCGCTGGCCCGGATCCTCTCTTACGGTACCGTCGCCGACGACTTCCCCTACCTGGCGAAAACGCCGGCCAACGCCGCCAAGCAGGCGCTGGAGAAGATCGGCAAGAGCGCCGACGAGGTCGACCTCTGGGAGATCAACGAGGCCTTCGCCTCGGTCGCCCTCAACTCGGTGCGGATGCTCGGCGTCGACGAGGAGAAGGTCAACGTCAACGGCGGCGCGATCGCCCTCGGCCACCCGATCGGCGCCTCCGGCGCCCGCATCGTCGGCGCCCTCGTCCACGAGCTGCGCCGCCGCGGCGGCGGCCTCGGCGTCGCCGCGATCTGCTCTGGCGGCGGGCAGGGCGACGCGATCGTCATCGAGGTAAACGGGGGCTGATCCAGCCTTGAGCGAGCAGCCCGCGAGCGACGTGGCGCCGCGGGCTGCCGCTTTCTTCGATCTCGACAAGACCCTGATGGCGGGGTCGAGCGGGATGCAGTTCGCCCGCATCGCCGCCAAGCAGGGGATCGTCGGCAAACGACAGCTCGCCAGCTGGGGGTTCGAGCACTTCCGCTACCGCCTGCGCGGCACCACCGACGAGCGCACCGCTGAGGTGCTGAAGGTCGCGCGCGAGCTGATCCGCGGCGTCCCCGAGCGGACGATCGACCGGATGGGCCCGGAAGTGATGGCGGCGATCCTGCCGCGGGTCTTCCCGGAGATGCTGGAAGAGGTTTACGTCCACCAGGACGCCGGCCGGCCGACCTTCATCGTCAGCGCCGCCGGCAACGGCGTCGTCGAGCAGCTCGCCCACGTGCTCGGCATGGACGGCGGCATCGGCACCCGCTACGAGACCGACGGCGAGGGCGCCTTCACCGGCCGCCTCGACGGCCCCTTCGTCTACGGCGAGGGCAAGGTGACGGCGATGGAGGAATTCGCCGACCGGCACGGGATCGAGCTGGCGGAGTCCTACGCCTACTCCGACTCGATCTCCGACCTGCCGATGCTGTGCGCGGTCGGCAACCCCGTCGCCGTCAACCCCGACCCGCCGCTGGCCGCGATCGCCCGCGAAGAAGGCTGGCAGACCCTGCACTTCGAGCGCCTCGGCCGCCGCCTCGTCGCCCTGGCGGTGACCTTGCTGGCAACCGTCGCGGGCTTCGGCGCCAGGCGGGTAGCCAGTCGCCGGCGGATGCCACCGCCCTCCCGGTTTGCGCTGCGGACCGGCGCCCGGACCCGATCCCGCTAGGGTTCCGAGCCGATGGAGGCAGCAACCGCCCGCAAGATCCGCGTCGTCGTCGCCAAGCCCGGCCTGGACGGCCACGACCGCGGCGCCAAGATCATCGCCCGCGCTCTGCGCGACGCCGGCATGGAGGTGATCTACACCGGGCTGCACCAGACGCCCGAGCAGATCGCCGAGACCGTGATCCAGGAGGACGCCGACGCCGTCGGCCTCTCGATCCTCTCCGGCGCCCACATGACCCTGGTGCCGAAAGTGGTCGAGCTGCTGCAGGCCCAGGGGGTGGACGACGTACTCGTCACCGTCGGCGGCACGATCCCGGCCGACGACATCCCGGAGCTGAAGCAGCTCGGGGTCGCCGAGGTCTTCACTCCCGGCGCCGGAACCGATGACATCGTCGAGTTCATCCAGGAGCGGGCGACCGCCCGCCACGCCGAAGACTGAGCGCGCGACCCGCGTGCCTGCGCGCCCTGCGTGACATTTGACACGGATCCGTGCATAGGTCCGTCCGATCCGGGTATCATCCTGATTGACTCGTCAGTCAACCGCCGGCAGGCGTTAAGATCGCGCCCCGCGAAGACCTGAGAATCACCCCTAAGGAGGCTTTGTTTTGAAGATCTGCGTCCTGGTCAAGGAGGTCCCGGACGCCGCCGTTCAGAAGCGCATCGACCCGAACACGATGCGACTGGACCGCGGCGGCGAGAAAAACCTCAACCCCTTCGACACGCACGCCCTCGAGGCGGCCATGCAGATCAAGGAGGGTGGGGCGATCCCGGTCGAGGAGGTCGTGGCGGTGACGATGGGCCCGAGCTCCGCGGTCCGCGCGCTGCACAAGGCCGTCGCCCTCGGCGCTGATCGCTCGGTCCACCTCTCCGACGACGCGCTGGCCGGCTCCGACGTCTGCGCCACCGGCTACGCGCTGGCCAAGGTGCTCGAGGCCGAGAGCCCCGACCTGGTCCTGCTGGGCCAGCAGTCGGACGACGGCGAGTGCTACACGATCGGCGCTGTCGTCGCCGACCACCTGAAGATGCCCTCGCTGACCCAGGTGATCCAGATCGACGTCACCGACGGCAAGCTGCGTTGCGAGCGCCAGGCCGAGTACGGCTACGACACCGTCGAGGTCGAGCTGCCGGCCGTGATCAGCGTCGGCGACGCGATTAACGAGCCGCGCTACCCGAGCCTGAAAGCGATCATGGGCGCGAAAAAGAAGCCGCTCGACTCGAAGGCGACCGGCGACGTCGGCATCGAGGCCGGCCAGGTCGGCGCCGACGGCTCGAAGACCAAGGTCCTGGGCTTGAACCCGCCTCCGGCGAAGGAAGCGGGCGAGATCATCGAGGACGAGGACACCAACGAGACGGTCGAAAAGATCGTCGCGTGGCTGGACGAGAGGAAGCTGATCTAGATGGCAGGGATTCTGGTTTACGCCCTCCACGACGACGAGGGCAACTTCAACAAGAACTCGCTCGGGGCGATCTCCGAGGCGGCCAAGCTGGCCGGTGAAATCGGCGGCGAGGCCTCCGCGCTGGTGGTCGGCGAGGTCGCCGACGACGCCTGCGCTTCGCTCGGCAACTACGGCGCCGCCAAGGTCTACCGGGCCAAGAGCGTGCCCGAGGGGCTGGCGCAGCCGATCGTCGACGCGATGGCCAAGGTCATCCAGGACGAGGGCATCTCCTACGCCCTCTTCGGCGGTGGCCTGCTCGGCTTCGAGATCGGGGCCGGCCTCACCGCCCGCCTCAACGCCGGCGTGACCATGGAGGTCACCGCCGTCAAGGTCGACGGCGGCAAGCTGGTCGTCGAGCGGCCGATCCTGCAGGACTCCGAGATCGCCGACGTCGGCTACGTCTCTGAGCCCGGCATCATTATCGGCCGCCTCAACGCCTTTGACGCGAAGGAGTCCGGCGGCACCGCCGAGGTCGTCGACGTCGACGTCGAGCTCTCCGAGTGGTCGTCCAAGGCGAAGCTGGTCCAGCGCGGCGAGCAGCGCGGCGCTGACGTCAACATCGAGGACGCCGACATCCTCGTCGGCGGCGGTCGCGGCCTCGGAGCCAAAGAGGGCTTCGAGCTCTGCGAGCAGCTCGCCGACTCGATGGGGGGAGCCGTCGCCGCGACCCGCGCGGTCGTCGACGCCGGCTGGTACCCCTACGCGGCCCAGATCGGCCAGACCGGGAAGACGGTGGCGCCGAAGCTGTACCTCGCCGCCGGCGTCTCCGGGGCGATCCAGCACAAGGTCGGGATGCAGAACTCGGAAAACATCCTCGCGATCAACAAGGACCCGAACGCGCCGATCTTCGAGTTCTCGGACCTCGGCGTGGTCGGCGATCTGCACAAGATCGTCCCCAAGCTGACCGAGGCGATCAAGGCGAAGAAGGGCTAGAGCGATGCCAGTAGCTCCGAGCGAGTTCCCGCCCCCGTTCGATCCCGAGAGCGTCATCGCGGCGCCGACGGATCCGGAGGACGAGCGTATTGAGGTTGGCGTGGCGATCGTCGGCGGCGGGCCCGCCGGCCTCGCCTGCGCCAACAAATTGATGCAGCTCCTCGAGAACGAGCCGGAGCTACTGGAGAAGCTCGGCGAAGTCCCGGTCGCGGTGATCGAGAAGGGCAAAGTCGCCGGTGCGCACCTGCTCTCCGGCGCCAACGTCGACCCCTCGGCGCTGACCAGGCTCTTCCCTGACCTGGATCCGGCCGACTGGCCGCCGGTCTACCAGGAGGTCACCAAGGACGCGACGTACTTCCTCACCAAGAGCAAAGCCTTCCCGCTGAAGCCGCCGCCGCCCAACTTCCGCAAAGAGGGCACCTACACGCTCTCGGTCTCGAAACTGGGCCGCTTCCTGGCCGAGAAAGCCGAAGAGGCCGGCGTCTACATCCTCACCGAGACCGCCGCGACGCAGCTGCTGGTCGAGGACCGGATCGTCAAGGGCGTCCGCTCGGGTGACCGCGGCCGCGGCAAGGAAGGCGAAGAGCTCGGCAATTTCGAGCCCGGCTCCGACGTGGTCGCCAAGGCGACCGTCCTCGCTGAGGGCACGATCGGCCACCTCACCTACGCCGCGATGGACTACTTCGACATGCGCGAGGGCTCCGACCCGCAGGTCTGGGAGCTCGGGGTGAAGGAGATCTGGGAGGTCCCGAAGCCGCTCGACCGGGTGATTCACACGCTCGGCTGGCCGCTGCGATGGAGCCCACGCTTCAAGGAGGCGGGTGGCAGCTTCATCTACCCGATGGGCGAGGACAAGGTCTGCTTCGGCCTGGTCGTCGGCCTCGACAACACCGACGCGACCTTCTCGGTCCACGACGCCCTGCAGCTGTTCAAGACCCACCCCTTCATCGCCAAGATCATCGAGGGCGGCAAGCGGGTGGGCTGGGGCGCGAAGACGATCCCCTCGGGCGGCTACTGGGCGCTGCCGAAGCGGTTCTCGGTGCCCGGCATGGTGATGGCCGGCGACGCCGCGGGGATGGTCAACATCGCCGAACTCGCCGGCGTCCACTACGCGATGCACGCCGGGATGTACGCGGCGGAAGCGATCGTCGAGTCCCTCAAGAAGGACATCGACTCGGTCAACTTCGAAAGCTACGACGCGAAGATCCGCGACTCGGTGATCGAGAAGGACCTCTACCGCTCGCGCAACATGAAGCAGCCGCTGACCAAAGGCCTGATCTTCGGCGGCATGATGGGCAGCGCCATGGTCGCGACCAAAGGGGCCTTCCCCGGCGGCCACTGGAAGATCGAGGACAACGCCGAGATCCCGGTCTTCGAGGGCAAGGCGAGCGAGAGCTACCCGCAGGCCGACAACGAGCTGACCTTCAACAAGCTCGACTCGGTCTTCCTCTCGGGCAACGCCACCCGCGACGACGCTCCGAACCACGTCCGGATCCAGACCCACGTCCCGCGCGAGGTCGCGCAGACCTGGGTCTCGATGTGCCCGGCCCAGGTCTACGAGATCCCCGAGGACCAGCTGGAAAACGGCAGTGCCGAGGT
>DASSYI010000056.1:0-4516 GCA_035703365.1 Solirubrobacterales bacterium
CGACCAGCACCAGGCGGACTTCGTTCGGCGAGGCCTGCATCAGGATCGAGGAGAGGATCGCGTTGACGCAGCCGCTCTTGCCCGAGCCGGTGGTGCCGGCGACGAGGACGTGCGGCATCTTCGCGATGTCGGTCCAGACCGCGTTGCCGTCGATCCCCTTGCCGAGCCAGGCCACCAGCGGCGAGGTCTTCTCCGGGCGGCCGGCGTAGATGTCGCCGAGCCGTACCATCTTGCGGGTGCGGTTGGGCACCTCGACCCCGACTGCCTGCTTGCCGGGGATCGGCGCCAGGATGCGGATGTCGGTCGAGGCGAGCGCGTAGGCGATGTCGTTGGCCAGCTCGGTGACTTTCTTGACTTTGGTGCCCGGCGCGAGGCGCAGCTCGAAGCGGGAGACGTGCGGGCCGCTGACGACGCCGACGATCTTCGCCTCGACGCCGAAGTGGCCGAGCGTCTCGACCAGCTTGCGCCCGACCGCTTCCTGATCCCGCGGGTCGGGGCCTTTGTCGCCTTTGCCGCGCTCGAGCAGCTTGAGCGAGGGCGGGCGGTAGTCGATCTCCTCCGACATCGTCACGCCCCGCTTGGACCCCATCGGGGTCAGGCCGGAGTGCGCCCGGTCGCCCTCGTCGACGACCGCGACGGCGTCCTCGGAGTCGTAGTTCTGCAGCTCCTCGCCGGGGGTGTCTGAGCTGGCGGGGTCAATGGGACCCTCGTCCTCAGACACGTCGGTTGGAGGATCGAAGTCGAAGTCGTCCTCCTCGGCGAGGGCGACGGTCGGCTCGAAGTCCTCCTCGTCCTCCGGGTAGCCGCTCATCACGTCGGTCTCGCCCGCCACGGTCGCGGCCTCGGCGCGGGCGTCGCGGTGCTCGCGCCAGTCCGCGTGGGTCTTGGCGACGGTTCGCGCCGCCGCGTCACCTCCGGCGAAGAGCCCGCGGAAGAGCGATCGCAGGCCGCGGCCGATGCCTTTCGCCAGGTCGGAAACGGAAGTGCCGGTCAGCAGCATGCCGCCTACGAGGAGCAGCAGCACGGTGAAGATCCGGGCTCCCACCTTGCCGAACAGGTAGAGGAGCGCGGTTTCGGTGCCGTAGCCGACCTTGCCGCCCTCCCACCCGAAAAAGAGGACGAACACCAGGTAGACGCCGAAGGCGATCAGGAAGAGGGCAATCAGGTCGATGTGGCGCTGCTCGAGGCCGCCGGGCAAGCGCAGGCCGGCTTTGGCCGTGGCCTTCGGCTTGCGCTTCGCGGCCGCTTTGCCCCGCCGCGCCGCTCCAGCGCGCTTCTTACGCACGAACATGTCCATCGGTTCGACGCCGAGGGCGCCACCCCTGCGAGCTAAATTCGGCCTAAATGTCGCGCGGAGCGGCGATTTCCGCGGGTACCATCGCATCGTGCTCTCCGAGATCGACCAGATCGGCGGCCGCGTCCTCATCGTCGAGGACGACGTCGACATCGCCGACGTCCTGCGGCGCTCCCTCCGCAACGAGGGCTACGAAGTGCGCACCTCGGCCGACGGGGTCGAGGCGCTCGACGTCGCCGCCGGCTTCGTCCCGGACCTGGTCGTGCTCGACCTCGGCCTACCGGGGATGGACGGGGTCGAGGTCTGCCGGCGCCTGCGCAGCGACGGCGACGTCCCGATCCTGATGCTTACCGCCCGCGCCGAGACCGAGGACCGGGTGACCGGCCTCGACAGCGGCGCCGACGACTACCTGGTCAAGCCGTTCGAGCGCCAGGAGCTGCTGGCCCGGATCCGGGCCCTGCTGCGCCGCCGGCCCCCGCGCGGCGCCGCCTCGCTGGAGGTCGCCGACCTAACTCTCAATCCCGACACCCGCGAGGTGCGCCGCGGCGAGCGCGAGATCGAGCTGACCAACCGCGAGTTCGAGCTGCTCGAGTTCCTGATGCACAACGAGCGCCTCGTCGTCTCCCGCGAGCGCCTGCTCGACGAGGTCTGGGGCTACGACCCGATGGCCGCCACGAACACGATCGACGTCTTCATCTCCAACCTGCGGCGCAAGCTGGAGGAAGGCGGCGAGGGCCGCCTCCTCCACACCAAGCGCGGCGCTGGCTACGTGCTCAAGGCCTGAGCCGAAAGTTTTAAAGCCGCTTTAGGACCGGCTTTTAGATTCGTCCGTGGACGAGACACATTGCCCGCCGGAGCTTTCTCCCCAGATTTTGCTCCGGCGGGCTTTTTAGTGCCATGAAAAAGGGGCGCCGGCAAAGCCGACGCCCCGTGATCGAACTACGTTTCCGCGTCGGTCTACAGCATCGGCCGAATCAGCGGTGCGATCCCCAGGTAGGTCGTGCCTTCGAGGATCGCGGTGTTCGTCCCAGCCGGCGACGGGGTGCCGACGATGGAATCGACGAACGGATCGATCAGGAACGAGAACAACCCCCCGCACCCGTTGGCTCCCGGAGCAGCGAACGAGTTGTCGACGAGTTTATTTTTTTTCAGGAACGCGATTTTCCCGTCGATGTTCCCTCCTTCGCCCACGGAACCGGTGATCGGCGTATTCGGAGGCGGAGGCGCGGTCGTGCCGGTCGTCAGATTCAGCTGAACCGGATTCGAGTTCGACCCGAGGTAGCAGTTACTACCAAGGAACGGGTTGCTCAGCTTGACCTTCACCGGCATGGCGAATGCGGGACCTGCGCCGGTCAGCGCGTTGGTGAAGCTGAATTTGACCGCAGAGGGAGGTCCGGCCAATTCGACCGTCGCAGTGACCCCGGTGAACCCGTTGTTGATCGTTTCGTTGAATAGATCCCTGAGGAACGAGGGCCACCAACTAGGTGCCGTGACACCCAGCAGCCCTCCGGGCACGGGCTGTGCAGCTTTCGAGATGATTACCCCATCACTCGGGGCCACGAAAGTCGCCGGGTCCTGGAAAGCTTCAGGCGTGATGAGTCCACCCCGGAGCCTCACTTCATTTATGAGGGGAACCGTTTTTTTCCCTACCGTGAAGGTCCCGCCGGTGCTCTCTGCCGAGAGACAGACGTTCACAGCACTATTGCTCAGCGGGCAGGTTTTGAATCGCGCGTATTCGCCTTCCAACGCCGCCGAGGCAGAGCTCGCCGGCACCAGCATCAGAGCAGCCAGCAGCGCGGCCAGAAACAGCCTTTTCATAACTGGTCCTTTCAACCGATTTTCTGGTTGGACATGAGGTCCACCAGTGGAACTCCCTGTTCCAAAAGCGATTCGCTTGTACCAAACAAGAAATCCTGTGACATCGCGATATGCCTGATCGAACAGGCATTCCGCACTAATAAGCGGGAGACACTGCAGGGCGGTTTTTCGCGCGTGTAACTTCACACGGCAGGCGCGCCCCCAACGCGGCCTGCTGGCGAGACTCGGTTTTAGACCTCGACGACTACCGGCAGGACCATCGGCCGGCGCCGGAGTCTCTGCCAGACCAGCTTGCCGACCGCATCGTGCAGATCTTCCTCGATCAGGTGGCTCTCGCGCCGACGGGGCCCGGAGGCGTCTTCGAGCTGGTCTTCGACCAGGTCCTTTAGGTCCTCCACCAAGGCATCGGCCTCCTCGAGGAAGGCCACGCCGCGGAAGATCACCTCGGGATCGGCGGCGACGCTGCCGTCGTCGCTGGAGATCGTCGCGACGACGATGAAGATGCCGTCGGCGGAGATCTCGCGCCGGTCACGCAGGGCGGCGTCGTCGGGCTCGCCGATGTTGACCCCGTCGACGTACATCACCCCGGCGTGGATGTCCTCGCCGAAACCGGCGCCGTTCGCGTCGACTTCCAGGGGCAGGCCGTTGCGGCCCTGGAAGATGCGGTCGCTCTCGATCCCGACTGCTTCGGCCAGCTCGGAGTGCAGCCGCAGCCGCTTGTGGTCGCCGTGGACCGGCAGCACGTACTCGGGGCGGGTGAGGTTGAGCATCAGCTTCAGCTCCTCCTGCCAGCCGTGTCCGGAGGCGTGGATCGGTGCGTCTTTGGCGGTGATCACGGTGGCGCCGATCTCGTAGATGCGGTCGATCGTCTCGTTGACGGCGCGCTCGTTGCCGGGGACCGGCGTCGCCGAGAAGACGACGGTGTCGCCCGAGTGCAGCTGCACGTCGCGATGGTCGTTGTTGGCCATCCGCCGCAGCGCCGAGAGCGGCTCGCCCTGGCTGCCGGTAGAGATCACGACGACTTTCTCGTCGGGGAAGTCCTCGATCTCGCGCGGCTGGATGAAGATCCCCTGCGGCGCGTTGGCGATCCCCAGGTTCGAGGCGATGTTGAAGTTCTTCCGCATCGAACGCCCGACAAGCGCCACTTTGCGATCGAGCCGCTCCGCGGCATCGATCACCTGCTGGACGCGGTGGATGTTGGAGGCGAAGCTCGTGACGACGATGCGGCCCTCGGCGCGGGCGAAGCGCTCGCGCAGGTTGGGGCCGACGATCGACTCGCTCGGCGAGTAGCCCGGGCGGTCGGCGTTCGTGGAGTCGCCGCACAGCAGCAACAGGCCCTCGCGGCCGAGCTCGGCGAGCCGCGCCATGTCGGCCGGCGCGCCCCCGACGGGCGTCTGGTCGAAC
>DASSYI010000050.1:0-14848 GCA_035703365.1 Solirubrobacterales bacterium
CATCTCGCTATGGCTCGATGTTGAGTGTCCTGAGAGGGGACCCCCGCCCCCGCCACTAGGGCCGCTCGATTGGCCTATGTTGTGCCTCGTGATCGAGTCGCTGGTTCAACAGATCGAGAGTCGGTTCGCTGACTTGGAGGCGCAGATGTCGGATCCGGAGGTGATTTCGGATCGGGCGCGGTATGCGGAGGTCGGGCGTGAATACCGGGAATTGCAGCCGGCCAGCGAGCTGGCGGCGCGGTGGCGGACGCTGCGCGACGACCTCGAAGGGGCGCGGGAGTTGCTGGCCGAGGGTGAGGACGAGGAGATGCGCCGCGTCGTCGACGAGGCGCCGGCGCAGCTGGAGGCGCTGGAAGAGGAGATCCGCCTGGCGATGGTCGAGCGCGACCCCAACGACGCTAAGAACGTGATCGTCGAGATCCGCGCCGGCACCGGCGGCGACGAGGCGGCGCTCTTTGCCGGCGACCTCTACAAGATGCTCACCCGCTACGCGGATGAGCGCGGCTTCTCGACCGCAGTGCTCTCGCAGTCGGCGTCAGATTCGGGCGGGTTCAAGGACGTCACCTTTGAGGTCAAGGGCGAGGGCGCCTACTCGGTCTTCAAGTTCGAGGGCGGCACCCACCGCGTCCAGCGGGTCCCGGAGACCGAGTCGCAGGGACGGATCCACACCTCGACCGCGACCGTCGCCGTGCTGCCCGAGGCCGAGGAAGTCGAGGTCGAGATCGACCAAAACGACCTGCAGATCGACGTCTACCGCTCCTCCGGTCCCGGCGGCCAGTCGGTCAACACGACCGACTCGGCGGTGCGGATCACCCATAAACCGACCGGTGTCGTCGTCTCGATGCAGGACGAGAAGTCCCAACTGCAGAACAAGGACCGGGCGATGCGGGTCCTGCGGGCGCGGCTCTACGAGCGCGAGCTGGCCGAGCAGCAGGCGAAGGTCGCCTCCGAGCGCAAAGCCCAGGTCGGCAGCGGCGAGCGCTCGGAGAAGATCCGCACCTACAACTTCCCCCAGGGCCGGGTCACCGACCACCGGATCAAGCTGACCTCCCACAACCTCGAGGGCGTCCTGGCCGGGCAGCTGGGCGAGTTCACCGATGCGCTGGAAGCCGAGGAGAAGCGCCAGCGCCTCGAGGCCGCGGCCTCCGCAGCTTGAGATCGTGGCGACGATGACCGCTGCGACGGTTCGCGACGCGCTCGCTGCGTCCGTTGACGCGCTGGCGGCGGCGGGGGTCGAAGACCCGCGCTTGGACGCCGAACTGCTGCTGGGTGAGGCGATGGGGTGCGGGCGAGCTGCGCTGGTGGCCGATGGCGGTATGGAGGTACCGGCGCCGGCGGCGCGGTCGTTTGGCGAGATGGTGCGGCGGCGGCTGCGGCGCGAGCCGGTCGCCTACATCCTCGGCCGCAAAGGGTTCCGCGATATCGAGCTGGCGGTCGACCGGCGCGTCCTGATCCCGCGGCCCGAGACCGAGCTGCTGGTCGATCTCGCCGTCGAGCTGAACCCCGCGAGCGTGCTCGACGTCGGCACCGGGTCAGGAGCGATCGCCCTGGCGGTGGCCGACGAGCTCCCGGGTTGCGCTGTCACCGCAACCGACACCTCTCCCGGCGCGCTGGAAGTCGCCCGCGCCAACGCCGAGCGCCTTGGCCTCGCCGACCGCGTCCGCTTCCTCGAAGGCACCCTCCCGGAGGGAGAGACGTTCGACCTCGTCCTCGCCAACCTTCCCTACGTCGCCGAGCGCGATTGGCCCACGCTCCAGCCCGAGGTGACGCAATGGGAGCCCCGCGAGGCGCTCCTCGCCGGCCCCGACGGCCTCGACGTCTACCGCGCCCTGATCCCAGGGTCCGCCGGACTTTTTCACCGCTATGCGGGGCAAAGGGCAGGCGCGCTCGCGGTCGAGGTAGGGGAGGAACAGGCGGATGCGGTCGGGGAGGTGATGCGCGATGCGGGATTCGGCGCGATCGAGGTGCGGCGCGACCTGGCCGGGATCGACCGGGTCGTCGTCGGCCGGGTAGTGGGACAGCCGTGAGCGAGCTGATCCGGCTGGAGAGCGGCGAGGCGCAGGTGGCGCGCAAGGCGCTGGAACGCTGCGTCTCCGGCGGCGGCGTCGCCGTCTTCCCCTCCGACGGGCTCTACGGGCTCGCCTGCGATCCGCTCGACGCTGGGGCGATCGCACGGGTCCACCGGCTCAAGGGCCGCGACGACGGCAAGCCCTCGGCGGTCATGTACTTCTCGCCGCTGGCGATCCGGGAGCTGGTCGCGGGGCTCGGGCCGCGGACGAAAGCGGCGGTCAGCGCTCTGATGCCGGGGCCGGTGACCCTCGTCGTCGCCAATCCTCTGCGCCGCTACCCGCTTGCCTGCCGCCAGGACCCCGAGCAGCTCGGGATCCGTCTGATCGGCGGCCCGCTGGCGGGGACGATGTGCCCCGTCTTCCAGACCTCGGCCAACCTCAGCGGCGAGCCGGCGCCTTCCCGCTTCGACGACGTCCCGGCCTCGATCCGCGAGGGGGCGGACCTGGCGATTGACGGCGGCGAGCTGCCCGGCCTGCCCTCGACCGTGGTCGACATCACCGCGATCGAGGACGACGGCGACTGGCGGATACTCCGCGACGGCGCCCTCTCGCCGGGCGACCTTGCCAGCAAGCTCGCCTCGGTCGGCCTCGGGTAAAGCGCCTGGGCTGCGCCCAGGCCTAGCAGCCGGTCTCGCCCTTGAAGGGCAGGCGGACCAGCGCCTGGGACGAGTTGTCCCCCTCGTTCGACTCGAAGAGGTTTTCCTCGGGGTCGACGATCATCCGGTAGGCGAAGCAGCCGCGCAGACCGGTGACATCGATCCACTGCTGATGGTAGGTCGCCGGGTAGATGTCCGACCAGCCGACCGAGGTGCCGAGCCGGACGTGGTCCTTGAGGGGGTTCTGGTTGCAACCCGGGTAGTACCGGCTCGGCGGCGAGTGGCGCCCGGCACGGGTCCTGTAGAGATCGCGCAGGCAGTAGTTGAGCTTGGGGCTGGTGCGGACGACGTCGCCAACCGCTCCGTCGGGCCCGACCCGGCGCAGCTCGAAGTTCGCCAGCTCGTGCACCTTCCAGTAGGAGCCCCCGAAGTAGGTGCCCACATACGTGAAGCGAAGCTGGGCGTCGGTGCGGAAGGTGAGGTGGCCCCTGCCTTTCTTGAAGATCCACTGGTTGACCGACATCGAGCGGGGGCCGTCGCGGCGGCCGTGCAGCTCCATCGGCCCTTTGCCCCGGCTCTGGACGTCGCTGGTCGCCCGCAGCAGCACATGCCCGCCGGACTTCTGGGCGTACACCTCGCTCGGCGGGGCGATCCGCAGATTGGGGCAGAGGAGGAAGCGCGCTTCGGCCGTCTCGCAGGGATTCTCGACCGCGGCTGAGGCGGCGGCGAGGGGCAGCGCCGAGACCAGCACAAGGGCCAACGGGGCGAGCAGAGCTCGAACTCTCACCGGCCCCAGACTATCCATGACCGTTGCTATCGTCGGCCGTCGATGACCGATCTTCCCGAGAACTTCCAGAGCGCCCCGCTGAGCGAGGTGGACCCCGAGATCGCCGGCGTCCTCGACGCCGAGCTGCGGCGCCAGCAGCGGACCCTGGAGATGATCGCCTCGGAGAACTTCGTCCCCCAGGCGGTGCTCGAAGCGGTCGGCTCGGTGTTGACCAACAAGTACGCTGAGGGATACCCCGGCCGCCGCTACTACGGCGGCTGCGAGGAGGTCGACGTCGCCGAGGAACTGGCGATCGAGCGCGCCAAGAGCCTGTTCGGAGCCGAGCACGCCAACGTCCAGCCCCACTCGGGGGCCCAGGCCAACAACGCCGTCTACATGGCGCTGCTGGAACCGGGCGACACCTTCCTCGGCCTCGCGCTAGACCACGGCGGCCACCTCAGCCACGGGATGAAAATCAACGTCAGCGGCACGCTCTACAACCCCGTGCCCTACCACGTCAGCCGCGAGGACTTCCTCGTCGACATGGACGAGGTCGAGCGCCTTGCGCAGGAGCACAAGCCGGCGCTGATCGTCACCGGCTGGTCCGCCTACCCGCGCCAGCTTGACTTCGCCGCATTCCGCGAGATCGCCGACTCGGTGGGGGCGAAGTTGATGGTCGACATGGCCCACTTCGCCGGCCTCGTCGCCGCCGGCGAGCACCCCAACCCGGTTGAGCACGCCGACGTCGTCACGACGACGATCCACAAGACCCTCTGCGGCCCGCGCAGCGGCATGATCCTCTGCCGCGAGGAGTACGGCAAAGGGATCGACAAAGCTGTCTTCCCCGGCCAGCAGGGTGGCCCGCTGATGCACACCGTCGCCGCCAAGGCAGTCGCCTTCCAGATCGCCGCTAGCGAGCAGTTCCGCCAGCGCCAGCGGCAGACGATCGCCAACGCCCAGGCCTTCGCCGCCGGGCTCGAAGCCGGCGGCGTGCCGGTGCTCACCGGCGGCACCGACGTCCACCTCGTCCTCGTCGACCTCACCCCGACCGGCCTCGACGGCCAGACCGCGGAGGACCGCCTCGACGAGGTCGGGATCACGGTCAACCGCAACGCGATCCCCTTCGATCCGCGGCCGCCGATGAACCCGTCCGGTCTGCGCATCGGAACGCCGGCGCTGACCACCCGCGGCATGGGCACCGAGGAGATGACCGAGATCGCCGAGGTGATCGTCGCCGCCCTCGGCCCCGAGTTCGAGTCCTCTAGGGAGGACCTGCGCGCCCGCACCGAGGCGCTGATGGATCGCTTCCCGCTCTACGCCGAACTTGCTCCTGCCTGACGGCTCCGAAAACCGAGCAGGTCGGTGGACGCAGGGAGCGTGGCGTGCTCTGCACGCGAGCGACCGAGGACGCCGAGATGCGAAGGTTTGCAGGTGCCGTTGAGGATTTGGGTTGACATGAGCGCCCCGGCGCACGTGCTGGTGCTGCGCCCGATCATCTCCCGGCTGCGGGCCGAAGGCCACGAGGTGGAGATCACCTCCCGCGACTACGCCCAGACGCAGCAGCTGCTTCAGCTGCACGGCATGGAGCACACGCCGATCGGCCGCCACGGCGGCGCCTCGCGCCTGCGCAAGGCCTCCAGTCTCGCCGCGCGCAGCGCCGGGATGCTGCGCTTCGGCCGCGGCCGCGGCTTCGACCTGGCGCTGGCCCACGGCTCCAACGACCTGGCGATCGCGGCGAAGGCGCTCGGCGTTCCCGAGGCGAACATGCACGACTACGAGTACGCCGTCACCCAGCACCGGATCGGCTGCCGGCTGGCCCGGCGGGTGATGTTCCCGGACACCGTCCCCCTCGACCGGCTGCGCCGCTTCGGCGTCACCGAGGAGAAGTACTTCCCGTATCCCGGTCTGAAGGAGGAGTACTACCTCTACGACTTCGAGCCCGACCCGGAGGCGCTGACCCGGCTCGGCGTCGAGGCCGAGCGGGTCGTCGTCATCGTCAGACCGCCGCCCGACGTCTCGCTCTACCACCGAAAGTCGAACCCGCTCTTCCCCAAGGTGCTCGACCGCCTCGGCCGCGACGAGGGCGTGCACGCGGTCGTCCTGCCCCGCACCGATGCGCAGCGCGAGTTCATCACCGGCCTCGGTCTGCCCTCGGTGATCGTCCCGCCCGGCGCGGTGGAGGCCCAGAGCCTCGTCGCCCTCGCCGACCTCGTCCTCTCGGCCGGCGGCACCATGAACCGCGAGGCCGCCGCCCTCGGCGTACCCGTCTACACGACCTACGGCGGCCGCCTCGGCGGCGTCGACGAAGCGCTGATCCGCTCCGGCCGCCTGCGGCCGCTGACCGACGCCCGCGCGCTGGAGCTGGAGAAGCGGACCGCGGAGTCGGCGCCGACACTGCGGGATCCGTCCACGCTGATCGCGACCATCCTCGGAACCGTCGGAGCCCAACCATTGCGCGAAGAGACCCATCCCATAACGCCTTCTTGAGCGAGCTGCCCGAGGCCGAGGCCGGCCTCGAAGAACTCGTCGCACCCGCGGCGGAGGGCGACCCGCGGCCGATCGACCCCGTCCTGCGGGCACTGGACATCCTCATCTCGGCCTCGATCCTGCTGGTGCTCTCGCCGCTGCTGGGGCTGATCGCGTTGGTGATCCTGCTCGACTCCGGCCACCCGGTCCTCTACCGCGGTGCCCGCGTCGGCAGGGCCGGGCACCTCTTCTGGATGTACAAGTTCCGCACCCTGAAGCCGGACGCGGAAACCCGGCTCGGCCCCTACTACGGCGAGGAGCTGACCCGCCGCACCGAGGAAGAGCGGACCCGGATTGGCGGCGTCCTGCGCAAGACCCACCTCGACGAGGTGCCGCAGCTCTGGAACGTGCTTCGCGGCGACATGTCGGTCGTCGGCCCGCGCCCGATCCGGCCAACCTTCTACGCCGAGCTCTGCCGCGAGATCCCCCAGTACTGGCAGCGCCTCGTCGTCCGCCCCGGCGTCACCGGCTTCGCCCAGACCCGCATCACCCGCGAGGAGACCTGGGCCGACAAGCTCGCCCACGACATGGAGTACATCGCCGACCGCTCGGTCTCCCTCTACATCCAGGTGCTTATGGCGACTGTCGCCAAGGTGATGGGGCAGGGTCCAGCAGCTCCCAAGAACAACGGCAGCTAATCGCTTTTACCTCGGGCCGCGAGGGAGGGTGGGGTGTCCTCCTTCCTTCCTGGGCTATTCGCCCGGAGAGAACAGGAGCAGTCCTAGGAGGAGCTATCGGGCGAATAGCTAACGCCGGTCGTCAGGAGGACACCCCACCCTCCCTGACGGTTCGTGGTCGCACCAGCTCCCGAGATCGACAACCCATCCGAGATTGTCCCCACCCCGTTGGGGCGAAAGTCGGAACCGGTAGTTCAATGGGCGGGAGCTTGGCGCGGCTCGGTTGGAGGGTCGGGTACCCGTCGTACGAGCGGCGTCCGCTATCCGCCCCAGCGCTCGCCCTCGGATGGCTCCAGTGTCTCCGGGCGGATAGCCCAGCGAAGGTAGACGGGTACCCGACCCTCCCTCGCGCTCTCGGACCTCCAACGCCCCTGCGAGACTGCCCGCTTATGTGCGGGATCTGCGGAGTCGTCAGCAGCGACGGTGCCCCCGACCTCGAGGCCGTCGCCCGGATGAGCGGGCGGCTGGTGCACCGGGGGCCGGACGACGACGGGCTGTTCCACGAGGGGCCGGTGGCGCTGGCGGCGCGGCGGCTCTCGATCATCGACCTTGATCATGGGCATCAGCCGATCGAGAACGAGGACAGATCGGCGGTCGTCGTCCAGAACGGGGAGATCTACAACTACCGCGAGCTGAAGCGGGAGCTGGAGGGTCGCGGCCACCGCTTCGCCACCGACTGCGACACCGAGGTCCTCGTCCACGGCTACGAGGAGTGGGGGGAGGGGTTCGTCGAGCGGCTGCGGGGGATGTTCGCGATCGCCCTCTGGGACAAGCGCCGCCGGCGCCTGCTGCTCGCCCGCGACCGCTTCGGGATCAAGCCGCTCTACTACCGTCACGCCGACGGCGAGCTCTCCTTCGCCTCCGAGCTGAAGGCGATGCTCGAGCAGCCGGGCTTCTCGCGGGAGATCGACCCCGAGGCCGTATCCGCCTACCTCGCCTTCAACTCGATCCCGGCGCCGCTGACGATCTTCGCCGAGGCGCGCAAGCTGCCCCCCGGGCACCTGCTCGCCTGGGAGGGGGGCACTGTTTCCCTGCGCCGCTACGCGCGGGTCGGCGCGGTGCCCGGCGGCGAGCCGCGCCGCGGCTCCGAGGCCGAGCTGGCCGAAGCGCTGCGCGAGGTCCTCGACGACAGCGTCCGGGCCCACCTCGTCGCCGATGTCCCGGTCGGGGTCCTGCTCTCGGGCGGGGTCGACTCCGGCGCGCTCGCCGCGCTCGCAAGCGCCCATCTCGGCGAGCCGCTGCGGACCTTCTCGATCGGGTTCGAGGAGGAGGGATTCGACGAGCTCTCCCGCGCCCGCCTCGTCGCCGAGCGCTACGGCACCGACCACCACGAGCTGGTCGTCCGCCCCGACGCGGTCGAGCTGCTGCCGAAGCTGGTCGAGGCCTTCGACGAGCCGTTCGGCGACTCCTCGGCGCTGCCCACCTACCTCGTCTCCCAGCTCGCCTCCGGCCACGTGAAGACGGCGATGTCGGGCGAGGGCGGCGACGAGCTCTTCGGCGGCTACTACACCTACGTCGCCGACCTCCTCGCCCGCCGCGTCGGCCGCCTGGCGCCGCTCGCGCGGCCACTGGTCGAGGCGCTGCCGAGCCGCACCGACCGGGTCGGCTTCGACTACAAAGCCAAGCGCTTCGCCCGCGCCGCCGCGCTGCCGCCGCTTGAGCGCCACCACGGCTGGAAGGAGATCTTCTCCGCCCAGACGCGTACTGACCTGGCGGGCGCCGCCGCCTCCGGCTGGGACCCGCTCGACCTCTACCGCGAGCGCTACGCCGAGACCGCCGGCGCCGACCCGCTGGCGCGGATGCAGGACGTCGACCTCGGCATCTACCTGGTCGACGACCTGCTGGTCAAGACCGACCGGCTGAGCATGGCCCACTCGCTGGAGCTGCGCGTCCCCTTCCTCGACCAGAAGGTCGCCGAGTTCGCCTTCTCGCTGCCGCGCCGGGCCAAGGTGCGCGGCTTCCAGAAGAAGCGGCTGCTGCGCCGCGCCCTGGCGCCGCTGCTGCCCGACGAGATCGTCCACGGCCGCAAGCAGGGCTTCTCGATCCCCCTCGCCGCCTGGCTGCGTGGGCCGCTGGAGCCGTTCGCCCGCGAGACGCTCGCGCCCTCGGCCCTCGAGCGCCAGGGCCTGCTCGACCCCGCCGCGGTGACCCCGATCCTCGACCGGCACATCTCCGGTCGCGAGGACCTCAGCCGCCAGATCTGGGGCCTGATGGCGCTTACCCTCTGGTTCGACCGCTATGCCAACTGACACCGACGCCTACCTCGCCTTCCTCGTCGCCGGCGTCCTCACCCTGCTGCTGGTGCCGCTGACCAAGTGGCTGGCGCTGCGGGTGGGGGCGATCGACTACCCCAGCGAGCGCAAGCTGCACCTCGCCCCGACGCCGAAGCTGGGCGGCCTCGGGATCCTCGGCGGCGTCGCCGTCGCCGGCCTGCTCTTCCTTCCCGGCGACGGCGAAAGCCACGCGATCCTGATCGGCGCCGTGGCGATCGCCGCGGTCGGCGTCCTCGACGACGTCTTCGACCTCCCCGCCGCGGTCAAGCTGCTCGGCCAGACCGCCGCCGTCGTCATCCCGGTCTCGGCCGGGGTCACCGTCGACAACTTCACCTTCCCCTTCTTCGGCCGGCTTACCCCGGGGACCGTCGACCTGCTCACCCTGCCCGGCGGCGGCGTCGTCCACCTCGGCGACGTCGGCACCGTGATCGCGATCGTCGCCGTGATCAACGTGATCAACCTGATCGACGGCGTCGACGGCCTCGCCGCCGGGGTCGCGGTGATCTCCGGCATCACCCTGGCGACGATCGCCCTCTCGCTCGACCGCACCGCCGCCGGGGTCCTCGCGGCGCTGACCGCCGGCGCCGCCCTCGGCTTCCTCCGCTGGGGCTTCCCGCCCGCCAGCACCTTCATGGGGGACACCGGCTCCAACCTGCTCGGCTACCTGCTGGGGGCGGTGGCGGTGCAGGGCGCGCTGAAGACGAATGCGGTGGTTGCCTTGTTCCTGCCGCTGATCATCCTCGCGGTGCCGATCCTCGACACCGGCTTCGTCGTCGCCAAGCGGCTCAAATACGGCCGGCCGATCTACAAAGCCGACCGCTGGCACTTCCACCACCGGATGGCCGACATCGGCTTCTCACAGCGGCGCACGCTGCTCTATCTCTACGGCTGGACCGCGACGATGGCGCTCCTCGCCCTCGCCCTGCGCTTCGTCCCCTACAGCGACGACCACGGCAACTTCGACCCGCTCTGGACCGCGGTCATCGCCCTCTTCGGCATCCTCGCGCTGGCGGCCAGCGTCTATCTCGTAGAGGTCCTGGAGATCCTCAAGCTGCGCCAAACCCGCCTCCGCCAGCTGGTCACGCTGCGCCGCCAGGTCGGCGCCCCCGAGCCCGCTCTCCAGGAGGTCGACCGCGGGGTCGAAGCCGAGCTCGAGACCGGGACCTTCCCGGCGATCGACCCCGAGACCGGCGAGTTCGAGGCGGTGGAGCCGACCCCGCCGCGGTAGTGGCAACCCTCACGAACTGGCTTCCTAAAGCCATTCCCGGGGCCTATTGGATATAGTCGCCTCTGCGCTCACTCCGCCTCGAGCTGGGCGCCTTTTCCTCTTTTACCGACTTTATGTCTCCTCCAAAGTACGTCGATCTAATCGCGCTGCTCGTCGCGCTCGCCGTTTTCCTGCTCGGCGATCTGCCCCTGCTCGGTTTCGCCGTGGCGGCGGCGGTTTGGCTCCTGCAGCGGGGGATCCAGATGCTCGCGCAGCGCCGCATGAAGCAGGAGCTGGCCCGCGGCAACCGGCAGAAGGCGATGGGCATCGTCGCCGGCAGCACCCTCGGCCGGGTCTGGCTGATGGCCACCGCCGTCCTCCTCGTCGGCATCGCCGAACGGGAGTCCGGCCTCGCCGCGGCGATCCTGCTGCTCGCCCTCTTCACGATCTCCTTCGCCGCCCAGGGCCTCGTGCACCTGTTCGACGACCAGCCCGAGGGTCAGGGGGTCTAGTCATGGAGTCGGCAACGGTGCAGGCGCCCGGCGGCGCCTCAAGCAAGGGCGACCCCGAGAAGAGCGGCCTCAGCACCAAAGCCAAGGTCCTGATCGGCTTCGGCGCCTACTTCGCAATCTCGATCCTGCTGCTGCTGATCTTCGGCAACGACGGCAAGAACGAAGCCTTCAAGCCCCAGAACGAGTTCAAACTCGAACCTTGGGTCTCGATCCACCTCGGCGGGGTCGACCTCAGCATCAACAAGGCGGTCCTCTACCTGGTCCTCGCCAGCGCCCTGACGATCGCCACGATGACCTGGATCGCGCGGCGGATGGTGCAGAAGCCGAACCGGGTCCAGACCGCGGTCGAGGTCGCCTACGACCTGACCAAAAACACGATCACCGGCGGCAGCCTCCACGGCGAGCTGGCCCGCAAATGGTTCCCCTTCATCGGCGCCCTCTTCTTCTGGATCTGGTTCTCGAACATGCTCGGCTTCCTGCCGCTGCCGACCAACACCGAGCACACCTTCTCGGTCGGCGGCCTCGAGATCCCCTCCTTCGCGATCTACGCGGCCACCGCCAACATCGCGATCCCGCTCGTCCTCACCCTCGTCGTCTGGCTCAGCTACCACGTCGAGGGCATCCGCGCCAAGGGCGTCGGCCCGTACTTCAAGAGCTGGCTGCCCCCGGGCCTGGAGGACATGAGCCCGATCGGCAAGGGCGCGATCTTCGTGATCGAGGTGATCTCCCACTTCGTGCGGCTGATCAGCCTCTCCGTTCGTCTTTTCGCCAACATCCTCGCCGGCCACCTCCTACTGCTCTTCATGGGCGGCGGGCTGGCGGTGCTGCTGGGGATCGCCGCCCTCGGGGCGCTGACCTTCCCGCTCGCCTTCGCCTTCTTCATCTTCGAGGTCGGGCTGGTGGCGACCCTGCAGGCATTCATCTTCTCGACCCTTAGCGCTATCTACATCGGCGGAGCGACCTCCGCCTCTCACTAGAAAAGGAGCAACACTCGATGGATCTGACCGCAATACCTCTCGCCGAGGTCACCGACGAAGGCGTGAAAAGCGCCGGCAAAGCGATCGCCCTCGGCGTCGGCGCCGGGCTGGGCTCGATCGGTGCCGGTATCGGCGTGGGCTTCATCTTCGGTAAGGAGATCGAGTCGGTCGCCCGTCAGCCGGAGATGAAAAGCGAACTGGAAAGCATCCGCTGGCTCGGCTTCGCGCTGACCGAGGCGGTCGCCTTCTACACCTTCATCTTCGGTCTGATCGCGTTCTTCCTCGCCTAGGTCGATGGAGCTGCTCGGCTACATAGTCCCGCTCGCCGCCGAGGCGGCGGAACACGGCGAGGAAAGCGGCGGCAGCTTCCTGGTCAGCCCCGGCCTGGGGTTGATGATCTGGACGCTGGTCCTGTTCCTGATCACGATGTGGGTGTTGAGCAAGGTCGCCTTCCCGAAGATCCAGGAAGCGCTCGACAAACGCGCCGCGACGATCGCCGAGTCGATCGACGCTGCCGAACGGCAGCGCAAGGAATCGGACGAGCTGCTGGCCGAGTACCGCGCCCGCCTCGCCGAGGCGCGGGAGCAGGCCGACGACATCATGGTCCGCGCCCGTAAATCCGCCGAGACCGCCGAAGCCGAGGCTGCGGCGGCCGGCAAGGAGAAACGCGAGGAGCTGGTCGAGGCCGCCAAGCGCGACATCGAAGCCGAGACCCGGCGTTCGCTCGACCAGATCCGCCAGGAGGTCGCCGACCTGACCGTGCTCGCCACCGAGCGGGTGACCCGCAAAACGCTCAACGACGAGGACCAGAAGCGCCTCGTCGAGGAGGCGCTCAGCGAGGTCGACTTCTCGTCCCTCTCGGGGGCGGAGAAGAGCTAGCTATGGCCGATGCAGCTCGCGTATACGCGGAGGCCCTCTTCGAGGTGGGCCGCGACAAAGGCAAGCTGGACTCGCTGCAGCAGCAGCTGAGTGAGTTCACCGACGCCGTCGACCGCAACCGCGAGCTGCAGGTCTTCTTCTTCAGCCCGTATCTCTCTTCCGCGGAGAAGAAGGAAGGGATCGAGCGGGCGATCACGGGCGCCGAGCCCGAGCTGATCAATTTCCTCGAGCTGCTCGTCGACAAGCACCGGATGACGGAGATCTTCCGCATCCGTCGCGAGTTTGAGGAGCTTTGGAAGCGGGAGAACCGCCGTATCGACGTCACCGTGACGAGCGCCGTCGAGCTCGACCCGGCGGTCGTCGAGAAAATCGGCCAGGAGGTCGAACGCCAGACCGGGGAGAAAGTCGACCTCTCGAGCAGTGTCGACTCCAACATCCTCGGCGGCATCGTCCTGAGGGTCGGCAACATGGTCCTGGACGCGAGCATCCGCAGTCGCCTGGAGAAACTTCGAAAGAGCGTCGCCCAAGCGGCGTAAGGAGGCAGAGAGCACCCGATGGAGATCAAGCCCGACGAGATCGCAAGCATCCTGCGAGAGCGGATCGAGGGACTCGAGACCGATTCCGCCGACCTCACCGAGGTCGGCACGGTCCTGTCCGTCGCCGACGGCATCGCCCGCATCCACGGGCTCGACAACTGCATGGCGCTCGAGATGCTCGAGCTGCCCCACGGGGTCACCGGCCTGGCGCTGAACCTCGAGGCCGACAACGTCGGCGCCGTGCTGTTCGGCGCCTGGGACGAGATCGTCGAGGGCGACACGGTCAAGCGGACCGGCAAGCTGCTCGAGATCCCGGTCGGCGAGGCGCTGCTCGGCCGTATGGTCGACCCGCTCGGCCGTCCGCTCGACGACCGCGGCGAGATCGCCACCACCGAGACCCGCCCGGCCGAGTTCAAAGCCCCCGGCGTCGTCCAGCGCCAGCCGGTCGAGGAACCCGTCCAGACCGGGTTGATGTCGATCGACGGGATGATCCCGATCGGCCGCGGCCAGCGAGAGCTGATCATCGGCGACCGCCAGACCGGCAAGACGGCGATCGCGATCGACACGATCATCAACAACAAGGACAAGGACCTGATCTGCATCTACGTGGCCATCGGCCAGCGGATGTCGACCGTCGTCCAGCTGAAAGAGACGCTCGAGGAAAACGGCGCGATGGAGAACACGATCATCGTCGCCGCTCCGGCCGACGAGGCGGCGCCGATCAAGTACATCGCCCCCTACGCCGGCTGTGCGATGGGCGAGCACTTCCTCTACAACGGCAAAGCCGCGCTCTGCGTCTACGACGACCTCACCAAACACGCTTCCGCCTACCGGCAGATGTCGCTGCTGCTGCGCCGCCCGCCGGGTCGCGAGGCCTACCCCGGGGACGTCTTCTACCTGCACTCGCGGCTCCTGGAGCGCGCGGTGAAGCTGAACGACGAGCTCGGCGGCGGCTCGCTGACGGCGCTGCCGATCATCGAGACCCAGGCCTCCGACGTCTCCGCCTACATCCCGACCAACGTGATCTCGATCACCGACGGTCAGATCTTCCTCGAGTCCGACCTCTTCTTCTCCGGCGTCCGGCCGGCGATCAACGTCGGCATCTCGGTCTCCCGGGTGGGCGGCAACGCGCAGACCAAGGCGATGAAGAAGGTCGCCGGAAAACTGCGCCTCGACCTCTCCCAGTACCGCGACCTCGAGGCCTTCGCCCAGTTCGGCTCCGAGCTCGACGCCGAGACCCAGAAAGCCCTGACCCGCGGCGAACGGCTGGTCGAGCTGCTGAAACAGAAAGAGCGCGAACCGCTCTCGGTCGGCGACCAGGTCGCCTCGATCTACTCGGGCACCGGCGGCTACCTCGACCGGATCAAAGTCGAGCGCGTCGGCGAGTTCCTCGCCGACCTGCGGACCCGCCTGCACTCGGAGGAGTCCGAGCTGCTGAGCCGGATCGAAGAGACCGGCAAGCTCGAGGAGGATGACGAGAAGGCGCTGGGCAAGGCGATCGCCGACTTCGTCGACGACTTCGGCCCCGACTTCGACGAGCACGGCGAGCCGCTCGAGGAGGGCGAGTCCGACCGCGTCCACTCCAGAGAGGAGCGCGAGGCTCCGGCCCGGACCGCCTCGGAGAGCAGCAGCGATGACGAGGAGGCGGCGACCCCGGCCTAGCGCCCGGGAGCTGATCCCCCATGGCATCGCAGAAGGAAGTCAAGAACCGCATCGCGTCGGTCAAGAACATCAACAAGATCACGCGAGCGATGGAGATGGTTGCGGCGGCGCGCCTGCGGCGGGCCGAACAGCGGATCTCCGACATGCGGCCCTACGCCGAGGGGATGC
>DASSYI010000058.1:0-9734 GCA_035703365.1 Solirubrobacterales bacterium
CTCGAGACCGGAGCGCGGCGTCGGACCGAGGTCGGCCGCCATCACCGCCGCGGCCCCGCGGTAGAAGGCGAAGGGCGAGACCAGCATGCGGCCGTAGCGCAGCGGCACCAGCCGCCCGACGCGCGATGCTGCCTGACGCTCGAGCAGCTCGACCGGGTCGGCGCGGTCCGCGGCCGGCGCCCACTCGCCGTGGCTCGAGCGCGGCGCGACGGAGCGAGCGGCCTTGCCGGCGGCGGCTCGCTCCTCGGGCGATCCGGGATGGGTCTGGATCGAGTCGGGCATCGACTCAGGCTACGGCAGGCTCGGCGAGCGGCGGATCGGGGCCCGCCTGCAGCTCGTCGAAGCGCTGCTTCGGCAGCCGCCTGGTCGTCCAGAACGAGGCGAGGACGAGGAAGCCGGCGAAGAGAAAGGCGGTCTTCAGCGCCTTCAGCTGGGCGTCTTCGTAGTGACCGACCAGCGCGTCGACGGTCGGCGCGTCAAGGCCGGCCGCTTCGGCGGATGCTCTCACCTGAGAGGAGGCGACGAAGCTGCCGCCGGCGCTCATCTGCACCTCGACCTGCTTGCCGACCTCGTTTGAGATCGCCGGATCGCCGGCGACGTTGGCGCTGAAGGCGGCGATCAGGCCGCTGATCACGATCGCGCCGAGCAGCGCGGTGCCCAGCGATGAGCCGAGCTGCTGGGCGGTGTTCTGCAGGCCGCCGGCTTCGCTGCGCTGCTCGTCGCCGATCGCCGACTGGACGACGTTGCCGAGCTGGGAGACGACCAGGCCCATGCCGACGCCGAGGACGCCCATTGCGATCAGGAACGGGGTGTTGTCGAGCTCCGGCTCGATCGTCCCCATCAGCATCAGGGAGGCGACGAAGACGAGCGCGAGGCCGACCCGAACCAGCAGCTTCGGCGCGAAGCGCGCAGCCAGCCGCGAGCCGACGAGGGCGCTGACGAAGAGGCCGACCGAAGTCGGCAGCATCCGCACCCCGGTTTCCAGCGCGTCGAGGCCCTGGACGATCTGCAGGAAGAGCGGGATCGTGAAGAAGATCCCCATCAGGACGAGGTTCTGGGCGAGGAGCATCGAGACCCCGCCGCGCAGGGTCGAGATCTTCAGCAGGTCGAGGTGCAGCAGCGGTTCTTCCCCGCGCTCCTCGCGCCGCCGCTCCCAGCTGACGAAGCCGGCGAGGAGCAGGCCCGAGGCGGCGAGGACGAATGGCGTCAGCGAGAAGCCGAAGGGCGTGATCGGCGAGTTATGCGCGACCAGCCAGCCCCAGTTGCTCGCCTGCAGGACGCCGAAGACGAGGACGGCGAGGCCGGAGGCGGAGAGGACGCTGCCGACCCAGTCGAGGGTCGGCTTGCCGGGCGCACGCTCGGGCTCGGCCATCATCCGGGTGCCGAGCAGGATCCCGGCGGCGACGATCACCTCGCCGACGAAGACGTAGCGCCAGCTGTAGTCGGTCGTGACCCAGCCGCCGAGGATCGGCCCGACGGCGATCCCGGCGCCGGCGACGCCGCCGAGCACGCCGTAGGCGACCGCGCGGTCGCCGCCGCGATAGCTGCCGGCGACGAGAGCGACCATCGCCGGGAGGACGAGGGCGGCGCCGATCCCCTCGAGGATCGACCAGCCCAGCATCAGCGAGGGGACGCTCCAGGAGGCCGCCGTCAGGCCCGAGCCGATCGCGTAGATGACGAGCCCGATCGCGAAGACGCGGCGGCGGCCGAAGATGTCGCCGAGCTTGCCGCCGGTCAGCATCAGCCCGGCCATCACCAGCGCGTAGAGGGCGATCACCGACTGGATCGTCGTCACCGTGGTGTCGAAGTCTTCGACCAGCTGGCTGATCGCGACGTTCATCACCGCCTGGTCGAGGACCATCAGGAACTGCGCCGCCGCCAGGACTCCCAGTACCGCCCACTTGGTCACGGCGCCAGCCTATGCGCTGGGGGTGCGGATAGGGTTTAGATCGATGTCCTCGACCGCTACCGCGCCAGAGCCCGCGTCGAGCTCATCGGCCCCGCCGCAGGCGAAGCTGGTCCTCACCGCGCTGATCGCCGTCGCCGCGGTCGCCAACCTCAACCTCGCCGTCGCCAACGTCGCCCTGCCAGACATCGGCAAGGCCTTCGACGCCGGCCAGACCGGCCTCGACCTCGTCGCCGTCGGCTACTCGCTCGGGCTCGCCGCCTCGGTCCTCTACCTGGGCGCCCTCGGCGACGCCCACGGCCGCAAGCAGATGCTGCTGGCCGGCACGGCGCTGGCGATCCCGGCCTCTCTCGCCGCCGGCTTCGCGCCCTCGATCACGGTCCTCTTCTTCGCCCGCCTCGTCGGCGGCCTCGCCGCGGGGATGGCCTTCCCGACCACGCTGGCGCTGATCACCGCGCTCTGGAGCGGGCCCGAGCGGACCCGGTCCATCGCGCTGTGGTCGGCGCTCGGGGGCGGGATCTCGGCGCTCGGGCCGCTGGTCTCCGGCGCGCTGCTGGAGCAGTTCGACTGGGACTCGGTCTTCTTCGTCACCCTGCCGCTCGCCGTCGTCGCCCTTTACCTCGCCTGGCGCTACGTCCCCGCCCACGTCAACGAGACCTCCGAGCGGGTCGACAACCTCGGCGGCATCCTCTCGGTGCTGATGGTCGCCGCCCTGGTCCTGGCGATCAACTTCGCCCCGGTGCCCGGAGCGGGGGCTGCGGCGGCCGGCCTGGGCGTCGTCGCGCTCGCCGCGATCGTCGCCTTCGTCATCCGCCAGCGCCGCGCCAAGCCGCCGCTCTACGACTTCGAGGTGGCGGGGCGCCGCATCTTCTGGGTCGCCGCCTGCGCCGGGATCATCGTCTTCGGTTCGCTGATGGCGGCGATGTTCATCGGCCAGCAGTACCTGCAGAACGTGCTGGAGTACTCGACCCTCGATGCCGGCCTGGCGATCCTGCCGGGAGCGGTGGGGATGGTCCTCGTCGCCCCCCGCTCGGCGAAACTGGTCGAGTCCAAAGGGGCACGCTTCACCTTGCTGATCGGCTACGCCTTCTGCCTCGCCGGCTTCCTGGTCATGCTCCTGCTCTGGGACGAGAGCGCCCCCTACTGGCATATCGGCCTCGGCTACCTGTTGGTCGGCGTCGGCGTCGGCTTCGCCGGCACCCCGGCCTCGCACTCGCTTACCGCCTCGGTGCCGGTGCGCCGAGCGGGGATGGCCTCGGCGACGGCGGACCTGCAGCGCGACCTCGGCGGCGCGATCATGCAGTCGATCCTCGGCGCCCTGCTGACGGCCGGCTACGCGGCGGCGGCCGCCTCGGCGGTTGCCACCGCTCCGCACTCGGTCTCGACCAGCGTCGAAAACGAGCTGACCAAGTCCTTCTCCAGCGCCGCCGCGGTGGCCGAACAGCACCCGCGCTACGCCGAGTCGATCGTCGAAGGCGCTCGCGGCGCGTTCCTCCAAGGCGACGCCTGGGCTTACGTGGCGGGGATCGTCGCGATCTGCCTTGGCGCCCTGCTCGTCGCCACCCGCTTCCCGGACAAGGAGGGCGAGGAGAAGCTCCTGGCCGCCTACGCCGCCGAAGATGGAACCGCCCAAACCGGGTAGCTGCATCTCCGCAAACCCCAGAGCGAAGGAGCGGAGCATGGCGACGAGAAACGGCAGCGCGGAGTGGAGGGGCGACCTCAAAGGCGGCAGCGGCACCGTCAAGGTCGGCGACGGCGTCTTCGAGGGCAACTACTCGTTCAGCTCCCGATTCGAGGACGGTGACGGCACCAACCCCGAGGAGCTGATCGGCGCCGCCCACGCGGGCTGCTTCGCAATGGCCCTCAGCCTCGTCCTCACCGAAGCCGACCACCCGCCCGAGTCCCTCAAGGCCGAGTCCCGCGTCCACCTGCGCATCGTCGACCAGCTGCCGACCATCGCCAAGATCGACCTCAGCGTCGAGGGCTCCGTCCCCGGCCTCGACGAGGACGCCTTCCGCTCCTACGCCGAGAAAGCCAAGGACGGCTGCGTCGTCTCCCGCGCCCTCGCCGGCGTGCCCGAGATCACCCTCGACGCCCGACTCGCCTAAAACCGAGCCCCATCCGCTAATCTCGTCCTTCGCCGGCACCACCGGCCTCTCGCGCCCGTAGCTCAGCTGGATAGAGCGTCGGTCTACGAAACCACGGGCGTCTTCTCGGATTCGGGCATCGGAATGCTTGTCTCGTGCCGCAAAACCGCTCTCCGGGCGGGATCGCGCTGGCAGGGACCCTCGGGTCAACGTAGGTCAGCGAGGTTCAGCAGGAGTCCTGATTTGTGCGGGCTCCTTCCCTTCGTCTTCCATTTGCTCCGATGCACCCTACGGGGGTCCAGGGCTGGCTCTGGCTCCCGGACTAGTCCCTGAGTCGCTGTCCTCCTGGGCTAACCGGGCGCGGTTTTGCTTGCCGGACCCCATCCAGTTGCGCTGATTCTGGTCGGCCAGAAAGGCTCAGCGCCGATTGGGAAGGAATCGCCCTCTAGTCGCCACGGAACGGACCAGTAGAGAAATCTCCACTATTCCTGTGACGTCTACACAGGGAGAGGGGGTGAGCACATGAAGATCGCGAGCAGCCGGGTGGCTCCCGGCATTTCAATCTCCAAGTCGGCCTGATTGGAGAGGGCGGCGGGCCCAATGCACAAGGCCCGCTGCCCCGATCCAGCTGCGCCCTGTATTAGAGTGTTCGTCAACCGTTCAAGAACTTCCAATCCGAAGCCCGTGAATCCTCCCCCCAAGCTGCCACGACCGGACCCTGTAGATGTCAAGAAGGCTGATGCCGTCACCCGACGCCTTCGGGCAGGCTGGCATCCGACGCAGCTTCAAGCGCTGACCATCCTCACCGAAAGGGAGGCAAGCCCTAAAGAAATCGCGGTGGAGCTGGGTCTCACGAAAGCCCGGGCTGGGTACGTCAGCCACTACGTCAGGGAGCTTGAGGCGGCCGGCTTTGTCGAGGAAGTACGCGCTGAGCCTCGGCGGGGTGCCCTCGAGCATTACTTCAAAGCAATCGAGCGACCGGTCGTCACCGCCGAGGAAGCCGCCGAATGGACCCAGGAGCAGCGCGAATCGTTCACCCAGTACATCATCACCTGCGTCGCCCGCGACTTCGGCCTAGCCATTGAACATCGAACGCTCGACGCCGATGAGCACATTGAGCGCCACATCACTCGCACGCCCCTCCTTTTGGATAGCCGTGGCTTCGAAGACCTTCTTGCCGCCTACATGCAGGTCTTTGATCGCAGCTTCGAGATCCAAGGGGAAAGCGACCAGCGGCGAGCCGAGACCGGAGAGCCAGGCCTCCCCGTCTCTTCGGTCCTCGCCACGATCCCGATGCCGATTATCGAGAGGCCAGCAACAGGCCGTCGAGGAGACTGATCGAGAAGTGGGCGATGAGCCTGCTTCCCGGATCTGCTGGCTCTATGCAAACCCTGGACCGACGAAGTGAGGTCTTCCTCACTGAGGCCAATCTTCCGACCTCCGAGATCACGCCGGACTGCTCGCACCGAAGCTATTGGTCGATTCGGAGTCGACCAATAGATCCACACGGCTTTTAAAACTACGTACCATTTTTAGGATCAAGGTCCCTAGATTGTGGGCGGTCGCGCTGAGCGGGTCTTCCTGGCCGATGGCCCCTTTATCAGCGCAGCACCGGGACACAGGAGGTCGAGCGCGATTAGTGCTCGACCTCCATTTCGAAATAGCCACCTCGTTACGCAATGACCGACATTCCATCCAGTGGCATCTACCTCTCGGTTTCGAGACAGCAGCGCGACTTGCTTTACGAGCGCATCTTTCGGCATCTTGCCGGCATCGACGCCGTCTGGTTTGCTGCCAGCAGCGGTGCTTTTCACGAAGCCGATCGGCTCGGCCGGGCTTTTTGCGATGAGTTGATCCTTGTCATGGACGATCTCCATTGGGGCCCAATCCACGACTGCGACCGCCCGATCAAAATCTCAACGCCTCCACGCGTCGTGCGCGTTGTGCTCGAACGTTTACGGGCAGAGGCGATAGTCCTTGAGGACGAGATCGACGTACGAGAGGCTGCGGTCGAAAATCGCGAGCTGATCACGACCTGTGATGAGCTTCTCGAATCCATCCAAGACGAGTCTCGGGGTTCATCGCACGACACTCCGATTCCCCGGAGAGGCACAGTCACAGAGAGAACTCTTGCTGAACGGGAGATCCTGATGGAGGCTCTGCGGGCAGACACGGCGGGACGGTCGGCACAAGAGATCACTCGTTCAGTCAGTGATCGGCTAACTCTGCCTACTGGCTCAGTGGGCCGGTCACTGGAAGAGCTCGTAGACGTGGGGCTGCTCGTCCGTGGTTCGGATCGACAAATTGTCGCCAGCGACGGGCTAGCCCGTGTAAACCACCTCTGGAATGACCTTTCGCGGGCCGAGTAGCAGGACGTGGACAGGAAACGAACCCCATCCGAGGTTGCCACCAGGGCGAACGCTCTCCCTTCCACCGTGGAGTCCCCAAAAGGTCTGGCGTTAGATTGGTCCTTCCTCGTACCGTTGAGCGTCCACCCAATCAAGGTCGCCATTCTCGAAGCGATGGTTTGGCTGGCAAGGCCGGTATCCCCAGTTGAACTTCACAAGATGTTCGAGTATCCGGACGATCTGTCCACCCTCTCGTACCACGTGGCAAGGCTCCTCGAGATGGGAGCCATTGAGAAGATCAGCGACCGTCCCGTCCGCGGGGCTCGTGAGACTTTCTACTTCCTGACTGCGGCGGCCATGACCGCCGACGGAGATGTCAAGTCTCCAGCCTCACCCAAGTAAATGTCCAGGCCCGGGAAGGATGATCCGACGTTAGATGCTGAGCGGATACTCCGGCACCCCGCTCGACATCGCATCCTTCTTGGCTTACATGCGGTAGGTCCAATGTCGCCTGCCGAGTTGGCGAAATCACCGATCGGAAAAGGCTTCCGCGTCGAGTCCTACGCCTATCACTTCAAGGAGCTGCATCGCCTAGGCGTGCTCATTCAAGAAGAGCGACCGCCTGGAGGGAGGCAGCACCTCGCCAGGTACCACCTCGCAGATCACCTCTCCCAGTCTTTACTCGACGCTGCCGCACTAAAAGCGATTGCGGGGGTGTTGGCTTCGATCGAGGAGCCATTGCAGGTATGGATCGATAAGCCTTTTCTAGACGAAATCGGCCAGTTCGTAACCGCGGCGGGTCACCAGATCTTGACGGAGTAAGACAATCGTGCGGACCAGCGGTTGGCGGGATGGGCGTCGCGGTCGTGGATGGAGGCCGCGACGTCCATCCCGCCTGAACCGCTGCACCGTGAGTTCGTCGTTACGTCATCGACTGACCAGTCTGTCCACCTAGGACGATAGCCGCAGGCGAAACGGCGTCCCGCGCCCCATTTTATTCCTCCGTGCAAAAGTGGACACACTGTGTGGTGCTGCCCACTCCCAAATTAAAGTGATTTTTGGGTATGTACAAGCATAGCGCCATCCAGTTGGGTTCCTGCTCGAACACCAGTGGGTTCCCTTCCGGCACCCCCTGGACCTGACATTGGCAATCAGGGAGGACCTCCCTTGATGCCTAACACCACCGACAGGGGGAGACGTGCTCGAAGGTCAGCAGAACTCAGGATCGAACTCCGGCGCCCAGATGCATCGCGCTCTCATTGCCGCGGTGTTGGGACTTCTTCTGCTTCTGGTGAGCTTCGCCGGCGCTGCAGTTGCCGGCGGCGAGCCGACGGCTGACTCGCCCGGTCCGCTAGTCGCCTCGACGCCTACCTCTCAGAGTGAACTCGACGCACTGCTGAATGGCGGCCAGCCGGGGGCTACGGATCCTCAGACCGACCCAAACGCGGCCGATGACTTGCCCCACAGCGATCTAAACCGCGCCGAAGCCGAGGAATTGCTGGTTTCGGTGTTTCCGACGGTGACCGAAGATGCAGCAGGGATTTTCAGCGACCTTCAAATCGAGAGCTTCCACTCGGACTACGCTGCTGTTGTTCCCCCTCCGTCGGCTGGCGAGTCCGCCGGTCTCCTGACCTCCACTCTGCCGCTGCGAGCCGAAACCGCTGACGGGACCAAAAGGGTGGTCGACCTCAGCCTTGACCAGACCGCCGAGGGCAGGCTGCGGCCGGAGAACCCAATCGTGGATGTGACTCTGCCGGCAGAAGTTGATGATCAGTTCCGGCTCCCTGAGGCGGAGGTAGGCATCGAACTCGTAGGTCCTCCTGAGGACCGCGCGGCATCGGTAATCGAGGGCGAGGCCGCCTTCTATCCGAACGTCGCTGACGACACCGACCTTCTTGTTACTCCCACTCCAACTGGCTTCGAGACCTTTACGCAGCTGCGAAGCAGTTCGGCTCCCCTCATCCATCGGTTCCGCCTCTCGGTACCGCAGGGCGCAGCCCTGGTTGCCAGCGATGACGGAGGAGCGACTGTTCTCAAGGGTGGAGATCCGCTGGTCGTCGTCAAGCCACCGACGGCTTTCGACGCGGCCGGTGAGCCCGTTCCGGTCACTCTGCACGTCGACGCCAACATGGTGGAGCTGGAGGCAAACCCGGCACCCGACGCTGCCTATCCCATATTGGTCGATCCGCTTTGGGAAAATTACTCCTGGAAAGATACGAACTCCAACGCCGGGATCGGTACGGACTGGCGCTCTTACGTCACCCCAAATCAGTCGCTATTCACGGCGAACTGGGTCGGCGTGCTGAGCGAAAAACCCTACGCCGGCCTAGCCCTGCGCTCCTATCCCGGCTCGATCTCGCCAGGCACCTCCTCAAACTTCAATTACTACGTCCCGCGCTATTTCACCGATGCTACCCGCCCCACCACCTTCATCCGCAACATGAAACTCTCGCAGGTCTATTACGTGGTCGAAGAAAACCCCAGTGCAGGACAGCCGTACGTCATCTCGGGGATCTGGGACGAAAAAAATGGCATCTTCCACTCCTCGAAAACTCGTTATGCCACCGAAGGCGCTTGGAGCAACGTCTCCCTCGAATTCCCCAATACCCAAGAAAACACCGGCGTGAAGAACGGCGGGATCGCACTCGCCAGCTACAACAGCGCTGCGTTCAAACGACAGGTCTTCGTCGGCCAGGCATCTGTGGAAATCACCGAGAACGAACCGCCGGCCTGGGGATATCTGCCCAACCCAGGCATTTGGACCCACAACTCCTCTGCCACTGCTCCCCTTGACTACGCGGTCTCCGATGCGGGTCTCGGAATCAGCTACGTCAAGGTCACTCGACCCGAGGCGAGCGGGGGTTCGAAGGACGTGTGGACGTCCTATCAGTGCGCCGGAAGCGCATCAAACCCCTGTCCCGCCACGGCAGAAACGGCGACGCGAGCCATTACCTACGACCCCGGCGCGATGGCCCAGGGCGAAAGCACGCTTTCCGTGGTCGCCCAGGACCCCGTTGGCAATCAGTCCGCTCCGAAACTCGTGAAAGTGAAGGTCGACCACGATAAGCCGACCGCCGATCTTTCCGGGAATTTGACCGAACAGTCCTCAGTCGGCACGAAACTCGCCAAATACACCTTGAATTACACGGCCAAGGACGGCGACGATGCCGCTGCCGCAGCTCTGGTTCCGGTTGGAACCGTCGGCACCGGCACCGGGCAGATCGAACGCCCATTCGGCATCGACGCCGACAACGCCGGCAACATCTGGATCTCCGACACCACCAATAACCGCGTCGTCGAGCTCGACAAAAACGGGGCCTACGTCCGACAGATCACCTCCGCTGGCGGAGTCCCCCTAAAAGAAGTACGGGGTCTCACCGTCGCCCCCAATGG
>DASSYI010000014.1:0-4120 GCA_035703365.1 Solirubrobacterales bacterium
TGCGGCACCCCGTCGACCAGCTGCAACTGCGTATGAGCAGGCCGCTCCTCGAACCCGAAGAGGGAGATGACGCCGTCGATGTCGACTGCCAGCAGCGGCCGGTCAGCCATGGGAGGGAGATCTACCAGCGGTAATGCGCGAACGCTTTGTTCGCTTGGGCCATGCGGTAGATGTCGTCCTTCCGCTTCCAGGCGCTGCCCTGCTGCTGGTTGGCGTCGAGGATCTCGGCGGCGAGGCGCTCGGCCATCGAGTACTCGCGTCGCGCACGCGCGAACTGGACCAGCCAGCGGACGGCGAGGGTGCGCGCGCGCCGGGCGGGTACCTCGACCGGGACCTGGTAGGTGGCGCCACCGACGCGGCGGGAGCGGACCTCGAGCACCGGGGTCAGCGTTTTGATCGCCGACTCCAGAACCTCGACCGGGTCTTCCCCGGTGCGCTCGCCGACGATCGCCAGGCTGTCGTAGACGAGGCGCTCGGCAAGGCTCTTCTTGCCGTCGCTCATCACCTTGTTGATCAGCTGCTGGACGAGCCGGTTGCGGTGGCGGGCGTCCGGCTCGACCGGCCGAATCTGTGCTGCGGAGCGGCGGGGCATTACGAAGCTTTGACGCCGTAGAGGGAGCGGCCCTGCTTGCGGTCGGAGACCGCCGCCGCGTCGAGGGTGCCGCGGACGACTTTGTAGCGGACGCCCGGCAGGTCCTTGACGCGACCACCCTTGATCAGGACCACGGAGTGCTCCTGGAGGTTGTGGCCCTCGCCCGGGATGTAGGTGGTGACCTCCATCCCGTTGGTCAGCCGCACACGGGCGATCTTGCGAAGAGCAGAGTTCGGCTTCTTCGGCGTCACCGTTGCGACACGGGTGCAGACGCCTCGCCGCTGCGGGGCGGCTACGCGCTTCTTGCGACCCTGCCCCGACTTGAGGCCCGGCGTCGTGGTCTTCTTCTTCGGGCGCTTGCGGCCCTTCCTGACAAGCTGATTCGTATTCGGCACGGCCGCGCATAGTAGAGGAGTCCGGCCAAAACCAGCGCGCCGGCTGCTGCGAGCTCCGCGTAGAAGCCGTCCTGGAGCACCGCCGAGGTGCCTGCGAAGCGGGAAGTCTGGCTGCCCTCGTCGAGCCCGGCGGGGAGGTCGACGATGAGGACGACCGCGACGGAGAGGACCCCCAGGGCCGCCACCAGCAGCCCGACCCGGCGCGCCTCCCGGCGCATCGCCAGGGCACCGAGGACCATCGCGGCCAGCCCCACCGGCACCAGCAGGTACGCGTGCGCGCTGCCGGCGGTCTTGACGTCGACGGTCGGGACCTTGGCGACGTCCGGCAGGCCGGCGTACCCGGGCTGGCCGATCTCGATCGCGCGGTAGTCGATGAACTGGGAGACGACGAGCAGGGCCCCGGCGGCGATAAGCACCAGCGCGGCGGCGCGGGCCGGGGTTGCTACCCGGCTGGCAGCGGTCGCGGCTCGCGCCAGCAGGGAGCCGGTGCCGCGCAGCAGCCGCTCGCCTGCGGCCAGCGCGCCGAAGAAGAAGGCGAGCAGCGGTCGCAGTCGCGGCCATAGCCAGGCCCGGGCCCGGCGGGTCACCCGGGCGGTTCGGACCCACACCAGGAGCAGCGCCGGGTAGGCGCGCTCGAGCCCTCGGTTGGCCGCCCGATCGGCCTGCCGGGACCAGCGGCGAAGCGCTGCTATCATCGCCGGTCGCTCAGGCAGTTTTCGCTGTTTTTTCTTCGCAGGACGCTTCGCCGGGCCCCCTGGGGCCTTTTTTTGCGGCTTATCACGACTACCGAACTTAGGGACCATGGCACGCAGCTTTCCACTCGAGAAAACCCGGAACATCGGCATCATGGCGCACATCGACGCCGGTAAGACGACGACGACCGAGCGCATCCTCTACTACACCGGGCGTACCCACAAAATGGGCGAGGTCCACGAGGGCGCTGCCGTCATGGACTGGATGGAACAGGAGCAGGAGCGCGGCATCACCATCACCTCCGCCGCGACCGCCTGTGAGTGGAAGGGCCATCGGATCAACATCATCGACACGCCCGGCCACGTCGACTTCACCGTCGAGGTCGAGCGCAGCCTTCGCGTGCTCGACGGTGCGATCGCCGTCTTCGACGCCGTCGCCGGCGTCGAGCCCCAGTCGGAGACCGTCTGGCGCCAGGCCGACAAGTACGGCGTCCCGCGCTTCGCCTACATCAACAAGATGGACCGCACCGGCGCCGACTTCTTCAACTCGGTGCAGACGATGACCGACCGGCTCGGCGCCAACCCGCTGCCGATCCAGCTGCCGATCGGCGCCGAGGAGAACTTCAAAGGCGTCGTCGACCTGGTGAAGATGAAAGGGCTCATCTGGACCGACGAGCTCGGCGCCGCCTACGAGGAAATCGATATTCCCGAGGACCTGGTCGACCAGGCCGAGGAATACCGGACCGCCCTGATCGAAGCCTGCGCCGACTACGACGAAGAGCTGATGGAAGCCTTCCTCGGCGAGGAAGAGATCCCGCAGGAGAAGCTGATCGCCTCGCTGCACGAGGCGACGCTCTCGACCAAGCTGACCCCGGTCCTCTGCGGCACCTCCTTCAAGAACAAGGGCGTGCAGCCGCTGCTCGACTCGATCGTCGAACTGCTCCCCTCGCCGCTCGAGGTGCCGCCGGTCACCGGCGTTGTGCCCGCCGGCAAGGGCCAGCCCGAGGACGTCGAGGCCGAGCGCGAAGCGAGCGACAGCGCTCCCTTCTCGGCCCTGGCCTTCAAGGTCATGTCCGACCCCTACGTCGGCAAGCTCACCTACTTCCGCGTCTACTCGGGCAAGCTCGAGAAAGGCGGCCGGGTCCTCAACGTGAAAACCGGCAAGACCGAGCGCATCGGCCGCCTGCTGATGATGCACGCCAACAGCCGCGAGGAGATCGACGAGACCTACGCCGGCGACATCTGCGCCGGCGTCGGCCTCAAGGAAACCGGCACCGGCGACACCCTCGCTGCCCCGGACGCCCCGATCGCGCTGGAGTCGATCGAATTCCCCGAGACGGTGATCGCGGTCGCGATCGAGCCGAAAACCAAAGCCGACCAGGAGAAGATGGGCAACGCCCTCGCCCGGCTCGGCGAGGAGGACCCGACCTTCAAGATCGAATCCGACGAGGAAACCGGCCAGACCCTGATCCACGGAATGGGCGAGCTCCACCTCGAGGTGATCGTCGACCGGATGCTGCGCGAGTTCAAAGTCGAGGCCAACGTCGGCAAGCCTCAGGTCGCCTACCGCGAGACGATCCGCAAGCGGGTCGAGAGAGTCGTGGCGCGGTTCGTGCGCCAGACCGGCGGCCGCGGCCAGTTCGGCCACGTCGTCATCAACATCGGGCCGGCGCCCGGCGAGGGCTTCGAGTTCGAGAACAAAATCAAGGGTGGCGTCATCCCCGGCGAATTCATCGGCCCGGCCGAACAGGGAATGCGCGAGGCGCTGGAAAACGGCGTCAAGGCGGGCTACCCGATGGTCGACGTCAAAGTCGAACTCGTTGACGGCTCCTACCACGACGTCGACTCCTCGGAGATGGCCTTCAAGATCGCCGGCTCGATGGCGATCCAGGACGGCGCCCGCAAGGCCGACCCGGTCCTGCTCGAGCCCGTGATGGCGGTCGAGGTGGTCACCCCCGAGGACTTCCTCGGCGACGTGATCGGCGACCTCTCCCGGCGCCGCGGCAAAGTCCAGGGCCAGGAGCAGCGCGGCAACGCACTTGCAGTTCAGGCTTTCGTCCCGCTCGGCGAGATGTTCGGTTATGCGACCGAACTGCGGTCGATGACCCAGGGTCGAGCGACCTACACCATGCAGTTCGAGCGCTACGAGGAGGTCCCCGGCAACATCGCCGAGGAGATCGTCGAGCACCGCTCTGGAGACCCGGTTGGTGCAGCCTCATGAGGCCAACCGCGGGCGGGCACTGAACCTGGCTATATTTCCCGGGTTGCCCGCAGGCAGGTGAAAACCTTCCTGCGGAAAGTCCGCCCACGAGACTCAAGCACTTAGATCAGACAGAACACGATTTCGAAAGGCGAAACGGAGAGAGATGTCCAAGGAGAAATTCGAGCGCGATAAGCCGCATGTGAACGTCGGCACCATCGGTCACATCGACCACGGCAAG
>DASSYI010000068.1:0-6608 GCA_035703365.1 Solirubrobacterales bacterium
CCGACCCTGCATCGCCTCGGCATCCAGGCCTTCGAGCCGGTCCTCGTCGAGGGCAAGGCGATCCAGGTCCACCCGCTGGTCTGCCACGCGTTCAACGCGGACTTCGACGGGGACCAGATGGCGGTCCACGTGCCGCTCTCCGCCGAGGCCCAGGCCGAGGCGCGCATCCTGATGCTCTCCGCCAACAACATCCTCTCGCCCGCCCACGGTGCGCCGCTGGCGACGCCCACCCAGGACATGGTGCTGGGGATCTACTACCTAACCTACGGCCCTGGCGCCGAGAAGCTGACGAAGCTCGACGAGGCGCTGAAGTCCGGCAAGGGCGCACGCTCGAATGGAGCGCGGCCTCACGTGTTCCGCTCCGCCCAGGAGGCCGAGCTCGTCTACGAGAACGGCGGCTGCAAGCTGCACGACCAGGCCGAGTACCGGCGTGCCGGGCGCGGCCACTTCCTGACCACGGTCGGGCGGATCATCTTCAACGAGAAGATCGAGCGCGCCCTCGCAGACGCCCTCGAAGAGGACTTCGACCCGGAGCGGTTCGAGTTCGTCAACTTCTCGCTGAAGAAGAAGGACATCAACCAGATGGTTTCCGACCTGGTCGAGTCCTACGGCGCGCCGGCGGTCTCGCAGGTGCTGGACGCGTTTAAGGACCTCGGTTTCCACTACGCCAGCCAGGCGGGGATCACCGTCTCCAAGAACAACGTCGTCTCGCCGCCGGAGAAGCCGGAAATCCTCGATCGCTACGAGAAGGAGACCGAAGCGATCGTGCAGCAGTACGACGAGGGCTACATCACCGCCGAGGAGCGTCACGAGGCGGTGACCTCGCACTGGAACCGGGCAACCGACGAGGTCGCGAAAGCGATGGAGGACAACCTCGACACGTTGAACCCGATCTTCATGATGGCCAACTCGGGCGCTCGTGGATCGTTCAAACAGATCCGCCAGCTGGCCGGGATGCGCGGCCTGATGGCCAACCCGAAAGGGGAGATCATCGAGCGGCCGATCAAGGCCAACTTCATGGAGGGGCTCTCGGTCCTCGAGTACTTTATCTCCACCCACGGCGCCCGAAAGGGCCTCGCCGACACGGCGTTGCGGACGGCCGACTCCGGCTACCTAACGCGCCGCCTGGTCGACGTCGCCCAGGACGTGATCGTCCGTGAGGAGGACTGCAAGACCAAAGACCACATCGAGATGGTCATCCGCAAGGACGACGGCTCGCTCAACGACAACCTGATCGGTCGCCTGGCCGCGAAAAAGCTCGAGACCAAACGCGGTCGCGAGCTGCTGAAGCGAAACCAGGAGATCACCCAGGTCCACGTCGAGGAAATCGCCGAGGCCTTCGGCGACGAAGACGTCAAGGTCCCCGTCCGCTCGGCGCTGAAGTGCGAGGCCGAATCGGGCGTGTGCCGCTCCTGCTACGGGATCTCGCCGGCGACCGGTTCCACGGTCGACATCGGCGACGCGGTGGGCATCATCGCCGCGCAGTCGATCGGCGAGCCGGGCACCCAGCTGACCATGCGGACCTTCCACACGGGAGGCGTCGCCGGCCAGGACATCACCCAGGGCCTGCCGCGCATCGTCGAGCTCTTCGAGGCGCGCAAACCGAAGGGCCTGGCGCAGATGGCCGAGGCCGCGGGCAAGGTCTCGATCGAAGAAACCGACAAAGCCCTGAAAGTGATTGTCACCGAGTCGAGCGGCGAGGAGCACAGCTACAGCTTCCCGCTGCGGACCCGGCTCCATGTCGCCGACGGCGATCGGGTCGAGGTCGGCGAGCAGCTGAACGAAGGCTCGCTCTACCCGGCCGACCTGCTGGCGATCCGCGGGCGCACCGCGACCGAGCTCTACCTCGTAGACGAGGTGCAGAAGGTCTACCGCGCCCAGGGCGTCGACATCAACGACAAGCACATCGAGCTGATCGCCCGCCAGATGCTGAAGAAGGTGCGGATCGAGTCCAAGGGCTCGACCAGCCTGCTTCCCGGCCAGCTGGAGGACCGCGGCAGCCTCAAACGGCTCAACAAGAAGACCAAGGAAGAGGGCGGAACCCCGGCCAAAGGCGAGGAGGTCATCCTCGGGATCACCAAGGCCTCGCTGGCGACCGAGTCCTTCCTCTCAGCGGCATCTTTCCAGGAGACGACCAAGGTGCTCACCGACGCCGCCCTCGAGGGCAAACGGGATCGTCTGGTCGGCCTGAAGGAGAACGTGATCATCGGCAAGCTGATCCCGGCCGCGACCGGCCTCAAGCACTACCGGACGGTCGCGATCGAGCCGGCCGAACCGATCGAACCGCCGACGGACGACGACCTGCTCGAAGAAGACGAGCTGGCCGCGGAACTCGGCGTCGACGGGGTGGAGGCTCCGGTCGAGGGCTTCGGCACCTCCTTCGCGGAGGAGCTGGAGGAGCTCGCGCAGGAGATCGAGTCCACTTCGGAGGAGTCGAAATAGAGGCTGCGGCTTAGTACGGATGCTTGATGCCCGCGGAAGTGGGTAAATCGTAAGTACCCCAAGAACACTTCATCTTCTTGCTCTTGAGGTACTTCCTTTCTCCTTGAACGCCGAAGGCCGGGACCAACATCCCGGCCTTCGGCGTTTCTAGCGCCACCCGGCCTGGCCAGGCAGCCAGTCCGATAGATTCCGCGGCCATGGAGTCCGTGGAGAAGGTCTGCATCATCGGCGCCGGCGGCTCCGGCGTCGTCGCTGCACAGGTCCTCGACGCGAACGGGATCCCCTTCGACTGCTTCGAGAAGGGGTCGCACGTCGGCGGCAACTGGCGCTTCGAAAACGACAACGGGATGTCGTCCGCCTACCGCTCGCTGCACATCAACACCTCGCGGCGGGTGATGGCCTTCAAGACGCTGCCGATGCCCGACCACTACCCGGACTATCCCGACCACTTCCAGATGGCGGCCTACTTCGACGAATACGTCGACCACTTCGGCCTGCGCGAGAAAATCCGCTTCGGCACCGAGGTGACCAAGGTGGAGCCCGCCGACGGCGCCTGGGGGGTGACCACCCGCGCCGAGGGCGGGGCGGAAACGACCGGGCGCTATCGGGCGGTGCTGGTCGCGAACGGCCACCATTGGGATCCCCGCTGGCCCGAACCGGCCTTCCCGGGCGCCGAGGAGTTCGAGGGCGAGCAGCTGCACGCCCACCACTACCGCGAGCCCGACGTCCTGCGTGGCAAGCGGGTACTGGTCCTCGGCCTCGGTAACTCCGCCGTCGACATCGCTGTGGAGTCCTCGCGGATCGCCGACAAGACCTTCATCGCGGCCCGCCGCGGCGCCTACGTCCTGCCGAAGTACATCAACGGCAAGCCGATCGACGAGCTTTCGAATCCGATCACGGCAATGACGCCGCTGGCGGTACAGCGTTTTTTCGCGATGCGAGCCCTTGGCGTCGCCTCCGCCGCGGACCCCACCGCCTACGGGTTGCCCAAACCCGACCACAAGCTGTTCGAGGCCCACCCGACGGTCTCCTCGGAGCTGCTGCCGCGACTCGGCCACGGCGACATTACCGCGAAGCCCAACATCGACCGTTTCGCCAGCGGCCGCACCGTCCGCTTCGTCGACAGCAGCGAGGAGGAGATCGACCTCGTCGTCTACTGCACCGGCTACAAGATGACCTTCCCGTTTTTCGACCCGAAGGTCATCAGCGCTCCCGAGAACCGGCTGCCGCTCTACCGCCGGGTCGTCTCGGTCGAGCGCCCGGGTCTCTACTTCATCGGTTTCATCCAGCCTCTGGGGCCGATCATGCCGCTGGCCGAGGCCCAGTGCGAGTGGGTCGCCGACCTGCTCGCCGGCCGCGCGGCTCTACCGCCGGCGGGGGAGATGAAGCGGGAGATCGCGCGCGAGGAAAGGAAGCAGGCGAAGCGCTTCGTTGCCTCTAAGCGTCATACCGTCGAGGTCGACTTCCACCCTTACCTGCGCGAGATCCAGCGCGAGCGAAAGCGGGTTGCGCAGCCGGCTTGACGGTGCGGGTGCGCCCGCCGGGCGGGCAGTCCGGAACCGGCAGCGCGGCGCCGCCTCCGTGCGGCCCGCGGCGCTGGGGACCGCGGGGCAGCCGCGGCCGCGGGCGCCGCTTGAAGCCGCCGTCCTCGTCGGTTGCCGCCTCCGGTTCGTCGTGCTGCTTGGCCGCCCAGTAGACGAGCCACATCGATGCCAAGACCGGAATCTTGAGCACCACGAGTAGGAAGAAGATCGGCCAGAACCCCGTCACCTGAATCAGTGTAGAGAGGTGGCCCAGGCGGAAAGTGCCTCCACGTGGCCCTCCTCGAGCCCGATGTGCGGCTCGGTCGGGACCAGCAGCGTCGGCGCCGCGCGCCGCTCCGCCCACTCGAAGCAGCTCGCGTCGAAGTTGTCGTCGATCCAGGCGATCGCCTGCTCGCCGGCGAAATCCTCCAGCGCCGCCAGCTTCCAGTGGGCGCCGCCGCTCCGCGGTGCGACGTCGAAGGAGACGTGGGGCATCTCCGGCAGGCCGAGGAGCTGGGGCAGGTAGAAGTTCGCTTTGTCCTCCCAGCCGCTGGCCCAGACCAACTCGAAGTGCTCGGAGAGCCGCAGCAGCCGGTCGCCGACCGGCAGCGAGATGCAGTGCGGCACTCCGTCGACCAGCTGCAGCTGCGTGTGCGGCGGCCGCTCCTCGAACCCGAAGAGGGAGATGACGCCGTCGATGTCGACGGCTAGGAGGGGTCTAGACAGAGCTACCAGCGGTAATGCGCGAACGCTTTGTTCGCCTGCGCCATGCGGTAGATGTCGTCCTTCCGCTTCCAGGCGCTGCCCTGCTGCTGGTTTGCGTCGAGGATCTCGGCGGCGAGGCGCTCGGCCATCGAGTACTCGCGGCGCTGGCGGGCGAACTGGACCAGCCAGCGGACGGCGAGGGTGCGGGCGCGACGGGCGGGGACCTCGACCGGGACCTGGTAGGTGGCGCCGCCCACGCGGCGGGAGCGAACCTCGAGCACCGGGGTCAGCTGTTTGATCGCCGCCTCCAGCGTCTCCACCGGGTCCTCGCCGCTGCGCTCGCCGACGATCGCGAGGCTGTCGTAGACGAGCCGCTCGGCGATGCTCTTCTTGCCGTCGACCATCACCTTGTTGATCACCTGCTGGACGAGGCGGTTTCGGTGCTGGGCGTCCGGCTCGATCGGCCGAATCTGTGCGGCGGAGCGGCGGGGCATTACGAAGCTTTGACGCCGTAGCGGGAGCGGGCTTGCTTGCGGTCGGAGACCCCGGCCGCGTCGAGCGTGCCGCGGACGACCTTGTAACGGACGCCCGGCAGGTCCTTGACGCGACCACCCCTGATCAGGACCACGGAGTGCTCCTGCAGGTTGTGCCCCTCGCCGGGGATGTAGGTGGTGACCTCCATGCCGTTGGTCAGGCGCACACGGGCGATCTTCCGCAGAGCCGAGTTCGGCTTCTTCGGGGTGACCGTGGCGACGCGGGTGCAGACGCCGCGCTTCTGCGGGGCCGCTACGCGCTTCTTGCGACCCTGGCCCGACTTGAGGCCCGGCGTCGCGGTCTTCTTCTTCGGGCGCTTGCGGCCCTTCCTGACAAGTTGATTCGTATTCGGCACGGCCGCGCATAGTAGAGGAGTCCGGCCAAAACCATCCCTCCGGCTGCGGCGAGCTCGGCGAAGAACCCGTCCTGCAGCACCGCCGAGGCGCCGGCGAAGCGCGAGGTCTGGGCACCCTCGTCGAGTCCGTGGGGCAGGTCGACGAGGAGGATCACCGCCAGCGAGAGCAGTCCCAGGGCTACCACCAGGAGGCCGAGCCGCTTCGCTTCTCGGCGCAGCGCCAGGGCGCCGAGGACCATCGCCAGGACGCCGACCGGAACCAGCAGGTAGGCGTGGGCGGCGCCGGCCGTGCGCGCTTCGACGGTGGGAGCGGCGGCGGCCACATCGCCGAGACCGGCGTATCCCGGCTGGCCGATCTCCACCGCGCGGTAATCGATGAACTGGGAGGCGACAAGGCAGGCGCCGGCCGCGATCAAGACGAAGGCGGCTGCCCGCCCGGGGGTGATCACCGCGCTGACCGCGGTCGCCGCCCGCACCAGCAGCGCGCTGGCCCGCCGCACCCCGCGCTCCAGCATCGCGATGGCGCGGAAGAAGAAACCCAGCAGCGGTCGCAGGCGTGGCCACAGCCAGGCCCAGGCCTGCCGGCCGACCCGCTCGCTCCGCCGCGTCGCCGCCCGCACCGTCGGGTAGGCCCGCTCGAGTCCGCGGTTGCCGATCCGGTCGAGCTGGCGAGACCGCCTATGGAGCCGCTCTGACAGGGAGCCGGCGCGCCGGCGACGCGCTGCTATCATCGCCCGTCGCTCAGGCAGTTTTCGCTGTTTCTTCGCAGGACGCTTCGCCGGGCCCGAAGGGGCCTTTTTTTGCGGCTTATCACGACTACTGGACTTAGGACTCATGGCACGCAGCTTTCCACTAGAGAAAACTCGGAACATCGGGATCATGGCGCACATCGACGCCGGTAAGACGACGACGACGGAGCGCATCCTCTACTACACCGGCCGCACCCACAAAATGGGCGAGGTCCACGAGGGCGCCGCGGTCATGGACTGGATGGAACAGGAGCAGGAGCGCGGCATCACGATCACCTCGGCCGCGACCGCCTGTGAGTG
>DASSYI010000057.1:0-26138 GCA_035703365.1 Solirubrobacterales bacterium
CTGCGCGAAGAGGTCGCGTCGGGCTCCAAGGAGGACGCCCAATGAAGATGCGCGCAGCAGTGCTGGAGGAGTTCGGGGAGCCGCTGGCGGTGCAGGAGGTCGAGCTGGCCGAGCCGCGGGCCGGGGAGGTGCTGGTCCGCCTGCACGCCTGCGGCGTCTGCCACACCGATCTCTACACCGCTTCCGGCGCCGACCCGTCCGGTTACGCGCCAGCCGTGCTCGGTCACGAGGGCGCCGGGGTCGTCGAGGCGATCGGGCCGGACGTCGGCTCGCTGGCGCCCGGCGACCACGTCGTCACCCTCTTCTCGCCCCAGTGCCGCGAGTGCGTCCACTGTCTCGACCCGCGCACCAACCTCTGCCTGGCGATTCGGGAGGAGCAGAACAAGGGGCACCTGCCCGACGGGACGACGCGGATCTCCCGCGACGGGGAGGAGATCCGCAGCTTCATGGGCTGCTCGACCTTCGCCGAGTACACGGTGATGCCGGAGATCGCGCTGGCGAAGGTCAGCCCCGAAGCGCCGTTCGAGCACGCCTGCCTCTTCGCCTGCGGCCTCTCGACCGGGGTCGGGGCTGCGATCAACACCGCCGCGGTGCAGCCAGGGAGCACCTGCGCGGTCTTCGGCGCCGGGATGGTCGGGCTCGGGGCGGTCGCCGGCTGCCGCCTGCAGGGGGCCGAGCGGATCATCTGCGTCGACCTCTCGCCGCAGCGGCTGGAGCTGGCCCGCGGCCAGGGCGCGACGGACCTGCTCGAGGGCGGGGAGGGGGCGGTCGAGCGGATCCTCGAGATAACCGACGGCTTCGGCGCCGACTACACCTTCGAGGCGACCGGGAACGTCGCGGTGATGCGCCAGGCGGTCGAAGCGGCGCGGATGGGCTGGGGCCTCTGCACCGTCGCCGGAGTGGCCGGCAAGGGGGAGACCCTCGACGTCGTCCCGCGCCTGCTGATCACCGGCCGCCGCATCGCCGGCTCCTCGTTCGGCGGGGTCAAGGGCCGCGATCAGGTCCCGGTCCTGGTCGACCGCTACCTGGCCGGGGAGATCGACCTCGACCCGTTCGTCACCCACCGGATCGGGCTCGACGAGGTGAACCGCGGCTTCGAGCTGATGGAGGCCCAGGACGGGATCCGCAGCGTCATCGAGTTCGCCTAACCACGCCGGGGACTGACCAGCGCGCGGCGCAGCGGCGCAGCGAGGTCGCCTTTGCGCCCTACCGAGACGCCCCCGAGGTCGAGCCACGCGCTGAGCACGCGAAGCTCGGTGGCCAGATCGGCCGCGACATGGGTGGGGTCGGCGTGGGACTCGGCGAAGGCGCCGCGGACCCGCAGGATGCCCGCCTGCCGGTCGCTCTTGAGATCGACACGGGCGACCAGACGATCGCCGAGAAGAAAGGGGAGGACGTAGTAGCCGTAGATGCGTTTGGGGGCGGGGGTGTAAATCTCGATCCGGTAGCGGAAGCCGAAGAGGCGCTCGGTCCGCTCGCGCGCCCAGACGAGGGAGTCGAACGGCGTCAGCAGCGCCCGCGCCGCCGCGGCCCGGCGCAGGCCCGCGGGTCGTTCGGTCGAGAGATAGGCGGGACCTCGCCAGCCCTCGACCCGGACCGGAACCAGAGCGCCGTCCTCGGCCAGCTCGGCGACGCGGGCCTTCGACTCGGCGCGGGGGAGGCGGAAGTAGTCGCCGAGGTCGGGCTCGGTCGCCACCCCGAGGCGCTTCGCGGCGATCAGGACCAGTTGCCGTTGCGCCTCCTCCTGCGAGGGCGTCGGCGCTTCGAGGACTTGCCGCGGAAGAACCCGCTCGGGCAGGTCGTAATGGCGCTCGAAGTTGACCCGTCGCGCCGCGCAGACCTTCCCCGAGAAGAACAGGTACTCGAGTGCGGTCTTCTCTTCGCTCCAGCTCCACATCTCCCCTGGCTCTCGCCGGCGCCCCTTCGCCGCCAGATCCGAGGCCCGGATCGGACCCCGTTCCCGCACCATGTCGAGCACGAACTCGAGCAGCTGCGGTTGCTCCGCCGCGATCCGGGCCACGCCTTTCCACGCCAGCGCATCGGCCCTGGCCATTCGCCAGCGCAGCAGCGGCTGCAGCTCGACCGGCAGCAGGGAGGCCTCGTGGCCCCAGTACTCGATCAGGTCCCGGCGCCCCGGCCGCTCGGTCTTCCCCTTTCCGTCCTCATGCCAGGCCAAGCGGTCCAAGGCCTGCCGCGGGTAGGGGCCGAGCCGCGAGAACACCGGCATGTAGTGGGAGCGGCAGAAGACGTTGACCGAGTCGAGCTGGAGGAGGCCGACGTCGTCGACCGCCCGCCGCAGGTGCCTGGCGTCCACCCGGCCGCTCGGCCGCGGGCGTCCAAACCCCTGGGCGGCGAGGGCGAGACGGCGCGCCTGCTCGGCGCTGAGGTCGAATTCGGGATCGGGCGCGATCGAGCGATTCTTCCGCAGCCGAGGAATCGCCTCCGTGAACCCGCGTGGGCGGCTCTACGATCTGTCCATGGCAGGCTCTCTGCGCATTGAGCAGCTGCTGTCTGCAATCGCCGAGGCGGTCGACGACGGCTTCTATCCCGCCTCCGCGCTCGCGGCCGCCTTGCCGAAGCTGACCCACCGCGAGGTCGTGCGCTTGCGCAAGCGGGCCCTGGCCTTAGGCCTGATCCTGGAGCGGCGCGACCAGCAGGGGCGAACCGTCCTCGCCCTGACCAGCGAGGGCTGGCGGGCGCTGCGGGCGGCAGACCCCGACGCCTGAGCCCGGGTCAGCGCAGCTCGTCGAGCGATTTGACCTCGAGGTCGAAGGGCTCGTCGGCGGAGCGGCGGCGGCGGTAGGGGGAGACGGTGACCCGGTGGGTTTCGCCGCACGGACAGGGGACCTCGATCGGGCTGGTGTCGGAGGAGGGGTCGGTGTCGACTTTGAGGCGGCGGAGCGTGCCCGTCGTCTTGCAGCCGAAGGAGATCACCCAGCCGTAGTCCTCGCGCTCGGTGCGTTTCTTCGGTCGGCCGGGCCCGGGCGTCATCGGCGGCACCTTATCCCTTCCCCGTGGGATAGTGGAGGGGGGAACGACCGAGGAGGAGAGATGGCGCTCGAAGCAGCTGCAGATCGTGGGACGAGGCCGCCGGCGCTCGACGAGCCGACCGTCGTCGCCGCCTTCCAGGCGACCGCGGCGGCCTATCCGGACGCCAACGCGCTGCGGACCAAGGACGACGAGGTCAGCTTCACCTGGGGCGAGTACGCGCAGCGGGTGCGGGCGGTGGCCGCTGGCCTGGCCGCGCTGGGGGTCCGGCGCGGCGACACGGTCGGGATCATGCTCGCCAACCGGCCTGAGTTCCACTTCGCCGACACCGGCGCGCTGCACCTCGGGGCGACGCCGTTCTCCGTCTACAACACGCTGACGCCGGAGCAGATCGAGCACCTCGTCGCCGACGCCGGCAGCCGGGTCGTCTTCACCGAGCGGGCGTTCTTGGAGAGCGTGCTGGCGGTCCGCGAGGCGGTCGGGGCGCTCGAGCACGTGGTCGTCGTCGACGGCGAGGCGGGGGAGGGGACGATCTCCCTCGCCGAGCTGGAGGCGATGGGCGAGCCCGGCTTCGAGTTCGAGGCCGCCTGGCGGGCGGTCGAGCCCGACGACCTCGCGACGCTGATCTACACCTCCGGCACCACCGGGCCGCCGAAGGGGGTGCAGCTGACCCACGCCAACGTGATGGCGGCGTTCAACTCCTTCGACGAGGTGCTGCGGCTGGGCAGCGACTCCCGCCTCGTCTCCTGGCTGCCGATGGCCCACATCGCCGAGCGCAACGCCACCCACTACGCGCCGATCGCCTTCGGCGCCAGCGTCACCTGCTGCCCCGACCCGCGCCAGGTCGTCGCCTACCTGACCGAAGTCCGCCCGCACTGGTTCTTCGCGGTGCCGCGGGTCTGGGAAAAACTGAAGGCGGCGCTGGAGATCGGGATCGCGGCCGACCCCGACCCGGAGCGCCAGCAGGCGGTCGACCGGGCGCTGGAGCTCGGTCGCCAGAAGGTCGAGATCGAGCAGGGCGGGGGAGAGCTGCCCGCCGACCTCGCCGCCGAGCACGCGCTCGCCGAGGAGCGGGTCCTCTCCGAGCTGCGCCAGCGGGTCGGCCTCGACCAGCTGCTGATCGCCAACGTCGGCGCGGCGCCCACCCCGCGCGAGACGATCGAGTTCTTCCTCGCGATGGGGGTGCCGCTGGCCGAGCTCTGGGGGCTCTCGGAGACGACCGGCGTCGGCTCCTGCAACCTCCCTGGCGCGATCAGGCTCGGAACCGTCGGCCCCGCCGCGCCGGGCGTCGAGCTGAAGCTGGCCGAGGACGGCGAGGTGCTGATGCGCGGCGGCACGGTGATGGCCGGCTACCGCAACGACCCCGAGAAGACGGCGGAGGCGATCGACTCCGAGGGCTGGCTGCACACCGGCGACGTCGGCGAGTTCGACGAGGACGGCTACCTGCGGATCATCGACCGCAAGAAGGAGCTGATCATCAACGCCGCCGGCAAAAACATGTCGCCGGCCAACATCGAGGCGAAGATCAAGGCGGCCAGCCCGCTGATCGGCCAGGTCTGCGCCGTCGGCGACAACCGCCCTTACAACGTGGCGCTGATCGTCCTCGACGCCGACGTCGCCCCGGTCTTCGCCCAGCAGCACGGGATCGAGGAGACCTCGCTGGAGAAGCTGGCGGAGGAGCCGGCGATCCGGGCCGAGATCGAGGCCGCGGTCGGGCGCGGCAACGCCGGCCTCTCGCGGGTCGAGCAGGTGAAGCGCTTCGCATTGGTCCCGGGGGAGTGGAGCCCCGGCGGCGACGAGCTGACGCCGACGATGAAGCTCAAAAGGCGCCCGATCGAGCGCAAATACGAAGAGGAGATCGAGGGCCTCTACGCCTGACCGCGCCGCGCTAGCGCCGCCAGAAGGCCCAGCGCAGGCGCCGGCCCTGGACGTACCAGGTGACCCGATGCCAACCGCTGAGCGAGCTCGTCAGCTTGTTGACGTAGGTGACCCCCGCTTCCGCCCGCTGCCCGCGGGCGCAGAGGCGCCGTCCGGTCGGGAGCTTGACGCAGACCGTGTAGGTGGTGTCGACCGTGCTGCGGAAGAAGGCGCCGAGCTGGGTGCGGCGCCCGCATTCGTGCGCCGGCCTGGCCCGCTGACTGAGCCCGCATGCGACGTAGGCGCGGAATTCGGGGCGGGCTTCTTCGGGCGGTTCTTCCGGCGGCGGCGGTGCGGGGGGCGCATTGGTCGCGCAGGGGCAGGGGAGGTCCTCGCAGGCGACCCCGTCGTCGTCCCCGTCGAGGTTGTAGGGGTCGCCGGGCAGCAGGTATTCCTGGGCTTCAGCCTGGTTGGCGAAGTCGGCGCAGTCGTAGTCGAGCGCCTGCGCCGGCGGCGGGGATTGAAGTGCGACAACGCCGAGGGCGAGCGTCGTCAGGAGGAGGACGAGGCGTTTGATGAAAAGATCCTAAGCGAAGTTAAGAGCGGTACGAGCAAAGTACTAGCCAGGAACGAAAGCTTTCCTTATGGTCGGGATTCGTCAACCGACCAAGGGAGAGCGGCATGTTCACCGGACCGGATGTATCGGAGCACCAAGGCGACGTCGACTGGAAGAAGGTCGCGAAGAAACACGAGCTGGGGATCGCGCGGGTCGCGGACGGCGACCACCGGGATCCGTTCTGGGGCAAGGCCCGGGTGGATGCGATCCACGCGGCTGGGTTGATGCTGGCGCCGTATTACTTCGCCCGCGTCGCCTCGACGCAGAACGGCCAGCGGGACGGCGCCAAGGAGGCGCGGATGGCAATCGGCTTCGCCAAGGAAGCCGGCTGGAAATGCCCCGGGGACCTGCCGCTGATCTACGACTTCGAGACCGACAACGGCCAGCCGGCGGAAAAGTGCGCGCGCCACGTCGTGCAGTTCGTCCGCGCCTACCACGCCAGCGAGGGCCACTACCCAGGCATCTACACGATGCCCGGCTTCTGGGAAAAAATCCTCCCCCACCTCAGCTCCAAAGACCGCAAACTCGTCTCGCGCTGCTTCCTGCACCAAGCCGAGTGGGGAGTCGACCGGCCGCGCTCGATGGCCCCCTGGAAAGGGGCGACCCTCTGGCAGTGGACCGACCATGGCCGCGCCAATGGGGTCACCGGCGCTTGCGATATGAACCGCTCGCTGGTCCCCGACGCCAAGGTCCGCGCCCTGGCCGGCGGCGTCAAGACGGCGCTGCCCCAGCGGCCGGCGGAACCGAAGCCGACGCCCGACCACCCCGAGGGCATCCCCGCCTGGGTCCCGAAGGAGCACTGGGACAAGTGGGGGCGGCCGTGGGAGGCGGGAGCGGCGAAATCCTCAGCCTTCCGCAAGCTTTGCCTCGCGCACGGGCACCTCTCGCCGCACTTCACGCTGAAGGAGGCAGCCTGCCACGACCCGGCCAACACCCCCGTGCCGACCTCGCTGCGCTCGAACGCGCAGCGGCAGGCCTTCGCATTGGAGCGGCTGCGGCACGAGCTCGGCGACAAACCGCTTCCGGTCCTCAGCTGGTACCGAACGCCGGCCTGGAACGAACACGTCGGCGGCGCGACCAACAGCCGCCACATGCAGGGCGACGCCTCCGACTTCACCGTGCAGACGGTGCAGAGCTTCGGGGCCACCCGGTTCGACTCCGCCTGCGAAAAGGTCTACGCCAAGGGCGGCTTCGGCCGCTACGCGAGCGGCTCGCGCCACGGCGACTCGCGCGGCACCAAGGCCCGCTGGTAAGTCTCAGCCCGCGACCGGCACCCGCTCGCGCTCGCCGAGGATTACCCGGCCGCCGCGGGCGGGCCGCACGGTGATGTTGCGGCGCTGGGCCACCTCGACGCCCTCTTCGGTCGCCTGCAGCTCGCAGGTGCCGAGGAGGGCCGTGAGGACGACCTGCATCTCGAGCATCGCGAAGCTGGCGCCAAGGCAGCGGCGGCGGCCGCCGCCGAAGGGGATCCAGGTGTAGGTGCCGGGTTTGCTGCCGAGGAAGCGCTCGGGCCGGAAGGCGTGGGGGTCGGGGTAAATCTCGGGGTCGTGGTGGATCAGGTAGCCGTTGGCGACGAGGGCGCAGCCCGGCTCGTAGCTCCAGTCGCCGACCGTCACCGGCTTGACGACGAGGCGCGGGGCGACGTTTGGCAGCACCGGCCGGTCGCGCAGCGTCTCCTGGATCGTCGCCGTCACGTACTCCTCCTCGCCGGCGTCGACCGCGGCGGTGAGGCGCGCGAGGACGGCCGGCTCGCGGACCAGGCGCTCGAAGGCCCAGGCGAGGGTCGAGGCGGTCGTCTCGTGGCCGGCGATCAGCAGCGTCATCAGCTCGTCGCGGATCTCTTCCTCGCTCATCGGCGAGCCGTCCTCGTGCCTGGCCTCCAGCAGCATCGCGAGGACGTCGTCGCGCTCGGCGCCGGAGGCGCGGCGCTCGGCCACGAGGGCGAAGATCAGCTCGTCGACTTCTTCCTGCATGCGGAGGAAGTGGGCGAAGGGGCCGGCGCGTTCGGCCAGGCGCGCGATCGGGCTCTCCGGCTTGGGCGGGATAAGGCTGATCGGCCTGTCGCCGAACTCGAGCATCTTCTGCAGCCGCTCGCGCAGCGCGTCGAAGCGGGCCCCGGGGTCAAGGCCGAAGACGGCGCGGAGGATGATCTTCAGGGTCATGTCCTGGGTGTAGGGGTGCAGCGCCAGCGGGACGCCGCGTGGGATCGACGCCACCTCCTCGGCGGCCACCTCCTCCATCAGCCCGGTCAGCCGCTCCATCCGCTCGCCGTGGAAGGCCGGGAGCATCAGCTTGCGCTGCTCCATGTGGGCGTCTTCGTCGAGCAGCAGCACCGAGTTGCGGCCGACGACCGGTTCCAGCACCCGCGCCCCTTCGCCGGGGCGGAGGACGTCGGGCGGCGCGGTGAAGACCTGCTTGACCTCGTCGGGGTCGGTCAGCATCACGAATGGCGGCGCGCCCGGCAACCGCACCGTGAAGCGCAGCCCGTAGCGGGCCCGGCAGCGCTCGAGGAAGGCCAGCGGCCGGGTCCAGAAGCCGACCATCTGCAGGGCCGAGGGCAGCGACGGTCCGGGGGGTAGGGCGGATCGTGGACTCATCTACTCCTCCGGGTCGGGTGCCTTACGAGAGGATGAAATTACGCCAGTCTGCGTATGTCAACCCGGCGATCGAGTGATACGGTCGCGCCAGGTGGCTCGCTCAACCAGTCAATTGAGTCGGTCGAGGACTCTCCCTGCCACGGCGATGTTCGTCGCGCTGGCGGCGGTCCTGGCCCTGTGCGTCCTGCCTTCCCGGGCAGCGGCCGCCGCCTGCCCGGTCAATCCCGGCAACGCGACCTCCTGGCTCGGCGGCAGTGGGAACCTCGGCGAAGAAAACTGGAGCAACGGAACGCCGACGAGCACCTGCGACGTCTCGATCACGGCAGCCGGCGACTACACGGTGACGATGACCGGCGGCGCCAACATGCGGTCGCTGACGCTGGGCGGCACCGGCTCGACCCCGCACCTGGTGATCTCGGACCAGAGCCCGAACACGAACCTCGACGCGCAGCCCGCCGGGATCACGATCGCCGCCGGCGCCACGGTGACCCTCACCTGCCTGCCGGGCGGCTGCCCGGGCGGAGGCCCGGACATCTACAGCGGCTCCAGCCCCTTCGCCAACGCGGGGACGATCACGGTCGACGCAAACACCGGTGGCGGAGCCGTGGTGGGGGGCGTGATCGCCAACACCGGCACGATCACCTTCGAAAAAAGCGGGAGCCTCAGCGGCCAGGTGACCAACAAAGGCTCGATCGCGGTCAAGGACGGGGCCGCCGCCACCAATTCCGGAAGCTCCTGCGGGGGCACCGAACCGTTCGTGAAGAACGACACCGGCGGCACGATCGTTGGCGAAGGGACCGGCTTTCTCAGCGTGATCAACTTCGAGCAGGGCGCCGGCACCAGCGAAGACGTCTACATCCCCTGCGGCAGCCTCAAATACACGGGCACGGGCGCCAGCGAAGTCACGGCCGGCGGTGGCTTCAACCTGACCGGCGAAATCAAGGCGAACCAGAAACTGACGGTGAGCGCGAACAGCGTGAACACCAACGTGGTCTTGGGCGGGAACGTCACCAACAAAGGCCACGTCACCCTCACCTGCACGACCACCCCCGCCGACTGCAGCGGCGGCTCTGGCGGCGGCGCCGGCTTCAACGTCGCGGGCAACCAGTTCACCAACGCCGGCACGTTCACGGTCGCTGCGGCATCGGGGACCGGAGCCAACATGGACAGCGGCAGCGGCGGGACGATCACCAACACCGGGACGATGAACTTCGAACAGACCACCCGGATGAGCGGCGTGGTCATCAACAAAGGCGCGATCGAAATCGCCGACGGAAAGGTCGTCACCAACAGCGGCAGCTCCTGCGGCGACACCGGGCCCAAGGTGGTGAACGACACCGGCGGCTCGATCGACGCCAGCGGCAGCGGCACCCTCAGCGTCATCAACTACGAGCAGGGCAACGGCACCACCTCCGGGACCGCGCCGGTCCAGATCCCCTGCGGCAGCCTCAAATACACCGGCACCGGCGCCAGCACCGTGCAGGCCAACGCCTCGATGACCGGCAACATCGCCGCCGGCCAGACCCTGCGGGTGCTCGGCCAGGTCAGCACCCCGTCGTTCAGCAATGCCGGCACGATCGTCTTCGACCAGAGCACGCAGGACGCGACGCTGTCGGGGGGCACGGTCACCAACACCGGCAGGATCGAGGTGTCCGGTCCTTCGGCCCATACGGCGCAGGTCGCCAGCGGGCAGATCCAGCAGACCGGCGCCGGCGCCGAAGTCGTGGTCCCGGCGGGGACCAAACTCAATCCGGGAGGGATGCTGACGCTAAGCGCGGGGACCCTGCGCGGCGGCGGCACTGTGAACGGCAACGTCGGCAACAGCGGCGGCACCGTCAAGCCCGGCGACGGGGGCATCGGCACGCTGACCGTGACCGGCAGCTACGTCCAGGACGTGGCCCGGCTCGAGATCGAAATCGCCGGCACCGGCGCGGGCCAGCACGACGTCCTCGCGGTGGGCGGCGTCCTCGGGATCAACGGCACCCTGGCGCTGCTGCCGACGAGCGGATTCGCCAGCTCGGCCGCAATCGGCGACAGCGTTCCCTTCCTCAGCTACAACGACTTCGGCCTCGGCGGCCAGTTCGCGCAGACCACCGTCGACCCGGCGCTGCCCTGCGGCAAGGTGTTCTCGACGAGCGTCGACGAAGGCGCCAAGCAGCTGAAGGCGAACGTCGTCGCCGGCAACCCCTGCGCGAGCGGTGGCGGCACGGTCCAGCCCCCGCCGAGCGGCCCACCGGTGACGCAAAAACGCACCTGCCCGAAAGGCAAGAAACTGAAAAACGGCAGGTGCGTGCGCAAGAAGTGCCCGAAGGGCAAGAAACTGAAGCGGGGCCGCTGCGTGAAGAAGCAGCCGAAGGCCCGCTCGAAACGCTCCTAGACGCAGTACTAGCCTGTTCACATATGATCAGTAACTACTGATCATTTCCGCGGGAGCGCCGGTGGGTCCGGCGGGGCAAGGGCCGGCGGTCTGGCTCTAGGAGGATCGAAATGAAGGGGAGGCGCATCTCGGCAGCGCTCTGCGTGCTGGCGTTCTGTCTGCTGTTCGCCAGCCCGGCGCTGGCGGTCAAGTACGTCGCGCTCGGGGACTCGTACTCGTCGGGCACGGGGACGAGGACGTTCTACGAATCGGCCTGTCAGCGGTCGGTGTACGCGTACCCGTACCTGCTGCACAACGCTCATCCGGAATGGACCTTCGTCAACGCGACCTGCGCGGGGGCGAAGACCGGGGACATCATCAGTAACCAGGTCAACAGCGTCACCTCGGACACCAACTGGGTCACGTACACGATCGGCGGCAACGACGCCGGTTTCTCCAGCGTGATCACCACCTGCGCGCAGCCGTCCTGGGCGTCGAACTGCGACGGGGCGATCAACACGGCTCAGGCTTACATCACCAACACGCTGCCGGGCCGGCTCGACCTGGTCAACAACGCGATCAAGTCCCGGGCGGCGAGCGCGAAAGTCGTCGTCCTCGACTACCCGCGCCTGTTCAACGGCACCGATTGCAACGCGCTCACCTTCTTCAGCGGCAGCGAGATGACCCGCCTCAACCAGACGGCGGACATGCTGAAGAACGTGATCTCCGCAGCGGCGACGCGGGCGGGGGCGAACTTCGTTTTCCGCGACGTGATCCCGCCCTTCGTCGGCCACGCGGTGTGCGACGGCGGCGGCGGTTCGTCGACGGAGTGGATCAACGGCCTCTCCAACCCGACGGGCGAAAGCTACCACCCGAAGGTCACTGGTCACGCCAGCGGCTACTACCCCGTGGTGAAAGGAGTGACCGGCTGATTCAGGCCCGCGCGATCGCGCACGGTGTGCGCTATTTGCAGGGCTTTCGAGATCACTTGAGATGAACCATATGTACTGTCGAGCCGCGGGGGCGAAGGCTGTGCGGATGCTGACACCGCCCGAGACCTATTTCGCGCAGGCGCTTCGCTACATCAGGGTCGATGCTGAGATGACCCCGGAAGCGCTCGCCCTCGCGATCGACATGGCGCCGAGTGAGATATCCCGTCTCGAACACGGGTACCGCCGGCCGCGGTACGACACGATGAAGAGGCTGGCGAAGGGGCTGGAGGTTCCGTGCTGGCAGATGGTGTGGCTCGCCGAACAGCTGGAAACAGGGGTCCGGGCGGACGATCTCAGCTGGCCCCCGTCCGGCTAGCTGGGCGCCACCACATCGGCACCGATCTGGCCCGGCATAGGATCGACCGGTGATCGCCGCCGTCACCTTCGACTTCTGGAACACGATCGCCCGGGTCCCGACCGGGGCGATGACCGAGGCAAGGCAGCGGGGGATCGCGGCCGCCCTCCGCAGCTCCGAGGTCGAGGTCGAGGCGGACCTGATGCTCGACGCCTTGCGGCAGGTCGGTCTCGACTGGGAGCGGGCCTGGGCGCAGGGGCGGCATCTGCCGCCGCACGAGGCCGCGGCGGACCTGGTCCGCCACCTGGGCGTCGAGGGGGCGGCGCGGGAGATGGTCGCCGAGGCGTTCCTGGGAGCCGGCCGGGAAGTCGAGCTGGAGCTGGCGCCGGGTATCGGGCCGGCGCTGGAAGCGCTCGCCGAGCGGGAGATCCGGCTCGGGATCGTCTGCGACGTCGGCTTCAGCGGCGGCGAGCTGCTGCGCGAGCTGCTCGACCGCGAGGGCCTGCTCGCCCACTTCTCCGGCTGGGCCTTCTCCGACGAGGTCGGCCACTACAAGCCGGCGCCGGAGATCTTCGAAGCAGCGCTAGCGGCGCTCGGGGCCGAGCCGGGCGAGGCGATGCACGTCGGCGACCTGCGCCGCACCGACGTCGCCGGCGCCGCCGCCCACGGGATGCGGACTGTCCGCTACCGGGGGATGAACGACGAGGGCGAGGCCGACTCCGGTCCGGAGGCGGAGTTCGTCCTCGACAGCCATGCCGAGCTGTTCGAGCTGGTCGAGCGGCTGCGGGCGGCTTAGGGCTTCGCCGCTGCCCGCACGACCGCGTAGGCGCCCATACCCTTCGGTGCGCCCTTGGCGCTGAAGCGACGCTTCTTCGCCTCAGCGGTGCCGGGGGCGAGCCGCTCCAGCACCCGCTCGGAGACGAGGACCTCTCCCGGCTTGGCGGCATCGGCGAGGCGGGCGGCGATGTTGACGTCGACGCCGAAGTAGTCGCCACCGAGCTTGCGGGGCCGGCCGAGGTGGATGCCGGTGCGCAGCACGGGGCGGTAGCCGTCGACCTCGATCGGCGCTACCCGCTCGCCGGCGGCGAAGGCCGACTCGATCGCGCTCGGCGCATCCCAGAAGGCGGCCATCAGGCCGTCGCCGAGCCGCTTCACCACCTCGCCCTGGCGTTCGAGCACGGGCGGCTCGATCGCCTCGCCGACCTCGCGCAGCAGGCGGACGGCGGCCCGGTCCCCGGCCTCCAGCGCCCAGCTGGAGAAACCCACCAGGTCGGTGAAGAGGATCGCGACGTCGACCTTGCCGTGGCCGCGGTCCTGGGACTCGGCCAACCGCTGCCAGGCCTGCAGCGCGGTCAGGCCGAGCTCGCCGGCAAAGCCGGGCTCGCCGCCGCGCAGCGCGATCAGCTGCCGGGCGGCGCGGTCGGCGGGGCGGCCGCGGGCGGTGGAGAGGTGGTCGACGAACTCGTCGTCGCCGAGCGTCCGCTCGCGCGTGCGCCGGACCATCTCGACCAGCTTCGGGCTGCGGTTGAACCTCTGGACGGCGGCCGCGAACCGCCTGCCGGGCCTCTCGCTCATCGCCGGGAGAGTGGCACAGCTCAGCGGCTCTTCAGCAGGCGGCCGACGGCCTCCATCATCTCCTCGGTCTTCTCCGCCCGCGCCTCAGGGGTCTCGGCGCCGACGACGCAGTGGCGGGTGTGTTCGTCGAGCAGGGCGAGGGCGACCTTGTCGATCGCCGCCTGCGCGGCCGAGATCTGGGTGAGGATGTCGATGCAGTAGCGCTCCTCCTCGACCATCCGCTCGATGCCGCCGATCTGGCCGCCGATCCGGCGCAGCCGGTTCTTGACCTTCTCCTTGTTGTCGATGTAACCGGGGTCCTGCGGGGTCTCGTTCATAAGCCGAAGTATACCCCCTCTGGGTATGTGCTACAGTCCTCGCCATGAATACCCCCCGCCCGTATCAGAAGATCGTCCTCTTCCTCGCCGGCCTGGTGGTCGTGTTCGCCGCTTCCGCGGCCCTCGGTTCCGCCTTCGAGCCGGCACAGACGGAGGAAGATGGAATGGAGGAGTCGATGGACGCGCACGCGATGGAGCAGACGGCACACGAGCCCGCCGGGCTCGGCGTCTCCGGTAACGGCTACTCGTTGCGGATGCAGCCGAGCCAGCTGCGGCGGGGGGAGGAGCGCGAGCTGCGCTTCTCGATCGAGGACGGGGGCGGCGCCCCGGTGACCGAGTTCGACGAGCTGCACGAGCGACGCATGCACCTGATCGTCGTCCGCCGCGACGGGACCGGGTTCCAGCACCTGCACCCCGAGATGGACGCGGCGGGGACCTGGACCGTGCCGGTCGAGCTCGACGCGGCCGGCGTCTACCGCGCCTTCGCCGACTTCTCCGTTGACGGCGCGCAGCAGACGTTCGCCACCGACCTCTTCGTCTCCGGCGGCGAGTTCGAGGCGCGCCCCTTCCCGGCGCCGCGCCCGCTCGCCGCGACCGACGGCTACGAGGTTCGGCTCGACGCCGGCGACCCGGTCGCGGGCGAGCCGGCGGCGCTGAGCTTCTCGGTCAGCCGCGACGGCCGCCCGGTCGAGGACCTGGCGCCCTACCTCGGCGCCAAGGGGCATCTGGTCGCCCTGCGCGAAGGCGACCTCGCCTTCCTCCACGTCCACCCCGAAGAGGACGGCCGGGTGGCAGCCGAGGAGATCGTGTTCGAGGCGAACTTCCCGAGCCCCGGCCGCTACCGCCTCTACCTGCAGTTCAAGCACGACGGGGCCGTCCACACCGCCGAGTTCACGGTGGTGGCGCGATGAGCCGGGTCGAGCTGCCGATCGAGGGGATGACCTGCTCCTCCTGCGCCGGCCGGGTCGAGAAGAGCCTCAACGAGCTCGACGGGGTCGAGGCCACCGTCAACTTCGCCACCGAGCGGGCGACCGTCGAGTTCGACGCCGAGCAGGTCGAGCCCGAGCAACTGCTGGGCGCGGTGGAGAAGGTCGGCTACGCCGCTTCGCTGCCGTCGTCGGAGGCCGGGGAGGAGGAGCAGACGGAAGAAGATCCGACCGCCGACCTGCGCCGGCGGCTGATCTTCTCTGCCGTCCTCTCGCTGCCGGTGCTGCTGCTGGCGATGATCGAACCGCTGCAGTTCGAAAACTGGCAATGGCTCTCCTTGCAGCTGGCGGCGCCGGTGGTGCTCTGGGCCGGCTGGCCCTTCCACAAGGCCGCCTGGCAGAACCTGCGCCACGGCGCGGTGACGATGGACACCCTGATCTCGGTCGGGACGCTCTCGGCGCTCGGCTGGTCGCTCTACGCGCTCTTCTTCGGCGGCGCCGGGGCGAACGGGATGAAGATGCCGTTCGAACTGGTGACCGAGCGCGGCGCCGGGGCCGACGAGATCTACCTCGAGGTCGCCGCCGTTGTCACCACCTTCATCCTCGCCGGCCGCTACTTCGAGGCGCGGGCCAAGCGCCGGGCCGGGGCGGCGCTGGAGGCGCTGCTCGACCTCGGCGCCAAGGACGTGGCGCTGCTCGGCGCCGACGGCGAGGAGCGGCGCGTCCCGGTCTCCGAGCTCGCGGTGGGCGACCGCTTCGTCGTCCGGCCCGGTGAGAAGGTCGCCACCGACGGCGTCGTCGAGAGCGGCGCCTCGGCGGTCGACCAGTCGCTGGTCACCGGCGAGTCGGTGCCGGTCGAAGTCGGGCCCGGGGAGGAGGTGGTCGGGGCGACGATCAACGTCGGTGGCCGCCTCGTAGTCCGCGCCACGCGGATCGGCGAGGACACGGCGCTGGCCCAGATCGCCCGCCTCGTCACCGAGGCCCAGTCGGGAAAGGCGCCGGTGCAGCGGCTCGCCGACCGGATCAGCGCCGTCTTCGTACCAGTGGTGATCGCGCTCGCGGTCGGCACCCTCGGCTTCTGGCTCGGCAACGGTGCCGGCGCCAACTTCGCCTTCACCGCCGCAGTCGCGGTGCTGATCATCGCCTGCCCCTGCGCGCTCGGGCTGGCGACCCCGACGGCGCTGCTGGTGGGGACCGGCCGCGGCGCCCAACTCGGGCTGCTGATCAAGGGCCCGGAGGTGCTGGAGTCGACGCAGCAGATCGACACCGTCGTCCTCGACAAGACCGGGACGGTGACCAGCGGCGAGATGTCCGTGGTCGCGGTCCACGCGGCACCGGGGACCGACGAGGCCGAGGTGCTGCGCCTTGCCGGCGCGGTCGAGGACGCCTCCGAGCACCCGATCGCGGCTGCGATCGCGGCCCGCGCCAAGGAGGAGTTCGAGCCGCTGCCCGCGGTCGACGAGTTCGCGAGCGAGGCAGGGGTGGGGGTGCGAGGCGTGGTCGGCGGGCGCACCGTCGTCGTGGGGCGTGCGTCGGAGCTGTCGAGTTTGTCCCCCATGGGAGGACAAACTCGACACGCCCTTCCGGCGGAGTTGACCGCGGCGCGCGAGGAGGCCGAAGCGCTCGGCCGGACGGCGATCGCGGTCGGCTGGGACGGCGAGGCGCGCGGCCTTGTCGTCGTCGCCGACACGGTGAAGCCGTCGAGCGCCGAGGCGATCGCCGCGCTCCGCGAGCTCGACCTGCGGCCGGTCCTGCTGACCGGCGACAACGAGGCGACCGCGCAGGCGGTCGCCGCCGAGGTCGGGATCGAGGAGGCGATCGCCGAAGTCATGCCCGCCGACAAGGCGGCGGTCGTCGAGCGCCTGCAGTCCGAAGGCCGGATCGTGGCGATGGTCGGCGATGGCGTCAACGACGCCCCGGCCCTCGCCCAGGCCGACCTCGGCCTGGCGATCGGCACCGGCACCGACGTCGCGATCGAGGCCTCCGACATCACCCTGATCTCCGGCGACCCCCGCGCCGTCGGCGACGCGATCCGCCTCTCCCGCCGCACCCTGGCGACGATCAAGGGCAACCTCTTCTGGGCCTTCGCCTACAACGTCGCCGCCCTGCCCCTCGCTGCCGCCGGCTTCCTCAACCCCCTGATCGCCGGCGCGGCGATGGCCTTCTCCAGCGTCTTCGTGGTGACCAACTCGCTGCGGTTGCGTGGGTTCAGCCCGCGGCGTTAGACGTTTCTTCGTACAGGCGATTAGACGTTCATTCGTTTAGACGAATAATTGTCTGATGAACGAGATCTGGCAGGCACTCGCGAACGAGGCGGAAACCGCGGCCGATCACCTCGCCGTGGGGGCGACCGCCTTGGGGCGGGCGAACTATGCAGAGAGGGGCTACTACTCGCAGAGCTTCTTCGCCCTATCTGTGGGGCTCGAGCGTTCCTGCAAGCTGATCTTGATGCTCGACCATGCTGTTAGCGAGGGGGACTTTCCTAGTGAAAAGAAGATGAGGCGCTTTGGGCACAACCTGTCGGAGCTCTTGGATGCCGCCGACGAGGTCGCGGGCCGGCTTCAGCAATCCGACGAGGCACGCCTGCCTCGATCTGAGGTTCACCAGGGGATCGTCACCACCCTCTCTAATTTCGCGACCAACGTCACTCGGTACTACAACCTCGATGTGTTGACCGGCGCGTCCGGGGTGGAGGGGCGCGAGGACCCGATTGTCGAATGGATCCGGCGCGTAACCCAACCGGTACTCGAGCGCCACTACACAAGTCGTGCGGAGCGAGGGCATCTCGAAAACGCAGCTGCCATGGAAGCAGTGGCAGGGCCTTACATGATGGTTCGGTTCTTCACCGAGGATGGGATCTTGATCGATTCCCCCGGTGCCATGTCCATGCGAATGGCCGAAACTGAATTCGCCCGTCGCTGGGAGAGGATGTACGTGCTGCAGCTAGCGCGATTCGTCGGCTCGCTTCTCGGCGACCTGGGATACCTCGGTACGGCGACCCACGAAATCCCGCACCTGTCGGAATATTTTGGGATCTTCCGAAATTCGGACAGGTACTTCAGGGAGCGCAAGACCTGGTCGATCCGCGGGCGCTGAGTTCGATGCTCAGACCCTGGCGGTGACCGAGAACCACTGAGCCAGCCGCTCCTTCGTGAACACGTCGCTTTTCGGCCGCAGCTGGCGGCTGAGGGCGTCGCGCAGGTCCTGGCCCGCCTGGGGGTCGGCGACGAGGCCGCGGAAGATCGGCTCGGCGGTCTCCGGGTTGGCGAAGCGGGCAAAGTCGAAGGACCACTCGTAGTGCTCACGGGCGCGGTCGGCGCGCCAGGCTTCGTAGCCGGAGAGGCTCTCCTGTGGGCCGGTCAGTTCGGCGGCGACGTGGAGGGATTGCTCGATCGCGTCGGAGATGCCCTGGGCGGTGCTCGGGTTCTTGAAGTGGCCGGCGTCGCCGATCAGCGCCCAGCCCGGTCCGGTGCCCTGGCGGAAGAAGCCGCGCAGCATCGTCTCAGGGGCGACGCGGATGCCGCCAACCTGCTCGGCGCGCTGCAGCCAAGCGGGGTCGAACCAGTCGCGGTAGAGGTCCAGCAGCTCGACGAAGGTGCGCTCCTTCTCCGCCGGACCGCCGCGGGTCTGCCGCGGGTCGACGCCGAGGATCAGGATCGAGAGGTCGTCCTCGGCCGGGCTCCAAACCAGCGAGCCCTCCTCGATCACGTCGATTTTGAACCGGTCGCTTTCCGGCAGGCCGCGCCAGTAGCCGAACATGAAGGCCATCTCGCCGGCCAGCCGGTGCTCCTTCTCGAGGCCGAGCAGGCGGGCGACGGTAGAGACGCGGCCGTCGGCGCCGAGCACCCAGCGCGCCTCGATCTCCTCGCCGCTCTCGAGGACGACGCCGCGGGCCGGGTCCTCCTCGGTGCCGGCGCCTAGCAGGCCGGTCACCTTCTCGCCGAAGCGGGTCTCGACCCCGGCGTCGACCGCGACCCCGAGCAGCGCCGGGTCGAGCACCGGCCGGGTGATCACCGCCATGCGGTCGAAGCCGCCGATCGGGGTGAAGCGGCCGACGGACTCGTGGCCGAGGGTGCGGATCGCGTACGCGACCAGGTTGACCCGGTGCTTGGCTTCGATCCGCTCCAGCGCCCCTAGCTCGGCCAGCCGCGCCAGCGTGTTGGGGAACAGGGCGTGGGTCGAGAGGGTGTCGGCGGGGGGCGGCTCGCGGTCGAGGAGCAGGACCTTCCAGCCCTGCTCCGCCAACCGCGCCGCCGCCGGCGTGCCGGCGACTCGGGCGCCGACGATCACCGCGTCGTAGCTCTGCCGCCCCATCGCCATCAGCCCCGCTTCCGCCCGACGGTCAGCAGGTACTCCATGCCGAAGTGCGCCTGCGCCTCGGTGCCGGTGTTCCACTCGGCGCAGAACTCGCTCAGCGTCTGGTCGAACTCCTCGGCGCGGCCCTCTTTCTCGGCGTTGGCGCGGGCGGCGATCGTCGGCCCATAGCGCTGCTTGAAGTGCTCGCCGTAGTCGTCGGGGTGCTCGAAGGCGCTCACCTCGAGGACGCCTTTCTCGACCGTCTCCAGCTCGACCCGCTCGCCGAGCAGGCCGCGCAGGTGGTCCTCTCCACCCCACAGCGGCGGCGGCTGCGCGCCCGGGGGAGGGGGAGGCATGAACTGGCCCATGGTGCGGAAGAGGGCGCCGATCATCCCCTCCGGCGTCCAGCTGAGGAGGCCGATCTTGCCGCCGGGCTTGCAGACCCGGACCAGCTCGCTCGCTGCTTTCTCGTGGAAGGGGGCGAACATCACCCCGATCGAGGAGATGACGACGTCGAAGCTCGCGTCCTCGAAGGGCAGGTCGTGGGCGTCAGCCTCGACCCACTCCAGCTCGACTCCCGCGGCCTCGGCGCGGGCGCGTCCGGCGTCAAAGAGCTCCGGGGTGAGGTCGCTGGCGACGACCTCGGCGCCAGCCTCGGCGGCGACGATCGCGGCGTTGCCGGTGCCGGCGGCGACGTCGAGGACGCGGTCGCCGGGGCCGATGCCGGTGGCCTCGACCAGGCGCGGGCCGAGCGGCAGGAGGAAGGTCTCGACCATCGACGGGTAGTCGCCGGAGGCCCACATCTTGCGGTGTTTCTCCCGCAGCTCGGGGCTGGGGGCGGGGGTGTCGGTGCTGGGGGTCACTTCTGATTTCTCCTTTTGGATCGCTTGTTGATCCTTTTCTACGCCGGGGCGGGGGAGCTATCAACTTCAAGATCTGCAGTTAGGCGCGTACACTCGCCCGGAGGAGATGCCGGAGAGCTACGGACAGTTCTGCCCGGTCGCCCAGGCGGCGGAGGTCCTGACCGAGCGCTGGACCCTGCTGGTCCTGCGCGAGCTGCTGATGGGCAGCACCCGATTCAACGAGATCCAGCGCGGGGTGCCGCGGATGTCCTCTTCGCTGCTGAGCAAACGACTGCGTGAGCTGGAGCGCTCGGAGCTGCTGACCCGCGAGCCGCTGAAGGGCGAGCGCGGGTACGCCTACCGCCTCACCCCGGCCGGCGAAGCGCTGGGCCCGCTGGTCGTCTCCCTCGGCACCTGGAGCCGCGACCACCTGAAGCGCGAGATCAGCGCCGAGGAGGCCGACCCGGCGCTCTTGATGTGGGACCTGCGCCGTAGCGTGCGGCTCGACCGCCTGCCGCAGGACCAGCTCGTCGTCTTCTTCCGCTTCCGCGACGCCGACGAGGGCAAGCGCGCCTGGTGGCTGGTCGCCGAGGAGGAGAACGCTGACCTCTGCTTCTCGGACCCCGGCTTCGGAATCGACCTGCAAGTCGACGCCGAGGCGCGGGCGCTGGCCGAGGTCTGGGTCGGGAAACAGGAGCTCGGCGCGGCGATGCGCTCCAAGCGGGTGCGGCTGACCGGGCCCGAGCACCTGGTGCGAAGCCTCCCCGACTGGATCGGCCTCAGCACCTTTGCCTACCCGGACCCGGCCGCCGAGCTCGCGGCCCGGCAGCAGCCCGCCTAGCGGGCCGCGCTTTTAGGACCCGCTCTCGGTCGCCACCGGCGCCTCCCGCTCAGCCTCGATGCGGGGGAGGACCCGCTCGAGCCACTCGGGAATCCACCAGTTGCGGGCGCCGAGCAGCTGCATCACCGCCGGGACGAGGACCATCCGCACCAGGGTTGCGTCGAGGAAGATCGCCGCCGCCAGCCCGATCCCGAAGAGCTTGAGGAAGACTTCGGGGGAGGCGACGAAGGCGAGGAAGACGACGACCATGATCGCCGCCGCCGCGGTGATCACCCGGGCGGTCTTGGCGAGCCCGTCGGCAACCGCGCGGCGGGTGTCGCCGTCCTTCAGGTACTCCTCGCGGATCCGCGAGATCAGGAAGACCTCGTAGTCCATCGAGAGCCCGAAGAGGATCGCGAACATCATCACCGGCATGAACGGGGCGATCGGGACTTCGTGGTCGATCCCGATCAGCTGGCCGACCGCGCCGCCTTGGGCAACCAGGGTCATCACGCCGTAGGCGGCGCTGACCGAGAGCAGGTTCATCACCCCCGCCTTGAGCGAGATGAACGGCGAGTGGAAGGCGACCAGCAGGAGCAGGAACGAGAGCCCGACGACGCCGGCGATGAACCACGGCATGCGGTCGGTGATGTAGGTGCTCTGGTCCTCGAGCGCGGCGTTGACGCCGCCGACCAAGGCGTTGACGCCGGAGTCGCCGACGGCAGCGGGAATCACCGTTCCGCGCAGGTGTTCGACCAGCTCCGAGGTCGCCTCGTCCTGCGGCGAGGTGGTGGGGATGACGGTGACGATCGCCGCGGTCCCGTCGGAGCTGAAGCGGGCGGGAGGCACGTAGGCAACGCCGTCTTCCTCGCGCAGGTCGGCGACCAGGGCGTCGATCGCCCCCTTGTCGCCTGCGTCCGGCAGTTCGGCGGCGATGATCAACGGCCCGTTGGCGCCGGGCCCGAAGCCGTCGCTGATCAGGTCGTAGGCCTGGCGGGTCATCGTGTCCGACGGGTCGTTGCCGGCGTCGGGGAAGCCGAGGCGCATGCCCAGCGCCGGCGCGGCGAGGGCGAGGAGGATCGCGGTGGCGACTATCGCCGCGGTCCAGGGGCGGCGCTGCACGGCGTGGCTCCAGCGGGCGGCCGGCGATTCGCCGTCGCCTTCGACCTTGTCGAGCCTGCGGCCGAGGATCGGCAGCCGCAGCCGGTCGACGTTCGGGCCGAGGTAGGAGAGCAGCGACGGCAGCAGGGTGATCGAGGCGACCATCACCACCAGCACCGCGAGCGAGGCGGAGATCGCCACCCCGTACATGTAGGGGAGGCCGGTGATGAAGAGTCCGAGGATCGCGATCACCACGGTGGAGCCGGCGACGAGTACGCTGCGGCCGGCGGTGGTGACCGCCTCGACGACGGCGTCATGGCGGTCGTTGCCCGCCTTCAGCGAGGTGCGGAAACGGGTCAGGACCAGCAGCGCGTAGTCGATCCCGACGCCGATCCCGATCAGCCCGGCGACGGCGAGGGTCCAGTCGGGGACGGCGATCACGTTGGCGAGCAGGGCGATCAGGCCGCCCGCCGAGATCCCCAGGCCGAGCAGGGCGATGACCAGCGGCAGGCCGGCGGCGACCAGCGAGCCGAAGGCGATCACCAGCACGATCGCCGCCGCGACGAAGGCGATGCCCTCTTCGTTACCGCCTTCCTGGGCGCGGACGATCGGGTCGCCGCCGAGCTCGATCCGCAGGCCGTCGCCGCTGTTGTCTTCGGCGGCGGCGACGAGCGATTCGCCGTCCTCTTTCGGCACCTCCCAGCCGGGCACCGTCAGCGGCAGGGTGGTGGTGGCGATGGTGCCGTCCTTCGAGACCCGAATCGCTTCGCGCTTCTCGATGTTCTCGACCGCTTCGGCTTCCTTGAAGAAGGCGTCGACCTTGGCCTTGGCGGCCGGGCTCATCGCCCCCGAGGGGTCCTCCCAGACAACGTTGACTTCCTGTCCCGAGTAGCCGCCGAAGGCGCTTTCGGTCAGCTCGCTCGCCGCCTTCGAGTCCGAGCCGGGGGTGTTGTAGTCGGCTTCGTACTCGCCGGCGAGGGAGGAGCCGAGGCCGATGATCAGGACCGCGGAGACGATCCAGATCAGGACCATGGTGCCGCGGCGGCGGTAAGAGAAGTCTGCGAGGGCGGCGAGGCGACGGGTCATGCGGAGATACCTCCGTGTGAAAGATTCTTAACGACTGGAAAGGTTCAGCAGAGAAACCATTCATAGCAAAAAGTAATCCCGGTAAGCTTCTTGACGTAATGGGCGAGAATCCAATCAACGGCGACCGCGCGCCCTCGACGCTCGCCTTCCTCCTTTCCCAGGTGGGAATCCATGCCTCGCGGCAGTTCGCCGAGAGGATCGCGGCGGCCGGGCTGAACCCGCCGCTGTTCCGCGTCCTCAACCTCGTCGACGCCGCCGAAGGCCGCTCCCAGCAGGCGATCGGGCAGGCGATCGAGGTGCCGGCCAGCCGCATGGTCGCCCTCGTCGACGAGCTCGAGCAGGAGGGGCTGGTCGAGCGCCGGCCCGACCCGGAGGACCGCCGGGTGCGGGCTCTCTACCTGACCAAGAAGGGCCGCAAGGCCCTCACCTGCGGACGCGAGATCGCCAAGCGGCACGAGGACGAGCTGACCCAGGGGCTGGGCGCGAGCGACCGCAAGCGCCTCCTCGACCTGCTGCAGAAGATGGTCGACGCGCAGGCGATCGGCCGCGGCGTCCATCCGGGCCTGAGCGGCTCCAAGCCGGTTGCCGAGAGCCCCTGAACGGGTAAGGGAGGGGCGGGAGCGAGGTAGGCAGGCGGACGGGAGGAGCGATCATGGCCGCAGCGGGAGGTTGGCGTCGCCCGGCGATCGGGCTGCTTGTCGTCGTTCTCGGCCTCGGCTTCTACCTCACCCGTCCCGATGCGCCGGAGGCGGGTAAAGCCCACTGCGCGGGCAAGACGGCGACGCTCGTCAGCAACGACCGCCGGATCCACGGCACCCGCGGCCCCGACATCATCGTCGCCGGCCGCGGGCCGAACGCGATCGTCGGCGGGGGCGGCAACGACACGATCTGCGCCGGCGGCGGGCGCGACCGGATCGACGGCGGCAGGGGCAAGGACACGATCGACGGCAAGGCCGGCGCCGACCTGGTCGAAGGCGGCCGCGGCTCCGACGAGCTCCGCGGCGGCGCCGGCCGCGACCGCGTCCGCGGCGAGAGCGGCAACGACACGGTGCGCGGCGGCCCCGGCGCCCGCGACGACGTCGACGGCGGCATGGGGGACGACACCGTCACCGGCGGGAGGGGCAACTTCGACGCCCTCGCGGGCGGGATCGGCCGCGACCGGATCGACGGCGGCCCCGGCGCCCACGACACCGCTTCCTACCGCAGCGCCGGCGGGCCGATCGAAGTCGAACTCGGCCGCGGGCGCGTCAGCGGAGCCGAAGACGAGCGGCTGAGGGGGATCGAGAACGTCCTCGGCGGTCCCGGCAACGACGGATGCTTCGGGACCGAACTGGCGGTCCGCTGGTGCGGATCGACCAGCATCGCGATCTCCGGCACCGCCGGCGCCGACAGTCTCGCGATCGGCATCCGGAACGGACGATTCGTCCTCGTCGCCGAGTCGGGCCCCTCGCTGCGGATCGGCAGTGACCGCCGCATCGGCTCGCTGCTGGTCTCCCTCGGTGACGGCGACGACCGGGCCGCGGTCGCTCCCTCAGTACCGCCAGGAGTCCAGGTGACGCTCGAGGGCGGGGCGGGGAGCGACTGGCTACGCGGGGGGCGCGGCGGCGACACGCTCTACGCCGGCGATGACGACGTCCCCGACCGCCTCGAAGGCGGCGCCGGCGGCGACGCGCTGTTCGGCGTCAACATCTTCCACCCCCGCCACGAAAGCGGCGCGGCGACGCTGATCGGCGGTGGCGGGGACGACCTGCTGATCGGCGGTCAGCCGTGCGGCGGCGACCTCTTCGTCGGCGGTCCCGGCGCCAACGACAGCGTCTCCTTCGCCCGGGTTCGCAACGCCGGCGTCCACGTGGCGGCGAAGATCGGCGGCGCGGTGACCGACCCCGACGAAGCTGCCTGCGCTGCCGGGCATATCGCCCGGGGCACCGAGAAGATCGAGGGCTCGCCCGGCCCTGACGTCCTGCTCGGGAACGCGGGCGCCAACACCCTGCTCGGCCGCGGCGGCGCCGACCGGCTCGACGGGAGGGGCGGCCCGGATCGCTGCATCGGCGGCCGCGGCGGCAACCGCGCCCGGCACTGCGAGTACCTGCGCAACTGAGGTTGCAGGCCGCCGCGCGGCGGCGCGCGAGTCGATCGGCCCGCCTACGGTTTCAGTTAAGGCCGGCGCGTATGCCGGCTTTCCTCGTAATTCATGCCTAATCCGACCGCAAAACCGCGCCGGCGCTGGCTTTCGTCGCTTTCGGCGATGGCGCTCGCCCTGCTTGCCAGCTGCCTGGTGGCGGTCGCCAGCGCGCCCGCGAAGAGCAACTCCGAGAAGCTCGAAGCGGTCGAAGAGAAGATCGGCGCCGTCGAAGAACGCGAAGGGGTGCTGACCTCCGACATCGCCGCGATGGGCGACGAGATCTCCGCCCTCGAAGGTCAGGTGACGGCGCTGCGCACCCAGGAGGCGGCGGTCGAAGAAGAGCTGGCCGCCAAGGAAGCCGAGCTGGGGCAGGCCGAAGACGAACTGAAAGAGGCGCTGAAGCGGCTCGACACGCTGCGCGGCCGGCTGAAGCGGGCGCTGAGCAACCTGCGCGAGCGGCTGGTCGCGATCTACACCTACGGCGCCACCTCCGACCTGACCGAGGTGATCCTCAGCAGCGAGGACTACGGCGAGATGGTCGCCCGCACCGAGTACTTCGACGCGATCAACGAAAGCGACTCCGCCCTGGCCGAGCGGGTGCGGAGCCTGCGCGACGAAGCGAAGAAGCTGGTGCGGGTGCGGAAGGTCGCGAAGCTGACGATCGAAAAGGCGCGCGACGAGATCGCCGCCCGCGAGCAGCGGCTGGAAGCGACCCGCTCGACGCTGGAGTCGCGCGAGGGGGAGCTGCTCTCGGCCCGGGCCGAGCGCCGCCACGCGCTGGCGAGCGTCGAAGGGGAGCGCGACGAGCACGAGGAAGTCGCCGCCGACCTGCGCGCCGCGATCGCCCAGGAAATCGCCGAAGCGACCGGCGGGGTGGCGCTGCCCGCCGGGCCGATGCCGAGCCCCAGCGCGGCCGGCTTCATCTGGCCGGTCGAAGGCACCCTCACCTCCGGCTTCGGCTACCGCTGGGGGCGGATGCACGAGGGAATCGACATCTCCGTGCCGGAAGGGACGCCGATCCGCGCCGCGGCCGACGGCACCGTGATCCTGATGCAGTCCGAGTACGAAAGCGGCGGCTACGGCAACTACACCTGCATCGACCACGGCGGCGGGCTCTCCACCTGCTACGCCCACCAGTCGAGCTTCGCGACCTCGGTCGGCGCCCAGGTCAGCCAGGGCGACGTGATCGGCCTCAGCGGCAACACCGGCCACAGCACCGGGCCCCACCTTCACTTCGAGGTCCGCATCAACGGGGCCCCGACCGACCCCCTCGGCTACCTCTAGTGTCGTGTTATGCGCCCATATGGGCGCATAACACGACACTAGAGGTAGCCGAGGGGGTCGGTCGGGGC
>DASSYI010000026.1:0-32241 GCA_035703365.1 Solirubrobacterales bacterium
GGGGGGGTTTCGGTCAGCGCCGCCGCGGCGGGGACGGGCTCCGACGCCTTCGCCGCGGGTGCCTCGCCGCCGCCGTTGGAGTGGCCGTTGCCGTTGGCGGGGCCGGCGGTATCGGTCGCGATCCCGAGGCCGAGCTGCGAGGTCTCCGCCTCCTTCTTGGCACGAACCTCGGAGGTCATGATCCCCAGTTCCTCGAGGGTTTCGGTGTCGTCGATGAAGCGGCTCGCGAGCCAGCGCATGATGTAGTCCGGCATCGATTTCGCGAACGGGATCTCCGGGTTCCGCGTCATCCCCTCCGGCTCGAAGCGCATGTAGCTGAACTTCTGGACGAAGGTCTCGAGCGGCACCCCGTACTGGAGGCCGAGGGAGATCGCGGTGGCGAAGGCGTTGAGCAGCCCGCGCATCGTCGAGCCCTCCTTGCCGATGTCGGTGAGGAAGATCTCGCCGACCGTGCCGTCGTCGTATTTGCCGGCGGTGATGTAGCCCTCGTGGCCGGCGATCGAGAACTTGTGGGTGATCGATTCGCGCTCGCGCGGCATCTTCTTCCGCACCGGCTGCGCCATCTCCACCTCGGCCTCGGCTTCCTTTTCGTCCTGGGCGTCGGTGCGCAGCGCCTGCGCCGTCTTCGACCCGTCGCGGTAGATCGCCAGCGCCTTGAGGCCGCCCTTCCAGCCGCGGGTGTAGGCGTCGGCGATGTCGTCGACCGTCGCCGTCTGCGGCAGGTTGACCGTCTTCGAGATCGCCCCGGAGATGAACGGCTGGGTCGCGGCCATCATGTCGATGTGGCCGGTGTGGGAGATCGCCCGCTCGCCGACCGCGACGTCGAAGATCGGCAGGTGCTCGTCCTTCAGGCCGGGGGCGCCGACGATCGTGTTCTTCTCGGTGATGTGGGCGGCGATCTGGTCGATCTCCGCCTCCGAGTAGCCGAGCGTCTGCAGCGCCAGCGGCACCGAGCGGTTGGCGATCGTCATCTGTCCGCCGCCGACCAGCTCCTTGAACTTGACCAGCGAGAAGTCGGGCTCGATCCCGGTCGTGTCGCAGTCCATCAGGAAGCTGATCGTCCCGGTCGGGGCCAGCACCGTGGCCTGCGCGTTGCGGTAGCCGTGCTCGTCGCCGAGCTCGACCGCTTCGTCCCAGGCCCGCTGCGCGGCCTCGAGCAGGTCGCCCTTGATCCCGGTCGCGTCGACCTCGTAGGAGGCATCGCGATGCATCCGCATGACGCCGTTGTGCGGCTCGCGGTTCTTCTCGTACTCCTCGTAGGGCCCGGTCGCCCCGGCGGCGATCAACGCCGACTGGCGGTAGGCGCGGCCGGTCATCAGCGCCGTGATCGCGGCGGCGACGTTGCGGCCCTCGTCGGAGTCGTAGGGGAGGCCGTCGGACATCAGCAGGGCGCCGAGGTTGGCGTAGCCGAGGCCTAGTTGGCGGAACTTGTTGGCGTTCTCGGCGATCCCCTCGGTCGGGTAGCTGGAGAAGCCGACGACGATCTCCTGGGCGAGGAAGACGATGTCGACCGCGTGCTCGAACTCGGCCGTGTCGAAGCTGCCGTCCTCGCGGCGGAACTTCATCAGGTTGAGCGAGGCGAGGTTGCAGGCCGAGTCGTCGACGTGCATGTACTCGCTGCACGGGTTGGAGGCGTTGATCCGGCCCGACTCCGGGCAGGTGTGCCAGCGGTTGATGATCGTGTCGTACTGGACCCCCGGATCGGCGCAGCGCCAGGCGGCGTCGGCGATCTGGTTCATCAGCTCGCGCGCGTCCAGCGTTTTCGTCGTCGAGCCGTCCCGGCGGGCCTTCAGGTGCCAGTCCTCGCCGGCCTCGACCGCCTCCATGAACTCGTCGGTGACCCGCACCGAGTTGTTGGCGTTCTGATACTGGATCGAGGTGAAGCCCTCGCCGTCGATCGACATGTCGAAGCCGGCGTCGCGCAGCGCCGCGGCCTTCTTCTCCTCGTCGGCCTTGCACCAGATGAAGTGCTCGATGTCCGGGTGGTCGACGTCGAGGACGACCATCTTCGCCGCCCGCCGCGTCTTGCCGCCGGACTTGATCGTCCCCGCCCAGGCGTCGGCGCCGCGCATGAAGCTGACCGGGCCGCTGGCGGTGCCGCCCTTGGAGAGCTGCTCGACCGAGCCGCGGATGTTGGAGAGGTTGATGCCCGAACCGGAGCCGCCGCGGAAGATCTTGCCCTCTTTGGTGTTCCAGTCGAGGATCGACTCCATCGTGTCTTCGACGCTGAGGATGAAGCAGGCCGAACACTGCGGCGTCTCCTCGAAGCCGACGTTGAACCAGACCGGCGAGTTGAAGGCCGCTTTCTGGTTGAGCAGGATCGCGGTCAGCTCCATCTCGAAGGCATCGGCGTCCTCCTCGGAGGCGAAGTAGCCGCCCTCGCGCCCCCAGTTGGAGATCGTCCCGGCGACGCGCCCGATCATCTGTTTCACCGAGCTCTCGCGCTCGGGGCTGCCGAGCTGGCCGCGGAAGTACTTCTGGGCGACGATGTTGGTCGCGTTCTGCGACCAGTTCACCGGGAACTCGACCCCGCGCTGCTCGAAGGCGGGGCTCTCCGGGTTGCCGATCACCGCGTCCCGGATCTCCCACTCGATCTGGTCGAAAGGATGCACGCCGGGCGTCGAAAACCGCCGTTCGATCGAGAGGCCGCGCAGACCGTTTTTGGGACTGGCAGTGGCGGTCTTGGACATCAAAATTCTCCTCTCACAGCGACTTTCAGGGGTAACTCCGCAGGATCGCTGAAGGGCAGGACGGAAAAAGTCTCAAAGGACGCAAATAAGGCGTTCCGTGGCCGCCGAGCGTTCTTCTTAATTGTTGCAACCCCCCAAACTCGGCAAAGCCGCCGCCGTGTCGGCCAGCCCGATCGCGGGTACGCTTTACGTATGGACGAACTTCGCCGAGGCGCGGAGCGGATGGGAGACCGCGCGACCGCGGCTCGTGAGGCGATGGGTGAGCGCGCGAGCGCCGCCAAAGAGGCCGTCGAAGAGCGGGCCACCGCTGCCAAAGAGGCGACCGCCGAGGCGTTCGCCGCGGTCAAGCCGAAACTTCGCGGCGTCTCCCACGAGTGGGCCTTCTTCCTCTCGCTTGGCTTCGGGACCGCACTGATCATCCTCGCCGAAACCCCGAAGGCGACCCTGGCGGTGGCGATCTACGCGGTCAGCCTCTCGGCCCTGTTCGGCACCAGCGCGCTTTACCACCGCGTCAACTGGAGCCGCCCGAGCGTGCGCCAGTGGATGCGCCGCCTGGACCACTCGATGATCTTCTTCCTCATCGCCGGCACCTACACCCCGTTCGCCCTACTCGTCCTCAACGGCACCCTGGCGATGGCGATCCTCGCCGTCGTCTGGATCGGCGCGATCGCCGGGGCGATCGTCGAGATGATCTGGATCGACCACCCGAAATGGGCCTCGGCCCTGATCTACCTCTCGCTCGGCTGGGTGGCGGTCGCCGCCTTCCCCGGGCTCTGGGACGCGATGGGGCCCGGCGGCACCCTCCTGGTCGCCGTCGGCGGCCTCCTCTACACCGCCGGCGCCGTCGTCTACGCGACCCAGCGCCCCAACCCGGTGCCGGCCACCTTCGGCTACCACGAGGTCTTCCATCTCCTCGTCATCGCCGCCGCGATCGCCCACTTCTCCGCGGTCGCCTTCTTCGCCCTGCCGAACGGCTGAGGCCCCTAGGCCGGCAGTTGCCGCTCGACCGCATCGGCCGCCGCCGCCGCGCCGCCTGCCGCGGCAAAACCCCGGCGGACGGCTTCCGCGCCGGACCGGCACGCGATCGCCTCGCGCACCTTCGCCCCCAGCCGGTCCGACCGAAGACGGCGTGAGGAGATGCGGGTGCCGGCTCCGGCGTCTACGACCCGCTGGGCGACTCCGAACTGGTCGCGCCCGAAGGGGACGGCGCAGACCGGCACCCCGAGCGCCAGCGCCTTCTGCGTCGCTCCCATCCCACCGTGCGTGATCGCGCAGACTGCCCGCTCGAGGATCGCGGTGTGGGGGGCGAACGGGAGAACCGTCGCGTTGTCGGGAACTGCGAGACCCGCGGTGGACGCGGACGGCACGGTTGCGACGACGTGAAACGGCTCGCCGGCGAGCGCCTCCAGCGCGACCTCCACCAGCCGCCTGTCGTTTTGCGGCTCGGTCGAAGTCGTGACCAGGATCAGGGGAGGGCCGGCTTCGGCGATCTCCGTGGGTAGCTCGCCCGGCGGCTCCCACTGGCAGGGGCCGACCATCACGACGTTCGCGGCCCGATTTCCGCGGGGCTCGAACGGGGGGGCGGTCATGTAGAGGTGCAGCGGAGCCGCCGAGAGCGCCCTGCCGATGCCGAGGATTTCGAGAGCGATCCGGGAAGGCGGCAGGGGAAATGGCCGGTAGCAGCACCAAGGGCCGGGCCAGGACATCGCGGTAGACAGGGCTCCCGAGGCGAGGACGTCGACGATCAGCGCGTCGGGGCGCGTGCGCTCGATGGTCTCGAGCAGATCGCGTGAATCGTGCGGGGCGCGGGCGCGGATCGTGCGCAGCGCCCCCAGCCGCGCCCCCGCAAGGGTTCGCGCCCGACGGTCTCGCATCGGCAGCGCCTCGATCCTCCCGGCGATCGGTGCCGCGTCGAATCCACGCGAGCGCATCGTCTCGACCTCGCTCTGCAGCGTGCGCAGAATGACTTCGTGGCCCCGGCGGCGCAGCTCGTCGAGGACGGGCACCAGCGGGTAGAGCTCTCCCTGGGAAGGTGCCGTGTAGGCGAGGACCCGGCTCAGTTCGCCGGCTCCAACAGCGGTTCGAGCATCTCCGTCATCGCCAACTTGGTCTGCGCTGCGCTCAGTCCCCGGTCCCTGCACAGCAGCTTCCACGTGTAGATGTCGGTTGCGGCCACGAACTGGGCGAGACGCCGCTCCCGCTTTGCCCCTCGCAGCCCGTGCAGCGCCGGAGCGAATGCCTGCCGGCACCACTGCAGGTGGTACAGGCGACCCAGGTCGGCGAGGTTCTTGAGCACCGGCTCGCGCTCCTCCTGGGCGAGCATCCAGAGGATGCGGTCGCCGAAGCGCTCGTAGTGGTCGACGAGATCCGCGACGATCGCCTTCGGTCTCCCGACCGGCAGAGGCCCGCGATCGGCTCCCATCTTCTCCGCGGTGTGCAGATAGGAGGCGGTGAACAGGGCCTCCTTGCCGTCGAAATGGCGGAGGACGGTCTGGACCGAGACCCCCGCCCGCTCGGCGATCGCTGCAAGGGTCATTTCGTCGTAGAAGAGTTCCTGGAAGGCCGCCTCGACGGCCTCGAGGATCTTCAGCCGCGTGGCCTCGGTCGCTTTGGCCCGGGCGCCCATCCGATATCGCCGTTTGGGCTTCGCGTTACCGGCATGCATGCCGAAACGGTAGCCGTCGCGGTGGCGTTCGAACCGGCGTCCCCGGCTCGCCGCTGGTGATTCTCCACCTGGCGAGGCAGGACCCGGTCCCGCTTGCAGGTCTCGGAGTTGCAATTTCGATATTCACGTTAGTAAGATTAACGCGAAATAGCCGCCCGGCAAGAGGGCGGCGACGGGAGGAGGACGAGATGAGAAGAGCAGCGATAGCCGCCGCGCTTGCGGTCCTGTCGATCGGAGTTGCCCTGGTCGGCCTCGCGGGTGCGACGGGGGGACCGAAACCGGTGTTCGTGCGCGCCGGGAACATGGTTCTGGAGATCAACGGGGACATCTCCCCCAAGACCCTCCCGAGGCGTGGATTGGCCCCGATGGGCATCTGGGGCAGCGGCAAGCTGGCGACGGTCGACGGCTCGCACCCGCCGGCCTTGCAGAGCGCCGTCTTCGATGCGGACAAGGACGTCTACGTCAGCGTCAGGGGCTTGCCGGCATGCCGGATTGCCCAGCTCGAGGCGCGGGAGACCAAGACGGCCGAAGCGGTCTGCGGCGGTGCGATCCTTGGCCGGGGCACGGCGACCGTTGAGGTTGCCTTCCCGGAACAGAAGCCGATCGTCTCCACTGGTCCTCTGGTCCTTTTCAACGGCGGCGAACGGAACGGCGTCGTCACCGTGCTCGCTCACGCCTACGTGAACGTCCCGGCGCCGACTGCCGTCGTCGCCACGGCGCGGGTTAGCCGAGTCAGCAAAGGCGCCCTCGGGTTGCACATCGAGGTCGAGGTGCCGAAGATTGCCGGCGGCGCGGGTTCTACCGTCGCCGCGCGCTTCGCCATGCGCCGGGTTTACACCTACCGGGGGAAACGGCGCAGCGTGATCTCCGGACGTTGCCCCGACGGCCGCATCTTCGGCCGGGGAACGTTCGACTACAGCGACGGAACCTCCCTTTCCGGCGGCCTGGTTCGGGCCTGCGCCGGAACGGGCTGAAGCAGAAAGGCGCTGCTGCCGGTCAGTTGCGGGGGAGCTAGGCCGCGACGGCCAGGCTCTCCTGCAGCTGCTCTGCTTCGGCGACCAGCGTCGCCAGGATCTCCTCCAGCTCATGGGACTGCTCGGGGGAGAGGTCGAGGTGGCCGTCGCGATAGAGGTCGGCGGCCCGGGCGACCGGCAGTTCGGCCTCGACGACGCGGCCGCCGAGGGCGCCGAGGACTTTGCGCGTCTCGGCCTGGGCCCAGACCGCTCCGAACATCCCGGTCGAGGCGCCGATCACCGCTGACGGGGTCCCCGTCAGGGCGCTCTTGCCGGCCGGGCGCGAGGCCCAGTCCAGCGCGTTCTTCAGCACCCCTGGGATCGAGTGGTTGTACTCCGGCGTGGCGACGAGGACCGCGTCGGCGTCGCGCATCGCCTGGCGCAGCTCGGCCACCGCGGCCGGCGTCGCCTCCGTCTCGAGGTCGGCGTCGTAGGGCGGGATCTCCGCCAGGCGCTCGAACTCGACGAACTCCACCCCGGCGGGAAGCCGCTCGGCGGCCTCCCGCAGCAGGGCGTGGTTGTAGGAGTCCCGGCGCAGGCTTCCGGTGATGCCGAGGACCCTCATCGCTATGCCTCCTCGGCGACGAGCTCGAGCTCGACCGAGATCGTCACCGCGTACTCGAGGACCTCGCCGCCGCTCGGCAGCTCGGCCTGCCAGTCGAGACCGAAGTCCCGCCGGTCGACGGTCGCCTCGATCGAGAGCCCGACGCGGGCGCCGCCCTGGGCGTCCTCGCCGAGGTGGGCGAAGCGGCCGCTGGCCTCGACCGGGCGGGTCTCGCCGTGGATCTCGAGCTCGCCGGCGACCCGGGCGCTGCCGTCCTCGCCGACGCTCAGCTCGGTCGAGCGGAAGCGCAGCTGCGGGAAGCGCTGGGTGTCGAAGAACTCGGGGGAGAGGAGGTGGCCCTTCAGCATCTCCTCGTCGATCGCGATGCTCTCGACCTCGACGGTGCCCTCGAGCCGCGGCTGCTCGCCGCCGGTGAGGCGCGCCTCGAAGCGGTCGAAGCCGCTGCGGAACGTGGTGACGCCGTTGTGGGTGACGGCAAAGCCGACCGAGGAATGGACGGGGTCCACTGCCCAGGTGCCTGCCGGGATCTGCTGCGTGGTGGCGGTCTCAGTAGTCATTCTGTGTTCCTTCCCGAAGTTGGTTGATCCTCAAACATTTGACGCAGAAACAATCGTAGCAGAGAAGGTTTGCCTATCAACTATTGTCAGATCAACCATCGTGTGGGATGATGTCGGCATGAGCGAAGCGACCGCAACCGCCCCGGCCCCCGCCAAGAGCGACAAAGGCGACGTCGATCCGCACCGCGAGGCGTGGATCGCGATCGCCCAGACCCACGCCGCGGTCTCCGGGCGCCTGCAGGAGGCGCTGACCGCCGCCGAGCTGCCGCCGCTCCCCTGGTTCGAAGTCCTGGCCACGCTCGACCGGGCGCCCGAGCAGCGGCTGAAGATGGGGGAGCTGGCCGAAGCGCTGGTCATCACCCGCGGCGGCCTGACCAAGCTCGTCGACCGCCTGATCAAGGCGGGCCTGCTGGAGCGGACCTTCTGCGAGACCGATCGCCGCGTCAGCTACGCGACGCTGCTGCCCGCCGGGATCGAGCTGCTGGCCGAGATGCGCCCGGTGGTGCGCGGCGAGCTGGCCGCGGCCTTCACCGCCAACCTCAGCGTCGCCGAAGCCGAAGGGCTGCGGGAGACGATGGACCGGATCCGCGGCTCGGCCTGCGGGACCAGCTGAGGCGTAGCCGAAGCGCTGCCGAAGGCGCTGTTAGGCCAGCGCGGCCGCGGCCCGCTCTTTGGCGGACTCGACGATCGCCAGCACCGCCTGCTCCTGCCCTTCGCGCAGCAGCACGATCGGGTCGGGGTCGCCGTTGACGATCCCCTCGAAGAACTCCTTGCGGTCCTGGTAGGTCGGCAGCGTCCCCTTCGCCCAGCCGCGGGCGTCGTTGAGGATCACCGCCAGACGCGCGTACTCCTCGCCGAAGAGGTCGGAGATCTCGCGCTTCATCCGCTTCGCCAGCGCCGGCGAGGCGCCCGCGGTGGAGATCGCGATCGCCAGCGGCCCGGTGCGGACGATCGCCGGCAGGATGAAGTTGCAGAGCGGCGGCACGTCGACGATGTTGACCAGCATCGCCCGCTGCTCGGCGTCGTCGAAGATGCCGATGTTGACCTCGGAGTCGTCGGTGCAGGCGATCACCATGAAGACGCCCTCGAGGTCCGCGGAGCCGGCGTAGGCCCGCTTCTCCCACGTGATCGAGCCCTCCGCCGCCAGCCGCTCCAGCTCGGGGTGGGCGACCGGGGCGACCAGGACGACGTCGCCGCCGCAGGCCAGCAGCCCCTCGACCTTCTCGAGCCCGATGTCGCCGCCGCCGACGACCAGGCACTTGCGTCCGGTCAGTTTCAGGCAGGCGATGTAGAACGGGGTCTCCAGCATGTCCCGCACGCAGGTCTGGTCGCAGATTCCTTTGCGGTACTGGCAGACGCACTCCTTGCCGGCGTAGGCCTGGGCGGGCATGGACGGAAGGCTAGCGGTCTGGCATTTGAGGGAGCCGGGGGTGACCCTCGGCGGACAACAGCGGGGTGGGTCCGGCGAGGGTCACCCCCGGCTCCTTCGACAGTTAGATGGAGTCCAGGGTGACGCGCAGACCGTCTTGCAGGTTCATGTCGGCTTGCCAGCCGAGCTCTTTCTGAGCGCGCGTGGCGTCGATCGAGATCGCCTGCACCTCGCCGGTTCTTTCGGGAGCGAACTCGGGATCGAAGTCGCTCTTGCCCGAGATGCCCTTCAGCGCCTCGATCAGCTCGAGGACGTTGGTCTCGACGCCGGTGCCGATGTTGATCGCGCCGGTGGCCTCGCAGTCGCCGGCGGCGAGCGCGGCGGAGACCACGTCGCCCACATATATGTAGTCGCGGGTCTGGGTGCCGTCGCCGAACACCTTGGGGCGGCCGCCCTCCTTCAGCAGGCCGCAGAAGATCGCGATCACCCCGGCCTCGCCCAGCGGGTCCTGGCGCGGCCCGTAGACGTTGCCCAGCCGCAGCGAGACCCCAGATAAACCGTAAAGACGGTGGTACAGGGAGACGTAGCCCTCGGCGGCGAACTTGCTCTGGCCGTAGGCCGACATCGGCGCGATCGGCGCGTCCTCCCCCAGCGGCAGCTGCTGGCCCGCGCCCTCGCCGTAGATCGCCCCGCCGGTGGAGATCGAGACCACCCGGCCGCACTCCGAGGCGCGCGCCGCCTCGAGCACGTTGGCGGTGCCGCCGACGTTGACGCCGGCGTCGAAGAAGGGGTCGGCGAGGGACTTGCGGACGTCGATCTGGGCGGCGAGGTGGAAGATCGCCTCGGGTCGCCGCTCCGCCGCCAGGCGGCTCAGCGCCTCGCCGTCGCGGATGTCCAGCTCGGTCAGCTCGGCGCCCGCGGCGAGGCCCGGTTCGAGGTTCGAGAGACGCCCGGTGGTGAGGTTGTCGACCACCGTCGCCTCGTCTCCGCGCGCGAGCAGGGCGTCGACCAAGTTCGAGCCGATGAACCCCGCGCCGCCGGTGACGAGACACCTCATGAGGCGACGATCCTATGTGGATCGGAGGTGCCCGGCGGGGAGATCGGACGAATGGATGCCGGCTTGCGCAGCCGAACGCCCCTGCTACCCTCGCCGCCCCATGAGACTGATCGTCACCGAGAAGAACAACAGCGCCCTGAAGATCGCCGAAGCCCTGAGCAACGGCTCCAACAGCGCTGACAAAACTTTCAAAGTCCCCTTCTACACCTGGACCGACGCCGACGGCAGCGAGCACATGACGGTCGGCCTCAAGGGGCACGTGCTCGGCCCGGCCTTCCCCGAGGGCTACTCGAACTGGCAGAAGACCGACCTGCACGACCTGATCGACGCCGACCTGATCAAGGAACCGACGGACAAAAACGTCGTCAAAGCGATCAAAAAACTGGCGAAAGAGGCCGACGAGCTGGTGATCGCCACCGACTTCGACCGCGAGGGCGAGCTGATCGGGCTCGAGGCCCTGGAGGAGATGCTCGACGCCAACCCGGCCCTGGGCTCGCGCGAGGGCACCGCCGACGGCACCCTGCGGATCCAGCGCGCCCGCTACTCGGCGCTGACCAAAGAGGAGATCGACCGCGCCTTTTCAGAGCTCGACGAGCTCTCCTACCCGCTGGCCAACGCCGGCGCCGCCCGCCAGGACATCGACCTGCTCTGGGGCGCGACCCTGACCCGCGCCGTCTCCCTCGCCAGCCGCCGCTTCGGCTCCAACTTTCTCTCGGTGGGGCGCGTGCAGAGCCCGACCCTGGGCCTGATCGTCGAGCGCGAGATGGAACGGCGCGCCCACGTCGCGAAACCGTTCTGGGAAGTGTTCGCCAAGTTCCAGCACCCCGACGGCAGCTTCGAGACCCACCACACGGTCGACAAATTCTGGGAGAAGGCGGAGGCCGACGCGGCGATCGCCGGGACCTCGAACCCGGGCACCGTGAAAGCGGTCACGGCGCGGAAAAACACCCGCAAGCCGCCGACCCCCTACAACACCACCGCCTTCAGCACCGACGCCTCCAGCCGCCTCGGGATCACCCCCGCCAGCGCGATGCGGATCGCCGAGGACCTCTACATGGACGGCTTCATCTCCTACCCGCGCACCGACAACACGGTCTACCCGTCCTCGCTGCCGGTGCGTGAGCTGGTCTCCTCACTGGTGCGGATCAAGGAGTTCTCCGCCGCCTCGGGCCTGCTCGACGGCGAGCTGACCCCGACCCGCGGCAAAAAAGAGACCACCGACCACCCGCCGATCTACCCGACCCAGGCGGTCCACCCGGGCGCCCTCGAGGGGCCGAAGAAACGCGTCTACGAACTTGTCGTCCGTCGCTTCCTCGCCACCTTCAGCCCGCCGATGATCACCGAGTCGACCCGGGCCGACATCGAGGCCGGCGACCAGACCTACTTCGTCCGCGGCTCGGTCGTCGTCGACCCCGGCTACGCGGCGATCTACACCTACGCCCGCTCGGCCGACGAGGAGATCCCGAAACTCGAAGAGGGCCAGGCCCTGCAGCTGGAGGGCGACCCCTGGATCGTCGACAAGGAGACCCAGCCGCCCGGCCGGATCTCGCAGGCGAAACTGATCGAGATGATGGAGGAGCGCGGCCTCGGCACCAAAGCCACCCGCGCCGACATCATCCAGAAGCTCTTCGACCGCGGCTACGTCTACAACAACCCGCCGATCCCGACCGAGACCGGGATCGCCCTCTACGAGGGCTTCAAGAACTACGTGCCGGCGATGGCGACGCCGGAGATGACCGCGACCCTGGAGGCGGAGATGGACCGGATCGCCGCCGGCGAGATGACCAAGGGCGCCGTCGTCGGCGAGAGCCGGGAACTCCTGCACAAGACCTGGGACGAAATCGACCAGCGCCGCGAAGACCTGGCGAAAGTGATCTGGAAAGGGATGGACGAAGACCGCATCCTCGGCCCCTGCAAGGTCTGCGAAGAAGCCGGCCGCACCAAGGAGGACGGCTCGCCCAACATGCTGCGGATCATCCGCGCGAAAAAATCGGGCAAACGGTTCGTCGGCTGCAGCGGCTGGACCGCCGACGATCCGGACTCCTGCGACCAGACCTTCCCGCTGCCCCAGCGCGGCGACGTCTTCCGCCTGGAGGAGCGCTGCTCGATCTGCGACAGCACCCCGCGGCTGAAAGTCGTGCCGTTCCGCGGCCGGCCCTGGAACCTCTGCCTCAACGACGACTGCGAGTCGATGCAGGAGATGAAGAAACGCCGGGCCGAGCGCGAAGCCGCCAAAGCCGCGAAAGCGGCGATGGAGAAGAAGGCGCCGCCGAAAGGCGACGAGGACGCGGCTCCGGCGAAGTCCAAAAAAGCGAAAGTCAAAGCCTCCAAAGCGGACACCGCGACGCGCGGGCGCAAACGCGCCAAAGCCGGCACGAAAAGCTGAGGTCCTAGACGTTGTTCGTCTCTCTTGAGGGAGTAGACGGTTCGGGTAAGAGCACTCAGGCCCACCTGTTGGTCGAGGCGCTGGGCACCGACACGGTCGCGATCCGCGAGCCGGGGGGGACCGAGGCGGCGGAGCGGATCCGCGAGCTGCTCGCCGATCCGACGCTCGAGCTGGACCCGATGGCCGAGCTGATGCTCTTCCTCGCCGCCCGCGCCGACCTCACCGAGCGGGTGATCCGGCCGGCGCTGGAGGCCGGGCGCGACGTCGTCGCCGATCGCTTCTCGGACTCGAGCGTCGCCTACCAGGGGGCCGCCCGCGGCCTCGGCGTCGGCGAGGTGATCGGCCTCTGCGAGACCGCCACCGACGGCCTCTGGCCCGACCTCACCCTGCTGCTGAGGATCGAGCCCGAGACCGGGCTCGGCCGGGCCACCGGGGACGACCGCTTCGAGCAAGAGGGCCTGTCGCTGCAGGAGGCGGTCGCGACGGCCTACGAGGAGATCGCGGTGATCGCCTCCGACCGCGTCACCGTGATCGACGCCACCGGGACCGTCGAGGAGGTCCACGCCCGCGTCATGGAGGCCGTGCGTGAGCGCAGCCGGGATTGACCACACCGGGGTGGGGCAGAAATCGGAAGCGCTGCTCGAGGCGACCGAGCACCAGGCCCGGGCGCGGGTGTCGCTGACGGCGGCCCTGGCCGATCCCTCGCACGCCTACCTCTTCCGCGGCCCCCGCGGCTCCGGCAAGCGGGCCGCCGCCCGCTCCTTCGCGGCCGAGATCCTCGCCGCCGCGGCGGCCGACCCCGAGGACGCGCGGCGCCGGGCTCTGCTCGACCCCTCGCCGCACCCGGACTTCGTCTGGCTGGCCCCGACCGGCGCCCAGCACATGGTCGAGGAGGTGCGCGAGCGGGTGATCCGCGCCGCCGCCTACAAGCCCTTCGAAGGCGGCAAGCGGGTCTTCGTCGTCGAGGCCGCCGAGGCGATGCGCGACGAGAGCCAGAACGCGCTGCTGAAGACGCTCGAGGAGCCGCCCGACTTCGTCCACCTGATCCTGCTCAGCTCCGAAGGCGAGGGTCTGCTGGAGACCGTCGCCTCCCGCTGCCAGACGATCGAGTTCGCGCCGCTGCCGGCGGCGGTGGTGGAGGCCGAGCTCGCCGCGGCGGGTGCCGAGGCGGGGCCGGACGAGATCGCGGCGGCTGCCAGGCTCGCCGCCGGCGACGTCGAGCGGGCCAGGCTGCTGCTGAGCGGGCGGGGGCGCGAGCTGCGCGCCGAGGCCGAGCGCTGCGTCGCCGCCGCCCTCGAGGGGGAGTGTGCGGGCGCCCCCTGGAAGGCGCTGCTCGACGACGCCCAGGCCGCCGGCGCCGACGTCGAAGCCGCGGTCCGCGAGGCGCTTGAAGAGGAAGCGAAGGCCGGGATCAAACGCAGCGCCAAAGAGATCGCCGACGGCGCCAAACGCGCCGGCCGGCGCCGCCGCACCGAGATCCTCGAGCTCGCCTACGAGCTCTGCGCCGCCTGGCTCCGCGACCTCGCTGCGGTAGCGGCCGGTGCCGAGGAGGTCGTCTTCAACCGCGACAGGCTGGAGCTGCTGCGCAGTCAGGCCGCGGGCCTCGACCCCGCCGCACCCCGCCGCGGCGCCGAGCTGGTCCAGGAGACCCGCCGCGGCCTCGAATTGAACGTCAGCGAGGAGCTGGCGCTAGAGGCGCTCTTCTTCCGGCTCGAGACGCTTCTCGCCGGCTGAGCCGTTCCCGTTCCCGCTCGTCGGCTTTTCCGCCAGCGCCTTTTCGATCGCCCGCTCCTGCGCCAGGCGGGTTATCTGCGCCGCCTGCCGGGACATGATCACGCTGAAGTTGAGCGCCAGGCCGAGCAGCAGCAGCAGGACGATCGAAAAGAGGGCGACGTTGGTGTTGCGCACGCCCATCGCTTCGGCGACCAGCTCCAGCAGGCCGGGGAATGCGGCGCCGGCGAGCATCCCCAGCCCGGCGACGAACCAGATCACGCTGTAGCGCTCCTGCAGGCGGTCGCGCCGGATCAGGTCGAGGATCAGGAGCATGAAGAAGACCGCGATCACCGCCGCGACGATCCGCGTCTGCGAGGTGAGGTGGACCTGCGCTTCTCCGGCCGCCAGGGGCAACGCGCTCACTGTTCGGCCTCCGCCTGGCGCGGCCGGAACTGCCCGACCAGCAGGACGACGAGGCCCTTGAAGATGAAGAAGGCAGAGCGCAGCGGCGTCAGGAAGGAGCTGCCGCCGGCCCGCTCCAGCATCCGCACCGGCAGCTCCTCGACCCGCAGGCCCTGGCGCACCGCCAGCTGCAGCGACTCGATCTCGGCGAAATCCGGCGAGTAGTGCTGGCTGAAGAGGGACATGACGCGGCGGTTGGCGGCGCGCATGCCGCTGGTCGTGTCGGTGAACCGCTGCCGCGTCGCCAGGGTGAGGAAGAAGCGGAAGACGCTGGTCCCGATCCGGCGCGAGAAGGTCGGCCGGTAGTCGCCGCTGGCCGCGACGGCCCCGGCGTGGTAGCGCGAGCCGATCACCAGGTCGGCGCGGTCGCCGGTCACCTCGGCGAGCAGGCGGGCGACCTCCTCGGCCGGGTGCTGGCCGTCGGCGTCGAGGTGGGCGCAGGCGTCGTAGCCGCCCCGCAGCGCGTAGAGGTAGCCGGTCTGCAGCGCCGCCCCGAGGCCCTGGTTGAAGGGCAGCGAGGCGACTACCGCGCCCGCCTCCCGCGCCCGCTCGGCGGTGGCGTCGCCCGAGCCGTCGTCGACGACCAGGAGGTCGGCCTCGGGGATCGCCTTGCGGACGTCGGCGATTACCTCGGCGATCGAGGCTTCCTCGTTCCAGGCGGGGATGAAGACCAGGGTCCGCACGCTCCCGATTCTCCCATGCGGGCACGGATGGGCCCCGGCCGGCGCCCCGAGGAAGGGATTGTGTTAGTAAATCCTCATGCGAATCGGGATGCGTCTTTGGCTCACCGGCGCCTTCGCGGCGGTCAGCCTGATCACCGCCGCGGCGGTTTACCTCTTCGGCGACAAGCCGCAGGCGCTGATCGCCGCGGTCACCGTCGGCGTCCTCGCCGGCTTCCTGATCGCGGTCGCGATCTCCCACCGCGTCGTCAGCCTCGCCCGCGCCGCCGAGGAAATGGCCGGCGGGTCGTTCGACCACCCGCTGAACACCACCGGGCCCGACGAGATCGGCGACCTCGCCCGCGCCCTGGACTCGATGCGCGCCTCGCTGAAAGAGAGCTTCGGCGTCCTCTCCTCGGACCGCAACAAGCTGGCGGCGATCTTCGACGGCCTCACCGACGTGGTGATGGTCGTCGACTACGAAGGCCCGGTGCGCTTCTCCAACAGCGCCGCCTCGCGCCTGCTCGACGAGTCCGGCCAACCGCCGGAGGTGGTCCTGCCGCAGCTCCACCGCGCCGCCGAGGTCGGCTTCTCGGCCCACCCGGCGCTGCGGATCGGCGACCGCGCCTACGCGATGACCGCCCGCTCTCTGCCCGACGAGCGCGCCGTCCTCGCCGTGCTGCGCGACCGCACCGACGAGCTGCGCCAGGAGCTGGCCGAAGCCGACTTCGTCTCCAACGCCGCGCACGAGCTGCGCAACCCGCTGGCCGGCATCTCCGGCGCGATCGAGGTCCTGCAGAGCGGCGCCAAGAACGACCCCCACGACCGCGACCACTTCCTGCACCGGCTGGGGGAGGACGCCGAGCGGATGAACCGGCTGACCCAGTCGCTGCTGACGCTGGCGCGGGTCGAGTCCCGCGGCGCGGCCGAACGCGAGATCGTCGACGTGCCGCTGGCGATCAAGGACGTGGTCAGCGCCTGCGACGCCCCGCCGCACGTCGAGCTGGTGGTCGACGTCGAGTCCGATCTCGCCGCCACCGGGGACCCGACGCTGCTGCGCCAGGTGATGATCGGCTTGCTCACCAACGCCTTCAAGAACACGCCACCCCCCGGCACCGTTACCGTTCGCGGCCGCCACGACAGCGAGGGCGAAGTCATCTTGGAGGTCATCGACACTGGAACCGGCATTCCCGCGGCGGAGCTGGAGCGCGTCTTCGAGCGCTTCTACCGTCGCTCCGAGTCGCGCAAGCAGGAGGGCTTCGGCCTCGGCCTGGCGATCGCGCGGCGGATGGTCGACGTGATGGGCGGCCGGATCGGCGCCGAGTCGGTGGAGGGGGAGGGGAGCACCTTCTGGGTGCGCCTCCCGATCGCGCAACCGAGCCCGACCCCGGTCGCATGAGCAGCGGCCGCATCCTCATCGCCGACGACGAGCCGTCGGTCCGCGACTCGGTCGGCTACGCGCTCGCCCAGGAGGGTTTCGAGGTCACCCCAGCCGCCGACGGCGACGAGGCCGCCGCGCTGCTCGGCAACGGCGTCCCCTTCGACCTGCTGATCCTCGACATCATGATGCCCGGCCCCAGCGGTCTCGACATCTGCCGCGACGTGCGCTCGCGCAGCGCCGTGCCGATCATCGTCCTCACCGCCAAAGACGCCGAGGTCGACAAGGTCGTCGGGCTCGAGGTCGGCGCCGACGACTACGTCACCAAGCCGTTCTCGGTGCGGGAGCTGCTGGGCCGGGTCCGCGCCCAGCTGCGGCGGCGCGAACTCGACCGGGCGCCGCTCTCCCAGGCGGTGAAGATCGAGTCCGGCCCGGTCTCGATCGACCTCGTCCGCCACGTCGCCACCGTCCGCGGCGTGCCCGTCAACCTGACCCGCTCGGAGTTCCAGCTGCTGCGGCTGCTCGTCGCCCGGCCGGGGGAGGTCTTCTCCCGCGCCCAGATCATGGAGGAGCTCTGGCAGACCGAGTTCGACGGCGACGAGCGGGCCTGCGACGTGCACATCTCCAACCTGCGCCAGAAGGTCGAGCGGGACCCGCAGAAGCCGGAACTGGTGCTGACCGTGCGCGGCGTTGGCTATAAGTACAGCCCAGACGCCAACTAGGAGAGGGGCCCTATGCCACTGGTACCGATGGTCGTCGAGCAGACCGCTCGCGGCGAGCGCTCATTCGACATCTACAGCCGCCTGCTCGCGCAGCGGATCATCTTCCTCGGGGAGCCTGTGACCGAGGACCTCGCCAACCTGATCATCGCCCAGCTCCTCCACCTCGAGTCCGACGACCCGGAGAAGGACGTCAGCCTCTACATCAACTCCCCCGGCGGCTCCGCCTACGCCGGCCTGGCGATCTACGACACGATGCAGTTCATCAAGCCCGACGTGCAGACCATCTGTTACGGGATCGCGATGTCGGCCGGGTCGCTGATCCTCACCGGCGGCGCCAAGGGCAAACGGATGGCGCTGCCGAACAGCCGCATCCTCATCCACCAGCCCAGCGGCGGCTTCGAAGGCCAGTCGAGCGACATCGAGATCCACGCCAAAGAGATCCTCGCCTTGCGCGAGCGGCTCGACCAGATCTACGTCAAGCACACCGGCCAGTCGGCGGAGCAGATCCACACCGACATGGAACGCGACAAATTCTTCCAGCCCCAACAGGCGGTCGAGTACGGCCTGATCGACCGGGTGATCGAGTCGCACGAGTTCACGGCCGACGCCCCCGCCGGCAGCAACGGTTCGGCGCCCTAGAGGGCTAGGGCGTCAGGCGGCGAGGCGGCGGCGGGCCCAAAAGCAGGCGGCGGCTGCGGCCCCGCCTGCGACGACGCCGCCGATCCCGGCCTGCCGGGTCTCGGGCCGGCGGGCGGAGACGCCCATCGCCACTGCGTCGGCGAGGTCGCAGGCGCCGGAGAGCAGCAGCGCCGCCCGCAGCGCCTCGCGGTCGTCGCGGGCGGCGAGCGTCAGCGTTCCGAGGGCGAGGTCCCTGCCGCCGCCGAGCTTCGTCACCGCTTCCCCCGAGGCATTGGTCGGGCCGAAGCCCATTGCCCGCAGTGCCGGTTGGGTCGCGAAGAAGATCCCGACGCCGAGCGCGACCCGCCCGGCGCCGATCCCCAGCGCCACCTGGCGCGCCTTCGGATCCATCCTCGCTCGCCTCAACATCGCCCCAACCTACCCACCTCATCCCGAACTGCATCAACTTCTACTTCTGCCGGGTGTAGAAGTTGATGCAGTTCGCCGGGGTGGTCGGTTCGGAATGATGGGTCGATGGCAGAGGGGGACACGATCCTGCGGCTGGCGCGCCGCTTCGAGGCGACGCTGCTGGGAGAGGAGGTAACGGCCGCGGCTCCGAACCCGCGCGGCAAGGCGGCCCGGATCGAGCGATTAAGCGGCCGCACGCTCGAGGACGTCTGGGCGCACGGCAAGCACTTGGTGCTCGGGTTCGGCGAGGTCTCTCTGCACAGCCATTTGGGGATGAGCGGAGGCTGGCACTTCTACCCGCCGCGCTCCCGCTGGCGACGGCCGCGGAGCTCGGCCTGGGCGGTCCTCTCCGGCGGGGGTTGGGACGCCGTCCAGTTCGGCGGGCCGACGCTGCAGGTGGGGGCGACGGCCCGGGTGCGACGCAACCCTCAGCTGACCCGTCTCGGCCCCGACGTCCTCGCCGATGAGTTCGAACCCGACGCGGCGATCCCGGCGCTACGCGCCGACCCCACCCGCGGCCTCGGCGACGTCCTGCTCGACCAGCACCTGGTCGCAGGCATCGGCAACATCTTCAAGAGCGAGGCCTGCTTTGCCGCCCGCGTCGACCCCTGGCGGCCGGTCGGCGAGGTCTCCGACGAGGAGCTGCGGGCGGTCCTACAGGCGGCCCGCGAGCAGATGATGAGCGCCGTCGAGCGTGGCAACCGCCACGAATTCCAGATCTACAAACGCCGCCAGGGCGTCTGCCCCTCCTGCCACGGCCCGGTCTCCTCGCGCGGCCAGGGCGACGCCAACCGCACGACCTACTGGTGCCCGCGGTGCCAATCCTGAGGCGGCGCCGGGTCAAGCCCCCGGCTCCTCCGCGCGCCCGGCCCCGCTCGTATTACCTCGTCGCCGGCGTCCCGCTCGACGCTGAGATGGAGCGACTGCGGGCGCTGCCGGCCTTCGCCGACGGCCCGCTGGCCGAGCGCCGGCCGCAGCTGAAGGTGCGGCGCGCAAGCCGCAAACCCAATCGGCTCGGGTTCGCGGTCCCGAGCGAGTTTCGCCTCTCGGTCACCGCCTATCCCCGGATCCGGCCCGGCGACGTCCTCGAGACCCTGCTGCACGAGCTGGTCCACCTCCATGTCGGCCGCGCCAAGGAAGCCCACGGCTGGCACGGCCCCACCTTCAAGCGCATCCTCAACCGGGCGATGCGAGAGGCCTACGGATTGCGAATAGCGACCCCGCGCGCCACTCTCCACGGCCCCTACGCGGACGCAATCGAGGCCTCAATCCGCCGAGACCGCGAGAGATCGCCTTGACGACGATCTCTCGCGGTCTCGCGCGCTAGCCGTCGGTTTCCTCCTCGTCCCAGTGCCGGCCCTCGCGGAGGCGGTGGACGAGGAGGACGAGGATCACGACCAGCGCCGGTGCGAAGACCGGCAGCGCCACCAGGGCGCTGTGGTGGGCGAGCGGCAGGGTCACCTGCCGCCGCCGTGCTGGAAGCCGGGGAGGTTGCGCAGGCGCAGCCGGTGCCGGCGGCGGGAGGGCCGCAGCCCGACCGCCAGCCGGTGCAGCGCCCAGGCCAGGAGCGCCAGCAGCAAGAGCGCGATCCCGGCGACCGTCGAGTAGGCGGCCGCGACCAACAGTGGGCTGCCGCCTTTCTGCTCGCGCTGCAGCAGCTGGTGCTCGTCGCCGAAGCTGCGGGTGAACTGTGCCGGGGCGGGAGTTTCGCCGACCGGGATCGCCTCGTCGCGGGGCAGGTAGATCGGCAGCGCGGTCAGCGAGCCGGCGTCGTGGAGGCGGATCATCGCCTTCCAGTTGCCGTGCACCGGGATCGGCTCGGTCGTCCGGTAGACGCCGTTGCCGGTCCGCTCCAGCGGCGCCACGACCAGGCCGCCGCCCTGCCAGGCGGTGACATCGAACCACTCGGCGTCGGCCGCCGCGTCGGGCGGGCTCATCCGCACCGCGGCTTCGACTTCGCGATCGGGGCCGCTCTTGACGTCGTGCAAGGCGACCTGGGCGCTGACGCCCTCCTGGGTCGGGGCATAGAGGCCGTAGGCGACCAGCGCCGCGAGGACCGCGGCGCTGCAGACCGCGGCGCGGCGCAGCTGCGGCGAGCGCTCGACCGGCTCGACCGAGAGGTGGGTGCCGATCCAGGCGCCGATCGTGGCGCCGGCGATCGCCGCGGCGAGGCCGATGACCGCCGCTTCGGGGAAGGCGGCGTCGGGCCAGGGGAGCGGCATCCAGAGGCGGGACCAGGCCCACTCGGCGGCGAGGCCGACGGTGCCGATCCCGATCCCCGAGACCAGCCCGAAGCGCAGAGGCTTGCGGGTCGAGACGAAGAGCGCGACGGCCTCGACTACCGCCGCCTCGGCGATGTAGAGCGGGAAGTGGGGGGTGGTCTGGCCGAGGACCGGGCCGACCAGCAGCGCCAGGCCCCCGCGCAGGAGGATGAAGAAGCCCGCCGCGCCGAAGGCGGCGCCGGGCCCGGCGTAGACGCGGGCGAGGACAAGGCCGACGCCGGCCGCGACCATCAGCATCAGCGGCTGGAAGATCAGCTGGAACTGGGGCACGCCGAAGTCGAACTCGGCCTGGAAGGTCGAGAGGCCGAGCATCAGACCGCCGGTGAGGGCGATGGCGCGGGCCATTTTCGTGTGGGCGAGCTCCCTAATCGGGTTCTCGGCCGCATCATTGGCCCGCAGCCCCTCGACCGAGAGGACGGCGATCCCGACCAGGGTCATCGCGGCGCCGCCGATCAGCATCAGGTGGGTCGGCCCCCAGAGGGTCACGTCCTGGCCGAAGAGCCGGTGCCAGACGTCGTCGAGTGGGAACCCGATCAGCGAGAAGGCGCCGCAGGCGCAGATCATCACGCCGCCGAGCGGCGCCCACCAGTCGCGGCCGATCCGGACCGCGACCGTGCTCGGCCGCTCCTTCGGCAGGACCATGGCGAAGAAGCCGGCGCTGAAGATGCCGAAGAGGCCGGCGAGGATGAAGTAGTGGGCGGGGTTGGCGAGCGGCCCGGCGTCGCGGCCGTTGTCGATGTGGACGGAGATGTCCCAGTACATGCCGAAGACGGCGGTCAGCAGCGAGACGGTGGCGACGCCGGACGGGAAAGCGACCCAGCCCGGCATGCCGGAGGTACGTTCGCTGTGGTCGGCGAGCCGCTGCAGGATCTGGACGCGGCCGCTGCGGTGTCCGAGGCCGAGGAAGAGAAGCGCGGCGGTGACCAGGGTGGCCGCCGTCGTCGCGATCACGATCTGCCCGATCTCGGCGCCACCCGCGGGTGGGGCGGCTGCGGCGAGAAGGGCTGCGAAGTCGAAGTTCATGGAATCCCCTTAGATGGGTTGCAAGAGGTGGGTTGCCAAAAGCTTGTTCCCTCATAAACGTTACCTCAAACGAGGTTACATTCAGAAGGTAGAATGGTCACATGGCGAAGAATCCGGAGCCCGCCGCCGATTCCGCCGCCCAGGAGGCGAACCTCACCGTCGAGCAGCTCGCCTATGAGACGGGGATGTCGGTGCGCAACATCCGCAACCACCAGTCCCGCGGCCTGCTGCCGCCGCCCGAGGTCCGCGCCCGCGTCGGCTACTACGGGCCCGAGCACGTCGCCCGCCTGCGCTTGATCCAGGAGATGCAGTCGGAGGGCTTCAAGCTGAGCGCGATCTCTCGCCTGATCGGCGAGCACGGCGCCGACGCCGACCGCTTCGTCGGCCTGCGCCAGGCCGTCACCGCCCCCTTCGCGACCGAGGCCCCGGAGGTCTACAGCCGCGACGAGCTGATCGAGAAGTTCGGCATCGACGACGACCGCCTGCTGGAGAAAGCGCAGAAGCTGGGCCTCCTCGTCGCCCTCGGCGAGGACCGCTACGAGGCGCCGAGCCCGGCGCTGATCCGCGCCGCCGAGGAAGTCACCGGGATGGGGATCGAGCTCCCCGCCGCCCTGGCGGTGATCGAGAAGCTGGAGCGCAACTCGCAGTCCTCGGCCCGCACCTTCGTCAACCTCTTCGTCGACGAACTATGGAAGCCCTTCGACGACGCGGGCCGCCCGGAGGAGGGCTGGGAGGAGCTGATCGAGTCGATTGGCCGCCTCCGCCCGCTGGCCTTCGACGCCCTCAACGCCACCTTCCGCCTCACCCTCACGACCGAAATCGAAAAAGCCTTCGGCGAAGTGCTGGAACGGCGCCAGAAGAAGAAATAGGGCGCCTGGGGCACGGCGAGAGAGCCGACGCCCGGACTTGAACCGGGGACCCCTTCATTACGAATGAAGTGCTCTACCAACTGAGCTACGCCGGCGCGCTCGGGGCATTCTAGGAGGGTTCGTCTCCCGGTTCCGTCGCGGCCGGCGGAGATGATCCGCGGCGTGAGCGCCCCGGCCGTCAAGCGACGGAATGAGAACGAGATCGAGTTCGGGCGGATCGTCGCCTTCAGCGACGGCGTCTTCGCGATCGCGATCACGTTGCTGGTCCTCAACCTGGGGATCGACAAGGGTCTGACCGAAGGGCAGATCGACAACGCACTTTGGGATCAGCGCGAAGACTTCCTCGCCTACGCGATCAGCTTTGCCGTGATCGGCCGCTTCTGGCTCGTCCACCACCGCTTCTTCTCCGAAGTCGAGGCCTTCGACGGTCGCCTGATCGGGCTCAACCTCGCCTACCTCGGCTTCGTCGTCCTCATCCCCTTCAGCAGCGAGCTGCTGGGCGAGTACGGCGGCAAGACCACGGCGGTGGTCTTCTACTCGGTCAACCTCGCGATTGTCGTCCTGCTCGGCCTGGCGATGAGCGCCGACGCCCGGCGACGCAACCTGACCAGCATCGACGACCGCACCCACCGCGAAAACCGAGTCCGCAGCGCTTACATCGCCGGGATCTTCCTGCTCTCGATCCCGCTCGCCTATCTGGCCCCGGCGATCGCCCCGTACTTCTGGCTGGTGCTCTTCGTCGACCCCTCGCGGCGCCTGGTGCGGCGCGGCTCAGGGGCGCAAGACGAAGGCGACCGACCGCCCGGGGCGTGAGCAGGAGACCGACCAGCCGCGGTCGGTGACGACCGCCTGGCAGCGGTAGGAGGGAATCGAGCAGCCCCAGCGCGAGGCTCCGGACGGCCGCCGGCAGCTCGGCTCGGCGAGGAACGCGTCGCGCGCTTCCCGGGCCGGAGCCTCCGCGGCCGTTACCCCGCTCGTCTCCTCGCCCGAGTCGCCGCAGCCCGCCAGTAGGGCGAGTGCGGCGAGGATCGCGAGCGGGAAGGCGATGCGCATGGCGGCAACCTACCCGCCCGCTACCTCCTCATGCGGCATCTGGCCGCAGATCGGGCACTCGGGCTCGGGCACGACCGGCTCGCGTTTTACCTCCATCGTCCGCAGGTCGAAGATGTGCGCGACGCCCTGGGTCGAGGGCCTGCTGAGCCCCGTCAGCAGGTGCAGCACCTCCATCCCGACCTGGCCGCCGATCAGGCCGCAGGCGGGCCCGAGGGTCGCCGCTGGGCTCGGTTTCGCCCGCCGCTGTTCGACGGCGATGTCGAACAGCGGGTACTCGCGCCGGTAGCCGATCTCCTGGCAGACGAAGCAGCCGGTCACCCCCGGCACGTAGAGGGGGCCGACCCTGGCGATCGGCGGGAAGTGGCTCATCGTGATGTAAGGGATGCCCGCCTTGAAGCAGGCCGCGTTGCACCAGCGCTCGATGTCGTGGGCCGGCCAGTCGGCGGCGTCGATGACGACGTCGGAGCCGGCGATGAACTCGGCGATGTCCTGCTCGCTCTCCAGCCGGCGCGCCTCGGTGGTGATCTTCATCTCGGAGTTGAAGGCGGCGAGGCGGGTCGCCGTGCGCTCGACCTTGAGCTCGCCGATGTCGGCCTCGCTGAACTGGATCTGCCGGTTGAGGTTGCTGATCTCGACCCGGTCGCCGTCGATCAGCCGCATCTCGCCGATGCCGGTGCAGACGAGCGCCAGCGCGGACCAGCCGCCGAGGCCGCCGACTCCGAGCACCGCCACCTTGGCCTCGCGCAGCCGTTCCTGGCACTCCGACGGCGTGATCCCGCCGGTGCCGACGTCGCTGAAGTAGCGCAGCTGGCGGTCGAACCGTTCCAGCTCGCCGGCCGGCACCAGCTCGTCGTCGGCGGCGTCCTCGACCACCTCGAGCTCTTGCAGCTGGGCGATCAGGTCGTCAACCTCGGCGGCGCCGAACTCGGCCCTCAGTTCCTCCAGCGTGCTCTCGCCGTTGACCGCCGCCAGCAGCCGGCGTTCCTCCGCGTCGGGTTGCTCGATGCGGATGTCGTTGTCCGCGCTCGGCCGCAAGAGGTAGACGTCCCCCTCGGGCGTCTCGATCTCTTCCGTCGTTCTCTTAATGCGTGGTCTGCGCAACAAGCCCTCCCCCTAGGTAGCTCGGTCAGCCCAGTAGAGACCGTTTAAGCGGTTGAAGTGTTTCTAAGGGAGGAGCGCCTTCGCGCGCGCAAAAACCGCGTCCGTCATCGGCACGGTCAGCTTGCCGGTGAAGGTGTTCTGCTGGCTCGGGTGGTAGCAGCCGATCAGCCGCCAGCGGCCGACCTCGGCCTCCGCGCCGTGCCCGAACTTGGGTCGCGGTCGCGGCACCTCCTCGCCCAGCGCCCGGGCGGCGCGCAGGAACCCGTCCCAGCCGAAGGAGCCGAGCGCGACCAGGACCTGGAGGCGGTCGAGCAGCTCCAGCTCGCGCCGCAGGTAGGGGAGGCAGGTGTCGCGCTCCCGCGGGGTCGGCTTGTTGGCCGGCGGCGCGCAGCGGACCGTGGCGGTGATGAAGGCGTCGCGCAGCCGGAGGCCGTCGCCCCGCCCCTCCGAGGTCGGCTGGTTGGCGAAGCCGGCCCGGTGCAGCGCCGCGTAGAGCCAGTCGCCGGAGCGGTCGCCGGTGAACATCCGGCCGGTCCGGTTGGCGCCGTGCGCCGCCGGCGCCAGGCCGACGATCCCGACCCGCGCGTCCGGGTCGCCGAAGCCCGAGACCGGCCGCGCCCAGTACTCCTGGCCGCGGTAGCGGCGCGGCGGGTTCGCCGCCTGCTCCTCGCGCCACTCGACCAGCCGCGGGCAGAGGCGGCAGCCGTGGATTTCCTCGGCGAGCGCGTCCAGCGCGCCGGCGCGGTCTTTGCTCATAGGCTTGGTCCCGATCTCATGGCAGCGAACCGAATCATGCGCGGCCGGCCCGTGCGCCGCGCCCTGGCTCTCGGGCTCGCCTGCCTCGGCCTCCTCGGCGGCTGCGGCGGCGGCGGCGACACCACCGCCGACAAGGCCGGGGACGTCCGGGTGCTGAACGAGATCCTCGCCCGGCAGCTGGCCGCCGTCGACGCCTACGGGGAAGCGCTGCCGGCGCTGCGCGGCGCCGGGCTCGCTCTCGCCCGCCGCTTCCACGCCCAGGAACAGGAACACGTCGACGCGACCACCAAGACCCTGCGCGGCCTCGACGCCGAGGCCGACCCGCCGGCGGAAACGGTCGAGGCCGGCGACCTGGCGACGCCCCAGGAGGCGATGCATTTCCTCTACGAATTGGAAAGCGCGACGATCGACGCCGAGCTCAGCGCCGTCGGCAAGTTGACGATCGGCTGGCCGCGGCCGCTGGTCGCCTCGATGGCGGCCAACCAGGCACAGCGGCTGGTCCTGATCCGCCGCGCGCTCGGCGCCGGAGCCGCCGAACTCGTCCCCGAGGCCTTCGAGACCGGCGAAACGGCCGCTCCAGAGGAGATGATGCAGCCATGACCGCTCCCCTTTACGCCATCGGGCGCTTCTCTTCGCGCCACCACTACCCCGTCATCGGCGTCTGGATCGTGCTGGCGATCGCCCTGCTCGCGATCAGCCACTCGGCCGGCAGCAAGACCAGCGAAAACCTGACCCTGCCCGGCACCGACTCGACCAAGGCGACCGAACTGCTCGAAGACGACCTGCCCGAACAGGCCTACGGGAGCAACCCGCTGGTCCTCGAAGCGCCAGGCGGGAAGAAGCTGACCGACGCCAAATACTCGACCGCGGTGGCGGAAACCGAGAAGAAGCTGAACGCCCTGGGCGACGTCAACTCCGCCGTCAGCCCGCTCAGCCCGCAGGGGGCGAACTTCCTCAGCGAAGACAAGTCGATCGGCTACTTCCCGGTCGTGCTCGCGATCGGGCCCGGCGAAATCGACGAAGAGCAGGCCGAAAGAATCCTCGACGCGGCCGGGCCGGCCCGGCAGGCGGGGCTGAACGCCGCAATCGGCGCCTACGTCGGCCAGCAGCTCTCCAAGCCGGCGACCGAGACCAGCGAGGCGATCGGCCTTGCCGCGGCGGTCGTCATCCTCCTCTTCGCCTTCGGCACCGCCACGGCGATGATGCTGCCGATCGTCTCCGCGGTGATCGGTCTCGCCTGCGCGCTCTCGATCATCCGCCTGCTCGAGCACGTGCTCGAGGTGCCGGGGGTCGCCTCGACCCTGGCGACGATGATCGGCCTCGGCGTCGGCATCGACTACGCGCTCTTCATCGTCACCCGGCACAAACTGCAGCTGGCCGACGGGATGGAGCTGCGCGAGTCGATCGCGCGGGCGACCGCGACCGCCGGCGGCGCCGTCGTCTTCGCCGGCTTCACGGTCGTGATCGCGCTCTGCTCGCTCGCCTTCGCCGGCATCCCGCTGGTCTCCACCCTCGGCTTCACTGCCGCGGTCGCGGTGGTCGTCGCGGTCTGCGCGGCGACGACGCTGCTGCCGGCGATGCTCGGCGCCCTCGGCCCGCACATCAACTCGCTGCGGGTCAAGCTCGGCAAGACCCACCCCGACGACAAGGAGCCGCACGGCTGGCGGCGCTGGGCCGAGTGGGTCAGCGGGCGCCCCTGGATCGCGACCGTGGCCGCCCTGGCGATCCTCGTCGTCCTGGCGCTGCCGATCTTCCAGCTCGAGCTGGGCCAGAACGACATCAGCGCCCTGCCGAAGGAAACGACCTCGCGCCAGGCCTACGACTCGCTCAACAAGGGCTTCGGGCCCGGCGTCAACGGCCCGCTGCTGATCGCCTCCGAATTCTCCTCGCCGGCCGAAGCCAAACAGGTGCTGCCGAAGTTGGAGAAAGCGGTCGGCGGCGCGGCGGACGTCGCCGCCGTCAGCGAACCGGCGCTTGACAAAGCCGGCACGGCGGCGGTCTTCACCGTGCTCTCCAAATCCGAGCCCTGGGCCGACAAGACCGTCGAACTGGTCGAAGACCTGCGCGCCGAAACCATTCCGGATGCGCTTGAAGGGACCAACGCACGCTCCTACGTCGGTGGCCAGACCGCCGGCTACATCGACCTCGCGAGCCAGATCAGCGACAAGCTGCCGCTGATGATCGCGATCGTCGTCGCGCTCAGCTTCATCGTCCTGCTCGTCGCCTTCCGCTCGCTGCTGGTGCCGGTCAAGGCGGCGGCGATGAACCTGCTCTCGGTCGCCGCGGCCTACGGCGTCGTCACCGCCGTCTTCCAGCTCGGCTGGGGCTCGTCGCTGATCGGGCTCGACCACGCGATCCCGATCGTCAGCTTCGTGCCGCTGCTGATGTTCGCGATCCTCTTCGGCCTCTCGATGGACTACGAGGTCTTCCTCCTGACCCAAATGCGCGAGCACTACGAGGAGTACGGCGACGAGCGCCGCGCGGTGGTCGAAGGGCTGGCCAACACCGGCCGGGTGATCACCTCCGCGGCGGCGATCATGGTCTGCGTCTTCACCAGCTTCGTGCTCAGCGGCAACCCTGTGGTGAAGGAGTTCGGCGTCGGCCTCGCGGTGGCGATCGCGATCGACTCGACCCTGGTGCGCTGCCTGCTGGTCCCGGCGGTGATGGTGCTCCTCGGCAAGCGGGCCTGGTGGCTGCCAAAGTGGATGGACCGCTGGCTGCCGAAGGTCAGCATCGAGGGCGAGGAGTACTTCGCCAAGAAGGACGCCGCCGCCGCGCATGTTCCCGCTCAATCTGCCTAATGCCCTAACCCTCCTCCGCATCCTCGCGGTGCCGGTCGTGGTCGTCGCCCTGCTCGGCGAGACCCCCAACGGCGACGCATTCGCCGCCGGCGTCTTCGCCCTGGCGGCAGCAACCGACGGCCTCGACGGCTACTTCGCCCGCTCCCGCGGCTCGATCACCACCTTCGGCAAATTGATGGACCCGCTCGCCGACAAGCTGCTGATCACCGGCGCCCTGATTTCCCTCGTCTCCCTGAACCGGCTCGAAGCCTGGGTGGCGATGGTCATCATCGCCCGCGAGGTCGCGGTCACGATCCTCCGCACGATCGCCGCCGAGCGCGGCATCGTCATCGCCGCCAGCTGGCTCGGCAAGTTGAAGACGGTCCTCCAGATCGCCGCCATCTTCGCCCTCATAGCGACCAACCCGGCTCCCCTGGGAGTCGACATCCTCGTCTACGTCGCCCTCGCCGTAACCGTGATCAGCGGCGCCGACTACTTCTTCGGCCTCCGCAAGCGCATCGAGGAGCTGGAGCGCGAAAGGGCGGCCGCGAAGTTGAAGCGGGCTGCTTAAGCCGTAGGAGCCTCGAGCCACTCGCGCATCGTCACGTGATGCGCCTGGTGCTCGCCGCTGTCCAGCTCAGCCCGCAGATCCCCGAGGGTGCCGTAGCGCTCGGCGACGACGTTGTGGCGGTGGATCGTCTCGAGGTTCTCCTGACGGGCCATGACGAAGGTTTGGTCGGGCAGGTCGGTGTAGCCCTCGACCACCTGGCGGACCATCTCGCGCACGCAGTCCTCGACGAAGCGTGGGTTTTCGTGGGCTTTGACGACCACCGACCTCTCGTCGGTGCGCTTCATCAGCTCATAGATCTCCGAGCTCATCGAGCTCTCGACGATGCGCAGCAGCTCGGGCGCCTCGATCCAGGCCGGCCCGCCCTCAGGGCAGCCGACCCAGAGGGTGCCGATGCCGCGCTGGTTGTGGGTGGCGACGGGGACGAGCTGGAGGATCCGCTCGACCTCCTCCTCGCCGAAGCCATCGTCCCCGAGCCGGTCGCGGGCGAGGGCGGCGACTGCTTCCTGCGCGCAGGGACAGGCGGTCATGCCCTGGGCCTCGACCCCGGTCAGGGTGCGGGTCCCGCGCGCCGAGGCGACAGCGGTGCCGTAGAGGACGTAGATCTCCTGGGTGCTCTTGCCGGTTTCCGGCGTCTGCACCGTCTCCGGGTAGCGCGCGGTGATCGAGACCTCGGCCCGCTCGCCGCCCTGGCGCTCGCGCACCTTCTCGGCGACGTGGGCGGCCAGCACCTCGGCTTTGAAGGCCTCGCCGAGGACGACCTCGTCGATCGCCTCGCCGACGATCTCCTCGAAGCGGGACATATGGACGCCGGCCTGTTGCGGGTTGAGGTCGACGAAGCACTCGAAGCCGGCGTAGAAAAGGTTCTCGACGCCGTCGGCCTTGACCCGGATCACCTTCTCGACCCCGGTGACGCCGACCCGGGAGAGGCTCACCTGGGTGGCGGGGACGCCGGCTTGGACGTCGGGCACGGCTGGGGTGGCGGTGGACTGACTTGCCATCGGCTAACGAATAGTAAGCAACTGGGCTCTCGGGGCGTTGGAGAGTTTTTTCCGCCTATAATCCGGCGCGGCTGGAGCGTTGGGGCCGGCCGCCGGGAGATTGGGGAGAGGGAGCGGTGACGAGGTGAGCATCGAACCGTTGGAGTCCACGGCCGAGGTAATCGATCGCGACCAAGAGCAGAGCCCGATCGGCGAGATCGAGGAGCTGCAGGGCCTGATTGCCCAGGGGCGCGAGCGCGGCTATCTCACCTTCGAGCAGATCTCCTCGACACTCGAGGAGGTGGAGATCACCAAGGAGCAGGTCACCCAGCTCCACGCCCATCTGGTCGAGCACGGGATCGACGTCATCGCCGAGGACGGCGTCAGCGCTTACAAAGCGCAGCGCAGCGGCGAGGCCGCCGGGGCGGCGAAAAAAGAAGAGCTCGATCTGACCGTCGAGCCGAGCCTCGATTCGCTGCGCCTCTACCTGCGGGCGATCGGGCAGGTGGACCTGCTGACCGCGCAGCAGGAGGTCGAACTTGCGAAACGGATCGAGCGCGGCGACATGCTCGCCAAGCGGCAGATGGTCGAGGCCAACCTGCGCCTCGTAGTCTCGATCGCGAAAGGCTATTTGGGCCGCGGGCTCAGCTTCCTCGACCTGATCCAGGAGGGCTCGCTGGGGCTGATCAGGGCGGTGGAGAAGTTCGACTACCGTCGCGGCTACAAGTTCTCGACCTACGCAACCTGGTGGATCCGCCAGGCGGTGACGCGGGCGATCGCGGACAAGGGCCGCACGATCCGCATCCCCGTCCACATGGTGGAGAAGCTCAACAAGGTCGTGCACGTCGAGCGCCAGCTCGTCCAGCAGCTCGGCCGCGAGCCGCTGCCGGAGGAGATCGCCGCCGAGCTCGAGTGCTCGCCGCGCGAGGTCCGCGACATCCTGCGCATGGCGCAGCAGCCCGTCTCCCTCGAGAAGCCGATCGGCGACGAGGAGGAGTCCGAGCTGGGTGACTTCGTCGAGGACGAGGCCGCCGAGTCGCCGTTCGACGTCGCGTCGGAGAACCTCCGCAAGGAGAACGTCCGCCGCGCGCTGGACGCGCTGCCCCAGCGTGAGCGCGAGGTGATCGAGATGCGCTTCGGCCTGACCGGCGCGCGCCCGTTCACGCTCGAGGAGGTCGGCCGCGCGTTCAACGTCACGCGCGAGCGGATCCGGCAGATCGAGAACCACACGCTCAAGAAGCTCGAGTCGCTCCCCGAGGCCCAGCGCCTCCGCGACGCGGGCTGACCACGAAACTGCGAGAGGGCGGGCTCCGGCTCGCCCTCGCTCGCGGTCGCTAGACTCGGCGCGTTCCCGGTGGGGTTCCCGAGCGGTCAAAGGGGACGGGCTGTAAACCCGTTGGCTCTGCCTTCGCAGGTTCGAATCCTGCCCCCACCACTGTGTCGTCCGAGCTCGGCACCGTCACGACGGAGCGCCTCTTCGGCCGTCCCCCCGAGCCGGACGACCTCCCGGACTACGTGCGGATCTTCACCGACCGCCGGGTCGACGAGGAGCTCTGGCCGGCCGAGCTGCGCACGCCGGACCAGGTCGCCTCGATCCTGAAGGCCTCGATCGAGCACTGGCAGCGCTGGGCGTTCGGCCCGTGGACGGTGCTCGAGCGGGGCTCCGAGCGCATCGTGGGCCGCGTCGGGCTCGAGTGGACGCACAAGTTCGGCCATCCCGAGGTCGAGCTCGAGTGGTTCGTCGACCCGGACGCCTGGGGTCGCGGCTACGCGACCGAGATGGCCGCGGAGGCGGTGCGGGCGGCGTTCACCACGCTCGGCCTCGACACGCTGATCTCCTACACGGTGCACGACAACGCGGCCTCCCGCGCGGTCATGGAGAAGCTCGGGATGACCTACGAGACCGACGTCGAGAACGCCGGCATGCCGCACGTGCTCTACCGGCTGTCGAGGGTCACGTGACGCGGACCGGCGAGAGGCGGTCGCCGGCCCGCGTACACGAGGGGGTCTTGCAACCCTGTCCCCTAGACCCTCGGTCCGGGGGAAGGTTGGCTACTTGCGATTGGCGATCGCCCAGGCCGTCGGGAGCAGGCCCGCGGCGAGCGCCGCCTTCAGGATCCCGCCCGGGATGAACGGCACGAAGCCGAGGTCCAGGGCCTTCCAGAGCGAGATGTCGGCGGCGATCGCCAGCCACGGCACGCCGATCGCGAACACGATGATCGAGCCGACGAGGAAGGCCGGCAGCGCCGTCTGCGGCGTGCGGTCGTAGCGGTTCTCGGCGAGCTTGCCGCACACCCACGCGGAGATCGGGAACGCGACGAGGTAGCCGCCGGTGGCGCCCCAGACGACGTCGATGCCGTGCGCGCCGTCGGCGTAGAAGGGCAGGCCGACGAGGCCCATCGCGACGTACAGCAGCTGGCCTGCAGCGCCGCGGTTGGCGCCGAGCGCGGCGCCGGTGAGCAGGACCGCGAAGGTCTGGCCGGTCACGGGTACCGGGCTGCCGGGGA
>DASSYI010000031.1:0-55870 GCA_035703365.1 Solirubrobacterales bacterium
CGTCGGGGTCGGTCTTGACCAGCACGAAGACCAGCGCGGACATCAGGCCGTTGGTGACCCACATCTTCTGGCCGTTGATCTCGTAGGCGCCGTCGTCGAGCTTCTTGGCCGACGTCTTGATCGCCGCCACGTCCGAGCCGAGCTCGGGCTCCGACAGCGAGAACGCCGCGCGGATCTCGCCGGTGGCCATCCGCGGCAGGTACTTGTCCTTCTGCTCGTCGGTGCCGTACTTCATGAGCAGGTAGGAGCCGATGAAGTGCGTGTTGATGACGCCGCTGATCGAGATCCACCCGCGGCTGAGCTCCTCGACGATCATCACGTAGGTCGTGAGATCGAGGCCCATGCCGCCGTACTCCTCGGGGATCGTCACGCCGAAGAGCCCGAGCTCCTTCATCTGCTCGACGATGTCCGCGGGGAACTCGTCCTCGTGATCGAAATGCTCGGCGTTGGGGATGATCTGCTCGTCGGCGAACTGGCGGACCATTTCGATGATCGCCTGCTGCTCGTCGGTCATTTCGCGGTAAGCGGCGGTGTCTACGGCCATTGCTCCTGCTTCGGTCGGGATTGAAGATCGGATCAGCGCGGCAACGCGGCTGCGGCGGCGCTCTGGAGAGCCAAGGATATAGAGGCGGGGTCGATCCCGGGATCGACCGCCCGCAGCGGCGCGGCGGCCTTGAGCAGCATCTCCTCGTACTCGCGCTCGGGATCGGAGTCGAGGACGATCGCGCCGCCGGCGCCGACCGTGGCGCGATCGCCGGCGAGGACGATGGTGCGGATCGCGACCGCGAGATCGGCGGCGCCGCCGAGCCCGAGCCAGCCGATCGCGCCGGAGTAGACGCCGCGCGGCGCGCCCTCCAGCGTGTCGAGGATCTCGGTCGTGCGCAGCTTCGGCGCGCCTGTCATCGAGCCGGGCGGGAAGCAGGAGCGGATCGCGTCGGCGGCGGTCGCGCCGCGGCGCAGGTGGCCGTGGACCGAGGAGACGAGCTGATGGACGGTCTCGTAGGTCTCGACCGCCATCATCTCCGGCACCGCGACGCTGCCGACCTCGCAGACGGCGCCGAGGTCGTTGCGCAGCAGGTCGACGATCATCAGGTTCTCGGCCCGGTTCTTCTCGTCGGCGGCTAGGGCGGCGGCGAGGGTCTCGTCCTCCGCCGCGGTTGCGCCGCGGCGGCTGGTGCCCTTGATCGGGCGCGCTTCAGCGGCACCCGCTCGGTTCACATGTAGGAAGCGCTCTGGTGAGGAGCTGAGGACGGCGAGGTCGCCGAGTCGGAGGTAGGCGGCAAAGGGGGCGGGGTTGGCGCGGCGGAGGGCGCGGTAGAGGTCGAGGGGGTCTACCTCGATTTCGAGGTCGAGACGGTCGGTGAGGCACAACTCGTAGCTATCGCCTTCGCGCAGGTGATCGAGGCAGGTCTCGATGTCCTGTAGGTACTGCTCACGGGAGCGAGAGAGGGCGAGCGTGCTGGGGGGAGAGCCGGTAGTAGGTCCCACATTGCAGGTAGGACCTACTACCGCCTCTCCCCCGGCCGCGATGGCGATGAGGCGAGATTCAGTTGCGTCGAGCCAGGCCGCGGCGTCTGCACCTATCTCCTCGCCCTCCTCACCTTGCTCTGTGAGGAGGGCGAGGAGATAGGTGCGCTCCTCGGCGTGGTCGAAGGCGACCAGGCGGTCGCTGAAGATGAGGGCCGCGTCGGGGTGCTCGGAGCTGTGAGGGGACGCGTGGCCGCACTCGGACTTGAGCTCGTAGCCGAGGTAGCCGACGAAGCCGCAGTCGAACTCGAAGGGGAGGTCAGGGAGCTCTGCGGGGCGCAGGGCGTCGAGGCGGGCTTGGAGGCGGTCGAGCAACGGCTCCCCCTCCCCCGCCCGGTGTTCGATCACCTCGGCGAGCGGTCCCGAGGCGTCGCCCATGAACGAGAAGCGGGCGTGGGCACCGGGGCGAGCGCTATCGAGCCAAAAGGCGTGTTCGCTATCGCCGTAGAGCGAAACGAACGCGGCCTCGGGGTCCGGGTGCACCTCGAGATTGCGCACCTCAAGCTTGGTCAGTGATCCCTGTGTCGCTTTAGTGTCCTCTGGGGCCACAAAAGCGACACTGGAATCTTTGACCGGCCGTGGAGTGAGGTCGCGGAAGTTGGCGAGGAGCTGGGCTCCGTGCTCCGTCGCGATCGACTCGGGGTGGAACTGGACGCCCCATTGGGGGCGGTCGCGGTGTTCGACCGCCATCGGGACGCCGTCGCAGCTGGCGATCTCACGTAGGGACGAGGGCAGCGGTCGCGCCAGGGCGAGCGAGTGGTAGCGGACGGCCTCGAAGGGGCTGGGGATGCCGGCGAAGAGGCGGGAGTCGTCGTGCTCGAGGGAGACGACGCGGCCGTGCAGCGGCTGCGGGGCGCGCTCGACGGTCCCCCCCTCCACCCAGCCGAGCCCCTGCATGCCGAGGCAGACGCCGAGCAGCGGGCGCTGGCAGTGGCGGATCGCCTCGGCGCAGACGCCGAAGTCGCGCGCCCGCTCGGGCCGCCCGGGCCCCGGCGAGAGGACGACGTGGTCGAAATCGAGGCGCTTGAGCTCCTCCCAGCTCGCCTCGTCGTTGCGGACCACGAGCGGCTCGCGGCCGTTCACCTCTGCCAACAGCTGGAAGAGGTTGTAGGTGAAGGAGTCGTAGTTGTCGATCAGGAGCGCCAGCATCGACCGGGCCGCGCAGGCAAGATACCTGCGCGATGGCAAGCGACCCACAGCCCGATCCGCGCAAGGGCGTCTTCGAGACCCTGCTGGTCGTCGGCGGCGAGCCGACGGAGGAGGCGGGCCATCTGGCCCGGCTCGGGCGCAGCCTGGCGGAGCTCTACGCAGTCGAGCTCCCCGCCGGGACCAGCGAGCTGGTCCGCGCCACCGCCGCGGGGGTCGAACTGGGGCGGCTGCGGATCACCGCGGTCCCGGGCGACGAGGCGGTCGCGATCGACCTCGAGGCCCGCCCGATCGACCCGGCGGTGATGTTCCCCGAGGCCGGCGCGGCGCTGCGCCGCCTCGACCGCCCCGGCGGCCACGGGTCGCACAAGTGGGTCGACCGCCGCGGCATGGAACACCCCGACGCCGGACCCGGGCAGCTGATCTGCGACGGCGAGGAGCTGCTGGAGGCCGGCTGGGCCAACCTCTTCGCGGTCCGCGAGGAGACCCTTTGGACACCCCCGCTCGACGGCCGCATCCTCGCCGGCACGGCCCGCGCCGCCGTCCTCGAGATCGCCCGCGCCGAAGGCCTGAAGACCCGGGAGCAGCCCCTAAGCGCCGCCGACCTGCTCGAAGCCGAGGAGACCTTCCTCAGCAACTCCATCCGCGGCATCGAACCCGCGACGTCCCTCGACGGCACCCCGCTGCCGGGCTGCGGCCCGCTCAGCCGTCGCCTCGCCGACGCCCTGCGCCGACGCTGGAACCTGCCGGACGACCCGGCTGCTCACAGAGCCGCCGCAGCCGCCCCGAAAGCCGCTCAGCCCGCTCGCTGAAGTCCCGAAACCGCTCCTCAAACCGAACCTGAGGAACCTCCCTCGTCTGGCCTTCCTCGCCCTCGGCGAGAGACCCCTCCGGTCCCTCAACCTTCTGCGCCTCCTCTGCCCGAGCCTCGACCGGCGGCTGCTCATCCCCGCCTCTGCCGGTGGGTGGCGTCGTAGGGGGGACCACCCCCTGCTGCGCAGGGGGTGGTGGGTCCCCTGCGGCGACAGGACCCGCCGGCCCAACAACCTTCAAGGCAGCCGCCTGAGCAGCCGAAGCGCTCGCCGCCTGAGCCGCCTCCGCCGCCCGCCGCGCCGACCGAGCCGCATCCACCGCCATCTCGCCAATCTCCCGAATCCCCTCCTCGGAAGCACGAGCGATCACCACGGCCTCGTCGATCCGCGCTTCGAGCTCGGCCACAGTCGGCACCGCATCGCGCGGCACGACCCAGTCCTGCGTGGTGTCCCGTTCGGATCCCTCGATAGCAGGCAATTTATGCCCGCTGGAGGCGGCAAATCGGCGCGCTCAATAGATTTAGCCGCCCCGAACTTCGAAACGACCCGAGGAGCACGTTGAGACACCCCAGAGAGTTCTTCCTGCCGCAGGCGATCGGCGCCCCGGAGCCCCTCCGCGAGATCCCCGTCAAGCCCTCGCGGATGATCCACTTCCTCGACTTCTCAAACGAGAAGATGGTCGCCAAGGCCGGCGACATCGCCTCCAAGACGGACATCCTCCTCGGCAACCTCGAGGACGCGGTCCCGGTCGACCGCAAGGAGGCCGCCCGCGCCGGCCTGATCCAGGCCGCCAAGGAGAACGACTTCGGCCAGACCTCGCTCTGGACCCGCGTCAACGCGCTGGAGAGCCCCTGGGTCCTCGACGACCTGACTCAGCTGGTGAGCGAGATCGGCGACCAGCTGGAGACGATCATGGTCCCCAAGGTCGAGGGCGCCCACGACATCCACTACGTCGACCGCCTGCTCGCCCAGCTGGAGGCCAAGGCGGGCCTCTCGCGGCCGATCCTCGTCCACGCGATCCTCGAGACCCCGCAGGGCGTGGTCAACCTCGAGGAGATCGCCAACGCCAGCCCCCGCATGCAGGGCATGAGCTTCGGCCCCGCCGACCTCGCTGCGGCGCGGCGGATGAAGACGACCCGCGTCGGCGGCGGCCACCCCGGCTACCGCGTGATGGAGGATCCCGTCGACCCGGAGAACCCCGAGGCCGACCGCGTCTCAGCCCAGCAGGACCTCTGGCACTACTCGATCGCCCGCATGGTCGACGCCTGCACCGCAGCCGGCATCCTCCCCTTCTACGGGCCGTTCGGCGACATCAAGGACACGGCCGGCTGCGAGACCCAGTTCCGCGCCGCCTTCCTGATGGGCTGCGTCGGCGCCTGGTCGCTGCACCCGGTGCAGATCGGAATCGCGAAGAAGGTCTTCAGCCCGCCGCCGGACGAGGTCAAGTTCGCCAAGAAGGTGATCGAGGCGATCCCCGACGGCCGCGGCGTCCACATGATCGACGGCAAGATGCAGGACGACGCCACCTGGAAGCAATGCAAGGTGATGGTCGAGCTGGCGGAGATGCTCGCGGAGAAGGACCCAGAGCTCGCCGAGGCCTACAAGAGCTAGGCGCTCCCAGGCACAAATGCCGGGGGTCCGCAGGCGACCCCAGTAATGGGAAAAACCTATTTTTCCATTTTTTTATCCCGTAATCTGCGGTGCAGGGATCCTCTCCTTGCAACGACTCATGTGATCCAAAGGCGCTGCCGATACGGACTCTGCGTTGACAACCGCAACCCCCGCTCCGTTTCGGTCTTACAGATAAACCCAGGTCTCCCTCCCATGCCATCTTCCACCGACGTCTCCTTCGACCAGCCGTTCAAGCCGCAGGCGAGCCCGCGGGAAGCCCTCGTCCAGGACCGTCCCACGCTCGGTGCGATGCCGATGGCGAGGCGGGGCCCGGGCATCTGGATGCTGCCGCTGGTCGACTTTGCCTCCTCCAGCGTCACCCTCGCGGTGGTCGCGGCGGTCGCCGGGGTCGCCATCCTCCCCGCCTTCCCCGTCGCCCCGGCCGTCCTGCTCTTCTTCTACGCGCTACTGGGCGTCTACGGCGCCCAGTCAACCCGCGCCGAGGAGCGCGGCGGCGGCTGGCGCGTCATCCGCTTCCTGGTCGCCGGCGCCTTCGCCTGGAGCGCCTCGCTGCTGACCCCGCTCGGCAGCGCCGAACAGCTCGGCCTCTGGCTCGGCTTCATCGCCCTCGACAGCGCCTGCCGCGTCCTGCTGACCCCCTACATCGAGCGGCTGCACCCGCAGGAGCGCTGGGTTCTGGTCGGCGACGACGAGACCGCCGAGCGGCTCCGCGCCTACGCTCCGCTGCGCAAATACGCGAACGTCGTCGGCACCGTGCCGCCCGCCGAGCGCGACCCCGGCACCGCCGGCCGTGTCGCCGCCCTCGAGGTGGTCGAGCGCTACCACGCAGACCGCGTCGTCATCTCCAGCCCGCACGCCGACGACGAGGGCCTGCTGGAACTGGTCCGCGCCTTCAAGTCGATCGGCGTCCCCGTCAGCCTGCTGCCGCGCCCCCTCGACCTGCTCGAGGCCCAGTCGGCGACCCCGAACCGCGTCGGCGGCGTGCCGCTGATCGAGGTCGAGGCGCTCGCCGCCCGCGGCGCCATCCCCTACAAAGGCCCCGACCGCCGCGCCACCCGCAAGACCAGGGTCAGCGTCGTGGTCCCAGCGATGAATGAGGAAAAGAACATCGGCCCGGTGCTCTCCGAACTGCCCGAGGGCCTGCACGAGGTGATCCTCGTCGACGGCAACTCGAAAGACAACACCGTCGAGGCCGCCCGCCACGCCTACCCCGGCATCCGCGTCACCACCCAGAGCGGCCGCGGCAAGGGCGACGCCTTCCGCACCGGCTTCGCCGCAGTGACCGGCAACCTGGTCGTGATGCTCGACGCCGACGGCTCTGCCGACCCGGCCGAGATCCCCCGCTTCGTCGCCGCCCTCGAGGCCGGCGCTGACTTCGCCAAGGGCTCGCGCTACATGGAGGGCGGCGGCAGCGCCGACATCACCCGCCTGCGCAGCCTCGGCAACTCGGTGCTCAGCGGCACCGCCAACGCCCTGCACGGCACCCGCTTCACCGACCTCTGCTACGGCTACAACGCCTTCTGGGCCCGCTGCCTCCCCTTCATCTCGCTCGACGTCCCCGGCTTCGAGGTCGAGACGCTGATCAACCTCCGCATGGCCTCGGCCGGCATGAAGATCACCGAGGTGCCGAGCTACGAGAAGGAGCGCATCTCCGGCGTCAGCAACCTGAAGACCTTCCGCGACGGCTTCCGCGTCCTCGGCACCATCTTCAAGGAGGCCCGCCGTCGCCGCAGCCTCGCCCACCCCCGCCACAACGTGGCGCCCGAGGTGGCCAAAGAGCGCGCCCGCGCCGCCGCGTAGTTCTCCGCGGAAGCACTCAGGCAGGGAGAGGGTGGGTACCCCTTCCCCAAAGCCCGTCGCGCAGCTGATCGGACTTCCGGGCGCCGGCGTGACTTCTTGAGCCTTTGTGGAAGGGGTACCCGCCCTCTCTACGACACGCAGTTGGCGCTCGCAGCCGCTGCAGGGCTGATCGTCCCCGGCTGCGGCGATACCGGAGCCAGCAAGAAGACCGCACGCTGCCTATGAGCGCGGGTGTGCGGCGCCGCCCTAACGATTGGTGAATTAACCACGCTATAGGGGGGTTAATTCACCAATCGTCATCACCCCCACCGCAAACGATGGACCGAAGCATCTGAGCTCGATCGCGGGGGCGATGGGTGGCCCTCTGACAAAGGCTCAAGAAGTCACGGTGGCGCCCCCAAGTCCACCCCAGCTGCGCGACGGGCTTTGGCAGAGGGCCACCCATCGCCCCCTACCGATTTCCCTACCGAAGCTTCAGCTCAGCGCGCAGGCGGCTGGATCGGGCTCTGGGTGATGCCGCCGTAGAGGTTCGGGCGGTAGGCGCCGCTGTTGATGCCCTTGCGGAAGGCGTTGCCGGCCTTCTTGCTGCGCTCGAGGGGCCAGTTGGTGCCGCGGTCGTCAACGTCGTACCAGACGATGGCGCGGATCTTGCGGTAGTTGTGTCGCACCTTGTTGAGCATGTTCTTGATCCAGGCCGGCTTGTTGCCGCCCTTGTCGGACGAGGCGACCTCGGCCAGCATCAGGGGCTTGCCGGGCGCCACCTTGGTGACGATCCGCTTGTAGGTGCGGTGGAAGACCTGATTGAAGGTCTGCCAGCCCGGCGAGCCGCGGCGCTCGCCCCAGTTGAAGCCGTCGAGGCCGGTCCAGTCGACGTAGGAGTCGCCGGGATAGAGCTCGCCCAGCGGCGTCAGGCTGTTGTAGAGATCGACGTTGGGGCACCAGACCCAGGTGACGTTGGTGGCGCCGACCGACTCGAAGATGTCGTGGACGTGGCGCCAGGCGGCGACGTACTGGCCCGGGGTGTTGCCGTTGACGCCCTCTGACCAGGAGAACCAGAAACCGTTCATCTCCCAGTCGAAGCGGAGGAAGAAGGGCTTGCCCCACTCCTTGGCTTTGGTGGCGAATTCGCGGATGTAGGCGTCGTAGCGGCCCGAGATCAGGTTGCCGAGACTGTAGGCGGACTGGTCGAGCGTTTCCGGGCTGGCGGCCGAGTTCCAGCTGAAGATCGGGATCGCGCCGTAGCGGCGCGCGTTTTCCAGCGGGGTCAGCGGGAAGCGCGTCATCACGCAGCCACTGCCGTCGTCGTTGCATTCGGCGAAGGGCGATCCGAACTCGAGCAGCGACAAGCCCTTGTCGGCGATCTGCTGGAACTGGAGCACGGCGTTCATGTCCCAGGGCGCGGCTTCGCCGGTCATCTGGTCGCCGATCTGGGCGCCCCAGTAGAGCGAAGCCGGCGGCCGCTTCTTCGCCGCCGCGGCGCCTGGGAGCAGGAGCGCCACCAGCATTAGACCGACCAGGGCCAAGAGGCCGGCGAGCCGCGCGAGATTTCGTTTGCTTTGCGTCATCGATCCAACTTGGCTCTCAAACCCGCCTCAGCACGGTTCGCTGCGCCCTTTCTCCAACCTGCATACGGAGCGCCGCGCGGAAAAGATCAGCGCTGCAGGGGCAGGATCGGACTGGTGGCGAGTTCGCCGAACCGGTTGTTGGCGTAGATGCCTTTGCGGATCCCCTTCGAGAATGCTTTGGCCGCCGGCGGAGAGGTCTCCAGGGGCCAGTCGATTCCTCGATCAACAGTGTTGAAGTAGATCAAAGCTCGTACTCGCGGGTATTTACCCGGCAGCCGTTCGAACAGTTTGCGGATCCAGGCCGCCTTGTGGCCGCCGTAGGGGCTGGTCGCGAACTCGCCCAGCATCAGCGGCTTCTTCGGCGCGACCTGCTTGGTGACGATCTTGTAGGCGGGCGAGAAGAGTTCGTCGAAGCTGCGCCAGGGCTTCGGGTTGACCGCGTTCCGGCCCCAGTTGTAGGCGTCGAGGCAGGTCCAGTCGACGTACCCGTTGCCCGGGTAGAGCGCCTTCAGCGGGGTCTTCTTCAGCCGCTTTTCGGTGTCGGCGTACGGGCACCAGACCCAGGTGACGTTGCTGGCGCCGACCGCGCCGAAGATGTCGTGGATGTGGCGCCAAGCGGCGACGTACTCCCCCGGCGCATTGCCGTTGGCGAGCTCCGACCAGGGGAACCAGCCGCCGTTCATCTCCCAGTTCGGCCTGAGGAAAAACGGGTGTCCCCAGTCGCGGGCTTCGGCAGCGAACCGGGCGATGTAGGAGTCGTAGGCGCCGCCGATGATGTCGGCGAGCTGGAACTCCGGCTGGTTTTCGCTGCTGCGGGGGCTCGATTCCGCCCCCCAGCTGTAGACCGGGATCGCCCCGTAGCCGCGGACGTTGTCCATCGCTTCGACCGGGAACTTGTAGGGGGTGCAGGTCTTGCCGCAGACCTGCCACGCGGAGGAGAACTCGACCAACGAGAGCCCCTTGCCGACCAGCTGTTCGAAGTAGGCCACCGGCCCCATGTCCCAGGGGGCGTCGGTGCCGGTGATCTGGTCCCCCACCCAGGCGCCCCAGTAGACGGGCTTCGGCGGCTGCTTGGGGCGCGCCGTGGCCGCGGCCGAGGTGCCGCCGACCAGCAGGCAGCAGGCCAGCGCCGCGATCAGCGAGGCGAGAATCCAGCGCGCCCCGGCGGAGCGAATCGGGTGAGGCCCAGAGAACAGGGGCGCAAGTCTAGAGAAGCGCTCTGCCGGCATCGGCGGCTCAGCTCGGCGGGGCGATCGGGCCGCCCGCGAGTCCGCCGTAGCCGGCACCGACGTAGACGGGCTGCTGGATCTGTTCCGCAAAGGCCTGGGTGGCGCCAGCGGAGGTCTCGATCGGCCAGTCCATGTTGTCGTCGAATTTGTCGAACCAGAGGAGGGCACGCACTTGCTGGTATTCGGCCGGTACCCGAGCCAGCGCGTCGCGTATCCATTCCGCCTTGGAGCCGCCGTGCTCGCTGGAGCCGACCTCGGCGAGCATCATCGGCTTCGACGGGGCGACGCCTTCGACGATCTCGTCGTAGGTGTCACGGAAGAGCTGGTCGAAGCTGCGCCAGCCGCGCGGCGCAGCGGGGTTGGTGCCCCAGTTGTAGCCGTCGAGCCCGGTCCAGTCGACGTAGGCGTCGCCCGGGTAGAGGGAGGCGAGGTCGGTCATCGAGCCGCCCGGGTCGACGAACGGGCACCAGACCCAGGAGACGTTGATCGCGCCGGCGGCGGCGAAGATGTCGTGCACGTGGCGCCAGGCGGCGACGTACTCGCCGCTGGCGTTGCCGTTGACGCCCTCGGCCCAGGGGAACCAGCTGCCGTTCATCTCCCAGTTGAAGCGGAGGAAGAAGGGGTGGCCCCAGTCGCGGGCTTCGGCGGCGAATTCGGCGATGTATTCGTCGTAGCGCCCCGAGATCACGTCAGAGAGCTGGAAGTCCGGCTGGTTGAGGGTCGAGGGGATCGCCTGCGAGCTCCAGCTGAGGACGGGGATCGAGCCGTGCTCGCGGATGTCGTCCATCGGCGTGGTCGGGAACGAGTAGAAGTCACAGCCGGAGCCGCCGCACTGGGCGAAGGGCTGAAAGAACTGGACGACAGAGGCCGACTTACCGGCGCCCTGTTCGAAGCTGGCGACGGCGTTCATGTCCCAAGGCGCCTGGTCGCCGGTCAGGTGCGAGCCGATCGTCGCGCCCCAGTAGAGGGGCTGCGCGGGCCCACTGGCGACCTTGCGGGTGCAGCGGGTACGGACGCGGGACGCCTTCGCCCGCTTCGCGGTGCGGCGCTGGATGCAACGGCTATTGCCGCCCAGCGCGCGGGCCTTGCCGACCCGCGCGTGCTTGCCCCCGCCTTGGCCGCCGAGCTCGCCGCCGCCCGAGGCGGCGAAGGCGGTCCCGGCGCCGAGCAGCAGGAAGGCCACGGCCGCCCAGGCGAGGTGGGCGGCAAAGCGGGTCGAGAAGCCTTTGGCCATACAAGGCCATCGGCGCCCTGGCCGTCTGTTTCAGGAACCAGCTGCGACCTGGACATATGTCCAATTGCGCTGTGGGAGCTGAATTGCGGGTTTCTCAGCCCTGGGGCTGGATCGCCGTGGCGCTGAGGCCGGCGAAGGTGTTGCCCAGGTAGGCGCTGCTCTGCAGGCCTTCGGCGAAGGCCGTCGTGGCGCTGGTCGAGGTCTCCACCGGCCAGTCCATGTTGCTGTCGAATTTGTCGAACCAGAGCAGGGCGCGGATCTTCTTGTAGTCGGTCGGGACTTTGGCCAGCATTTCCTTGATCCAGGCCGCCTTGGAGCCGCCGTACTCGGTCGAGGCGACCTCGCCGATCATCATCGGCTTTGAGGGGGCGATCGTTTCGACGATCTTCTGGTAGGTCGGCTTGTAGACCGTGTCGAAGCTCTTCCACTTGTCGGGCTTGGCGGGGTTGGTGCCCCAGTTGTAGCCGTCGAGGCAGGTCCAGTCGACGTAGGCGTCGCCGGGGTAGAGCGAGGCCAGCGAGGTGCTGCCGCTGTACTCGACGTTCGGGCACCAGACCCAGGTCGCGTTGTTGGAGCCGACCGCGGTGAAGATGTCGTGGACGTGGCGCCAGGCCTTGGCCGATTCGCCGGGCTGGTTGCCGTTGACGCCCTCGTGCCAGGGGAACCAGGATCCGTTCATCTCCCAGTTGAAGCGGAGGAAGTAGGGGTGGTTCCAGCTCTTGGCCTGGGTGGCGAATTCCCGGATGTAGGTGTCGTAGCGGCCGGAGATCACGTCGGAGAGCTGGAAGTCCGGCTCCACCTTGGTCGAGGGGATCGACTGCGAGCTCCAGCTCAAGACCGGGATCGAGCCGTGCGTGCGGATGCTTTCCATCGGGTTGGTCGGGAACTTGTAGAAGGAGCAGCCCGGGTTGCAGTTGGCGAAGGGCTGGAAGAATTGGACCATCGAGGCCTTCTTGCGGGCGTTTTCCTCGAACTTGGTAACCGCCGACATGTCCCAGGGGGCCTGGTTGCCGGTCAGGTGCGAGCCGATCGTCGCGCCCCAGAGGATCGGGCCGCCGGTCGGGGTCGGAGTCGGCGTCGGTTCGGGGGTGGGTTCCGGAGTCGGTTCGGGTTCGGGAGTCGGTTCCGGCGCCGGAACCGGGGCCGTGTTGGAAACCTTCACCGTCACCTTGGTCGTCGTCTTGACGCCCCGCGAGCCGTAGGCGGTGGCGCTGAGGGTATGGGACCCGTTGGAGAGCTTGGTGGTGTCGAGGTTGACCGCGAACGGGGCGCTGGAGTCCGATCCCTGGACGCTGCCGTCGATCGCGAATTCGACCTTGCTCGGCGCCCCGGCGAGGACCGAGACCTCCCAGACGACCGAGCCGGAGACGGTGGTGCCGTTGAGCGGGGAGACGGTGGCGATCGTCAGGGTTTCCTTGGCGGCCTCGGTCTTGGTCCGGGGAGCGGCGGTGGCAGTCGTGGTCGTCGTGGTGCCGGACCCGCCGCCGAGCTTCTTTGCCGGGCCGATGCCTTCGGCGGCGCCGGCCCCGGGGGCCGAGATGGCGACGATGGCGAAGAGGAGGGCGAGGACGCTGAGGGTGTGGTGGCGGGGGATCATTGCCCGCCTGTCATCGGGCCCCGCTTCACCCCCCTAGAGCGGGAGCGTCATCGCTGGACGTTCATTCCCCCAGCCTTGACCCCAGTTTTCAGTAGTGAGCCATAGAGATCGAGGAGCGCCGCGGCGCACTCGTCCCAGGAGCTGAGGCTCGGCGAGCGGTCGGGCAGCGGCTTGGCGAGCTCCTCCAGGGCCGCGGCGGCGACCTGCTCGGGGGTCGAGTCGAGCGGGATGCCGCGGCCGAACCCGTCCTCGGCGATCTCCTTCAGCCCGCCCGCTTCGGCGACCAACAGGCGGCGGCGGGCCGCGGCCGCCTCCAGCGCGACCAGCGGGTGGGACTCGAACTCGCTCATCAGCACGACCAGGGAGACGCCGCCGAGCAGCATCGCCATCCTCTGTGGGTCGCCGGAGGGGACGCTGGTGATCTCGACCCGGTCGGCGAGCCCCAGCGCGTCGACCTGGCGGCGCAGCTCGTCTTCATAGGGACCCTTGCCGACGATCAGCAGCCGCGCGTCGGGCTCCCGCTCAAGCACGTGCGGGAAGGCCTCGAGGACGCGGTGGTGGCCCTTGTAACGCTCGAGGCGGCCGAGCGAGGCCAGCGTCACGGTTGCCGGCTCGGCGGTCGCCAGGTCGGCGTCGGAGAAGCTGAGGTCGGTGCCGTTTGGGATGAAGACCCAGCGCTCGGGCGGGACGCCGAGCGCCGCCCCGTAGTCCTCGATCTCGAAGCGGGCGATCGCCACCAGCCGCGCCGCCCGCCGCAGCAGCGGCCGCAGCAGCCGCATCTGCGCCTTGCGGGCGCGGTTGCGCAGCTCCGAGGAGTGGCCGCCGCCATGGAAGGTGACCACGTACGGGATGCGGAGCGTCAGCGCCCTCAGCATCGCCAGCGGGGCGACAAGCGTGTGGTAGCTCTGCAGGTGGACGAGGTCCCACTTCTCCCGCCCCATCTCGCGCCAGATCCCCGGAGCGAAGAACCAGTCGCGGCCGCGCGGCCAGGCGCGGAAGGTGCGGATCCGGACCCCGTTGCGGGTCTCCTCGCTCGCCCGCTTGCGCTCCGGGTCGGCGCAGAGGACCTCGACGCGGACGCCGACCGCGGCCATCCGCCGGCTGACCTCCATCACGTGGCGCTCCACCCCGCCCTGCTCGAGGGGGCTGCGCGGGGTCACCATCAGCACCCGCGGGGCGCCGCCGTTGGCGCTCGGGTGGACGTCCTCGGTGCGGTCGGGCTTGGCGAACCCGGAGCGAACCTTGAGGTAGTCGACGCTGGTGGCGGCGAGGCCGAGGAAGATCATCGCCACTCGGCTGAAGCCGCCGGCGTCGCCGCGCGCCGCGTCGCGCAGGCCGCGCAGGACACCGGCCGGCAGCGTGCGGCGCACGTAGGAGCGCTCCGAGGAGAGGCCGTCCTCGCTGCCCACCATCCCGGCCAGGACCGCCTTCGAGCGGCCCTCGGCGCGGCAGCGGTCGAGGAAGTAGCGAAGCTCCCCGCGCGTGCCGGGAACGACGTGTTCGACCTCGGCGGCGGGGTCGTAGCGGATCTCGCTCTCGGGCCAGCGCTGGTGGACGCGGATGCTGAGGTCGGTCTCCTCGCAGCCGACCGGCAGGGTCCCGACCCGTCCCAGGTCATGGCTGAAGCCGCCGACCTCGACCAGGGGAGCGCGGCGGAAGGACATGTTGGCGCCGACCAGATTGCGGACCGGCTCGGCCCGCTGAGGCATGCCGGAGTGGGTGCAGCCGACGACCCAGTCGAACTCGGGCGGGAACCAGCCCGGCCTCTGCTCGAGCCAGCGGGGGTGGACGGCGCCGCCGGCTCCGAGGACGGCGGGGTCGGCGTAGGCGTCGGCCAGATGCGCCAGCCACTCGGGCGCGGCCATCGCGTCGTCGTCGAGGAAGGCGACGACCTCGCCGTCCGCCTCGGCGACACCGGTGTTGCGGGCGCCCGAGAGGCCCTGCTGCTCGCGGTTGGCGACGATCTTCAGCTCCGGCCAGCGGCGGCGCGCCTCCTCCAGCAGCTCCGGCGCGTGGTCGACCACCAGGATCACCTCGTGCGGCGCCAGCGTCTGCGCCCGCAGCGAGGCGATCGCTTCGCCCATCACATCGAGGCGATCGAGGGTGTAGGCGCAGATCACGACCGAGATCGTGGGCGGGGTGGCGGCGCGCTCAGCGCGGGGCTCGCTTTGCACCGGCGGGATTCTGGCAGGCCCACCGCCCCGCCTCGTGCGAGGCTTTGCGCGTGCGAGTCATGATGCTGGCCCAGTCGTTCGCGCCGATCGTCGGCGGCGAAGAGCGCATCGTCGAGGACCTCAGCCGCGAGCTGGTCGCCCGCGGCCACGACGTCTCGATCGCCACCCTGCAGCAGCCCGGCGACGTCACGGTGGGCGAGGTGGATGGTGCCCGGGTCCACACCCTGCGCAGCACCAGCTACCGGGTCGCCCGCGTCAACCAGGACACCGAGCGCCGCCACGCGCCCCCTGCGCCGGACCCCGAGACCGTCCTCGACCTGCGGCGGGTGTTGCGGCGGGAGCGGCCGCAGGTCGTCCACGCCCACAACTGGATCGTCTACTCCTACCTCCCGCTTGCGCACGAGGCCCACAGCGCCCTCGCCCTCTCGCTCCACGACTACGGCCTGGTCTGCGCAACCAAGCGCCTGCGCCGCAAGGACGAGGTCTGCTCGGGGCCGGCGCCGGTCAAGTGCCAGCTCTGCGCCAGCGAGCACTACGGCATCTCCAAGGGCCTCGTCGCCTCTTGCGGCGTCCGCTGGATCGGCCCGCGGCTGCGGCGCAAGATCGACGTCTTCCTTCCGGTCAGCTCGACGGTGGAGGAACTCTGCCGGATCCGCGAGGGCGAGGTCTCGCGGGTGATCCCGAACTTCATCGGCGAGCTTCCCGCGCCGCCGCTCGACGACCCCCGCCTGGCCGCACTGCCCGACGAGCCGTACATCCTCTTCTTCGGCGACGCCACCGTGGACAAGGGCGCCTGGCACCTGGCCGAGGCCTACCGCCAGCTTGAGAACCCGCCGCCGCTGGTCCTCGTCGGCCGCTGCTACATCGACGAGCTGAAGGAACGGCCGAACGTGCACGTCACCGGCGCCTGGCCGCACCAACTGGCGATCGAGGCGCTGCGGCGCTCGCTCTTTACCGTCGCCCCGTCGCTTTGGCCGGAGCCGTTCGGGATCGTGGCGCTGGAGGCCTCGGCGGCCGGCAAGCCGGTCGTCGCCTCCGACATCGGCGGTTTGCGGGACATCGTCCTCGACGGCGAGACCGGGCTGCTGGTGCCGCCCGAGGACCGGGTCTCGCTGGTCGCGGCGATGCAGCGGCTGATCGGTGACCCGGGGCTGCGCGAGCGGCTCGGCGCCGCGGCGGCGGCGCGCGCGGCGAGCTTCGGCCCGGCGGCGATCCTGCCGCGCTTCGAGGAGGCCTACGAGCTGGCCGTCTCGCGGCACCGGAAAACCGCGCGTTAGCTGCATCTTTGCCCTGACACGGGTGCCCCTGCCCCGTTCGTAAGGGGCAATGAACCAGTCTCCCCGGTGGAGCCGGCTGCTGATCGCCGGCACGGTCGCGCTGTTTCTGCTCCGCCTCGCCCTCTCGCTGCTGCGGACGGGCCCGGTCCTGGTCGCCGACGAGATCGGCTACCTGACCAATGCGCGGGTGATCGACGGAGGCCTCGCCGGGCAGCTCGAACAGGCGCCCTTCTACCGCGGCGGCTACTCGCTGCTGATCGCCCCGCTGCTCGAGCTCGGGTCGAATCCGACCTTCCTCTACCACCTGGTCCTCGGCCTCAACGCGGCGCTGGCGGCCTCGGTCTTCCCGCTCCTCTACCTGCTGCTGACCCGCTTCGCCGGGGTGCGGCCCGAGCTCGCGATCTGGGCGGCGCTGGCGGGGGCGCTCTACCCCGCCCTGACCGTGCTCTCCCAGGTGGCGATGTCCGAGAACGCTCTCTTCCCGCTCGTCTGCCTCTGGCTGATCGCCTTCGCCGGCCTGCTCTCCGAGCGCGAGGGCGGGCGCGGCGATCTCGTCTGGGCCGCCGCTCTCGGCGCCGCGACCGGGGCGCTCTGGGCGGTCCACAACCGGATGGTCGTCGCCGTCGCGGTGGCGCTGGCGGGGATGGTCTGGTTGGCAGTGCGGCGCCGCCTGCGACCGGCGGCGCTCGTCCTCGGAGTCGCGGTGATCGCCCTCGCCTTTTATGGCGTGCACCTGCTCGACGGTTTCCTGATCGACGACAACTACGCCGGCTCGGCCCCCGACGAACTGAGCGAACGGATGGACGAGCTGCTCCGGTTCGGCGGCCTGCGCACGGTTCTTGCGAACCTCGCCGGCCAGACCTGGTACCTGCTGGTCGCCACCTTCGGCCTCGCCGCCTTTGCCGTCGCCGACTTCGCCCGCCGCCGCACGCCGCTGCTCGGCGTCCTCCTCGCCCTCACCGCGCTGCTGCTCCTGATCTCCGCCGCCGCCTTCCCGGAACGGACCCGTCCCGACATGCTGATCTACGGCCGCTACGCCGAGGTGGTGGCGCCGGCCCTAATTGCCTTCGGCCTCGCCGCCCTCTCCCGGGTGTGGTTGAGCTTTGTCCCGGATAGCGACTCAAAGCTCAACCACACCCTGCGGCGGGTGGCCTGGCCGCTGGCGGGGTTCGGGGCGCTGACCGCGCTGGTGGTCCTGATCCGGGCGACGGCTTCCGATCCAGACGCGGCGAACCGATGGAACATCACGGCGCTGCCGTTCGTCACCGTGCAGCTGGGGCCGGCGATCCTGATCGGGGCGGCGCTGGTCGCGCTCGGCGGCGCCTGGCTGCTGACCCGCGCCAGCGCCTTCGGCCCGAAAGTGACGGGGGCGGCGGCTGTAGCCTTGTTTCTCGCCGTGGCCGCCTATGGAGCCTGGAACCCCGTTCGCAGCTCCGAGCGCGCCGTCTACCCGGCGGGATGGACCAGCCCGCAGGCCGCCGCCGAAGACGCCGGAGCGAAGACGATCGCCTATGACCTCGACTCCTACGACACGATCGGGCTCTACAGCCTGCAGTGGTTCCTGCCGAACACCAAGGTGACCTTGTTCGAAGCCAGCCGAGAAAAGCCCGATTCGCGCTTCGTTCTCGCCGGCGAGGACTGGCCGCGGCGCCAAGGCGTGCGCGCGAGGCCGCTCTGGGCAGCGGCCGGCCGCGACCAGGTGCTCTGGCGGGTCTCCGGGCCCGGGGCCGGGTAAGCGTGGAGAGCTCGACTCAGACCGCATCCCGCGGTCTGAGGCGGCTGCGCGGCCACCTCGATGACCGGCTCTACCGGACCGGCTACTACCTGATCATCGGCACCGGGATCACGAGCCTGCTCGGGGTCGCCTTCTGGGCGCTCGCGGCCCGCTCCTACTCGGCCCACGAGATCGGCCAGAACGCCGCCGCGATCTCGGCGATGACCCTCGTCTCCGGCGTCTGCTCGCTCGGCCTCTCGGCGGTCCTGGTCCGCTACCTGCCGATCGCCGGCACCGCCCTGCGCCGCCTCGTCTTCGGCAGCTACGCCCTTACCGCGGGACTCTCGCTCCTGGCCGGCGCCGCGGTGGCAGCGACCAGCAACCTCTGGTCACCCACCCTCGACTTCCTCCAGCAGCCCGACTGGCTGATCGGGTTCACCCTGGCGACCGCGGCGACGACGATCTTCACCCTCCAGGACAGCGTCCTCACCGGCCTGCAGACGGCGCGCTGGATCCCGCTGGAGAACTCGCTCTACGCGGCGACGAAGCTGGTCTTGCTGATCGCGCTGGCGGCGCTGCTGCCGACCGCCGGCCCCTTCGTCGCCTGGAACGTGCCGCTGCTGCCGGCGATCCTCGTCATCAACTGGCTGATCTTCCGCCGCCTGATCCCGAACGACCGCTCGGTCGGCTCGCTCGATCGCAGCAAGGTGATCCGGATGGCGGCGGGCAACTACGGCGGCAACCTCTTCGCCCTGGTCGGGAACATGTACCTGCCGATCCTGGTCGCCAACCAGGCCGGCGCCGCCGACGCGGCCTACTTCTTCATCCCCTGGATGATCTGCCTCTCGCTGCAGCTCGTCGCCCTCAACGTCACCACCTCGCTGACCGTCGAGGCGGCGCTCGACATGCCGCGGCTGCGGCGGCTCTCGCGCCAGGCGCTGGCGCACTCGACGCGGCTGGTCGCCCCGATGGCGGCGCTGACGGCGCTGATCGCCCCGCTGGCGCTGCTGGTCTTCGGCCAGGAGTACGCCGACTCGGGCACCAACCTGCTGCGTCTGCTCGCCGTCGGGGCGATCCCGAACGTGATCGTCGCCCTCGGCATCGGCGTGGCGCGGATCGAGCACCGCGGCGGCTTCGTGGTCGTCGTCCAGGGGATCCAGTTCGCGATCGTCCTCGGCCTCAGCGCCCTGCTGATCCCCGACATCGGCGTCGTCGCCGTCGGCTGGACCTGGACCGGAGCCCAGTTCCTCCTCGCCCTGGCGATGCTGGCGACGATCCTCCGCCCGCTGGTGCTGCCCGAGCGGCTGGCGGGACGGCCGTCGGCGCCGGCCTCCTGAGCGCCGGCTACGCCCGCAGCGACTGCAGCCGCCGCAGGACCAGCGTCCCGCGCCCGACCGCACTCGGGCCCAGCACCCCGAGGATGAGGGTGACCCAGGCGACCGGCGCCAGCGGCCGCGCCCTCAGCGCCCGCAGCCCGTAGCGGACGCCGTCGCGGCGGCGGCCGAGGAGGAAGGACTGCATCGCCGCGATCCGCAGCAGGTCGGCGTACTGGCGCGGCCCCCAGCGGTGCAGCGCCTCGCCGTGGCGGGCGAGCACGGTCTCGGCCATCCACAGCATGTCCGGGGCCTCGGTGCGCAGGCGGGGCAGCAGTTCGGAGGCCTTGACGCTGCGCAGCCAGCTGTTGGACGCGTCGCTGTGCTCGATGCCCAGCACCTCGTCGAGGCAGAGGGTCGTCTCGACCTTGGCCAGGTCTAGCTCGTACAGCCACTCCATCGCCCCGCGGCGGTCGGCGATGTAGGGCGTGCGCTCGAAGACGGCGGCCTGGATGCAGCGGCCCGCGTCTTCGCCTCCCTCCTCCTCGGCCCAGCGGATCCGACCCTCGTAGCCGTAGGGCTCGGCGGGGACGAACCGCGGCGTCACCGAGCCGTCGTCCCAGAGCAGCCGGAAGCGGACCACGCGCACGCCGTCGGGCAGCCCCTCGATCGCCGCCCGCAGCCGCTCCAGCGCCTCGGGCATCAGCTCCCAGTCGCTGTCGACGACGACGACCCACTCGCCGCGGGCGGCGACGGTGCCGGTGTGGCGGGCCGGGTTGATCCCCCGGTTGCGCTCGTGGACGACAACCCGCAGCCGCGGGTCCTCATAGGACTCCAAGGCGGCGACGGTGCCGTCGCTGGAGGCGTCGTCGACGACGACGACCTCGAGGTCCTCGAAGGTCTGCGCCAGGCAGCTGTCGACGGCCCGGCGCACGATCTGCTCGCGGTTGTACGTCGTCACCACGACGCTGAAGAAGGGGGTGGCCATCCCGGGCAGCAGTCTGACGGACGGCGCGGTGGAAAGCGGGAGGCGCAAGCAATCTTCTCTGCGGGGGTTGCGAGGCGGCAGCCGCCTGCCGATGCGTTTTCATGGTGAGCACCATGGAGACCCTTGCGCCCGACGAGCGCGGCGCCGCCGCGCCCGCACCGCAGCCCGAGACGCTGCGCCTGCAGCCGACCCGCGGCTTCAGCCGCGTCCTGGCGCCGCGGGAGCTGTGGCGCTACCGCGACCTGGCCGGACAGATCGCCCTGCGCGACGTCACCGTCCGCTATCGCCAGACCGCTCTGGGCGGGGCCTGGGCGGTCCTGCAGCCGGTCGGCTTCATGGTCGTCTTCTCGCTGATCTTCGGCAACGTCGCCGGCCTCTCGTCCAACGGCCTGCCCTACCCCCTCTTCAGCCTCGCCGCCTTGGTCCCCTGGACCTTCTTCTCCACCGCCCTGCTGCTCGGCTCCGACAGCCTCGTGAGCAACTCCGCCCTGGTCTCGAAAATCTATTTCCCGCGGATCTTCATGCCGGCCGGGGTGATCGTCGCCGGCTTCGTCGACCTCGCGATCTCTTTCGTGATCCTGATGATCATCGTCTTCGCCTGGGGCTTCGTGCCCTCGGTGGCGATCCTCACCGTGCCGCTGCTGGTCGTGATCGCGGCGGCGGCGGCGCTGGGCACCACGGCGGCGCTCTCGGCGATCAACGTCCGCTACCGCGACGTCCGCTACGTCGTCCCCTTCGCGATCCAGATGTGGCTCTTCATCACCCCCGTCGTCTATCCCAGCAGCCAGATCGACGAGCCCTGGCGAACGCTCTCGGCGATCAACCCGATGGTCGGGGTGGTCGAAGGGTTCCGCTGGGCGACGCTGGGTACCGGCAACGCGCCCTGGGACCTGATCGGGATCTCGGCCCTCGCCGCGGTCGCGTTCCTCCTCGCCGGCCTCGCCTACTTCGACCGCACCGAGCGCGCTTTCGCCGACTTCGTCTGATGACCGACGTCGCAATCGAGACCAGCCGGCTCGGCAAGAGCTACACCCTCGGGGTCAAAGGGGCCGGCTACGGCACCCTGCGCGAGGCGATCGTCGAAAAAGCGCAGCGGCCCTTCGGGCGGGGGCGCCGGGAGAAGAAGAGCAGCGACCTGCTCTGGGCGCTCAAAGACCTCTCGCTGACGATCCGCAGCGGCGAAGTCGTCGGCCTGATCGGCCACAACGGCGCCGGCAAGAGCACCCTGCTGAAGATCCTCTCGCGGATCACCGAGCCCTCGACCGGCTACGCCGACGTCACCGGGCGGGTCGGCTCCCTGCTCGAGGTCGGCACCGGCTTCCACCCGGAGCTGACCGGGCGCGAGAACATCTTCCTCAACGGCGCGATCCTCGGCATGCGGCGGGCGGAGATCCGAGCCCGCTTCGACGAAATCGTCGAATTCGCCGAGATGGAGCGCTTCCTCGACACCCCGGTCAAGCGCTACTCGAGCGGGATGTCGGTGCGGCTCGCCTTTGCCGTCGCCGCCCACCTCGAGCCCGAGATCCTGCTCGTCGACGAGGTGCTCGCCGTCGGCGACGCCTCCTTCCAGCGCAAGTCGCTGGGGAAGATGAACGAGGTCGCAAAAGAGGGCCGCACCGTCGTCTTCGTCTCCCACAACCTGGCGATCATCCAGGCGCTCTGCACCCGCGGCATCCTGCTCGAACGGGGCGAGGTGAAGGCCGACGCGCCGATCCTCGAAGCGATCGACAGCTACCTGCGGACGCTGGAGAGCGCCGCCTCCGACGACCTGCTGGAGCGGACCGACCGCGACAGCCGCGCCTACGACGAGACCCTGGTGCGGCGGCTGGAGATCCACGACGCGAGCGGCGGCCACCCCAACGTCGTCGTCGCCGGGCGCCCGGCGACGATCGCCGTCGACGTCACCGAGCACCTGCCGACGATGGAGTGCCAGCTGACGATCGTCAACAGCCTCGGCCAGCCGATCTGCACCTTCGACAGCGAGATGAACGCCCCGGTCGACGTCCGCGAGTCCGAGCCCGGGACGCGGCTGGAGTGCCACGTCGAGTCCCTGCCGCTGCTGCCGGGGCGCTACCGGATCGACGTCATCGTCAAGGCTAAGCGGCACATCCAGGACGGGTTGCAGGCGGCCGCCCTTTTCGACGTCGAGCCGGGGACGGTCGGCGAGCGGCCGATGGCCGCCGAGGCCGAAGGCGACGTCGTCCTTGCCCACTCCTGGCGGCTGCCGGCATGAGCGGGCCGAGCTTCGCGATCGTCATCACCGCCTACGAAGCCGCCGGAACGATCGCCGCCGCGGTGGAGTCGGCGCTGGCGCAGACCCGGCCGGCGGAGGAGCTGATCGTCGTCGACGACGGCTCCGACGACGACCTCGCCGGCGCGCTCGCGCCCTACATGGACCGCATCGAGCTCGTCCGCCGCGAGAACGGCGGCGGCGCGGCCGCCCGCAACACCGGCGCCGAAGCCGCCCGATCCGACTTCATGGCGGTGCTCGACGCCGACGACGCCTACCACCCGCGCCGGCTCGAGGCGATCGCGGCGCTGGCCGAGGAGCGGCCCGAGCTCGACCTGGTGACCACCGACGCCCGGCTCCTCGCCCAGGGCAAGGCGGTCGGGACCTTCGCCACCTACACCCCCTTCGTCTGGGAGAACCAGCGCACGGCGATCTTCTGGACCTGCTTCGTCGGCGGCTGGCCGGCGATCAGGCTGAGCCGCCTGGAGGCGATCGGCGGCTTCGACGAGCAGATGCGGATCGCCTACGACTGGGACTGCTGGCTGCGCTGCATCCTCGACGGCGCCGCCGCCGGCTTCGTCGAGGAGCCCTATTACGACTATGTCCTGCACCAGGGGAGCCTCTCCGCCAGCCGCGCGCCGAGCCTCTGGGAGCGGGCGCGGCTCCTGGAAAAGGCGCAGGACAACCCGAACCTGCGCGAGGACGAGCGCCCGGAGCTGAAGCGGGCCCTGCGGATGCACCGCTCGCGCGCGGTCGACGCCGAGACCCAGGCCGCCCTCTACGGCGGCGGCGGGCAGGCGGGGCTGGCCCGGCTGGCGCTGGCGCCGCGGCTCGAGCCGCGGGTGCGGATCGGGGCGGCGCTGGGATTCCTGGCGCCCCCCCTGGCCCGGCGCCTGGTCCACGAAGACAGGCCCGCCGAAGAGCGACTGCCGGCGACGACGTGAGATTCAGCGTCGTCATCCCCACCTACCGACGACGCGAGCGGGTGCTCCGGCACGTCGCGGCGCTGGCGAACCAGACCTTCGGGGACTTCGAGGCGATCGTCGTCGACGACGGCTCCGACGACGGCAGCGCGGCGGCGCTGCGGGCGCTGGAGACCCCGTTCCCGCTGGCGGTGATCGAGCAGGAGAACCAGGGCGCAGCGCAGGCGCGGAACGTCGGCGCCCGGGCCGCCCGGGGCGAGGTCCTGCTCTTCCTCGACGACGACATGGAAGCGGCGCCGTCGCTGCTGGCCGAGCACGACCGCTGCCACCGCGAAGGCGCCGACCTGGTCGTCGGCGACATGCCGCTGCACCCCGACTCGCCCCCCGGCCTGCTCAGCTGGGGCGTCGGCTTCTGGGCGCAGTCGCGGCGCGAGCGCCTGCTCGAGCCGGGGACGGAGCCGGGGCTGGACGACCTCCTCACCGGCCAGATCTCGATCTCGCGCGAGTCCTTCGAGCGCCTGGGCGGCTTCGACACCTCCTTCACCCGCGAGGGCCTCTTCGGCGGCGAGGACATCGACTTCGGCTACCGGGTGGTCAAAGCCGGATTGCGGGTCGTCTTCAACCCCGAGGCGATCAGCTACCAGTACTACGACGTCGACCCGGCGGCCTACCTGCGGCGGGCGCGGGAGACCGGCCGCTCCGAGGAGGAGCTCGTCCTCAAGCACCCCGAGCAGGCGAGCCGCCTTGCGGGCGCCCCGGCCTTCCACACCCGTCGCAGCCGCTGGCTGCTCGGGCCGCTGGTCAAGGCCCCGGACTGGGTCGCCTGGCCGCTGCGCAGGCTCGCCGTCGCCCTCGTTCGCGCTGGCCTCCGCGACCAGTGGACGCGGCGACTCTTCTTCGGGCTGCGGACGATGGAACACCGGCGCGGCGCCCGTTTGGCGCGGCAGGCCACCTCAACCGGCAGCGCCGTCGTCCTCGCCTTTCACGCCGTCTCCGACCTCGGCTCCGACCCAGTCCTCGCCGAGTACGGGATACCGCCCGAGCGACTGGCCGAGCAACTCGATGCACTGGGGAAGCGTGGCTGGCAGATCGTCGGCCTCGACGCTGTCCTCGCCGCTCTCGATGGGCGCTGGCGACTACCGAAGCGAGCGCTGCTCGTCACCTTCGACGACTGCTACGTCGACCTGCTCAGCGACGGCGCCCCGGTTCTGGCCGAACGCGGGATCCCCGCGGTTGCCTTCGCGGTCGCGGGCCTCACCGGGGCCGCCAACGAGTGGGACCGGCCGCTCGGCGCCAGGGAGCTGCGGTTGCTCGACGCCGAGGGTCTGCGGGCTCTGCCTACCGCCGGGATCGAGGTCGGCTCCCACGGGATGCACCACCGCCAGCTGACGAAGCTCCCACTGGAGAAGGCCGCGGCGGAAATTCGCGACTCGGCGGCGGTGCTGGAGGGCCTCGGCCTGCCGCGGCCGCGGGCATTCTCCTACCCACACGGCGAGTGGAACCGGGAGATCGCCGATGCGGTGGCCGCTAGCGGCTACCGGGCCGCCTTCACGGTCGCTCCCGGCGTGGTCGAGCGCGGTTGCGACCCCTTTTGCCTTCCTCGCGTGGAGGTGCTGGCCAGCGACACGCCGGCCAGGCTGCGCCTGAAGATCGCCACCGCCGGCTGGCCACACCGGCTGCGCCAGCAACTGCTTCGACTGACCCGGACGCGAGAATGAGCGCGACGATGCTCGGACTGAACCGGATCCCGCCCAGCCGCAGCGCCGCCGCCACCAAGGTCGCCCAGATCGCCGGCTGGCGCGCGCTGGTGCCGGCGCTGCGGGCGCGCAGCCGGCGACGCCTCGTCCGCCTGCGGCCCGGGGCGGCCACGGTCGTCACCGTCAACTGGAACTCCTGGGACCACCTCGAGGTGCTGATCGACGTCGTCCTCCGCCGCAGCCCGGCCGGGACCAGGATCATCGCCGTCGACAACGGCTCCGAGGACGGCTCGCGCGAGCGGATCGCCGCCAGCCCGGGCGTCGACGGGTTGCTGCTGCCGGCAAACGTCGGCCACGAGCTGGCGATGGACCTCGGCGTGCTGCTGGCCGAGACCGAGTTCGTCGTCGGCCTCGACGTCGACGCCTTCCCGCTCCACGACGACTGGCTCGAGCGGCTGCTGGCGCCGCTCTCGGAAGGGGCGCAGGTCTCCGGCGCGCGGCTCAACCGCAGCTACGTCCACCCCTGCTGCTGGGCGATGCGCAAGGCGCGGTTCGTCGAGCGCGGGCACTCCTTCCGCGCCCATTACGTCCCCCGCTCCGAAGGGCGGGACGCCTCCGGCGACGTCGGCGAGGAGATCTCCGCCGCCGAGGCCCCGAACGTCCACTTCTTCGAGGTGACGAGCCAGCGCGGGCCGGGCGACGTCGGCACGGTCTTCGGCGACCTCGTCTACCACAACTTCTACGCGACCCGGTTCAACGCGACCGCGGACCGGACGCTGGACGGGGTCGTCGCCGCCGACGACTCCGCCAAGGCATGGGACGAGGCACTGCGGAAGTACGTCTATTGAGGCGGGCGCCGCGCCAGGACGAGGGTGGCGCTCGGCTTGCCCCAGGTGAGGCCGAGCCGCTCGATCCGCACCGCCGCCGCCAGGAACGGGAAGGCGAGCAGGCGGACCGGCAGCGGCGAGCCCTTGATCCGGTCGCGGATCTCCTGGGCGGCGGCGGCGAGGCTGCGGTAGGTCGGCCGCAACTCGACCGGCTCGAGGCCGGCGGCGCGGACGTCGGCGGAGATCTCCTCCCGCCCGTAGCCGTGGCGCACCTCCTCGCGCCAGATGCCGGTGCTGCCGGGAAGCACGGGGGCCCAGTCCTTTTCCGGCACCTGCAGCGCCAGCAGCCCTCCCGGGCGCAGCGCCCCGGCCATGCTGCGCAGCGCTGCCGCGTCGTCGGGGATCTCGTGCAGGCACTCGAGCGCGACGACGGCGTCGAAATCGCCCTCCGGCAGCGGCCGGGTGAGGTCGGCGGGCTGGAAGCGGACGTTGCCGAGCGAGCGCCCAACCGCCCGCTCGCGGGCGCCGTCGAGCAGGTCGGCGCGCTGATCGACGCCGAGCAGCGCCCAGTCGCCGTGGCGGTGGGCGAGGGACAGCGTCAGCAGCCCGTCGCCGCAACCGGCGTCGAGCACTCGCAGCGGCCCTCCCGCCGCCGCGTCGGTGAGCACCTCGTCGGCCAGGGCGAGCCGCAGCCGCCGCGACGGCGCCATCAGCGCCAGCCGCTCCTCGAGGATCGCGCGCAGCTTGCCGAGAGCGCTCATCCACGCATCATTCCCAACCGGGCGGCGGCGCAATGACCGAGCGACCGGCGCGAGGCTGGTGCGAGGCGCCGTGGCGGACGCGGCTGCTGCGGCGGCTGCGGGTGCCGACGGCACTCGTCGCCCCGCTCGGCCGGCTCTCGCCGCGCTGGCGGGAGCTGGCGAAGGATCTCGAACACTGGTCGGCGGTCCGGGCCGAAAGCGACGCCGCCGAGTGGCGGCGGCTGACCAGCTCCTACCCGGTCCTCGTCTACCACCGCTTCGCCGGGGAGCTGAAGCCGGGGCAGGAGCGGATCGACATCGCCCCGCGCCGCTACTACCGCCAGCTGCGCTTGCTGCGCCTGCTCGGGTTCCGGCCGCTGCCGCTGGCCGAGCTGCTCGCCTTCCACCGCGGCGAGCGCAACGCCCTGCCGCGGCGCAGGTTCGTCGTCACCGTCGATGACGCGATGGCCGACGCGGTCGAGCCGCTGCGCCGCACCGCCGGCCTCTCCCCGCAGCTGTTCGTCCCCACCGCCGAGCTCGGCGGCAGCGCCCACTGGATCGACGGCGAGCCGGTGGCCACATGGGAGGAGATCCGGACCCTGGCCGAGGCCGGCGTCGCGATCGGCTCCCACACCCGCCACCACCGCCGGCTGACCCGGCTCGGGGGACCCGAGCGAGAGGTCGAGCTGCTCGGCTCGCTCGCCGAGCTGCGGGAGCACGTCCCGGCGGCGGTGCCGGTGATCGCCTACCCGAACGGCGACCACGACGACGCCGTCTGCGCCGCGACCGAGGCGGCCGGCTACGAGGCCGCCTTCACCACCGAGAAGGGCCGCAACGACGCCGCCACCGACCGCTACCGCCTACGCCGGGTAAGCGTCCACGGCACCGACGGCTCCCTCGCCGTGCTGTGGAAGGTCCTCACCGGCGAGGCGCTGCCGGGTTGGTGGCCTCGGCGGCGTCGCTAGGCGCGCTCTAACCGCGCCCCAGCTCCTCCTCGACCAGGCCGAAGAAGACCGAGCCGCGCAGCGCCTCGGCGCTCGGCTCGCCGGGTGACTCCAGCTGCAGGTGGCGATAGTCGCTTTGGCTGTGGAGGACCCAGGTGAGGAGGCGGAGGCGGCGGAAGTCCTCGGCGGAGATGCCGAGCGCCTCGTTGTATGCGGCGGTCGCGGCGGCGGCGACGCGGCCGTGGGGGGTGGCCGGGTCGAGGAGCCGGGCGTAGCTCTCGCGGGTGCGGCCGCTCTCCAGCGCCCCGTCGAGGACGAAGGCGCAGTTGGCGAGGAAGTAGACGAGATCGGGGCCCGGCAGGCCGGCGGGCTCGGCCGACTCCCAGTCGAGCAGGACGGGGTCGCCGCCGGGCCTCAGCAGCACGTTCCAAGGCGAGCAGTCGCGATGCTCGACCGTGGCCGGCAGCTCGCCGAGGCCGGCGAGTGCCTCCCCCGCCCCCGGGGCGGGGCCGAAGTGCCGCTCGAACCAGTCGAGCGGCTCGGCGACGAGGCGCCTGCGCCAGTCGGCGCTTGGCGACGGGTCGCCGGACCTCGCCAGCTCGACCAGCAGATGGGTCACCTTCAGCGCCACCGCTTCGAAGTTCCCGGGCCGCAGCGCGTCGAGCAGTGACTCGCCCGCGACCGCTTCCTGGACCACGGCGAGGCGCCCGTTGCGCGAGCCCTCCCCCACCAGGCGCGGCACGCCGTCGAGGCCGGGCCGCTCCTCGCGAAGCCGGCGCAGGATCGCCGCCTCGCACTCCAGTCCCGACTCGGCCTCGGGCACGCGGGCGAATTTGACGGCCTTGGCCGGCAGCTCCTCCCCCGCCTCGAAGGCGAGGCCGACGGCCTTGTTGATGCTGCGGTGGCCGGTGGTGAGGAGTAGGAGCGGGCAGGAAGGCGAAACCGGGACCCTCTCCTCGTCCCGTCCTCCCGGGCGGCGTCCGATGACATAGACGGGAGCCAGCAGACCGGCGCTGCGCAGCATGCACCAGAGGTGGCGCAGGACGACGCCTAAAGCCGAGCGAGGGGCGCGGCTGGAGAGCAGGTGGTCGGTCGCCTCCTCGGATTCGAGCGGCAGCCAGAACTGCGGCAGGCGATGCGGCAGCGGCCCGGCCCAGTAGGCGCGGACGTCGGTGTAGCCGGCAGCCCGGGCGCGGCGGCGGGCGCGGCGCAGGCCGCCCGGCCGCGGCAGCCGCCAGCGGGCAATCAGCTCGGCGTCGGGCAGGAGGAAGCGCCAGTCCTCCCGCCGCAGCAGCGGATTGCGCCGGGACTCCGGCAGCTCCTCGAATTCGCGATAGAGATTTTCCCTCTCCAAAATGGAAAAGCTCTGCCGCGCCCCCGGATCGGCGAGCAGTTCGCGGTAGACGGCGGCGACCCGTTCGGCGTTCTGCTCGCGGCGAAGGCCCGAGTCGACCCGCTCGCGCGCCCGCGCGGCCAGCTCCTCGCGCAGCTGCCGGTCGCCGAGCACCCGCCGCAGCGCCGCGGCCAGCGCCGGCGCGTCATCGGACGGCACCAGCAGCCCGCTGCGGCCGTCGTCGATCAGCTCTTCGGTGCCGCCGATCGCCGAGGAGACCACGGGGATGCCGGCCGCCATCGCCTCCAGCACCGCCAGCGAGGAGCCCTCGTAGAGCGAGGGCAGGGCGAAGACGTCGCAGGCGGCGAGCAGCTGCGGCACGTCCTCGCGGCGGCCGAGGAAGCGGACCCGTTCGCCGACGCCGAGCTCGGCGGCCCGCGCTTCCAGCCGCTCCCGCTCGGGGCCGTCGCCGGCGAGGAGGAAGAGCGCCTCGGGCACCGCCGCGATCGCCTCCAGCAGGGTGTCGTGCCCCTTCTGCGCGTTCAGCCGCGCCGGGGTCAGGACCAACGGCCGGGTCTCCGTGCCGCCGAGATGCTCGCGCAGGCCGGGCGGGGCCGGCACCGCGGCGCGCTCGGCGTCGACGGCGTTGTAGACGACCTCGACCTTCTCCACCGGCCAGCCGAGCCGCTCGACCAGCTCGTCGGCGATCTCCCGCGAGACGGCGAGGTAGCGGTCCACCCTGCGCGCCAGCGCCCGCAGTTGCAGGTAAGAAGAGCGGTCGGGCTCGTAGGCGCCGACCTGCACCGTCCCCAGCACCGCCGGCACCCGCGCCAGCACCGCCGCCGCCAGCCCCCACTTACAGGCGACCGGCGAGCTCATGTGGGCGTGGAACACATCAGGGCGATGCCGTCTCAGGAGGCGGACGAGGCCCGGCACCCGCCGAGCGCCGACCAACCCCAGCGGCAGCGGCGGGATCCGCCGCACCGGCACCCCGAGCGCCGCGGCGCGCTCGGCCAGCGGCTCGACCTCGGGCGCGTCCTCGAGCAGCAGGGTCGGCTCCCACTCGCCGCGGTCAAGCGAGCCGAGCAGCATGAACATCGCGTTCTCGGCGCCGCCGAGAACGCGGCTATCGGTGTAGAAGAAGATCGATCGGGCCACGCTGGAGCTCTCCCCGTAGTTTCGACAGCTCGCCTTCGTCGTGTGACTCGCGCAGCTCCGCGTCCACGCCCGCCCAGAAGGCGTAGTCGAGGACCGGCCGGTAGAAGAGCGGCGAGCGCCAGGCGCCGAGCCGCTCCAGCAGCGCGAAGAGGGCGAAGACGGCGCCGCTGGTCGCCGGCAGCCGCCGCGTCGCCCAGAGCAGCAGCGCCCGCGCCGCCAGCCAGGGGCGCGAGGCGTCGTCGGGGTTGGCGAGCCGCAGGCTGGGAAAGACCTCGGGGTGGCTGCGGGCGAGCTGGACGGTGGTCCGGCCTTTGGCCAAGGTGTCGCGCTGCAGCCCGCCGAGGTCCTTGTCGTAGCTCTGCCAGGCGAGCGCCTCGGGGTCGTAGCCGAGCTCGACCCCGGCCTTGCGCAGCCGCAGCGCCAGCTCGACGTCCTCGTTGCCATAGATCCCGAAGGAGTCGTCGAAGCCGCCGACCTCCCGCATCGTCTCGGTCCGCAGCGAGGCGTTGCCGGTGAAGAAGGAGCGCGGCAGGGCCAGGTGCGCCGGGTCCGGGAGCCGGGCGAGGTGGAGGTCGAACTTCTCCTTCACGTAGCGGGCGGCGTGGGTGCTCCCCTCGTCGAGCTCGACCGGGACGGCGCCGAGGACGCAGCGCCGCGAGCCGGCCGGGTGGTGGGAGCGGTGGCGCTCGACGAACTCCGGAACGACCCGCATGTCGTCGTCGAGGACGATCGTCACCTCGCCGTCCGCCGCGGCGACGGCGGCGTTGCAGGCTGCGGCGCGGCCGCGCGATTCGGGCGAGACCCGGCGCAGCCGCAGCTGGCCCTCCCACCCGTCCAGCATCTCGACCGTGCCGTCGCTCGAGGCGTCGACCGAGACGACGACCTCGTACTCGGCGCGGTCGACGCTCTGGCGGGACAAGGACTCCAGGACGGTGCGCAGCGCCTCGCGGCGCTGGTGGGTCGGGATGACGACGGTGACGCTCGGCCCTTCAGCCATCCGAACCAATTCGGCGCGCCGCCCGCGCCTCCTCGAAGACGGCGGTCTGGCGCTCGGCCCACGCCTCCGGGCTGTGGTGGCGCTCGGCGAAATCGCGCGCCCTCTCTCCCAGGCTCCGGCGCGCAGCGTCGTCCTCCAGCAGCGCCGCCGTCGCCGCAGCGATCTCCGCCTCGCTCTCGCCGACCGCGAGCGGCGGCTCCTCGCCGAACCCGGTGTAGCCCTCGGTCCCGCGCGGGGTGGTGACCACCGCCTTGCCGGCGGCCATCGCCTGCAGCACCTTCATCCGCATCCCGCCGCCGGTCCGCACCGGCGCCATCACCACCGCCGCCGCTTCGGTGTGCGGCCGCACGCTGGGCGCGTCGGCGACGACCTCGACCCGCGGCCCGGCGAGGGCGAGAACTTCGGGCGGCGGGGCGCTGCCGACGATCCGCAAGCGTGCCTCCGGGGCTCGCTCCAGCACCGCGGGCAGGATCTCGCGCGCCAGCCAGACGGCGGCGTCGCGGTTGGGCGGGTGGTGGAAGGCGCCGACGAAGAGGATCGTCCCCGGCTCCTCGCGGGCCGGGTCGGCGGGCGGCGGCAGGACCAGGCCGAAGGGGTCGACCCGGACCCGCGCGGCGACGTCGGGGGCGAGCTCGGCGATCGCCTCGGCGTCGCGCCGGCTGAAGACCTGGACCAGGTCGAAGCTCCGCCAGGCGTCGGCCTGGAAGCGCATCCAGCGGCGCCAGTCCATCTCGCCGAAGGCCCAGCCCGGCCAGCGCCGCGGCGGCCCTGGGCTCCACGCGACCGGGCGCGGGCGCAGCACCTCGTGGTGGGTGAAGACGGTCGCCACCCCGGCCGGGTAGCGGAAGACCGACATCGCGCTGTCCTCGACCGCGACGACGTCGAACTCGCGCTCGGCCCCGAGCTCGTCGACGATCCGCTGGATCCCGGGGTCGGCGTACCAGACGGTCCGCCAGGGCCAGCGCCCGCGCGCCCAGGCGGTGGCCATCCGCAGCTGGCGCCGCCGCCGCAGCCCGCCGGGCGGGGGTCGGCGACGGTCGGCGACGTGGACCTCGCCCCCCTCGCGCAGCCGCGCCACCGCCTCCGCTTCGCCGGGCTCGTCGCCGAGCGCGGTCACCAGCGTCACCTCGTGCCGCGCCCGCAGCCCGCGCAGCTCGGCCTCGAGCAGCACCGGGATCGCCCCTCCCCCGTCCGCCTGCGGCGGCACCGGGACGACGAGAAGGATCTTCATCCCACGGCGAGGACGTCGCGGTAGGCCTGCTCGAAGCGCGGGATCACCGCGCCCGCCGCGAACGACCGCGCTTTGGCGCTCGCCGCCGCCCCGAAGCGCTCGCGCCGCTCGGCGTTCTCGACCAGGTCGCGCATCGCCTCCGCCAGGGCGTCGACGTCGCCCTGCGGCACCAGCAGCCCGGCGTCGTCGCCGATCATGTCGACGTGCCCGCCGAGGGTCGTCCCGATCACCGGCTTGCCGCGGTTCATCCCCTCGGCCACGGTGGCGCCGAACGGCTCCGGCCACAGCGAGGGCATCACCCCGAACATCGCCCGGTCCCAGGCCGCCATCACCGCTTTGTGGGGGACGTCGGTGAGGACCACCGCCTCCTCCGGGAACGGCTGCGGGGAGTCGCGCTCGAAGGTGCCCATCAGGACCAGCGGCGGCGGCGACTCCAGCTTGGCGTAGGCGTCGAAAAGGGTCTCCAGGCCCTTGACCTTGCGGAAGGCGCCGACGTAGAGGATGAACGGCTCGCTCGGCAGCCGCTCCAGGAAGGGGGCGATCTCGGGATCGCTGGTGTCCACGGCTTCGTCGGGGTTGACGTCCTGGAAGCTCGGGATCGTCACCTGGACGAGGTCCTCCGGTGCCCCGCCCGGCCCGAACAGGTGGCGGGTGGTGACGTCGTGGACGAAGTTGCTGACGCTATGCAGGCCGGTCATCTTCCGCGCCAGCAGCGGCCGGCAGAGGTAGACGCCGGCGGTCGCGGCAAGGCCCTTGGGGACGCCGCCGTAGTAGTCGCTGGCGCAGCTTGCGCACTTCAAAGGCGCGGGGCCGTCGCAGGGCTCGCCCTTGCGCAGCAGCGTCCGGTTGGCGCAGAAGTAGCCGTAGTCGCGGGCCGAGATCAGCATCGGGATGCGCTTGCGGCCGAGGGCGACGGCGACCGAGAAGGCGAGCCAGCCGTAGGCGTGGATCACTTCCGGCTCGAAGCCGTTGATCAGCCGCCGCAGGCCGGTGATCGTCACCGGGTCGGGGAAGGGCGGCTGGTGGCGCTGCTCTTCGTTGCGGACCAGCGCACGGAACGCGGTCCGCATCTGGCGCAGGCGGTGGACGGTGACGTGCTCTTCCCAGTCCAGCGGCGGCAGGCCCCCGTGCCAGGTGGTGGCGACGGCGACGTCGTGCCCGCGCTGGGCCATCCCGGCCGCGATCAGCCGCGCCTGGCGGTGGGCGCCGCCGATGAACGGCGGGTAGTGATCGGTGGCGATCAGGATCCTCATCCGCGCTGCCATCTTCCCAGCACCCGGTTGGCCCCGGTGCGCTTTCCGGGGAAGAGAAACAGCTCGGCCAGCGGCCGCGCCAGGCGCCGCGGGGCGACGGCCTCCAGCGCGAACCAGGCGGCGAGCAACGCCTTCATCGGCGCCGAGACGTCGAAGCGGCGGCGGACGGCGCGCAGGGCGTCGGCCATCAACGCGCCGCGGCGATCGCCCGCCAGCGGGTGACGGGCCGGCTCCAGCCGCAGCGAGACGAGCCGGTTGGCGAGGTCGGCGTAGGAGAGGATCCGCCCCGGCCGCTCGAGCCCGAGCTCGTCGGCCAGAGCTTCCAGCGAGCCGGTGGTCGCCGCCGCGAAGAGGATCGCCTCGCGGACGTGGTCGAGGTCGATCTCGTCCGCCTCCAGCTCGTACGCATTGCCGCCGTGGACCCGGTAGGACGCGCAGACCTCGTCGAGCAGCGCTGCCTCCCCCAGCAGCGCGGTCAGGTGCACCAGGTACCAGTCGGCGCCGCTGCGCGGGTAGTCGGCGGCGGGGATCGGCAGGATCCGTCGCACCGCCTCGGTGCGGAACCCGGTGCCGCCGCCCGGCAGCCAGGGCAGGTCGAAGGGAAAGGCGAGCTCGGCGCGGCGCTGGTCGCCGACCGGCGCCTGCAGGTGCCCGCCGGGCTTGACGGCGCCGGTCGGGTTGCCGTCGACGTCGACGATCGCCATCGGGAACTGGACCTTGGAGAGCTCCGGCCGGGCGGCGAAGGCGGCGGCGACGCGCTCGGCCGCGTGCGGGCGCAGGACGTCGTCGGCGTCGAGGACGAGGAGGACCTCGCCCCGGCAGCGCTCGATCCCGGCGTTAAGCGCCGAGGCCTGGCCGCCCTGCTCCTTGAGGACGACCTCGACCCGGTCTTCGTAGCGGCGCAGCACCTCGCGCGAGTCGTCGCTGGAGCCGTCGTCGACGACGACGACGGAGACCGCCGGATGGGTCTGCGCGCAGGCGCTCTCGATCGCCTCCGGGAGGAAGCGCCCGTAGTTGTGGTTGGTGACGACGATGTCGATGGAGGGTGCGCTCGTGCTCAAGGGAAGGTCATTTGCCTCGGTAGCCAGCTCGTCACCCGGCGGTAGAGCCTCTCCGGCGCCCCCGCTTTGTAGAGGGAGGCGACGACGTGAGTCCTGCCGCTGGGCTTAGGCGGAACGTCGACTTCGTAGACGCGTTCCTCCCCCGGATCAAGGCTGACCCGGTAGGTCTTCGACTGGTCTTTCCCGAGGCTCACCCTGAGCCTGTAGGAGCGGAGCTCGTGCTGATTGCTGTCAACGCCGATCGCGACCGCGTCTTCGCGCTTGTCCGTCGGCAACATCCACAAAGCCGTGAAGCCCTTCGCATTCTCGGCCGGCAACGGTTTCTCGGATAGGGCCAGGGCGCCGAGCGCGATCAGCGCGGCAAGGGCGAAGAGGACGAGGCTCCCGGTCGCGGGGCGAGGCAGTGCCGGGCGGCCAGCGCGGCTGCGCTGCGGTCGCTCACGCCGCAGGGCGGCGCCGCGGCAGGCGGCGATCACGATCAGCGGCAGCAGCACCGCCCAGCTCGCCGTCTCCAGCCCGAAGGGGAAGATGTTGAGGACGAAAGCGCCGAGGGCGAGGACCATCAGGCTGACCGCGACGCTCAGCATCAGCCGTTTCGGCGGTGCCAGCTCGCGCGAGCCGAAGGCCGCGGCGACGACCGCGTAGCCCGGCAGGAGCAGGGCCAGCGGCAGCCCCGCCGCCAGCCGCACGATCTCCCACGGCACCAGCGCCGCCACCAGCGCGCAGACAACCGCGCCGAGGCAGGCGAGGTGGAGGTCCCGGTGGCCCCTCATGGCCGATCCCGCAGGTTGAAGAGGACGATGCGGCCCCCCTGCCAGACGCGGCCGACCGGGATCTCGGAGAACTTGTGGACCACGCCCTGCGGACGCAGCTCGTTCCCGTATTGCTCCTTGACCGAGAAGTACTGGCCGCGCAGGGTGTCCTCGGAGAGCAGGCGGCGATCGGCGACGAGGAAGGGAAGGTGGTTGCGCTCCAGCAGCGGCAGCTGCCAGTCGCGGAGCTGCGGTTCGTCGACGATGTCCTCGATGTCCGGACCCTGGCCGCCGAAGGCGATCTGCCCGCCGGGGAAAAGCAGTACGCGAGCATCCGCTTCGGGCCCGGCAAAGCGGCTGCCGTCGAGCCGTTCGTGGGCGAATTCGGCCAATGCCAGAGGTTCGGAGAAGACGTCCTTCCCGCCGGCGGAGGCCTTCAGCGGCCGCGCCAGCTGGAGGTCCCAGGACCAGCCGGAGATCGCGCCGCCGACGAGGACGACCGCCAGCGCCCCGGTCAGCAGCAGCCGCCGGCGCATCAGGTGCGATCCGCGGCGCAGCAGTTGGGCGGTCCCGTAGATGGCGACGAAGGAGAGGCCGATGAAGAAGTAGCCGCCGGCGCGGTTGCCGGTCTCCCAGGCGGCGGGGGCGAAGCGCAGCATCAGCGCCGCGAAGAAGGCGACGGTGAAGGCGCAGAAGAGGATTACGAGGGGCTTGCGCCGCTCCCGCCGCCAGACCTGCCGCAGCCCGATCAGGGAGATCACGCCCAGCACGGCGATCGCCAGCAGGGCGATCGCCCGCGCCCCGATCGGAGTCCCGGCGACGGCTTCGGCCGTGTCCGAGGGCGACCCGAAGAGCTGTCTCGCTTCGGTGTCGCCGAAGGCGGTTTCGTAGATCGCCTTGATCGCATTCTCGAGCACCGGATAGAGGTAGCCGGTGGTCGACTCGGCGGCGATCAAGAGCCAGGCGGCGGCCGACCCGACCGCCAGCACCGCGAACGGCCACGGGTTCGGCTTTTCGACCTTCATCACCCGGTAGAGGACGGCGAGGGCGACGAAGATCACCGCCAGCGCGTAGGAGCTGAGGTGGTGGGTGATCGTGATCGCAAGGATCCCCAGCACGATCGGCACCGTCCAGGCGCCGCGCAGGCGCGGCGGCGCCTCCTCGCGTTCGACGAACGCCATCAGCACGACGCAGACCAGCGGCAGCGAGAGGGACTCGTAGGAGAACTGGGCCCCCCAGAAGAGGAAGTTGCTGGTGCCGGTGTACACGGCGACGCCGAGACCGGCGCCGCGGGCCGAGCCGCTGAGCCTGGCGAAGAGGAAGAAGAGCGCTGCCATCTGGGCCAGGCGGGCGACGCCGATCAGGATCGTGCCGCAGAGGTAGGTCGAGGCCCCGGTCAGCATCGTCAGCGCCGAGGTCGCCCCCTCCAGCCCCGGGTAGTAGGGAGAGGTCGAGATCGCCGGGTTGAAGTGGTACAGGTGATCGAATTTCTCGATCTGCTGGACGTTGAAGGCGTGGATGTACTCGTCGGAGAGGGTGAAGAGGGGCGCGTCGTGGACGACCTTGACGCCGTAGAGCGCCAGCCCCAGCAGCAGGACCAGGAAGAGGCGCTCGCGATAACTCGGCTCGGTCGAGGTCAGCCGCAGGAAGATCGGCACCGCGATCAGCAGAATGCCGAGCCAGTAGATCAGCTGCGTGGGATCGCGCGTTTCACGCGCCAGGGCGTTCGCAAGCGAGCAGAGGAAGAGTCCTACCGCCGCGAACAGCGCGATTACTGGGGGGGATTCGAGCCGGGCCTGCACGTTCAAACCTTACGGTCGGCATTCGCGCGCGGATCCAATAGCCCTGCACGGGCACGGCCGGGGCGCCGCCAGGGCGCCCGGGCCGCCTTGACGGCGGCGGTCTCAGCCGAGGCGCTGTTCGAGCGCCTCGAGCTGGGCACTGACCTCGGCCGGCAGCTTGTCGCCGAACTCGGCCAGGTGGGCTTTGACCTGCGGCAGCTGCTCCTTGACCAAGTCGAGGTCGACGCTCAGCAGCTCCTTCATCGCCTCGGGGGAGATGTCGAGCCCCTCGGTGTTGATCTCGCCCTCGGCGGGCAGCAGCCCGACGGGGGTCTCGACCGCCTCGCCTTCGCCTTCGCAGCGGCGGAAGACCCACTCCAGGACGCGGCTGTTCTCGCCGAACCCGGGCCAGAGGAACTTGCCGTCGGCGTCTTTGCGGAACCAGTTGACGTAGAAGACGCGCGGCAGCTGCGCCCCCTCGCGCTTGCCGACCTTCAGCCAGTGGCCGAAGTAGTCGGCCATGTTGTAGCCGCAGAAGGGCAGCATCGCCATCGGGTCGAAGCGCAGCTGGCCGACGGCGCCGGCGGCGGCGGCGGTCGTCTCCGAGGACATCGTCGCCCCCATGAAAACCGCGTGCTCCCAGTCGAAGGCTTCCTGGACCAGCGGCACCACGGTGGCGCGGCGGCCGCCGAAGAGGAAGGCGTCGATCGGGACGCCGGCGGGGTCCTCCCACTCCGGCGCGATCGAGGGGCACTGGGAGGCGGGGGTGGTGAAGCGCGCGTTCGGGTGGGCGGCGGGCGTCTCGGACTCCGGGGTCCAGTCGTTGCCGTGCCAGTCGATCGCGTGCGCCGGCGGCTCGCCGGTCATCCCCTCCCACCAGATGTCGCCGTCGTCGGTCTTGGCGCAGTTGGTGAAGATCGTGTTCCGCTCGATCGTGTCCATCGCGTTCGGGTTCGTCTTGTGGCTGGTGTTCGGGGCCACGCCGAAGAACCCGGCCTCGGGATTGACCGCGTAAAGCTTGCCGTCCTCGCCGAACTTCATCCAGGCGATGTCGTCTCCGACGGTCTCGACCTTCCAGTCGGGCAGGGTCGGGACCAGCATCGCCAGGTTGGTCTTGCCGCAGGCCGAGGGGAAGGCGCCGGTGATGTACTTGACCTTGCCCTCGGGCGAGGTGAGCTTGAGGATCAGCATGTGCTCGGCCAGCCAGCCCTCGTCGCGGGCCATCGCCGAGGCGATCCGCAGCGCGAAGCACTTCTTGCCGAGCAGGGCGTTGCCGCCGTAGCCCGAGCCGAAGGACCAGATTTCGCGACTGTCGGGGTAGTGGACGATGTACTTGTTGGCCTCGTTGCAGGGCCAGGAGACGTCTTCGACGCCCTCGGTCAGCGGCATCCCCACCGAGTGGACGCAGGGCACGAACTCGCCGTCGGAGCCGAGGACTTCGAGGGCGGCCTTGCCCATCCGGGTCATGATCCGCATGTTGGTCGCGACGTAGGCCGAATCGGTCAGCTGGATCCCGATTTCGGAGATCTCGGAGCCGAGCGGGCCCATCGAAAAGGGGACGACGTACATCGTGCGGCCCTTCATCGAGCCCTTGAAGAGGTCGTTGAGCGTGGCGCGCATCTCGGCCGGGGCGCGCCAGTTGTTGGTCGGGCCGGCGTCCTCCTCCTTCTCGGAGCAGATGAAGGTCCGGTCTTCGACCCGGGCGACGTCGCCGGGGTCGGAGAGGGCGAGGTAGGAGTTGGGGCGCTTGGCTTCGTCGAGGCGCTCGAAGGTGCCGGCGTCGATCAGGACCTGGGCGAGGCGGTCGTACTCCTCGGCGGAGCCGTCGCACCAGTAGACGGAGTCCGGTTCGGTGAGGGAGGCGATTTCGTCCACCCAGCTGAGGAGTTTCGCGTGGGTCGTCAGCTCGTCCGGTGCAGTCGTCAGGTCGCTCATTCGCCTCTCTCTAATTCTTCGGTTTGAGGCCGACCATGGTGATGTCGGCATCCTTGTTCCTGATCGTCAAAGTCGCTACTTCCCGCCTGTCATCGGCAAAGATCACTTCACACGTGAAGGTCGCGCCCGGGTCAACAGACTGATCTGAGGGGCAATCGACGACCTTGATCTTTTCATGAATCGAGTCTTCGAGGGACGCTTGGACGGTGTCCTGAAGCTTCACCCGGTCCACGACCGTGCCGCATCCGTACAGCGCCACAACCGCACCCAGGAGCGCGAAAGCAGCCAGAAAACGGGGGCCGAATGGGGAATTCGACCCGGCAGCGGGGGGAAACACCGGCTGGAGTAAAGCAAGGCCGGGCGACACCGCCGGGGTGACGAGCTGTGACAACCATCTTCCGACCGGGTGGGATAGGGTTCCGCGCCGCTGATGAGGTTTTACGAGTTCGAGGCCAGGAAGATCGTCGAGCTGGCGGGGATTCCCGTCACCAAGTACGGCTTCTGCACGAGCGCCGAGGAGGCGCGCAAGGTTGCCGAGGAAATCGGCGGCCCGGTCGTGATCAAGAGCCAGGTGCTGACCGGCGGCCGGATGAAGGCCGGCGGCGTCAAGTTCGCCGACACGCCCGAGGAGGCCGCCGAGCACGCCGAGGCGATCCTCAAGCTCGAAATCAACGGCCACATGCCGCGCGGCGTCCTCGTTGACCCCAAAGCCGAGGTCAAGCAGGAGTACTACGCGAGCGTCGTCTGGGACGGCACCGCGAAGAAGCCGCTGATGCTGTTCAGCGACATGGGCGGGATCGACATCGAGGAGGTCGCCGAGACCCACCCCGACCACGTCGGCAAAGGCCACGTCTCCAACCTCCTGCCGATCGGCGACTTCGAGGCCAAGCAGGTCGTCGCCGCCACCGGCGTCACTGGCTCGCAGCTGAACCGCGCGACCCCGGTCCTCGCCCGCCTCGCCCGCCTCTTCCGCGACAACGACATGACCTTGGCCGAGATCAACCCGCTGGCCGAGCTGACCGATGGCAGCTTCGTCGCCCTCGACGCCCACATGGAGATGGAGAACGAGGCGGTCGGCCGCCAGAAGAAGCTGCTGCGCAACGAGCTTCAGATCGCCGAGGACGACACCCGCGAGACCTACGAGCCGTCCGACTTCGAGAAGAACGTCGCGGCGATCGACGCCGCCGACCACCGCGGTGTGATTCAGGGCAAGGACCACGGCTTCACCGGCAACCTCGGCCTCGTGATCGGCGCCGGCGGCGGCTCGCTGACGCTGACCGACGCGGTCCGCAACCAGGGCGGGCAGCCCGCCAACTACTCGGAGATCGGCGGCAACCCGTCGGTCGCCAAGGCCTGCGGCCTCGCCAAGGAGGTCCTCGAAAAGGACGGCGTCGAGAAGATCGCGGTGATGATGTCGATCGTCTCCAACACCCGCGTCGACATCGTCGCCCGCGGCGTGATCAAGGCCTGCCTCGAGCTCGGCAAAGACCCCGGCGAGACGATCGCGATCTTCCGCATCCCGGGCGCCTGGGAGGAGGAGGGCTTCAAGATCCTCGACAAGTACGGCGTCGAGTACTGCGACCGCTCGGTCTCGATGTGGGAGGCCGCCGGGCGCGCCGTCGCCAAGATCCAGGGGGCGCCCGCCTGATGAGCATCCTGCTCGACAAGGACACGACCTTCATCGTCCAGGGGATCACCGGCCGCGAGGCGGTCAACCTGACCCGCGAGTGCCTCGACTACGGCTCGAAGATCGTCGGCGGCGTCACCCCCGGGCGCAAGGGCCGCGAGGTCCACGGCGTGCCGGTCTTCGACACCGTCGCCCAGGCGGTCGAGCACCACGGCGGCCCGATCGACGGCTCCGTCGTCACCGTCCCCCCCGCCTTCACCAAGGACGCCGTCCTCGAGGCGATCGAGAACGGGATCAAGCTGATCGTGATCGTCACCGAGCGGATCCCGCGCGGCGACGTCGCCGAGATGGTTGAGCTGGCCGAGATGCGCGGCGCCCGGATCATCGGCCCCAACTGCCTCGGCCTGATCGTCCCCGAGGTCTGCAAGATGGGCGGCATCGGCGGCCCCGCCAAAGACGCCGCCAAGGCCTACCAGCCCGGCCGCGTCGGCGTGATGAGCCGCTCGGGCGGGATGACTACCGAGATCTCCTCCTCGCTGACCGCCGCCGGCCTCGGCGTCTCCACCGCCGTCTCGATCGGCGGCGACGCGATCATCGGCTCTACCTACGCCGAGCTGATGCCCTACTTCGAGGCCGACGAGCAGACCGAGGCGATCGTCATCTACACCGAGCCCGGCGGCCGCATGGAGGCCCAGCTGGCCGAATGGGTCAACGACAACAACTCCCGCCTCCCGATCGTCGCCTTCATGGCCGGCAAATTCATGGACGACGACGAGATGAAAGGCATGTCCTTCGGCCACGCCGGGACGATCGTCGAGGGCAAAGAGGACACCGCCACGGAGAAGATCTCCCGCCTCGAAGCCGCCGGCATCCGCGTCGTCGAGCGCATCGACGAGATCCCGGACGTGGTCAAGGAAAAGATCGGAGCGACCGCCTGATGGCCGAGACCCTGAACAAGGTCTTCATCGACGTCGAGGTCGACGATTCGATCGCCAACGACGCCGCCCTCGCCGCCAAGCTCGAAGAAGTCTGCCCCGTCGACATCTTCAAGGACGCCGGCGGCAAGGTCGAGATCGTCGCCGAGAACTGCGACGAGTGCGTCCTCTGCAAGCTCTGCATCGAAGCCGCCCCCGCCGGCACCGTGCACGTCAAGAAGCTCTACGACGGCACCGAGCTCTCCTAGCTCGATCAGCGCTACAGCCGGAAGGTCTCGGCGGCGCGTGAGATCGTCGCATCGGACCCATCCGGCATGGTCGCCTCGACCGCACCCGACATCCCGACCGAGCGCTCGGCGGTCCTAGTCATAGGCGACCAGTCGCATCGAAGAGAAGAAGAGGACGTCGCGCAGCTCCGCCCCCTCGGCACCCGGGACGATCGGGAAGACGGTCACCGAGAGGTGCTCGCTGTCTGCGGCCCCTCGTTTCAGGCCCTCGCTGACGTCGACCATCTTCGTCAGCGGGGTCAGTGGGTGCAGTGGCCTGGTGTCGAACGGGTCTTTGGGATGCGTCGGCACGTGGCAGTGGCCCTCGTCGCCGAAGCAGCCGCCGTGGCCGAGAATCGTGAAGCTGCCGGCGTATCCGGCCTCTGGGTCCAGCGGGGTGTCGATCCCAACCTCCGGCGCGTTGAGAAAGACCGCCGCCTTGAAGGACGGTCCGGAGTGGTCGACGTCGTAGAAGATCAGGTCGGCGGCGCTGAAATGCCCTTCGCGAATCGAGGGCGAGAGCGGCAGCGGGTCGGAGTGGAAGCGCTCCATCTATGACCCAACCTGGGTGATCGAGAGCGAGTAGTCGTAGCCGAGCGCGGTCGGGTCGAGCACCTGCTGGGCGGTGAGATGGAACGGTTCCATCACTTGATGGAGGACGTTGGAGGGGAAGCTCGACTGCGTGTGCTGGAGCTGCCACTTCCTCCAAATCCGGTCGATCATGCAGTGGTGGGCCCAGAAGAGCGGGTCGTAGGCCGCGAAGGGGATGTCGGTCATGTGCCCACCGACCCACATGTGTACTTCGCCGTGGTAGTTGTCGAGGTATTCGGTGAAGCGGGCGAAGTCCGAGTAGCGCAACAGACGGGCGATCTCGGTCCCGGTCGGGAGGGCGAATTTTTCGTGGTTTTCGTTTTCTTCCCGCCCGGGCTGGCGAAAGGTGTCGGGATGACCTGCGAGGCGGATGCTGCCCCGGTCCCCCCTTCCTTCCCGGCCCTGCCGCAGGGCCTCGTCGTTGATCCGCACCGAGTACATCGGGTTGTCGGTCCCGTCCGGGCGTTTCGGCTCCGCGTATGCCTTTGGGACCCGGCGGATCCGAGTCCAGTCCCACCAGGGCAGCATCACGTCGTGGCCGGTGTCGCGCAGCGCCTGCTCGAAGCGGTAGAGATACGCCCGGTGCCATGGCAGGAAGGCGGGTTTGCCGTGCGCCTGCGAGCAGTACATCGGCAGCGGCAACCCGTGGATCCCAGCCCAGTGCTGGTAGCCACGGTCGTCTTTGATGCGGAGGAATTTCGCCAACGCTTCCCGCAGCTCCTGGAGCTGCGGCGCCGTCATCTCGGCGATGCTGGGACGGTGCCGGACCGGCACCGCCTGCCGCTGCACGCTCGGCGCCCCGGTGGCCATCAGCGCTCCCTCACCGTCCGGCTCCTGCGGCTGCGGGAGATCGTCTCCCGCCACCAAGCCGCAGCCCCGGCCAGACCGAAGCCGCCGATCGGGAGCACCCAGGGCAACAACTCCTCGACAGGGACTCCGGCGACGTGGGCAAGCACCGAATCGACGCTTACAGAAAACCCCGGAGTAATAGAAAAACCCTGATGTAGGAACCGCAAATTCCGTGACATCCGACGAGCGCACCCCGGACCGGCCGGCACCCTGCACATCCCCCAGGATCACGAAGACCCGCCGAAGCGGGTCTTTTTCGTGCGGGGGAGCTACCCCCGGACCAGCCGACAACCGTTGGCTGAGGCTAAGCCGTAGATGTGCATCCGTCAAGGGGGCGAATCTTGTCCCGCTCGGGCCTTAGAAGGACGGAGGATGAAGCGGCAAGGTGCCGCGACCAGCTGACAACTGTGAGTCCGGAATCGCACTCCGGATGGGGTTCGAGTCCCCCCGTCCTCCGCAGAACTTGCTGTCGGGCGCGGGTTCGCCTGAAGAGGTCGCAACGTCAAGCGACCGATGGATAGCTCCCATCTGATCTTCAGCCTCGCCCGACAGCTTGATCCTGTGCGAACCATCACGTTACGCCCATATAAATTTATATTCCGGTAACGTTTACACCGATGGATGCATCGGTTCGCACCAGGCTCTCGCGGGACGACCGCATGGAGCAGACGTTGGAGGCGGCGCACGCGCTGTTTGCCGAGCGCGGCTACGCCGCGGTGACGATGGACGAGATCGCCGCGGCGGTCGGCGTCACCAAGCCGCTGCTCTACAACTACTTCGGCAACAAGGAGCGGCTCTACATCGCCTGCATGGAACGGGCGGGCGATGCGTTGATCGCGACGATCGCGGCGACGGTGGACGAGACCGCCAACCCCGGCGACGCGCTCGGGGCCGGTGTCCGCGCCTTCTTCGCCTTCCTTGACTCCGACCGCTCCGCCTGGGCGGTGCTCTTCGACGAGACCCTCCCCCAGGCCGGGGAGGTCTTCGACCGCGTCGCCGCCTACCGCGGCCAGATCATCGACCTCGTTTCCGGCTCGCTGCTGGCGCAGATCCCCGAGCGCAACCGCGAGGCGGCCAAGGTCGAAGTCGAGGCCCTCTCCTCCGCCCTGCTCGGCGCCTCCGAGGCGCTCGCGCGCTGGTGGCTGCGGACCGAGGCGATCTCCGCCGAGCAGGCGGCCGAGCTCCTGATCTCCACCGTCGAGCCGGGCCTGCGCGAGCGCTCGGCCCCAACTTCGACTTCCAATCCCCCCCAAGGAGGACCCACCCCCAAATGAACGCCAAAACCCGCAAAGTCGCCATCGTCGGCGGCAACCGGATCCCCTTCGCGCGCTCCAACAGCGTCTACTCGCACGCCAGCAACCAGGACATGCTGACCGCGGCCCTCGATGGGCTGATCGACCGCTACGGCCTGCAGGGCGAGACGCTCGGCGAGGTCGCCGGCGGCGCCGTCCTCAAGCACTCGCGCGACCGCGACCTGACCCGCGAGAGCGTGCTCAGCACCCGCCTCGCCCCCGAGACCCCCGCCTACGACGTGCAGCAGGCTTGCGGGACCGGGCTGGAGACGACGATTCTCGTCGCCAACAAGATCGCCCTCGGCCAGATCGACTCCGGCATCGCCTGCGGCGCCGACACCACCTCCGACGCGCCGATCGCCCTCAACGAGGGCCTGCGCGAGACCCTGCTCGAGGCCAACCGCGAGCGCTCGACCGTCGGCAAACTGAAGCAGCTGACCAAGGTCCGCCCCGGCCACATCGTGCCGGCGATCCCCCGCAACGAGGAGCCGCGCACCGGCCTCTCGATGGGCGAGCATTGCGCGATCATGGCGACCGAATGGGAGGTCGGCCGCTCCGAGCAGGACGAGCTCGCGGTCAAGAGCCACAAGAACCTCGCCGCCGCCTACGACCGCGGCTTCTTCGACGACCTGATGACCCCGTACATCGGGCTCGACCGCGACCAGAACCTGCGCCCGGACTCCAGCCTGGAGAAGCTGGCGAAGCTGAAACCGGTCTTCGGCGGCCCCGAGGGGACGATGACCGCGGCCAACTCGACGCCGCTCTCCGACGGCGCCTCGACCGTGCTGCTCGCCTCCGAGGAGTGGGCGAAAGAGCGCGGGCTGCCGATCCTCGCCTACGTCACCGAGGCGCAGACCGCCGCCGTCGACCACGTCCACAAGCGCGAAGGCCTGCTGATGGCGCCGGCCTACGCGATGCCGCGGATGCTCGACCGCGCCGGCCTCACCCTGCAGGACTTCGACTACTACGAGATCCACGAGGCCTTCGCCGCGCAGGTGCTCTGCACGCTGAAGGCCTGGGAGGACAAGGGCTTCTGCTCCGAGAAGCTCGGCCGCAGCAAACCGCTCGGCTCGATCGACCGCAAGAAGCTCAACGTCAACGGCGGCTCGCTGGCGGCCGCCCACCCGTTCGCCGCAACCGGCGGGCGGATCGTCGCCAGCCTCGCCAAGCAACTGAACGAAGACGGCAAAGGCCGCGGCGTGATCAGCATCTGCGCCGCCGCCGGCCAGGGTGTCGTCGCGATCCTCGAGGCCCCGGGAGGTGCCAAGTAACCATGGCCGACCGCTACTCACAGGTTGTCAACGCGCCGCTCGTCGGCACGATCGCCAAGCAGCTGGGTCTCCCCCAGCCCGTCGCCCTCGACCGCTATCGCGAGGGCCAGCCGGTCGTCGCCGGCCCGGTCCTCTCCGGCGCCGCGCCGGAGGGCCGGCTCGGGAAGACGGTCGCCGCCGTCCTCGACAGCGTCAAGGCCGAACGGGCAGGCGCCGAGGGCAAGGCGAAGGCGCTCGTCTTCGACGCCACCGGGATCGCCGACTCGACCGAGCTGGTCGAGCTGCAGCGCTTCTTCTACCCCGCCGTGGCCCGCCTGCAGCACAGCGGCCGCGTCGTCGTCCTCGGCACCCCGCCCGAGGAAGCCGGCTCGGTCGAGGCCCACATCGCCCAGCGGGCGCTGGAGGGCTTCACCCGCTCGCTCGCCAAGGAGATCGGCGGCCGCGGCTCGACCGCGCAGCTCGTCTACGTAGAGCCCGGCGCCGAGGACCAGCTGGAGTCGACGCTCCGCTTCCTCCTCTCGCCGAAATCGGCCTACGTCTCCGGCCAGGTGGTCCGGGTCGGCAAAGGCGTCGCCGCCGAGCCGAAGATCGACTGGGAGAAGCCGCTCGCCGGCAAGGTGGCGCTCGTCACCGGCGCCTCGCGCGGGATCGGCGCCGCGATCGCCAACACCCTCGCCCGCGACGGCGCCGAAGTCGTCGGTCTCGACATCCCCCAGATGTCTGCCGACCTCAAGGCCGTCACCGAGGCGATCGGCGGCCGCGCGATCGAGGTCGACATCACCGCCGAGGACGCGCCGGAGAAGATCGCCGCCGAGCTCGCCGACGGGGTCGACGTCGTCGTCCACAACGCCGGCGTGACCAAAGACCGGACGATGGCGAAGATGCCCGAGGAGCGCTGGGCGCAGCTGATGGAGATCAACCTCTCCAGCGAGGAGCGGATCAACGAGGCGCTGCTGGCGAAGAAACTGCTGCGGCCGAACGGGCGCATCGTCGGCGTCTCCTCGATGGCCGGGATCGCCGGCAACAACGGCCAGACCAACTACGCCGCCTCGAAGGCGGGCGTGATCGGGATGGTCGAAGCGATGGCGCCGGAGCTGGCGAAGCGCAAAGCGACGATCAACGCCGTCGCTCCGGGCTTCATCGAGACCCAGATGACCGCGGCGATGCCGATCGGCCCGCGCGAAGCCGGTCGCCGGCTCTCCTCCCTCTCGCAGGGCGGGCTGCCGGTCGACGTCGCCGAGACGATCGCCTGGTTCGCCAGCCCCGCCTCGACCGGTGTCAACGGCAACGTCGTCCGCGTCTGCGGCCAGAGCCTGCTGGGGGCCTGATGGCGAAGACGCTCGACAGCAGCCCCAGCATCCTGCCGCTCTACGCGCGCGCGGCGCTGCCGATGATCCCCGGCGCCTCGCTGCTGCCGTTCGTCCCGGGCGGCGGCGGCGAGATCCCGGACGGCCTCGACCTCGAACTGGCGGGTGTGACCGCCAAGCCCGAGGACGTCGCCGCCTACGCCAAAGTCTGCGGCTTCGCCCTCCGGGACACCCTCCCTCCGACCTACCCGCACATGCTCGCCTTCCCGCTGCACATGGCGGTGATGAGCAACGGCTCCTTCCCGTTCGGCGCGGTCGGCCTCGTCCACGTCGAGAACTCGATCGCCCAGAAGCGGCCGATCGGGATCGACGAGGAGATGACGATCCGCGTGCGGCCGACGAAGCTGCAGCCGCACCCGAAAGGGAAGACCTTCTCGCTGGAGACCGAGGTCCTGGTCGACGGCGAGGTGGTCTGGGAGAGCGTCAGCACGATGCTCCGTCGCGGCAAGGGCGACGAGAGCGCCAAGCAGAAGGGCGGCTTCGAGTCGCTGCCGGCCGAGGCGCCGGCGAGCGCCGAATGGAAGCTCTCCGGTGACCTCGGCCGCCGCTACGCCGGCGTCTCCGGCGACCGCAACCCGATCCACATGCACTCCCTGACCGCGAAGCCGCTCGGCTTCCCCGGCGCGATCGCGCACGGGATGTGGACCAAGGCGCGGGCTCTGGCCCAGCTGGGAAGCAAGCTGCCCGAGAGCTTCGAGGCCGACATCCGCTTCCGCAAGCCGGTGCTGCTGCCGGCGCGGGTCGAGTTCGCCAGCCGCGAGCAGGAAGGGGAGATCCTCTTCGCCGTCCGCGACGCAAAGAAGGGCACGCCCCACCTCGACGGCCGCGTGCGGCCGTCGAGCACCAAAGCGAAAGCCAAATCGAGTTCCAAATCCGCCCCAGAACCAAAGAGGAAGAAGGACAAGTGAGCACTACGACTGAGAACAAGGGGATGGCGGAGCGCAGCATGGGCTACGGCCTGCGGGCGCTGAACCGCCTCGCGGGCTCTGACCTGCTGGACCGCATCCGCATCCGCAAGCAGGTCGAGAAGGCCCTCTTCCAGGGGACCAAGAACGGCTTCAAGGGCGCGACCGCAGCCGGCCGCACCTTCCAGGCCGCGCAGCGGCTCGGTAAACCCGCCCGTCAGAAGAAGGGCAAGTCGAAGGGCCTCTTCGACCTCACCCCCGACGACGAGCAGCAGATGTTCCAGGAGGGTGGCCGCGCCTTCGCCGCCGACCAGATCCGCAAGGCGGCGCTGGAGGCTGACGAGAAGCGCGAGACGCCGAAGGAGATCCTCGACCAGGCGAACGAGCTCGGCGTCAACATGCTCGGCGTCCCCGAGGAGCTCGGCGGCGTGATGACCGAGCAGTCGGCGGTGACCAGCGTCCTGATCGGCGAGGCCCTCGCCCACGGCGACATGGGAATCGCCTACGCCGCCCTCGCCCCCGGCGCGGCCGCGACCGCGATCGGGCTCTGGGGCTCGGCCGAGCAGGAGGCGACCTACCTACCGGCCTTCACCGGCGAGGACATCCCCGCCGCGGCCCTGGCGATCCTCGAGCCGCGGCCCCTATTCGACCCCTTCCAGCTGGAGACGAAGGCGAAGAAGAAAGGCGACGAGTGGGTTCTCAGCGGCACCAAGTCGCTGGTCGCACGGCCCACGGATTGCGAGCTGTTCGTGATCGCCGCCGACGCCGAGGGCATCGGCCCGGCCCTGTTCGTGGTCGAGTCCGGCGCCAAAGGGCTCTCGGTCGAAGACGAGCCGGCGATGGGGCTGCGCCCCGCCGCCACCGGCCGCCTGCTGATCGACAAAGTGAAACTCCCGGCGAGCGCGCTGCTCGGCGAGGGCAACGCCACCGCCAAGGACTACGCCGCCTGCGTCAACCGCGCGCGGATCGCCTGGTGCGGGCTCGCGACCGGGACCGCGCAGGCCGTCCTCGACTACGTCATCCCCTACGTCAACGACCGCCAGGCCTTTGGCGAACCGGTCTCCAACCGCCAGGGCGTCGCCTTCGCGGTCTCTGACATCGGCATCGAGTCGAACGCGATGCGGCTGGCGACCTACCGGGCGGCGAGCCGCGCCGACCGCGGCGAGAGCTTCGGCCGCGAGGCGGCGATCGCCCGCAAGCTCTGCACCGACAAGGGGATGCGGATCGGCTCCGACGGCGTGCAGCTGCTCGGCGGCCACGGCTTCGTCAAGGAGCACCCGGTCGAGCGCTGGTACCGAGACCTGCGAGCCGCGGGCGTGATGGAGGGCGCCCTGCTCGTCTAGGCGCACGCCTGACGAGCAGAAAGGAACCAGATGATCAACCTCGAGATACCGAAGAAGTTCAAGCCGCTGGCGAGCCAGGCCAACCAGGTCGCCACGGAGGTGTTCCGCCCGATCTCGCGCAAATACGACGAGGCCGAGCACGCCTACCCGAAAGAGCTCGACATGCTCGCCTCGCTGATCGACGGCATGAACGAGGGCTCCGACATCGGCGGCGCCGGTGCGGCCGGCGTCCGTCGCGAGAAAAGCGACGACGGCGAGAACCGCAACGGCTCCAACCTCTCCACCGTGCTCGGGATCATCGAGCTCTGCTGGGGCGACGTCGGCCTGCTGCTCTCGATGCCGCGCCAGGGGCTCGGCAACTCGGCGATCGCCTCGGTCGCGACCGAGGAGCAGTTGAAGACCTACGGCGGCAAGTGGGCGGCGATGGCGATCACCGAGCCGGAAGCCGGCTCGGACTCCGCCGCGATCCGCGCCACCGCCGAGCTCGACGGCGACGAATACGTCCTCAACGGCGAGAAGATCTTCGTCACCTCGGGCGACCGGGCCGACCTGATCGTCGTCTGGGCCTCGCTCGACCGCTCGAAAGGGCGGGCGGCGATCAAGTCGTTCATCGTCGAGCGCGACAACCCCGGCCTGAAGCTGGACCGGCTCGAGCACAAGCTCGGTATCCGCGCCTCGGACACGGCCAACTTCACCCTCCAGGACTGCCGGGTGCCCAAAGAGGCGCTGCTCGGCGACCCGGAGGTGAAGGAGAAGGGCTTTGCCGGGGTGATGGAAACGTTCGACAACACGCGGCCGCTGGTCGCCGCGATGGCCGTCGGCGTCACCCGCGCCGCCCTCGAGGAGACGCGCAAGCAGCTCAAAGCCGCCGGCGTGAAGATCGACTACGACGTCCCGGCCAACAACCAGCACGCCGCCGCGGCGAAGTTCCTCGCCATGGAGGCCGACTACGAGGCCGCCTGGCTGCTCACCCTCCAGGTCGCCTGGATGGCCGACAACTCGAAGCCGAACTCGCTGCAGGCCTCGATGGCCAAGGCGAAGGCGGGGCGCACCTGCGTCGACGTCACCCTCGGCTGCGTCGAGCTCTGCGGCAGCATCGGCTACGGCGAGAACGAGCTGCTGGAGAAGTGGGCCCGCGACTCGAAGATCCTCGACATCTTCGAGGGCACCCAGCAGATCCAGCTGTTGATCATCGCCCGGCAGCTGCTGAAGAAGACGAGCTCTGAACTTAGGTAGTCAGGGATAGGGGCAGGGGACCCCCACTCCAGACACATCTCGCTATGGCTCGATGTTGAGTGTCTGGAGAGGGGGTCCCCTGCCCCTTTTGACAGTGGTTGAGAGACTTCCGGTCCTTGAATCTGATTGAAGATTTAATGGAGCGGTCGCCCGCCTCGCGGCTGGGGATCGTTGCTCTCGACGCCGAGGGGAATCGGCGGGATCACTTCTTCGGGGAATTGGTCGCTCAGTCGGCGGGACTCTCGGGGGCTTTTGCCGCCCGGGGCGTGGAACGCGGGGACGTGGTCATGACTCTCGTCGGCAACCGGATCGAGTGGGTGCTGAGCCTGCTCGCCTGCTGGCGGATGGGGGCGGTGGCGCTGCCTTGCAACACGATGCTGCGCCGACACGACCTCGAGCACCGCGTCGCCGCCGCGAACCCGAAGCTCTGCGTCGGCGAGGAGGCTCTGCTCGCCGAACTCCCGGACGGAGTGCCGGTAATGACGATGGCCGACGTCGCCCGCGTCCTCGACGAGGACCTGCCGCAGGAGACGCCGGCCGCGGTGGAGGAGATGGAGCCCGAGGATCCGGCCCTGATCGTCTTCACCTCCGGCACCACCGGCGAGCCGCGCGGCGTCGTCCACGGTTTCCGCTACCTGCTGGGGCAGCGGGCCCAGGCCGAGCACTGGTTCGGCTCGCGCAAGGGCGAGCTCGCCTGGTGCACGACCGCGACCGGCTGGTCGAAGTCGGCCCGCAATGTCTTCCTCGCCCCCTGGATCACCGGCGCCGCGGCGGTCATCCACGACGGTCGCTTCGACGCGGCCGAGCGCCTCGACCTCGCCGAGGCACTGGGCGTCAACGTCCTCTGCCAGGCGCCGACCGAGTACCGGATGCTGGCCCGGCGCACCGCGCTGCGGCCGCTGCCGGCGCTGCGGCGGATGGTCTCCGCCGGCGAGCCGCTGGACCCGGAGACGATCTCCGCCTTCCGCGAGGAGACCGGCCTGGAGCCCGCCGACGGCTACGGCCAGACCGAGACCGGCCAGGTCACCGCCAACCTCGTCGACGAGCCTGTGCGGCTGGGCTCGATGGGCAAACCGCTGCCCGGCATGGTGACTCGGATCGTCGAGGGCGAATTGCAGCTGCGCGCCGCCTCCTCCCCCACCTTCTTCTCCCAATACCTCGACGGCGAGCGCTTCGAGGGCGAGTGGTGGGAGACCGGCGACCTGGTCCGCGAGGAGGACGGCTACCTCTTCTTCGAGGGCCGCGGCGACGACATCATCCTCTCGGCCGGGTACCGGATCGGCCCCACCGAGGTCGAGTCCGCCCTCCTCTCCCACCCCGCCGTCGCCGACGCCGCCGCGGTCGCCGCCCCCGACCCCGAGCGCGGCTCCGTCGTGCGGGCGATCGTCGTCCTCCGCGACGGCCCTCCCGGCAACGGAACTTCAAACCAGGAGCTCGCCCGCGAGCTCCAAGAGCACTGCAAACGCGAGACCGCCCCGTACAAGTTCCCCCGCATCGTCGAGTTTGTGCCTGAGCTGCCTAAGACCAGCAGCGGCAAGATCAAGCGGGCGCAGCTACGCGACCGGTAGCCGCGCCCCGCCGATCAGGAAGCTACGACGTAGAAGGAGGCTGGTTTTGTGATTTTGTAGTTGGCCACCCAGATGACGTACTGGGGACAGATCAAGGACCCTTTGCTCTTCACCAGGACCGAGTGGACGTCGATTTTGGGCGACGTTCCTCCTGTGATGCGGCCCACCTCGTTGCCGGAAGCGGACACGTAAGTGCATTCCGGGGTCGTGATTTTGAGCCCGAATCCTTTGCCTGTGAGTGTGCCGTGGTCGGTGCCGGCGAGGTGCTGGAGTTCGAGGGTTCCGGATTCGGTCGCGCTCAACCCGCCGGCTTCGCAACCGCTCCACGCCCAGCTGGACGGGACGGTCGCGATGTTCACTGTTTCGCTCGCCCCTCCCTGGCCGCTGATCGTCGTGGACAGCGTTCCCCCGGTGCATGACTCGATGATCAGGCCGCTTGTTTCCTCAATCAGGCTGCGCCCTTCCGTATCGGCGACGAATTCGGCGCCATTTTTGATCAGGTTCGCTTCGCTGCAGGGCGATTCTGTGACTTTGCAGAGGACGGTCGCCGAGGCCGTACCGGCGCCGCCGAATCCGATTACGGCCATCGCGGCCACCGCCGCCAGGCCGATGAATTTCAGATGCTTCATGGGTCTCTCCTTGTTCTCCGCGCGAGGCACGGATGTGTACGTGGAGAGATGCCTAGCAAACTCCTGTGCTTATAGTCAAAGAGTGTTGATCAATCGGTCAGGCCGTCAGCCAGCTCCACCGGCCTGCCGAGGTGGAACCCCTGGGCCATGTCGACGCCGTACTCCTGCAGCAGAGTCCGGGTTTCCTCGTCCTGGACAAACTCGGCGATCGTCCGCTTGCCGAGCCCGCGGGCGATCTGGACGATCGCCTTGACCGTCAGCTGGTCGGCGTCGTTGCGCGGCAGGTCGCGGATGAAGGCGCCGTCGATCTTGATCACGTCGAAGGGGAACTTCTGCAGGTAGGCGAAGGGGCCGAAGCCGGCGCCGTAGTCGTCGATCGCGACTTCGCAGCCGAACTCGGTCAACCGGTCGGCGAAGCCGGCGGCGGTGTCGTAGTCCTCGACCCGCGCGGTCTGGGTGATCTCGAAGGTGCAGCGGGCGGGGTCGGCCTCGCCTTCGTCGAGCCGCCGTTCGATGAATTCGAGCACCGAGAGGTCGGTCATCGAGGCGCCGGAGATGTTCATGTGGAGGGAGACGGGGGCGCCCGCGCGCTCGCGCTCGCCGATCAGCTCCAGGGCCTGGGTCACCACCCAGCGGTCGAGCTCCTGCACCATCCCCGAGCGCTCGGCGACCTCGATGAACGAGGCGGCCGGCAGCAGCTCGCCGGCGTCGCCGGTCATCCGCAGCAGCAGCTCGTAGCGCTCGATCCCGCCCGAGGCGAGGTCGCGGATCGGCTGGGTCGCGAGGCGCAGGCGGTTCTGGGTCAGCGCATCGCGGATCCTGGCGCTCGTCGTCTGCGCCCGCTGCCCGGACTGCCCGTCGGCGCGGGAGGCGTCGAAGAGGGCGATCCGGTTCCGCCCCTCGCTCTTCGCCTGGTACATCGCCTGGTCGGCGGCAACCAGCACCGCCTCGGCGCCGGCGGTCTCCTGGCCACCGAACATCGCGATCCCGACGCTGATCGAAGCGCGGTCGACCTCGGCGTTGAGCGGCATCCCCTCGGCGACCTGGGCGCGCAGGTCCTCGCCCAGTTGCAGGGCGCCCGCCGTGTCGGCCTGCGGCATCAGGACCGCAAACTCGTCGCCGGAGAGGCGGGCGACGATGTCGGTCGCCCGCACCCGCTCGCGCAGGATCTCCGCGACCCGCCGGATCATCCGGTCGCCCGCCTGGTGCCCGAGCCGGTCGTTGACCTCCTTGAGGCCGTCGATGTCGATCACCATCACCGCCCCGAGGCCGCCGTAGCGGGCGGCGAAGGAGACGTAGGTGTCGAGCTCGGTGCGAAAACGGCGGCGGTTGAGCAACCCCGTCAGCGAGTCGTGCTCGGCGAGGAAGCGAAGTTCGGCCTCGGTCTTCTCGGCCCGCTCCAGCGCGCCGCGGACTATCGCCCGATCCTGAGGTTCGAGCTTGGCCAGGACCGCGTCCAGCGCCGGGTCCGGCTCCCCTGTCTTCCGCGTGTTCATCACCAGGTTGAAGGTATTCGGTTACCCCGCCCCGGGTGACTTCTACGCACGAAGTGTGGCTGTATTTCAACTTTCAGCGACTCGACGAGGCGAAAACTTTGAGTTGCCGCGCTCAGGGTAGGTTGAAGGCGATGCCCAACCGCCTCGCCCAGGAGACCAGCCCCTACCTCCTCCAGCACCGGGACAACCCGGTCGACTGGTTCCCTTGGGGGCCCGAGGCGCTGGAGCGGGCGCGGGAGGACGACAAGCCGATCCTGCTCTCGGTCGGCTACTCGGCCTGCCACTGGTGCCACGTGATGGAGCGCGAGTCTTTCGAGGACCCCGAGACCGCCGCCTACATGAACGAGCACTTCATCAACGTCAAGGTCGACCGCGAGGAGCGGCCCGACGTCGACGCGATCTACATGGAGGCGGTGCAGTCGATCACCGGCCACGGCGGCTGGCCGATGACGGTCTTCCTCGACCCCGACGGGGTGCCGTTCTACGGCGGCACCTACTTCCCCCCGGACGAGAGCCGCGGGATGCCGAGCTTCCGGATGGTGATGGAAGCGGTGGTCCACGCCTTCGAGACCCAGCGAGAGGAGATCCGCGAGAAAGCGCCGATCGCGCGCGCCCGGCTGGGGGCCGTCGGCGAGGTCGAGCCGCGCGACCTGCCGGGCGCGGCCCACCTCGACGAAGCCGTGCAGCGGCTGCTGGCGGCGGCCGACCGGCGCAACGGCGGCTTCGGCAGCGCGCCCAAGTTCCCGCCCGCCTCCTCGCTGGAGCTGCTGCTGGCGCGCGGCGAGACCGGGCTGGTCGAGCTGACCCTCGACCGGATGCTCGCCGGCGGCATCTACGACCAGCTCGGCGGCGGCTTCGCCCGCTACTCGGTCGACGCGGTCTGGCTCGTCCCCCACTTCGAGAAGATGCTCTACGACAGCGCCCTGCTGGCCAGGACCTACCTGCACGGCTGGCAGAACCTTGGCCACGAGCGCTACCGCCGGGTCTGCGAGGAGACGCTCGACTGGATGCTGCGCGAGATGCGCGGCCCGGAGGGCGGCTTCTACTCGGCGCTCGACGCCGACTCGGAGGGCGAGGAGGGCCGCTTCTACGTCTGGACCATCGCGCAGCTCCGCGAGGCGCTGGGCGAGGACGCCGACGCCGCGATCGAGTACTTCGGCGCCACCGAGTACGGCAACTTCGAGGGCCGCAACATCCTCGTGCGCGGGGACGCCGAGCCGGAGCGGCTCGAGCAGATCCGCGCGCGCCTCTACGAGGTGCGCGCCGAGCGCGTCTGGCCCGGGCTCGACGACAAGCGGCTCACGAGCTGGAACGCCCTGATGATCGGCGCGCTGGCGGACGCGGGCGCGGCGCTCGGGCGGCGCGACTACCTCGACGCCGCGGAGCGCGCCGCCCAGGCTGAGTGCCCCCACTACTTCGAGAAGCAGCGGACGGACGGCGTCGACTACAGCATCTACGTCGGCGGCGCGCTGCTGGAGAACGGCGCCTTCGACCCGCTGTATCTCAAGAACCTGCGCCTGTGGCAGCTCATGGTGGCGTGCGGGGTGGCCGTGCGCTCGGAGCGGCTCAAGAGCGGGCTGCCCACGCCGCTCGAGATGACCAACCTCATCCTGGTCCAGCACACG
>DASSYI010000042.1:0-15520 GCA_035703365.1 Solirubrobacterales bacterium
CCAGGTGGATGACGGTGTCGACCCCGCGCAGCGCCTGGCGCACCAGATATGGGTCCGACATCTCGCCCAGGTCGCCGAGCGCGATTTGCACGTCGACCCGCCGCGACCCCAGCCGCCGCGGCTCGCGGACCAGGCAGCGGACCTCCTGGCCCTGCTCCAAAAGCAGCGGCAGCAGCCGTGATCCGATGCTTCCAGTCGCCCCCGTCAGCAGCAGCATGTCCGCATCATCCCTAAAATGTGCGCTCGCGCTTGGCCGGGGCCCCCGGCGGGCACCCGGTAAAACGAGCTAGGAGAACCTCCCTTATGACCTACGTCATCGCCGAGCCATGCATAGGCCAGAAGGACAACTCGTGCGTCGAGGTTTGTCCCGTCGACTGCATCCACCCGACGCCTGACGAGGCCGACTACGACAACGTCGAGCAGCTCTACATCGACCCGGACGAGTGCATCGACTGCGACGCCTGCGTCGAGGCCTGCCCGGTGGACGCCTGCTTCGCCGAGGATCAGCTGCCGGCCGAGTGGGCCAAATTCGCCGAGATCAACGCGAATTACTTCAAGAACCAGGCTGCTTGATTGTGGGGGAGGGGCGGGTGCTCCTCCCCAGACGCAGCTCGCCTATGGCTCATGCTGAGTGTCTGGTGAGAAGCACCCGCCCCTCCCGGCAATCGTTTTGGGTCGCCTGGTAGCTGGCTAGTAGCCCGTGGGGTGGCGGGCGGTGAAGGGCCCGCTTGCTTGGGCTCTTAGGGATTTGTGCCAGCGAGGGCCGGTTCCGTTGGTGGTGCCGGCGGTGTCCCAGCGGAGGCCGGCGATGATCGCGTAGGCGTGGCCGCCGTTGGCGTAGACGGTGATCCAGCGGCCCCGGCCGGCGCTGCCCCAGCCGGCCAGGGAGCCGGAGGGCATCGGGGTGTCGATCAGGCTGCCGCCGTGCAGGGCGAAGCTGACCGCGCCCGAGCAGTCGTAGCCGGCATCCCACCAGCGGCCGTGGCCGCCGCCGTAGATGTAGGGCTTGGTGCGGATCTTGTTCGCCGCCGCGATCACCTTTTTGACCGCCGGCGGCGCGTCGGCGGGCGGGACCGCCCGGCCGTTGACGAGGATCGCCTTGCCGGGAGGCGCGGTCGGTACCGTCGTTTCCGGCGTCGTCGGGGTGACCCCTCCCGGGGTTTCCGCAGTGGCCGGGGACGCGAGGACCGTCGCGATCGCGACCACGGCCAGAACAGCTATGGAGATGCAAAGGGCGGGCGTTTTCCTGGCCACCCCAAGGGCGTTCGTCATTCACTCCTCCTTCGTCGGCCGGCGGGGTTAGCTGTCGGGCTGGCGCTGAAGGAGCCTGCGCCCCCACTCGAAGGTGGGTTAGCCCCAGAAACCTGGGTCCCCCGCTCCTCGGCATGAGCCGAGGATTAGGCGTTTGTGTGCAAATCCTAACGCTGAAGAATGGCGGAAGTTTCGGCCCTGAGTGTGCGCTTCGTCACTCTGCTCCCACGGCCCGCCAAGGGCCGGCGCATCCTGGCCTCTACTGGACGACAGGCAGCGGCGTGCCGCTCACCGGCGGCGCTTCCGCGGCGTTCGGCGTCGCCTGCAGGACCGGCAGTTCCTGGGGCGTCATCGCGATGATCCCCCGCGCCGCCTGGCGGATCGCCTGCGAGGCGGGGGCGTCGGGGTCGTCGATCACCAGCGGCGAGCCGGTGTCGGCGTGCTCGCGCAGCGGCTCGGAGAGCGGCACCTTGCCGAGCAGCGGCACGTCGAGCTCGTCGGAGAGCAGCTGGCCGCCGCCCTCGCCGAAGATCGTGAAGCGCTCGCCGTCCGGGGTCGTGAAGCCGGACATGTTCTCGATCACGCCGAGGATCTCGAGGTCGAACTTCTTCGCCATCTCCGCCCCGCGCTGGGCGACCGACTGCGCCGCCGGCTGCGGCGTGGTGACGACGAGGAACTTGGCCTGGGGCAGCAGCTGGGCGAGCGTCATCGAGACGTCGCCGGTCCCGGGCGGCAGGTCGAGCAGCAGGTACTCGAGCTCGTCCCAGGCGACGTCCTCGAGGAACTGCTGGATCGCCTTGTGCAGCATCGGCCCGCGCCAGACCACGGCGGAGTTGTCCTCGACGAAGAACCCGATCGACATCACCTTCACTCCGCTGGGCGAGTCCAGCGGCAGGATCTTCCGCTCGGCGTTCACCTCGGGTTTGTGGTTGACCCCGAGCATGCGCGGGATCGAGTAGCCGTAGACGTCGCAGTCGAGCGCCCCGGCCGGGTGGCCTTCGGCGGTCAGCGCCGCGGCCAGGTTGGCGGTCATCGTCGACTTGCCGACGCCGCCCTTGCCGGAGGAGACGCAGATCACGTTCTTCACCTTCGCCAGCGCGCCCTGCGGCAGCTTGCCGCGGCCGAGCGTCTGCTGAAGCTGGCCTTTCTCCTCGTCAGAGAGGACGTCGAACCCGACCGCGACCTCGGTTACGCCCTCCAGCTGGGAGACCTGGCCGGCGACGGCCTGTTCGAAGTGGGAGCGGATCGGGCAGCCGGCGGTGGTCAGCGAAACGACGACCTCGATGCGGCCGCTCTCCTTGACCTCGATCGAGCGGACCATGCCCAGCTCGACGATCGAGCGCCGCAGCTCGGGGTCGATGACGGCGCGCAGCTTCTCGGTGATCTGATCTTTGGTGGGAAGAGACATTGGAGCGATTCTCGCAAAGGCGGTAACTCGGTAGCGCCCCGGGGGGAGAGATTGCCCCCGCCCGGCCCTTGTCCCTCGGTACGCACCCGAGTGGAGGAGGAACGATGTCGGAGACGAGACTGGCCGTGGGAAGAACCGTGGCCCTGGGGATCCTGCTGGCACTGAGCGCGCTGCTGCTGGCGGCGGCGAAGGCGGAGGCGGGCAAGTACGCCGTCGCCCAGTGCGGCTGGTACGCCGGAGCCGACGCGAGCTGGGCCGACACCACCGGCGGGACGAAGTTCCGCTCCGACGCCTACTGCGTGCCGGCCGGCGGCGACAGCTTCGACGGCGTCCACGTCAAGAGCCTCACCCGCGACGGGCAGGTGAGCGTCACCGGCACCCGCTTCGCCCGCTGGCGCTGGACCGCCCCCGCCGGCACCGGGATAACCGCCGTGCGCGGGACCTGGTGGCACGCCCTCCACGACGGGATGGAGCAGCGCTTCGGCGCCCTCGACGCGGCCGGCGGCTTCACGCCCTTCCTCTCCGCGGCCTCCACCGACACCGCGCTGCGCGAGTTCAGCAAGGGGTTCCCGGCGCCGGTGGCGGCGATCGAGGACCGTCTCCTCTGCGCCCGGGCGGAGAGCAAGTGGTGCTCGCTCGAAGCCGGTTCGTGGTCCTCGCTGCGGGGGTTGACGATCACCCTGCAGGAGGACCACCTGCCCGACGTCGGCATCGGCGGCGAGCTGCTCGGCGGCGGCTGGCGCAAAGGCAACCAGGACGTCGCGATCTGGGCGGCCGACCTCGGCGCCGGGGTGCGCTTCGCCGAAAGCTTCCTCGACGGCACCCGCATCGGCGCGACCGAGCACCCGTGCGCCAAGGCGCTGATCGGCGGCGAATGGCGGGCGACGGCGATGCGCCCCTGCCCGACCGATGCCTGGGCGCACCAGCTCGTCAACACCGCCGTGTTCGGCGACGGCCCCCACCAGGCTGTCGGTTGCGCGACCGACTTCGCCGGCAACCAGCGCTGCCTCGCCCCGACCACGGTCCGGATCGACAACAACCCCCCGGCCCACCCGAAGGCGGTCGCCGTCGTCGGTGAGGAGGGCTGGCGCCGGACGAACGACTTCGACCTCGGCTGGGAGAACCCCGACCAGGGCGCGGCGAGCCCGATCGGCGGCGCCTCCTGGCGCCTGGTCGGCGCGGCCGGCTACGACAGCGGCATCCGCTTCGCCGCCGGGCGGGACCGCCACGGCATCGCCGACCTCGGCGTCCCCGCCGCCGGCGCCTGGTCGCTGCAGCTGTGGCTGCGCGACGAGGCCGGCAACGAGGCAGCGAGCACCGCGGTGACGGTGCCGCTGCGCTTCGACGACCTCAAACCGAGGGTCGCCTTCGCCGCGGGCGACCCGGGCGACCGGCTGCTGGCCGAGATCGCCGACGAGCACTCCGGCCCGCACAGCGGGGAGATCCTCTACCGCCGGGTCGACGCGGAGCGCTGGACCGAGCTGCCGACCAAGCTCGTCCCGGGCGGGAGCGGCGCGGCGACGCTGGTCGCGCCGATGTCCGAGCTGGGCGTCGGCACCTTCGTCTTCCGCGCCGACGCGACCGACGCCGCCGGCAACGCGGCCTCCACGAACCTGCGCGCCGACGGCACCCAGATGGCCGTCCGCCGGGTGCCGCCGCCGCACGTGCCCCGGGCCAAGTCGCGGCTCTTCGCCCGGCTCCGGGGCGGCCACGGCCGCGGCGACTCGCTGACCGTCCCCTTCGGGGCGCCGGCGCTCCTCAGCGGCCGGCTCACCCGTGCCGCCGACGGCGCCGGGGTCGGCGGCCGCGAGGTCCGGGTCGTCTCGCGCCCCTCGCGCGGGGCGCTTGTGCCCGCCGCCGCCGCCACCGCACGGACCGGGGAGGAGGGCGGGTTCGAGCTGCGGCTCCCACCCGGCCCCTCCCGCCAGGTGAGCGTCGTCTTCACTGGCGACGGCGGCCTGGAGGAGTCGGCCCGGCGGCCGCTCGACCTGCGGGTGCGAAGCGGCGTCTCGCTGCGGGCCGCGCCGCGCGCGCTGCATACCGAAGAGGTCGTTCAGCTCAGCGGCAAGGTCCGCAGCCGCGGCGCGCCGATCCCCCGCCGCGGCAAGCTGGTCGCGATCCAGTACCTGGAGGAGGCGACCCGTCGCTGGCGTCCGGTTCTCGTCACCCGGACCGACCATCACGGCCGCTTCCGCGCCCATTACCGCTTCCGCTACGTCACCGGGACTGCCGCCATTCGTCTGCGCGCCACCGCCCTGGCGGAGGAGCGCTGGCCCTACGCGCCCGGTTCCTCTCCTCCGGTCACGGTTCGGGTGCGGGGCTAGCTAGGGTTGGGGCCATGTCGCAAGCGACCCTTCACACCAGCGCCGGGGCGATCGTGCTCGAGCTTCACGACGAGGACGCGCCGAAAACCGTCGAGAACTTCCGCAAGCTCTCCGCGGAGGGGTTCTACGACCAGCTCGTCTTCCACCGGGTGATCCCGGACTTCATGATCCAGGGCGGCTGCCCCGAAGGCACCGGCCGCGGCGGTCCGGGCTACACCTTCGAGGACGAGTTCAACGACCACAAGGTCGTGCGCGGGGCCCTGGCGATGGCCAACGCGGGCCCGAACACCAACGGGTCCCAGTTCTTCATCGTCACCACCGGCGCCGCGCCCTGGCTCGACGGCAAGCACACCGTCTTCGGCGAGGTGATCGACGGCATGGACGTCGTCGACGCGATCGAGTCGGTGCCGACCGACGCCGGTGACAAGCCGCTCGAGGCGCAGACGATCGAGCGGGTTGAGCTCGACGAGGCCTAACAGCGCCGGCGCTTCGCGTCGGCATCTCCTTATGGCGCCTCGCGCCGCTCGCGGCGGCGGCGCAGGGCGTCGCCCGGGCGCCAGAGGCTGACCAGCCCTGCGACCAAGGTGACGAGGAAGATCTGGCCGAGCATCATCTCGATGCCGGCGATCATCCGCCCCGGCTGCCCGCCGGGGACGAGGTTGCCGTACCCGGTCGTGGTCAGCGTCGTGTAGCTGAAGAAGATGAAGTCGCTCCCGCTCGGGTGAGACACCTCTTCGAAGAAGGGGCCGCCCTGAATCCGGTCGACCGTCCCGAAGGCGAAGGTGAAGAGGATCCCGAGGACGGCGTAGACGCTGATCGCGCCGAGGATCGTCCGCGAGCCGACCTCGGCGCTCGAGACCACCCGCCAGAGGACCGCCGCCATCGCCACCGCCAGCAGGCAGATCTGGATCAGCGAGCCGATGTTGAGCAGCGTCTTCTCACCGGTCGCGGCGGCGGTGGCGGCGAAGAGGACGGTCAGTGCCGAGAGCCAGATCGAGGCGCGCACGGCGCGCGGCCTGACGTGGGAGCTGACCAGGGCGACGATCGAGGTGACGCTGGTCGCCAGGGTGAGGACGACGGCCGACCAGCCGCGGTTCTCCATCAGCGAGGCGAGCACGTAGGTGAGGAGGACGAGGGCGAGGACCAGGCCGAACGCGTCCCTCACCCTCTCCGCACGCTCCCGCCAGACTTCGCCGCGGTCGGCGCGCCTGCTGGCGCTTTCCATGGCTTGCTCGTTCGTCCGCGACGCCCGCTTTCCTGCCGCGGCGCGACTGGGAGCGGAGGGGGTGGGATTCGAACCCACGAGACCGCTTACGCGGCCTAACGGCTTTCAAGGCCGCCGCATTCAACCGCTCTGCCACCCCTCCAGAGCGCTCAGAGGGCTCTCACTGATTGTATGCAGGGGTGCGCAGGTTGCTCATCCTGGCTTCGGCGATGATCTTCTTCGACGTCGCCTTCTTTGCGGCGATCGCACCCCTGCTCCCGGAGTACGTCGACGAGCTCGGCCTCAGCAAGGCCGAAGCCGGAATCCTCTCCGCCGCCTACGCCGCCGGGACCCTGCTGGGCTCGCTGCCAGCCGGTTTCGTCGCCAGCCGGATGGGCCCGCGGAGGACGGTTATCTACGGCCTGCTGCTGCTCGGCGTCTCCAGCGTCGTCTTCGGCTTCGCGGAGCAGATCTTCCTGCTCGACGGGGCCCGGTTCGTGCAGGGAATCGCCGGGGCGCTGATCTGGTCGGGTGCGCTCACCTGGCTGATCACCGCCGCGCCGGAGGAGAACCGCGGCTCGGTCATCGGCACCGCCCTAGGCACCGCGGTGGCGGGCGCCCTGCTCGGACCGGCGCTCGGAGCGATCGCCGGATCGGTCGGAACCGGGCCGGTCTTCAGCTCGGTGCTCCTGATAACGATCCTGCTCTCGATCGCGGCCTCGCGGCTGCCGGAGACCCGGGCGCCGGAGGAGCAGAACATGCGGGAGGTTTTCGCCACCCTCGTCAGCCGACCAGTCCTGGAGGCAGCGGCCTTCGTCGCCGTGCCCTCGGTGATGTTCGGCGCGATCGAGGTGCTGGTGCCGCTGCGGATCGACGAGCTGGGCGGCGGCCACGGCGTGATCGCCGCCGGCTTCATCGTCGGGGCGGCGCTGGAGGCCTGCCTGGCACCGCTGGCGGGGCGGATCTCCGACCGCATCGGCCGGCGCCTGCCCTACGTCAGCGGCCTGACGATCTGCGCAGCGGCGATGATCGGCGTCGCGGTCGCGGCCTCCCTCGGCGGGATAATCGGGGCGTTGATCCTCACCTCGCTTGGCGCCGGCCTCTGCTTCGCGCCGGCGCTGACGCTGCTCTCAGACATCGCCGAGTCCAGCAGCCTGCACCAAGGCTTCGCCGCGGGCCTCTCCAACATGGGCTGGGCCTCGGGCCAGGTGATCGGCGGCGTCGGCGGCGGGGTCGTGGCCAGCCTCACCGGCAACGTGCTCCCGAGCCTGGTGATCTCCGCCCTGCTGCTGGCAACGGTCTTCTACGCCTACCGGGTGATGCAGCCGGGCGGCGAACTGCAGGCGGCTGCGAGCTAGGCTCGCCCGATGGCACGCAGGCGCCGGGCGAGCGGCGAGTGGGTCAACTGGGCGGGCGACCAGCGCTGCCGCCCCGCGAAGCTGCTGCGCCCCGGCAGCCGGGACGAGCTGGCGGAGGCGATCGGTGCTGCGGCAGCGGCGGGGCAGAGGGTCAAGGTCGCCGGCTCAGGCCACTCCTTCACTGAAGCGGCGATGACCGAGGGGGCGATGATCGACCTCGGCGGGCTTAGCGGAGTGATCGACGCCGATCCCAGCTCGGGCCTGGTCAAGGTCGCCGGCGGCACCCGCCTGGCGGACCTCAACGAGGAGCTGGCCCGGCTCGGCCTGGCGATGGAGAACCTTGGCGACATCGACCGCCAGACGATCTCCGGCGCGATCTCGACCGGGACCCACGGCACCGGCGCCCGGTTGCGCAACATCTCGGCCCAGGTCGAGGGGCTGGAGCTGATTCTCGGCGACGGCAGCGTCCGCCACCTCAGCGCCGGCACCCACCCGGAGCTGCTGCGGGCGGCGCGAGTAGGGGTGGGCGCGCTCGGCGCGATCTCCGCCGTCACCCTGCGCTGCGTCCCCGCCTTCGATCTGCTGCGGGTCGACTCGCCGCATCCGCGCGAAGAGGTCCTCGACAGCTTCGACGAGCGCGCCGAGGCGCACGAGCACTTCGAGCTCTTCACCTTCCCCTACGACGACTCGGCGCTGGTGCTGGAGCGCAACCGCGCCGAGGGCCCGGCACGGCCCCGCGGGCGCGCCGCCGCATACCTCAACGACGTCGTGCTGGAGAACTGGGCGCTGGGGATGCTGGCCGGGACCGGCAAGGCGCTGCCGCGGACGATCCCCGCCCTCGCCCGGCTGGCCGGCCGCCTCGCCTCGGGCAGCCGCACCAGCGACCGCAGCGACCGCGTCTTCGTCAACGAGCGCCGGGTGCGGTTCACGGAGATGGAGTACGGGGTGCCGCGCGAGGCAGGCCCGGAGGCGGCACGGCGGGTGATCGAGTGGGTGCGCGCGAACGAGTTCCCGGTCTTCTTCCCGATCGAGATGCGGGTCGCCGCTGGCGACGACGCCTGCCTCAGCCCCTCGCACGAACGCGACACCGCCTACATCGCCGTCCACCAGTACCGGGGGATGGAGTGGCGCCCCTACTTCGAGGCGGTCGAGGAGATCATGAATTCCTACGAAGGGCGCCCCCACTGGGGCAAGCGCCACTTCCAGACCGCCGCCACCCTGGCGCCGCGCTACCCGGCCTGGGACGAGTTCCAGCGCGCCCGCGACACCCTGGACCCCGGCCGAGTCTTCGCCAACGAGTACACCGAAAGGGTGCTCGGTCCCTAGAGGAACGCCTTGCCGTCGCCGCGGTAGGTGGGGACCTCGTCGACGATCGCGTCGCCTTCGACCAGCAGGAGGGTGTCGAAACGCTCGCAGAGCTCGCCGGCTTTGGCGTGGCGGAGGTAGACGCGGTCGCCGACGTCGAGGTCGGCGGCGGGCCGGCCGAGCAGCGGCGTCTGCACCTCGCCGGCGCCCTCCTCCTCGTCGAAGCGCAGGCCTTCGGGCAGCCAGGGGGCGGGGAGGCGACCGGGGTTGCCGGGGCCGGAGGCGAGGTAGCCGCCGCCGAGCGCCGTCGCCACCCACTCCGAGGGCTTGCGCGTGACCGGCAGGGCGAAGGCCGCCGCCGGGGTGAGGCTGAAGCGGCTGTAGTGGTCGAAGGAGACCGGCGCGTAGAACCCCGAGCCGGCGGTCACCTCGGTCACCGCCTCCTCGGCCGCGGTGAATTCGAGGCTGCCGGTGCCGCCGCCGTTGACGATCTCCAGCTCGACGAACTCGCTCAGGGCGGCGACGATCGCCCCCCGCCGCTCGGCGATTTCCGCCGCCGAGCGCCGCTGCATGAAGCGGATCGCGGCCCCGCGTAGGCGCTGCCCCGGCGGCAGGTCGCCGACGCCGGAGATCTGCCCCTCGTAGGCCATCAGCGCGTCGAGTTCGATCTGCGGCCGCTTCTCGATCTCCCGCGCCAGCTCCACCGCCTGCTCGACCGAGTGGATCGGCGAGCGCTTGGGGCCGATCCTGACCCGGCCGCCGAGCCACCACCAGCTGGCGTCGACGTCGATGCAGACGCGCAGCGGCGGCGCCCCCTTGCCCAGCACCGACTCGATCATCTCCAGGTGGCGGACGCAGTCGACCATCACGATCGGCGCCCCCTCCGGCGCCGCCGCCGAGCGCAGCGCCAGCTCCTCCAGCGCCCCGAGGTCGGCGGTCGGGTAGGCGAGCAACAGGTCCTCGAACCCCTGCTCGGCGAGCCACAGGGTCTCGGACAGGGTGTAGGTCATCAGGCCCCGGAAGCGCTCGTCCCGGGCGAGGATCGCTTCCATCAGCGCCCGGCAGCGGACCGACTTCGAAGCCACCCGCACGCTCTTCCCCGCGGACCGCTCCAACATCGCGTCGGCGTTGGCCCACATCGCGTCGAGGTCGACGAAGGCGAACGGCGCCTCGACGTCGGCGAAGACCCGCTCGTAGCGCTCGTGGGTCTGGGGAGGAGGAGCGGACACGGCGCCAGCCTATCCGCGGGATCGAACGGAGTTCGTGAGACGGTATTCGAACCCCACCTGTCAGGGCGGGATTATCCGTTGGACTACGGATGGAGATCAGCCTGGACGCGGCGCCAGAAACACACCGGTGTTCCAGCCGAGCTATAGGTTCATTCCGAGTCGAGATACACGACGACATCCTTCATCGAGTCGGCGAGGTTTGCCATGCGCTGCGTGGTCTCGCCCGGTCGCGACCCAAACCTTTCATCCAGCCAGGCAGCGAGGTCGAGGTCCTCGAAGGTGGACTCCAGCTTCGCCAACCGCCTGATCAACTCAGGGTCGGGCCCAACCGTTAGCAGGCGTTGCATAACGATGTCCCGAACGAAGTTGAGGTGGGGAGCGATGTTGTCGAGCACCCCTCGTAGTGGATCCGGTTTGAGGTCCGTTGGTTCATCCGCCCGCAGGGCGGCGCTGAGGTTCTCCAGCGCCGCACCGAGCTTGCCGACACCTTTGTTCATGAAAGGGTCGGCCTCCATCGGTCGCTGAGCCGGCAAGTGGAGGTAGAGGGGAAGAGCTCCCTTTACAAGGGCGAAACGGAGGGTCGCGATCGTCTGCGTCTCGACCAGCCGCCAGCGGGCGCGCCGGTCCTGGTCGACCAAACGCTCGACCACCAAGACGGCTACACCGATGCCAACCACGACTCCGACCATCTCGGCCGAGAGGTTGCTCGCAAAGCTGCTCGGATCGAGTCCGATCCCGACCGCCAAGCTGAGCAGCAAAACCAGACACGCCCCCGCAATCAGCACTGCGTTGCGCTGAATCACCGATATGGCGTTCTAGACTGGACAGATGGAAGAGGACAAGAACAAGAACGTTAATAGTGCATTCGGCGGCGGCAGCGACTTACCCGATTGGCCCCTCGTCGTTCCTGACACCGTTGGCATTTTCGGAGCCCAAGTACCGGGGGAAAGCGAGGCAGTGCCCGGGTCGATGACCATCGTCTTGGATCTAGAGGCTGTCCCCGGCCTCATGGAGGTGATCGATCGAAATGAAAAAGGCGAGGTGTTCGATGTCGAGACCCGGTGGGCAATCTCCAATCCCCCGCAGAGCGACTCTCCGATTGCGATCCTCTCTGCACATCTCCCGGAGATCGGTTTGGGCTTCCATATCGCGATCCTCGTCGACGTCTACAGCAAGGCGTTGATGGCTGCCGCCAAAACGAAATGGGTAACGATCGTCGATTCCGAGTTGTACGGCAGGCTCCGTTCTCAGAATCCCTTCGGGGCCCTGGAGAGTGGCAAGTCGCTGGCCTTCGGTGTGGACGACAATGAGCCTCTCCTTCTTGTACTCCTTCAGCGCCTCGATCTACCCCCAAGGGTTCCGGGATCGGAAGCGACTGCGAATGCGGTCGAAGGAGCAGACGAAAACGACGCCCAGTTTGTCTCAGGCTCAGCGCCCGCCACACTCGCGGCCATATTGCTGCCGACTGGTGAGGCACCGGCCGTCGTCTTGATCGATCCCGAAGTGGGAAAATTACGTGAGCAGCTTGCGCCGGATTCGAATCTCGAGGGACGATGGGCCGCCAAAAAGACGGACGACGGTTCGATCGCCCGCTTCGATTGCAGCCTTGACGGTGAGGTCATCGCATCTTGGAGCATCATGAACCCACCTCAAGAGCTGGTTCGTGCAGCCGCTTCTGGTCACCACATGGTCGCCGTCTTGGCAAAACCCGTGCCGGAAGGCGACAGGGAGGCGGCTCTCGCCCAAATGCACGAGGGCGTGCCGATCTTTGCCCCCGCGGCCACCGAGGCGATGCTTCCGCTCATGGATAGCACGCGACCCGACTGAGCAGTGGTGCCCAGCTCGGCGAACTCTGCCTAGAACGGAGAGGGAGGGATTCGAACCCTCGAGAGAGCTTTAGAGCCCTCTACTCGCTTAGCAGGCGAGTGCCTTAAGCCACTCGGCCACCTCTCCAGGTGCGCGCGTATGCGCTCAGACTGATTGTAGGTACTGAGACCGGATGGGGCGCTTCCCGTCTACCCTCAGCAGGATGAGCACAAGCAATACCTCGGGTGCCCACCTGGGTCGCCGGACCAAGATCATCGCCACCGTCGGGCCGGCGAGCTGGGAGCCGGCGGTGCTGGAGCAGCTGGTCGCGGCCGGGGCCGACGTCTTCCGGCTCAACTTCTCCCACGCCGGTCCGGAGCGCCAGGCGGAAACGATCGCCGCGATCCGCGCCGCCGCCGAGCGGGTCGGCCGCGAGGTGGCGATCCTCGGCGACCTGCCGGGGCCGAAGCTGCGGATCGGCTCCCTGCGCGGCGACGTCGCCGAGCTGGAGACGGGAATGCACGTCACCCTGACGCCGGACCAGGTCGAGGGTGACAGCGACACCATCCCGGTGCAGTGGTCGGGCGTCTCCGATCTGCGCGAGGACCAGCTCGTCTACCTCGCCGACGGGGCGATCCGGCTGCGGGTCGGCGACAAGGAGAGCGAGGGCGTCGGCGCCGAGGTCGAGGTCGGCGGCACCCTCTCCTCCCACAAGGGGATGAACATCCCCGGCGGCGCCGACCTGCCGGCGACCACCGGCACCGACCTCGACTGGGTCGAGTTCGCGGTGAAGGAAGGCGTCGACCTGCTCGCCGTCTCTTTCGTCTCCACCGCCGCCGACCTCGAGCCGGTCGCCGCCCGGCTGAAGGAGCTCGACTCCCGCATCCCCCTGGTCGCCAAGATCGAGAAGCAGGAGGCGGCCGAGCACGCCGAGGAGATCGTCCGCGTCGCCAACGGCGGGATCATGGTCGCCCGTGGCGACCTCGGGATCGAAATCCCGCTGGAGCGGATGCCGGTCGAGCAGAAGCGGCTGATCCGCCTCGCCGGCCAGCGCTCGAAACCGGCGATCACGGCGACGCAGATGCTGGCCTCGATGGTCCACGCGCGGCGCCCGACCCGGGCAGAGGTGACCGACGTCGCCAACGCGATCTACGACGGCACCGACGCGGTGATGCTCTCCGAGGAGACCGCGGTCGGCCAGAACCCGGTCGAGGCGGTCGAAACGATGGACCGGATCGCGCGCGCGACCGAGCCCGATCTGCCCTACGGCGAGTGGCTCTTCACCCGCACCGACCAGGCGACCCAGGACGTCGCCGACTCGGTCGCCCAGAGCGCCGTCGGCGCCGTCTACCGGCTCGGCCTCAAGGCACTGGTGGTGCCGACCAACAGCGGCCGCACCGCCCGCCTGGTCTCCGCCCACCGGCCCGACGTGCCCGTCCTCGCGGTCTCCCCCTATATAGAGACGGTGCGTCGGATTCAGCTGCTGTTCGGCGTCACCGCCGTGCAGAGCGACTTCGGGACCGAGCTGCGCAGCCTGCTGGGGCACTGCGCCGGGCTCGCCGCCGAGCACGGAATCGCCGAGCCCGGCGAGCTGGTCGCGATCACCGCCGGCCTCGACGGGCAGGAACTCGGCACGAACCTGTTCGAGGTCCATAGGGTTCCGCAGCTATGAGCCCGAACCCGGCGGCGCGACTGGAGCGCGAAGGCGGCCTCGCCGTCATCACCCTCGACAGCCCGCCGCTGAACCTCTTCGACCAGCGGATGATGGACGACCTGCGCGCCGTGGTCGACGAGGTCGCCGCCGACCCGCCGCGGGCACTGCTGATCCGTGCCGAGGGCCGCGCCGTCTCCGGCGGGGTCGACGTCCACGTCTTCGCCGGGCTGAGCCCGGAGCAGGCGAGCGCGCTTTGGACCGAGCTGCTGGAGATGATCGAAGCGGTCGAAGCCCTGCCGGCGCCGGTCGTCTTCGCCGCCCACGCCCTGACCCTGACCGCGGCCTTCGAGCTGGCCCTCGCCTGCGACCTGATCGTCGCCTCGCCGGGGGCGAAGTTCGGCCTGGTCGAGAAAGTCGTCGGGCTGACGCCCTCGATGGGCGGCACCCAGCGCCTCGCCGAGCGCGCCGGCAGCGGCCGCGCCCGCCACTTCGTGATGTCTGGCGGGATCTTCGGCGCCGAGGAGATGGAGCGCTGGGGCGTCGTCAACCTGCTCTTCGAGGACCACGACTTCGAGGCCGCCTCGCGCAAGCTCGCGCAGGAGCTGGCCGATGGGCCGACCAAAGCGCACGCGATGACCAAGCGCATCCTTCGCCGCTTCCGCGAAGGCGGCATCCCCGCCGCTGACGAGGCGGTGCGGACCGAAGCCGGTGAGCTCTTCGCCAGCGAGGACCTGCAGAACGCCGTCCAGACCTTCCTCGAGAAGGGTGGCCCCGGCCACGCCGAGTTCCACGGTCGCTGAGGCCCGGGTAGGGTTCCGCCGATGCCAGGAGTTCCGGGAATGCCGAACGTCGACTTCGACGCGATCGCCAAGGGGCTGGCGATGGCCGTGCCGTTCGCCTCCCACCTCGGCCTTGAGATAACCGAGGTCGGGCCGGGAGAGGCGATCGTGGTCCTGCCGCGTCGGGCCGAGCTCAACAACCACGTCGGCTCGCAGCACGCCGGCGCCCTGTTCACCGCCGCCGAGACCGCCTCGGGCGCCGCCTTCGTCGGCGCCTTCGCGGTCCGCATGGGCGACGTCACGCCGCTCGCCAAGTCGGCCGAGATCGACTACCTGAAGATCGCCAATGGCCCGATCACCGCGAAGGGCACCCTCGGCATGGAGGCCGCTGAGGCGCTCGCGACGCTCGACGCCGAGGGCAAGGTCGAGTTCCCCTGCGAGGTGGAGCTGACCGACAAGGACGGCCAGCTGGTCGCCACCGCGACCGTCCACTGGCACGTGCGGCTGAAAAAGTAAGCCGCCCGGCGATCAGGCCGTAAGGCGCTGCGCCGGCAGCCGCCGCGTCGACCAGAAGGACGCGAGGACGAGCAGGGCGGCGACGAGGAAGGCGAGCTTCAGCGCCTCCAGCTGCGCGTCTTCGTAATGGGAGACGAGCGCCTCGGTTTCCGGCGCCGAGATTTGCGCAGCTTCGGCGGCTTCCTGGACTTCCGAGGAGGCGACGAAGCTGCCGCCGGCGCTGAGCTGGACCTCGACCTTCTGTTCGACGGCGGGGGAGACCTGCGGGTCGTCGGCGATGTTGGCGGTGAAGGCGGTGGCCAGGCCGGTGATCACGATCGCCCCGAGCAGCGCCGTGCCGAGCGAGGAGCCGAGCTGCTGCGAGGTGCTCTGCAGGCCGCCGGCCTCGCTGCGGTCGTCGTCGCCGACGGCCGACTGGACCACGTTGCCGAGCTGGGAGACGATCAGGCCCATCCCGATCCCGAGCACGCCCATCGCTAGGAGGAAGGAGGAGTTGTCGAGCTCTGGCTCGATCGTCCCCAGCAGCATCAGGATCGAGACGAAGACGACGGCCAGGCCGGTGCGGACCAGCGGCCGCGGGGCGAAGCGCTTGGCCAGGGCCGAGCCGGCGATCGCGGCGAAGAAGAGGCCGGCCGAGGCGGGCAGCATCCGCACCCCGGTTTCGAGCGCGTCGAGGCCGAGGACGA
>DASSYI010000001.1:0-17427 GCA_035703365.1 Solirubrobacterales bacterium
GGCAACACGGTGATCGTCGTCGAGCACGACGAGGGGACGATGATGGCCGCCGACCACCTGGTCGACCTCGGGCCCGGCGCCGGCGAACACGGCGGTCACGTGATCGCCGCCGGCACGCCGAAGGAAGTCTCGAAGAACCCAGCCTCGCTGACCGGCCAGTACCTCTCCGGCAAGAAACGGATCGAGGTCCCGGAGGAGCGCCGCAAGCCGACCGGCGAGCTGCTCGTCCGCGGTGCCCGCGAACACAACCTCAAGGACGTCGACGTCGAGTTCCCGCTCGGGGTCTTCTGCTGCGTCACCGGCGTCTCCGGCTCGGGCAAGTCGACCCTCGTCAACGAGACCCTGCACCACGCCGTCGCCAACCGCCTGCACCAGGCGAAGCTGCGGCCGGGCGCCCACGACGGCATCGACGGGCTCGGCCAGATCGACAAGATCATCAACATCGACCAGTCGCCGATCGGGCGCACGCCGCGCTCCAACCCAGCCACCTACACCGGCGTCTTCGACCACATCCGCCAGCTCTTCACCCAGACGCAGGAGTCGCGGGCCCGCGGCTATAAGCCCGGCCGCTTCAGCTTCAACGTCAAAGGCGGCCGCTGCGAGGTCTGCAAAGGCGACGGCCAGATCAAGATAGAGATGCACTTCCTGCCCGACGTCTACGTGCCCTGCGAGCAGTGCCACGGCAAGCGCTACAACCGCGAGACGCTCGAGGTCCGCTTCAAAGGCAAGAACATCGCCGACGTGCTGGAGATGTCGGTCGAGGAGGCGGTCGAGTTCTTCGAGAACGTGCCGAAGATCGCCCGCCGCCTGCGCACCCTGCACGACGTCGGCCTCGACTACATCCGCCTCGGGCAGCCGGCGACGACCCTCTCCGGCGGCGAGGCGCAGCGGATCAAGCTCGCCACCGAGCTCTCCAAAGTCGCCACCGGCGACACCCTCTACATCCTCGACGAGCCGACCACCGGCCTCCACTTCGCCGACGTGCAGCGGCTGCTCGAGGTGCTCGGCCGCCTCGTCGACGCCGGCAACAGCGTGGTCGTGATCGAGCACAACCTCGACGTGATCAAGACCGCCGACCGGCTGGTCGACCTCGGCCCCGAGGGCGGCGAAGAGGGCGGCGAGATCGTCGCCACCGGCACCCCCGAGCAGGTCGCGGCGGTCGCCGGCTCCTACACCGGTCGCTTCCTCGCCGAGCTCGTGGAGCCGGCGAAGCCGAAACGCCGCAGGCGTGAGCCTGTGGCCGCTTAGGCCAAGAAGCTCCTCTCGCCTACTGCCCGCCGGCCAGTCTTTGCCCTGCTCCGTTCGGGTGTGAATGAAATGTCCGCAAAGGGGTAGTGGACCAACGCAATTTCCTAGGAGGAGGGTTATGTCCCAACCAGCGTTGTTGCGTCGGCTCGGAGTTGTCGGATGCGCACTGCTCGCGGTAGGTCTGCTCGTGGCCGGCTGTGGCGGTGGCGGGGGAGGAGGCGGCGGCACCAAGATCGCCCTCCTGTTGCCGGAAAACGAAACGCCGCGCTACGAATCCAACGACAAGCCGGACTTCGAAAAGTCGGTCGAAGAACAGTGCGAAGACTGCGAAGTCCTCTACAGCAACGCCGGCGGTGACGCCTCCAAGCAGCAGAGCCAGGCCGAAGCGGCGCTGACCCAGGGCGCCGAAGTCCTGGTCGTCGACCCGATGGACTCGAAATCGGCCGCGGCGATCGCCGAACAGGCGAAAGCCCAGAACGTCCCGGTGGTCAGCTACGACCGCCTGATCGAAAACGGCGAAGTCGACGCCTACGTCTCCTTCGACAACGAAAAAGTCGGCGAACTGCAGGCCGAAACGCTGGCGAAAAAACTGAAAGAAGACGGCAGCCCGAGCGGCCCGATCATCATGATCAACGGCGATCCGGCCGACCCCAACGCCGCCCTGTTCAAAAAAGGCGCGCACAAGGGGTTCGAAGCCGCCGGGGTGGAAGTCGCCAAGGAGTACGACACGCCCGGCTGGTCCGCCGAAAACGCCCAGCGCGAGGCGCAGCAGGCGATCACCGCCCTCGGCAAGGACGGCTTCGCCGGGGTCTACGCTGCCAACGACGACACCGGCGGCGGCGCGATCGCGGCGCTGAAAGGCGCCGGCATCAACCCCGAAGAAAAGCCGGTCACCGGTCAGGACGCGACCGTTGCGGGCCTGCAGCGGATCCTCGCCGGCCAGCAGTACCTGACCATCTACAAGGAAATCCCGCCGCAGGCCAAAATCGCCGCCGAACTCGCGATCGCCCTGGCCGAAGGCGACGAAGCGCCGAAGGACCTGATCACCGAAGAAATCAACAACGGGAAGACCGACGTGCCGTCGGCGATCCTCGAACCGGTTGCGGTGCTCAAGAACAACGTCAAGTCGACGGTGGTCGCCGACGGTTTCGTCAGCGCCTCCGAACTGTGCACCGGCGCCTACAAGTCCGCCTGTGAAGAAGCCGGGATCTCCGGGTGATCTAGGTGCCGTCTGGCGCTCCACTCCTCGAGCTGGAGAAAGTCAGCAAGAGGTTCGGCCCGGTCCAGGCTCTGGACCGGGTCGACTTCGCCGTCCACGCCGGTGAGGTCGTCGGCCTCGTCGGCGACAACGGCGCTGGCAAGTCGACGATGGTGAAGACGATCGCCGGCATCTACTCCGCCGACGAGGGCACGATCCGCTTCGACGGCGAGGAAGCGAAGATCAAAGGCCCGCAGGACGCGACCGAACTGGGGATCGCGACCGTCTACCAGGACCTCGCCCTCTGCGACAACCTCGACGTCGTCGCCAACCTCTTCCTCGGCCACGAGGAGGTGGCGCCGGGCCCGGGCCGGGTCTCGCGCCAGCTCGACGAGGCGAAGATGGAGCACGAGACCAGCGACTTGCTCTCCAACCTCGCGGTGACGATCCCCAGCCTGCGCAGCGAGGTCGGCACCCTCTCCGGCGGCCAGCGCCAGCAGGTGGCGGTGGCCCGCTCGCTGCTCGGCGATCCGAAGGTCGTGCTCCTCGACGAGCCGACCGCGGCCCTCGGCGTCGCCCAGACCCAGCAGGTGCTGAAACTGATTCGGCGCCTGCGCGAGCGCGAACTCGGCGTCGTCGTCATCAGCCACAACCTCGCCGACGTCTTCGAGGTCGCCGACCGGATCTTCGTCCTGCGGCTGGGCCGCGCCGGCGGCGAGTTCGACGCGCAGCAGACGACCGAGGAGCACGTGGTCGGGGCGATCACCGGCCTCGGCGAGAAGGACAACGGGGGTTCCGAGCAGGCCGAGCGAGCCGAGCTGGAGGCGGAGAAACGCGAGGAGGACGGATGAGCGAGACGGTCGAGAGCGCCGAAGCGCAAGGGCCCGAAGCCGGCAAGGGGGAGGGCAGCGCCCGCCGCGAGACGATCCGCCGGATCGTCCAGGGCGACCTCGCCTCGCTGCGCGTGGTGATCGGGCTGGCGCTGATCTGGGCGATCTTCCAGTACGAGAACGACCGCTTCCTCTCGGCCGAGAACCTGACCAACCTCGGGCTGCAGATAACCGCCGTCGGGTTGATCTCGGTCGGCATCGTCTACGTCCTGCTGCTCGGCGAGATCGACCTCTCGGTCGGCGCCGTCAGCGGGCTAGCGGCGGCGGTGATGGCCGTCCTCAACGTCAAACACGGCTGGAACCCGTACCTGGCGATCTTCGCTGCGGTCCTGGTCGGCTGCGCGATCGGCCTCCTCCAAGGGTTCCTCTTCAGCCGCTTCGGCGTTCCCTCCTTCGTCGTCACTTTGGCGGGGCTGCTCGCATGGCAGGGAGCGTTGTTAGAGGTGCTGGGTTCGACCGGGTCGCTCAACATCACCGATCCGAAGATCACCGGCCTGGCCAACACCTTCTACTCCGACGCGGTGGGGTGGATCTTCGCCGTGGTTGCGATCGCGGCCTACGGGGCGGTGCTGGCGATCGGTTACAAACGCCGCCGCGACGCCGGGCTGGCGGCCGAAAACCCGACCTCGCTGATCGTCCGCTTCGTCCTCGTCGCGGTCGTCGTCATCGCCGCGATCCTGGTCTTCAACTCCGACCGCGGCCTGCCGCTGGCGATCCTGATCCTGATCGGCTTCGTCGTCGGCATGGAGTACGTGGTGAAGATGACCCGCTTCGGTCGCCACGTGTACGCCGTCGGCGGCAACGCCGAGGCGGCGCGGCGGGCCGGGATCAGCGTCAACGGGGTGCGCATCGTCGTCTTCTCGATCGCCGGCACGATGGCGGCGATCGGCGGCATCATGGCCGCCTCGCGCCTGCTCGCCGTCAACCAGAACTCCGGCGGCAACGAACTCCTGCTGCTGGCGATCGCCGGCCCGGTGATCGCCGGGACCAGCCTCTTCGGCGGTCGCGGCTCGGTCTGGACCGCTCTGCTGGGAGCCCTCGTGATCGGCTCGATCTCCAACGGCATGGACCTGCTGGCCCTCTCCTCGGCGGTCAAGTTCATGGTCACCGGCGGCGTCCTGCTGCTGGCCGTCCTGGTCGACGCCGTAGCGCGCAACCAGCGCCAGACCTCCGGGCGCGTCTAGAGATCCCCGGCCGCGGCTAGCGGGAGACGAGCAAAGACGCGCCGATCGCGCCGCCGAGGTCGCCCAGGGAGGCGACGCGGACTGCCGGCGGGCGCTCGTCGACGAAGAGGTGCTTGGTCATCTCTTCCATCAGCGGGCCCATCAGCCGCTCGCCGAAGCGGACGCCGAGGCCGCCGCCGATGATCACGGCTTCGGGGTCGAGCAGGTTGACGGAGGAGGCGACCCCCGTCCCCAGCGCCTCGACCGCCCGCTCGATCAGCTTTTCGGCGAGGTGGTCGCCGTGGTCGAGCGCTCGCTCCCAGATGCCGCTGGTGAGGCGGGGTTTGCCGTGCTTCTCCATCAGGTGGAAGAGGTCGGTCTTGTGGCCCTCTTCGTGCTGGCGGCGCGCCTCGGCTTCCATCGCCGAGCGGCCGGCGTAGGCCTCGAGGCAGCCGCGCCGCCCGCAGGGGCACTTGGCGCCGCCGCGCTTGACCACGACGTGGCCGATCTCGCCGGCGGCGCCGCGGCCGAGCCAGGGCCTGCCGTCGAGGACCAAGCCGCCGCCGACGCCGGTCCCCCAGAAGACGCCGATCAGGCTCTGGAACTCCTGGCCGGCGCCGAGGTGGAACTCGGCTTCGGTCGCCACCTGGACGTCGTTGCCGACCTTGACCTCGGTCCCGAGCGCCTCCTTCAGCTTTTCTGCCAGCGGGAAGCTGCCCTCCCAGCCCGGAAGGTTCTTGGCCGACGAGACAACGCCGGTCTTCTCGTCGGCGTCGCCGGGCGAGCCGACCCCGACGCCGGCCAAGTCGCCGCTCTCGACCCCGGCTTCTTTCGCCGCCTCGCGCAGCGCCTCGGCCATCGCCGCGGCGACGTCCTCGGGCCCGCCGCTGGTCGGCGTCGGCTGCCGCGCCTGCCCGACGACCTCGCCGCGCCCGTCGACGATCGCCGTCTGGATCTTGGTGCCGCCGAGGTCGATGCCGCCGCGCAGGTCCGCCACGCGCGCCAGTCTATGTCTAGGCTGGCGCGATGGCGAAGAGCGGCTGGCGACTCTGGTGGGCGAAGCGGCGCTGGTACGAGCGCAACCATCGCCTGCTGCGCCGCTGGCGGATCGACCGCCACGCGGCGCGCGGCGGGTTCTTCATCCGCCACCCGGTGGAGGGCGAGGTGCTGGAGGCGCTCGACGAGGGACGGCTGACGATTGGCGAGGGGACCCTCCTGGAGCCGGGCTGCTGGCTGACGCTGGCCCCGGGCGCGCGGATCGAGATCGGCGCCGGCTGCTTCCTCAACCGAGGCGTGATGATCGCCGCCCACGAGCGCGTCGTGATCGGCGACCACACGATGTTCGCCAACGGCTGCTTTGTCGGCGACGCCGAGCACCGCTACGACGACCCGACCCAGCCGATCACCTGGCAGGGGTTCACGACCAAGGGGCCGGTGGAGATCGGCGCCAACTGCTGGTTCGGGATCAGCTGCGCGGTGACCAGCGGGGTCAGCGTCGGCGAGCGCTGCGTGATCGGCGCCAACTCGGTCGTCACCCGCGACGTCGAGCCGGGCACGCTCGCGGCCGGGGCGCCGGCGAAGCCGATCCGCAGGATCGACTTCGCCGCTCCGGATTGAAAAGACTTTCCGGCGAATGTCACAGAACCGCCACGAAGCGTGCCTATAATTTGGCTCTGCACGGCCGTGACCCCTAGGGCATGGACCTATGACCTCGACTCTCCTCACCGATACCCGTCGTCTCACCGTGGCCGCGCCCGCAATCAGAACCAAGCGCGAGCTTCGCGCTGCCCTGCGCGACGCCCGCCGCGCCGGCCTCACGATCGGCCTGGTGCCGACGATGGGGTACCTGCACGAGGGGCACCTCTCGCTGATCCGCGCCGCCCGCGCCGAGTGCGACCTGGTGGTGATGACCCTCTTCGTCAACCCGACCCAGTTCGGTCCAAACGACGACCTCGACCGCTACCCGCGCGACGAGGAGCGCGACCTGCAGCTTGCCGGCGAGGCCGGCGCCGACCTCGTCTTCGCCCCGCCGGTCGAGGAGGTCTACGCCGCCGACGCCTCGACCGCGGTCGAGGTCACGGGCCCGCTCACCGGCGTCCTCGACGGCGACGCCGGGCGCCGCGGCCCCGAGCACTTCCGCGGCGTCACCACCGTCGTCGCCAAGCTCTTCAACCTCGTCGGCCCCGACGTCGCCTACTTCGGCCAGAAGGACGCCCAGCAGGCGGTCGTGATCCGGCGCATGGTCCGTGACCTCGACTTCCCGGTGCGGATACAGGTGATGCCGACCGTGCGCGAGGCCGACGGGCTGGCGATGAGCTCCCGCAACGCCTACCTGGAGCCGTCTGATCGCGTGCGGGCGACGGCGCTCTCCCGCGCCCTCGCCGCCGCCGAGCGCGGCGCCCGCTCCGGCTCGCTCGCCGAGGGCCTCGATGCAGCCCGCGCCGAGCTCGCCGCCGCCGGTGTCGAGCCCGAGTACCTCGAGGCCCGCGACGCGGAGACGCTGGAGCCGGTCGAGCGGCTCGGCGACCGCCCGGTGCTGGTCGCCGTCGCCGCCCGCGTCGGCTCCGCGCGCCTGATCGACAACGTCTTGATCGACCCGAACAACGTCCCGAACACCTAGCCCGCGAAGGGGGAGCACGTGCAAAGGCAGATGCTGAAGTCGAAGATCCACCGGGCGACGGTGACCGACTGCGACGTCGACTACATCGGCAGCATCACGATCGACACCGAGCTGATGGCCGGCGCCGACATGATCACCAACGAGCAGGTCTACGTCTGGGACGTCGACAACGGCGCCCGCTTCGTCACCTACGTGATCGACGGCGAGCCAGGCTCGGGGACGATGCAGGTCAACGGCGCCGCCGCCCACCTGGTCGAGCCGGGACACAAGATCATCGTCGCCACCTTTGGCTCCTACGACGAGAAGGACCTGGAGCGCTACGACCCGGTCGTCGTCCACGTCGACGACGACAACAAGGCAATCGCGATCGACAGCCACCCGGAGGTGCTGCTCAAATGAGCTCAGGAGGCCGTTCCCACACCGCTCCGACGTCCGACCGCAAGCCGATCGGCCTGCCGCGCCTCGCCGAGATGCAGGCCAACGGCGAACCGATCGTGATGGTCACGGCCTACGACTACCCCTCGGCGACGGTCGCCGAGGCGGCCGGCGTCGACATCGTCCTCGTCGGCGACTCCGCCGCCAACGTCGTCCTCGGCTACCCGGACACGAAGCTGGTCTCGATGGACGAGATGGTGATCCTCGGCAAGGCCGTCCGCCGCGGCCTGAAGACGCCGCTAATGGTCGGCGACATGCCGATGGGCAGCTACGAGGCGAGCAACGAGGAAGCGATCCGCAGCGCCCAGCGGCTGGTCAAGGAGACCGGCTGCCAGGCGGTCAAGCTCGAGGCTGGCGGCGTCATCGTCGAGCGCGCCCGGGCGATCGTCAACTCCGGCATCCCGGTGATGGGTCATATCGGCCTCACCCCGCAGACGGCGACCGCCCTCGGCGGCTACAAAGCCCAGGGCAAGAACGCCAAGAGCGCGATCAAGCAGCTCGAGGACGCCCTCGCGCTGCAGTCGGTCGGCTGCTTCGCGATCGTGATCGAGGCCGTCCCCTCGGCGATCACCGACGAGATCGTCAACAAGCTCGAGGTGCCGACGATCGGCATCGGCGCCGGCCGCGGCACCGCCGGCCAGGTCCTCGTCTTCCACGACCTGCTCGGGATCACCACCGGCCACATGGCGAAATTCGTCAAGCGCTACGCCGACGTCCACGAGACGATGGTCGCCGCGGTCAAGCAGTACGGCGACGAGGTCCGCCGCCGCAGCTTCCCCGAGCCCGAGCACGTCTACGCCGTCGAGCCGGCCGAGCTCGACGAGTTCCGCCGCTACCTAAGCGAGGAGAGCCTGGCCAGCGCCAAGGGCTGGGAGTGGGAGCCGCTGCCGTAGCGGTTCCCTACGCGCGCCCGTTCGCGCCTCGGAAGGCAGCTTTCGAGAATCGCGAGGCGGGGGCAGAGGCGGGCGGTGAATCCCTCGCCGGTTAGCGGCAGTTCCCCGAGCCCCGGCAGCGTGACGGCGAGCGTGCCTTCCCAGCTCGTCGGCGCGCCCGCGGGGTCGCGGAAACGGGCGGAACCGCTGAACGGCATGGGGGGCGAGACCGCCGCGCGTGAGGCCCCGGTGGCGGTGAACTCGGCCGGTTTCCCCGGGACGAGCACCGATCGGTCGATCCGCATCCCTTCCACCCGTTCGGTGGTGCGGGCTTCGATCTGGATGGTGCGGCGGACGCTGAGCTCCCTCGACGCCCGGAAGCCGATCTCTCTCGACCCGCTCTTCATCCGCGCCGCGAGCACCGTCTCCCGGGGTAGGCCCGGCGGCAGCCCGGGCCGGAAGCTCCCCAGCCCGCAGAAGCCGTCCGGCAAGCGGAAGATGTCCCCTTTTGGGTTCGTCTCTTCGACGGTGACGTAACCGTCCTCGCCGACGAACCGCACGGTTCCACGGAAGACGCCGAGTTCGATGATCCAGCGACAGTTCCGTTCCGGCCGCTCCACCACCTTCTTCTGCCGGTGGAAGCCGAGGTTGACCTGACCCAACGAGCCGAAGGTCGCGTGGATCCCCGTGCCGTTCTTGACGGAGACCTCGTAGCTGGCATTGGCGGTCTCACGCTGCGCAGTCAGCTGCACGCCCGTCCGCCGTTTGAAGCGAATCGCGCCGAGTTCCAGTTCGTAGCCGTTGCTCTCGCCGAGCTCGATGGTGCTGACCGAGACCCCCTGCGACACACGGGCCGTGGCGCCCGCGGGCAGCAGCAGCGCCGCCAGCGCGCAGACAAGAACTCCGATCTTTCCCCTTGCCGTCACGCGCGCAGGGTATTCGAGGAGGGCTAGCGCCCGAATTCACCCACTTCTTCCGGCGACCGCCCGGCCAGGGAGCCGGTGCAGACGCCCGGGTCCCCCGAGGAGAAGGACCGGCAGAGGCCGGCATTGAAGCCGATGCCGGTCAGCGGTACCGCGACCGCTCCAGGAAGGGCGACGGCGAGGTCGCCGCTCCAGCTAGGAGGGGCTCCCGGTTCGGCCGCATAGGAAGCGCTCCCGGAGAACGGCGCCGGCAGCTCGATCGTGGCGGTCGTCGGCTCGGCGCCGCGCTTGCCGAGGCGGAGGACCTCGCTGCGGGTGTTGCCGACGGCGCTCCTGACGATCCGGACCCTGGCCGCGGTTTCGGTGAGGGAGGCGATGTAGAGCGTCGCGGGGCTGCCGGTCCCGGATTCGGCAGCGCGAATCAGATTGAGCGAGACCGAGCGCCCTTCCGGTTGCGCTTCCGCAGAGAAGAAGTCGACCTCTCTGAGCGCCTCGTCGTTCTGCTTCCCGCTGCTCTGCGGCCGCGCGCTCCCTTCTCTGCGATGCTCGTGCTTGCAGGCTCGCTTGCGGTACCGGACGAGATCGACGCGTCCGGAGCGGGCGTTTACCCCGGCCACTTCGGGCTCGCCGGCAAATTCGACTTCGCCGTGGAAGCGGCCCCCGAAGAACAGCAGACGCGCAAACCTGCACGACTTGCCCCTGAAGAGCGACGGGGAGAAGGGCTCGGGCTTGAGGCGAAAGCGAATGTGCACCCTGCCGAGCGCGCCGAAGTCGGCGTCGAGGCGGCGGCTGCTGGCGCCTCCCCTGACCGTGTAGGCGACTCCCGTGCTCCCCTTCTGCGCCAGCAGCGCGACCTGGTGGTGACCTTCGGCCGAAATGCTCATCGAGTATCCCTTGCTGTCGGGGAGATTGACCTGGAGATGGAAGTCGCCTTCGCCATCGGCCCTGGTCGTAGCTGCCGTCACCGACGCGAGCGCTGCGCAGACCGCGATGGCCAGGCACGCAAATCGCAACAGTCGTCCCATCGGCGCAGGGTATTCAAGTGGAACTCTTCGGTTCACCTCGGGTCTCACGCCCTGAGGCGAACTACGATTGGCGCCGATGCCGATCTACGAGTTCGAGTGCGAGGCGTGCGGGGCACGCTTCGAGGAGCTGATGGCGAGCGGCCAGGTCGCCGCCTGTCCGAGCTGCGGCTCGGAGCGGACGCGGCGGCTGCTCTCGACCGTCTCGCCGCCCGGTCGCCAGCCGCGCGGCGCCGCCGTACGGTCGGACGAATCGCGCCGGCGCGAGCGGGAATCGGCGCGCCAGGAGCGGCTGGGCGAGGCGAGGAAGCGCCGCGCGGCGGGGGAGAAGCCGTGAGCGGGAGCGCCGAGGAGCGGCGGCAGTGCCTGGTCGAGCTCTACGAGGAGGTCAAGGACTGCACCAAATGCCCCCTGCACGAGACCCGCACCAAAGCGGTCTTCGGGGCTGGCAACGCCGACGCCGACCTGATGTTCGTCGGCGAGGCGCCGGGGGCCGAAGAGGACCGGTCGGGGCTGCCGTTCGTCGGCCGCGCCGGGCAGCTGCTGAACCAGATGCTGGAGGAGATCGGCCTCGCCCGCGACGACGTCTTCATCGCCAACGTCCTCAAGTCCCGGCCGCCGGGCAACCGCGATCCGCAGCCGGAGGAGATCGCCGCCTGCGAGCCCTACCTGTTCGAGCAGGTGCGGCTGATCGAGCCGCGGGTCGTCTGCACCCTCGGCAACTTCGCCACCAAGCTGCTGAGCGGCAGCCCGACCGGGATCACCAAGGTCCGCGGCACCCCGCAGGTGCACGAGCTCGGCGGCCGCACCGTCTTCCTGCTCCCGCTTTTCCACCCCGCAGCTGCCCTGCGCACGCCGGCGGTGAAGGAGACCTTGCGAGGCGATTTCGCGACGATCCCCGAGCTGCTGGCCCGGCCGCTGCCGGACCCGGTCCCGAGCGCCGAGGAGATTGCCGAAGCCGAAGCGGGAGACGACCCCGCCCCGCCGCCGCCCAGCGACCAGCTCGGCTTCTTCGGGTAGGCGAGGCGTCGTGGAGGTGGTGGAGACCGGCAGCGCCGCCGAGACCGAGGCGCTCGGCGCCCGTATCGCCGCGCGCCTGCAGCCCGGCGACGTCGTCCTGCTCTCCGGCGAGCTCGGCACCGGCAAGACGACCCTGGTCCGCGGCGCCTGCCGCGCGCTTGGCGTCACCGAACCAGTCACCTCGCCGACCTTCACGATCGGCCAGCGCTACGGCGGTGGCCGGATGCCGGTCTCCCACCTCGACCTCTACCGCCTGCAGACGCTGGAGGGCGAGGACCCGGCTCTGCTCGACGACTACCTGCGGCCGGAGGGCGTCGCCTTCGTCGAGTGGCCGGGGGCCGGCTCTGGCCAGCTCGAGCGCCCCGCCCTCGAGCTGCGGCTCGCCCACCTCGGCGAGGACCGCCGCCGGATCGAAATCTTCATCCCTGGGTAGGGGGTGCAGGGGAAAAGCGCAGCGTTCGCCGCCCGGCCGTGTTCAGGGAGGCAGCGCGCCCAGCTTGTAGCATCGGCGCTCGGAACTCGATCGAGAAAGGCAAGGACGGGATGAAGGGACTGAAGGCACTCGCAGCGGCCATGTTGGTGAGCGGACTGCTGATCACCGCGGTACCCGCTTCGGCCAGCGCGGCGGCCTACAAGCATTACGTCGGATGCGGGGTCTCCCGCAACGCGAAGCCCTCGCACTCCTGCCCGAAGAAGGCCAAGAAGGGCGCTTTCTTCAAAAGCCTGGCCGGCGACGTCGCCTACAGCGTCTGCGTCAAGTTCCCGAGCGGGAAAAACCTCTGCGCGCAGGCTCAGGAAGCCGAACAGGGGACCCTTTACGTGAACAAGATCACCTCGACGATCCCCGGCAAGCACGTCGTCAGCTGGTACGTCAAAGGCAAGAAAGTCGGTTCCTGGGCTTTCCGGGTCACCGGGTAGCGAACCCCTGATCGTCGTCGGCTTCGACACCGCGACGGTCGACACCGTCGCCTGCGCCTGGCGCGACGGCGAGGTCCTCCACGAGTCGCAGCTGGGCCTCTCCCCGACGGGAAGGCCCCGGCACGCGACCGGGCTGCTCGCCGAGGTCGAGTACGCGGCCGAGGCCGCCGGCGGCTGGGACGCTGTCGACCGGCTAGGCGTCGGTGTCGGCCCCGGCTCCTTCACCGGCCTGCGGATCGGGATCGCCACCGGGCGCGGGCTCGCCTCCAGCCTCGGGCTGCCGGTGCGCGGCGTCTGCACCCTGGACGCGGTTGCGGCGGGGATCGGCGAGGCGGGCGCCGCCGGCGAGCGGCTCGCGGTCCTCGACGGCTGGCGGGGCGAGGTCTTCGCCGCTCTGTACGCGGCCGACGGCGCCCGGATCTGGGAGCCGGCCGTCTACCGGCCCGAGGAGCTCGCCGCGCGCCTGGGCAAGCTGGGGGAGCCCCCCACGGTGGCCGGTTCGGGGGCGGTACGATTCCGTTACGAGTTGACCCAAGGTGGCGTCCGGATAGCGGACGACTCCGATCCCGTCCACCGGGTCGCCGCGCGCCACGTCTGCGCGCTGGCGGCGGCGGAGCCGGGCGAAGAGGCCGCGGGGCTCGCCCCGATCTACCTGAGACCCCCCGATGCGGAGCGGTGGCTTGAGCGAGACGCTTCACAAAGAGCACGATGAACTGAGCCGGGAGGTCCAGGTCCGCAGGCTCGCCTACAGCGACCTGCCGGCGGTGATCTCGATCGAGCGGCGCTCCTTCCCGACCCCCTGGTCGCTGGCGATGTTCGTCCTCGAGCTCTCCAAGCCGTCGGGAATCTGCCTCGCCGCCAGCGCCGGCGACGAGCTGCTCGGCTACGTGATCTGCTCCCGCTACGACCAGGTCTGGCACCTGATGAACATCGCCGTCGACCCCGAGAGCCGCGGCACCGGCGTCGCCGGGGCGCTGATGCGGCGCCTGATCGAGGAGGCGCAGGGCAGGCTGCCGTTCACCCTCGAGGTGCGCGTCTCCAACCACCGCGCGATCGGCATGTACGAGCGCTTCGGCTTCCGTTCGGCCGGCGTCCGTCCCCGCTACTACCACGACAACGGCGAGGACGCGCTGATCATGTGGCTGGACTGAGGTGGCTCGATTGAGGGGACGGGACTGATGCTGCTGGCGATCGAGACCTCCTGCGACGACACCTGCGCCGCCGTCCTCGACGACGGCCGAATCCTCAGCAACGTGATCTCCTCCCAGGCCGCCGCCCACGAAAGTTTCGGCGGGGTCGTGCCCGAGGTCGCCGCCCGTCACCACCTCGAGCTGGCGACCCCGGTGGTCGAGGCGGCGCTGGCCGAGGCCGGCGTCACCCTCGACGACGTCGAGGCCGTCGCCGCCACCGCCGGTCCCGGCCTGATCGGGGCCCTGCTGGTCGGAATCAGCACCGCCAAGGGGATCGCCGCCGCGCGGCGGCTGCCGCTGATCCCGGTCGACCACCTTCAGGGACACGTCGCCGCCAACTTCCTCGAGCCCGAGCCGCTGGAGCCGCCCTTCCTCTGCCTGATCGCCAGCGGCGGCCACACGCTGCTGGCCGGCGTCCGCGACCACCACGGCTACGAGCTGCTCGGGCAGACGCTCGACGACGCCGCCGGCGAGGCCTTCGACAAGGCGGCGCGGCTGCTGGACCTGGGGTACCCCGGCGGCCCGCTGATCCAGCGCGAGGCCGAGGCGGGCGACCCCGACGCCTTCGAGATGCCGGTCGCGATGTCCCGCAACCCCGGCCTCGACTTCAGCTTCAGCGGCCTCAAGACCGCGGTCCTCTACCGCTGCCGGGAGCTCGGGCCGGACGGGGTCGCCGAGCGGCGCGCCGATCTCGCCGCCTCCTTCCAGGCGGCGGTGATCCGGCAACTGACGACAAAGTTGAAGCGGGCGCTGAAGCAGGGGGAGTGGGACGCCGTCGCGCTTGGCGGCGGGGTCGCGGCCAACGGCCCCCTGCGCGAGGCGGTGGGAGAGATCTGCGATGAGATGGGGGTGCGGCTGAAGCTGGTCCCGATCGCCCTCTGCACCGACAACGCCGCGATGATAGGCGCCGCGGCGCGCTACGCCGAGCCGATCGCCTACCCCGATTACCTCGGCTACGACGCCTTCGCCACCGGCGAGACCGTCGCCGCGGTCCCTCACTGAGCCCGATGGCCGACGTCGTCGTCTACTCCCGTCCGGGCTGCCATCTCTGCGAGGAGGCGATGGCGCAGATCGTCGCCCTGCACGAGGAGGGGTATCGCTTCGAGCTGCACGAGATCGACATCGAGAGCCACGAGCTGCTGCTGCGGCGCCACCTCGAGCGGATCCCGGTCGTCGAGGTCGACGGAATCGAGGTCTCGGAGCTGATCCTCGACCGCGATGCTCTCAAGGCCAGGCTCGATACTGTGGGGGCATGGTCGAGGTGATCGAGGAGTTCGACGCCGCCGGGGCGTTCCCGGTCGAAGGCGAGCGCCTCTCGCTGGGCGTCGCCGCCCGCCTCTCCCGCTACCTGCAGGTACTGACCCAGGCGCGGAAGATGGGCCGGGAGACGATCTCCTCCCAGGAGCTCTCCGAGTACACCCACATCAACCCGACCCAGATCCGCCGCGACCTCTCCGGCTTTGGCAAGTTCGGCAAGCGCGGCGTCGGCTACAAGGTCGACTCGCTGGTCTCAGAGATCCGCAAGATCCTCCGCACCTCAGGCCAGCACAACATCGCCCTTTTCGGCGCCGGCAACCTCGGCCAGGCGATCGCCACCTCCTCGATCTTCGCCGACCACGGCTTCCAGGTCGTCGCGGTCTTCGACAGTGACCCGGGCGTCGTCGGCAACCAGATCGGCGAGCTGACGGTGCGCGACATCGGCGACCTCCCCGACGTGGTCGCCGAGGAGGAGATCGTGGTCGGGGTGCTGGCGGTGCCGGCCGACGCGGCTCAGGACGTCGCCGACCGTCTCGTCAAGGCCGGGGTAAAGATCATCTTCAACTACTCCGAGCAGCTGCTGCAGGTCCCGCCGGAGGTCACGGTCCACACCTCCAGCCCGGCCGTCGACCTGCTCTACGCGCTCTACTTCTACCTGGCCTAGCCTCCGCCCTTGTCCCTCGACCTCGATCTCGCCCGCGAGAAGTTCGAGTCCTCGCAGGACTTCACGATCGGCCTCGAGGAGGAGTTCGCGATCCTCGACCCGCGGACGCTGGAGCTGGAGCACCGCTTCGAGGACGTGATGGCGGCCTGCCGGCGCGACGAGGTTCTGGCCGAGGCGGCGGCGGGAGAGCTGATCGCCTCGGAGGTGGAGATCCGCTCCGGGCGGGCCGAGACCTTCGCCGAGGCGGTCGAGCGCCAGCGCGAGCGGCGGGCGCGCCTGTTTGACGTCGTCGGCGGGATGGGGCTAACGCTGGGCGCGATGGGGACCCACCCCTGGGCCAATTACCTCGACCAGCGGATCATCGACACGCCCCACTACAACCGGCTGCGCCACGAACTCGGCTATGTCGCGCAGCGCAACAACACCTGGAGCCTGCACCTGCACATGGGCATCCGTGGGGCCGACCGGGCGATCGCTGTCTGCGACGGGCTGCGCGAGCTGCTGCCGCTGCTGCTCGCGGTCTCGGCCAATTCGCCCTTCCTCGACCGCCGCGACAGCGGCCTGCACAGCGTCCGCAGCGAGATCTTCACCCGCACCTTCCCGCGCTGCGGCGTGCCGTCGGCCTTCGGGGACTGGGCCACCTACGCCTCCTTCGTCGGGGATCTGGAGCGGCTCGGCTCGGTGGTCGAGTCGACCCAGCTGTGGTGGAGCGTGCGGCCGCACCACAGCTTCGGCACCGTCGAGGTGCGGATCTGCGACGCGCAGACGCGCGGGGACGAGTCCTTCGCGCTGGCCGGGCTGATCGCGGCCTGCATCGCCCAGACGGCGCTCGACTACGACGAGCGCGGCTACGGCGGCGGCGCGGCGCCGCTCGCCGATCGCGAGATCGAGGAGAACCTCTGGCGGGCGATCCGCCACGGCGCCGGCGGCCGGATGATCGACTGGCGGCGGGGGGAGGAGCTGCCGACCCGCTCGCTGCTGGAGCGGGTGCTGGTCTGGACCGAACCGGCGCGGGCGCAGCTGGGCCTCGACCTGCGGCTGCCGGAGCGAAACGGCGCCCAGCGAGCGCGCGAGGCGCTCGACTCCGGGGTCTCGATCGAGGACGTCTACCGCGACGCGGTGGCCGAGACGCGGCGGACCTACGCGGGCGCCGAGCAGGCCCGGCAGTCGGCGTAACCGAGTGCCAGGAGGCGGGTAATCCGCTCCAGCACGAGTCTGGGCGCGGCGTCGCCGACTTCGTCTATAGACTCCCGCGCCGCTAAAACCACCGGAGGAATAGGAACTTTGACCGACTTCTTGACCGATTACGGGGTGGTTGTCGCACTCGTCTGCGCAGCCGCCGCCGTCATCTACGGACTTATCGTCACCCAGCGCCTACTCGCGAAGCCCGCGGGCAACGACCGCATGCGCGAAATCTCAGGCGCCGTCCAGGAAGGGGCCCAGGCCTACCTGAACCGGCAGTACACGATCATTGCCGCGCTCGCGGTGCCGATCGCGGTCCTGCTGCTGGTCCTGCAGAGCTGGGAAACCGCGGTCGGATTCCTGATCGGGGCCGTGCTCTCGGGCGCCACCGGATTCATCGGGATGAACGTCTCGGTGCGGGCCAACTCCCGCGTCGCCGAGGCGGCGCGCGGCGGCGTCCCGCCGGCGCTCGACGTCGCCTTCAAGGGCGGCTCGGTCACCGGGCTCCTGGTCGTCGGCCTGGCGCTGATCGGCGTCGCCGGCTACTACGGGTTCCTGCTCCTGATCGGCAGCACCGACAAGGAGGCCGTCGACGCGCTGATCGGCCTCGGCTTCGGAGGCTCGCTGATCTCGGTCTTCGCCCGTCTCGGCGGCGGCATCTTCACCAAGGCCGCCGACGTCGGCGCCGACCTGGTCGGCAAGGTCGAGGCGGGGATCCCCGAGGACGATCCCCGCAACCCGGCGGTGATCGCCGACAACGTCGGCGACAACGTCGGCGACTGCGCCGGCATGGCCGCCGACCTGTTCGAGACCTACGCGGTCACC